>CAZKNF010000015.1:0-5610 GCA_964554105.1 uncultured Rhodothermales bacterium | reverse complement strand
GGACTAATCCGGTGAAAAACCTCGCGTCTATCCGGCGGGCATACGGCCCCGGAAGCTTCTATTCCGGTCGACCAAGAACGCGGCGGCCACCAGCAGCCATTGCAGTTGTCCCGCCCACGCGACGGTTGTCATGTCAGGTGGAGGAGGACCGAAGACGTTGGCGGCGTAAATGACGACCAGAAAGCCCGCGAGTATCCAGAATCCAACCGTACCGGCGCGTCCAGTCGAGCGCGTCATTCTCAAGTAGATCGATACGCCGATCGCAAAGAGTGCACCTTCGACCACCAATGTCGCCGGAAGTGAGTTCCACAAACCCCATCCAGCCATCACTGATTCCCCCGGCAACAGCGGAAGGTCGGGCCGGTGCACGACAAGATCTAACAGCCAGTGGCTGACGACGCAGGCCCCTATCACGACGGCAGATTTTACGCTCTTGCCCGCCAGCCGATAAACGCCGCCCAGGAGCAGGCCCCAGATTCCGACCATCAGCAGGCTGTGCGAAATCGGATAGCTTATGAAGTTCAGGGGCGTAACCGTCGTAATGCCCGGCTCGACGGCTGCCCGCTCGATCCCGAGCAACAGAAGCGTCGGCCAGAGCAGATCCACGAACTGGGCCGCAAGAAAAAGTGATCCGAGCGATAGTTGCGGCGCAGCCGCTTTGGAGCTGAAAGCAACAGCGAAATGTCCTAAGAACACGGTGGGGCGTCGGTTTTTCGTGATAGGTGAACGGGAATGCCTGCTGCTGCGCGTCCCGGCGGAATTCGCGAGACGCTCCCCGACCAACCGGGCATCATCCCTGCCGCGTCTCGCTGACGAAGCGAAGGAGAGGCCACGCGGCTTCTGTGAAGTCGATGATGGCGGAAGTTAGCGCAGGTGATTGCACGGATGCACGATCCAGGTCGCGGTTGACCAGAAAGGACGTCCACTGCAGATAGTCTGCCATCTCGTGATCGCGGTACTCCGCGAATCCACGTGGCATCCCCTTCAGGTCATCGCCATGGCTCTGAATAGAGAGCTTGTTTTGCCTCAATTTAGCCACGACGTCGGCCCATATAGCCGCTTCATTGATGATACGATGTCTTAGTGGACGAAGCCGCTTAACAGGCGGCGAATAAAGCCCCGCGGCGACAAAAAAGCTATCGGGCGGCTCGACGTGCACGTAAACGAGCCCGTCACTTTCGCCGAGTCCGGGATCTACGGTGAACTTGCAAGCCACGTGGTTCTGGTACGGGCGCTTATTCTTGGAAAATCGGACGTCCCGATAGATCCGAAATACGGATTTTCGCGGATCGCCGTGCAGCTTGGAGGACTGCCCGTTTTGCAGATTTCTGAGGACATCCGCCACGAGGCACCGCATAGGCCACCGAAGCTCATCCGTATACAGATGCTTGCGCTCGTTGAACCAGCTGCGGTCTTGATGCGCTTCACTTCGAAGCTCTTCGAGGAAGTCGAGTCCATCGTCGCGAATGCCCGGGAAGGGGGGAAGCTCGTTGAATGTTGCGGCCATTCGATCGAGTAGCCTGGTTGATTGGTAGGAGGTGAAAGCCAGTGCAGGTGATCCCTATATTAGCACATACTATCCCACATTGCGAACACATGTGAGCGGTTGACGTGCCCCGTTTCTCTTCGGATTTATTGATTTTGCTCTGCAGCATGTCGGCTCTAATAGTGTTTGCTTCCTGCCGCCACAGCGGCCCCGACACCTCTTCCTCATCACTCGAAAGTCGCCTTCGGACGTTAATCGCGGGACACCCAGGAGCACACATTGCAGTCACCGTGCTCGATTCGACGACAGGTACTGCCGTGGAGATCGAGGCCGACCGGATCTTTCATGCGGCCAGCACCATGAAAATCCCGGTCATGATAGAGGTGTTTCGTCAAATTGACGAAGGTCGCATCGCGCTCGACGATGGTGTTCGTGTTGAGAATCGCTTCACGTCGATCGTCGACGGATCCTCGTTCAGCATCGAAGACGATTCCGACGACGCCCTCTACAGTCAAGCGGGAAGCGAAGTCCCGGTTGGCGATCTGATGCAGCAAATGATCGTGGTATCATCCAATCTCGCGACGAATCTCCTAGTGGAGCTCGTGCGAGCGGATTCAATACAGGCGACGATAGAGGATCTGGGTACCGACTCGATGAAGGTGTATCGTGGCGTCGAGGATCTGAAGGCATTCGATCGCGGCCTGAATAATACCGCCACCGCTTCGGATCTTGCCGTTCTTTTAGATGCCATTCGTGTGCATCGGCCCGCCGGCAGCCAAGAAATGATCGACATCCTGCTCGATCAAGAGTTCAACGATATGATACCACGTGGACTGCCTCCGTCCGCCCGCGCGGCACACAAGACGGGCTCTATCACCGGGATTGCCCATGACGCCGGAATCATCTACCCTGAGAGCGGAGCCCCGTATGTTCTCGTCATTCTCACCGAAGGTTTTGATGACCGTGAATCGGCAGTAAGTGCAGGCGCCGAAATTACCCGTGTCGTGCACGAGACGCTTCGGCCGGACGATTGATGGAGCGACGGGCAATCGAAGGCCCAACAACTGACGAGGCCATCGTTGACGAGCCTAACGAATTCCTAGAAACAACACCCACGTAAATTGAGGAGGTGAATGGAGATGGATGCAACGCGAATAAACACCACGCTGATAGTGCTGTCGATTGCTCTGCTCGGCGCGCCGGAGCTCAACGCACAGGATGTCGCTCCCGACACCAGCTTAAGCTTCTTCATCACGAGTGTGGGCCCCGGGCAGGGTGCGGATCTCGGTGGACTCGAAGGGGCGGACCAGCACTGTCAGGCGCTAGCCGACGCGGTGGGAGCCGGTGACCGGACCTGGCGTGCATATCTCAGCGCCACGGCTACCGACACAGATGTCGCCGTCAACGCGCGGGACCGCATAGGTGATGGACCCTGGTTCAACGCTGAGGGGATAGCCGTCGCAAACGATGTCGATCATCTTCACGGAGACGACAACAATCTGAACAAACAGACGGCGCTCGATGAGAGCGGCAACCTGGTCAACGGGCGCGGTGACGAACCCAACATGCACGACATCCTGACCGGATCACAGCTCGATGGTACGGCATTTTCGGGAAACGAAGACTCAACCTGCAGTAATTGGACGAGCAGCGGTGAAGGAAGTGCGCAGGTAGGACACCATGACCGCGAGGGCGGCGGCGAGAATCCGACATCGTGGAATTCCGCTCACGGTTCTCGAGGATGCAGCCAGGCGGATCTGCAGGGTACCGGCGGAAACGGCCTCTTCTATTGCTTCGCCGCAGAATAAAACCCGCCCCTTACTGGATGTGACCGTACTCCCGTGACCGAGCGCACCTGAGCACGGTCGAGTGGCTGATCACAAAGAATTAATGCTGTAGATGGAGCCGAATGACGTAAAAGTGGCGGTGGGTCACTTCCTCGAGCTTGTGGTAAATGGGCGGGGGAGCGAGCAAGAGAATGTCGAGGCACTTGAAACTGCGCTCGACATGCTCGCGTGGATCCAGAATCTGGTCGAACCCGCCGCTCAGGAGGACCATCCGGAGGCACCGACGCACGAATTCGATAAGATGCGGATGCTGATCGCGGAGCAGTTTCCCACGTTTGGCACGTATCACGCACCTGCGCAGAATGCGGACCAGAACGGAGAGGCCGAAGTTCGGGTAGGCGATGCGGTTGATGATCTGGCATCGATCGCATGCCGGCTCTATGAGATTGCGTGGCGCTTCCAGAACACCACAGACGAGGATGCGCTCGGCGTCTTCTCGAGGACCTACTCGAATGACTGGCGCTCGCCCCTGCGAGCGCTGCAGTGGTATATCGAAGCTCGCCGAGACGATCAGTCGTAAAAGCGCAGGCCGGCGCCGCGATGCGCCGGCCTGTACGCGCCCACCTATAAAAACCCAAGCTCCGGAAGCCTCAAGACGTACGGCCTAAAAGTCCGTGTCTGCGTCGCTCAGATCCAGCTCCTCTATCCAGATGTTGCGATAGAGTACGTCGTAGCCCTCGGCCTGAAGCTTCAGCGGTCCGGGCGTGTCCGTGATGCCTTTGCCGCCATCATTTCCACCGTCTTTTCCCGAGTTCGGCCCACCCCATACCTGATCTATGGGCTGATCCGAATGGATCTTGACGCCATTGAAGTAAATGGTGGTTTTCGCCCGTTCCGTGCGCTCACCGTCCTCAAATCGGGCCGCACGGAAGACGATGTCATATGCATTCCACTCGCCGACACCGTTGTAGGGATAGTAGGGAGCTGCCGCTTCGTTGATCACCGCCGCCATGCCATGTGCGGTCGAATCTCCGTCGAGGATCTGGATTTCATATCGGTTCTGTAGATAGACGCCGCTGTTCCCTCCCTCTTCCTCGATGAGAAATTCGACGTGGGCGCGGAAGTCCCGAAACTCCTGATTCGTGACGATGTCCGCCGAGCCGTACAGGCCGCCTGCGGACGCCGGATCGTTGCTCGAGACCGCAGTACCCTCATCGACGGGATCATCCACGACCTCCCATTTGATCGGCAGTTCGGCGGCCAGTCTCGGGCCCTCCCAGTAGGTCCAATTCTCATCGAGGAGGTCGCGCGACCCGTCCAGCAGCACAGTGGCGTCCTCGGGTGCTTCCACGCCGACCCCAACCTGAGCCGTGGCGTCCGGGACGGTGGCGAACCAGAGAACGAGTATAGAAAGGGAAGCCAACAAACTTGTAAAACGCATCATAGATCTGTCCTTCGTGTGAGTTTGAAAGGGGCCGACTTGACGGCCGCCGCGTAGAATAAAAATAGAAAATGCAGCGCCTAACTGGTGAAAGGCAGGTATGAACCGGCGCCGAGCGACGATTCCAAACCTCCCGATCATACACAGCAAATGCCCTGCGGTTCAAGATCATCTTTGATTACGGTAGAACCGGCGTTTTACCGGGCCTCTTCTCTGAATTTTGTAGATTGACGCCCTGCGCGGCTGTAGTGTCGCACGCTCGATGATGTGTTCACCACGTACGATGATGTGTTCACCACGTACGATGATGATGAGGATGTTGAGCTGTCGCTGCTGGATGACGCTTATCATGTGTTTGCTGGCCGTATCCACGGACGCGGCAATTGCTCAGCCCGAAGTCGAAGCGTGGGGTAATCTGACGGGCATCCGCGTCGAAGGACAGCTCATGGAATTCGAGACGAGTCTACGCGTGGTGGGAGAGGGCTGGACGAGCGTCAGCCAGACGGCCAAGGAACGGCAAAGGCCGAGCTATCATCGAGAAGGAGACACCCAGATCATATCCACCCGAATCGACAGCCTGTTCTTTACCGAAATCGTAAGGGGCACAGCACCGGGCTCTGCTACCGTCGACGTCGAGCTCACGTCTCGCGCCGACACGAGCATCGCCGGCGTCTACCTCAGCATCGCGCTTCCATGGGAGGTCTACGGCCAGGGGAACGCTCGTCTCATAGAGCCGGCGACGTTCTCACTTGCCGAGCGCCCGCTGTCCGGCCACGACGAACTCCTGCGTGCGGTGGCCGGCGGACTGCGTCTGGATTCCCCCACGCGACAGCTGGAGGTGCGGACGGAGGACTCGACGGAGATTATTGTCCGAAAAGAACACGACGACGGAGAAG
>CAZKNF010000014.1:45372-62389 GCA_964554105.1 uncultured Rhodothermales bacterium | reverse complement strand
AATGCGGTCGTGTAGGGAACGATGACGATGTCGTCCTGAACCGAGCCCATGAGCGACATCCCTTTGGTTGAGAGCACGCCGATGATGGTGAGGGGAAGGCCGCGCACACGGACGGTCTGGCCGATGGGATCGGATCCTTCGAAGAGCTCGTCGACGATCGTCTGCCCGACGACGGCCACGGTGGACGCGCGTTCGACATCCTCTTCCGTGAACATCCGGCCGCTTTCGATCGGCCACTGTCGGATCTGAAGATAGTCGTGCGACTGGCCGTAAATACGGGTAAACCAGTTCCGGTTGCCGTGCACGACGACGCGCTGCGAGCGGACCTCCGGACTTGCGGCGACGACCTCGGGGATTTCCTCGAGAAGCGCCCGCGCGTCTTCCGTAGTTAGCGTGTTGGCGCTGCCGCCGCCGATGCTCACGCCTCCGAGTGAGCGAGCGCCGGGAAAGATCAGCACGACATTCTGGCCGAGGCGATTCACCTGCTCCTCGACCTCTGCGCCGGCACCCTGACCGAGGCCGACCATCGTAATCACCGCACCGACGCCGATAATAATGCCCAGCGCAGTGAGGATTGTCCGCATAAGATTTCGCCGCATTGCGCGGACGGCGACGTAGGGCACTGCGCTCCACTTCATACGATGACTCCGTGGTCAAATCCTGCATCGTCGAGATCATCCATGGCTTCCACGTCGTCCATCTCGTCCACATCGGTCCATTCGGCGAGCGCGGTCGCGGCGTCTCGGGGCGTGGATTGCCGATCGCTGCGGATGCGTCCGTCACGAAGCGTGATAATCCGGCCGGCAAATCGTGCGATTTCGGGTTCATGCGTCACCATCAGAATCGTCAGCCCCTCGCGATTGAGCTGCTGGATGAGGTCGATCACCTCGAGACTGGTGCGACTGTCCAGGTTGCCCGTAGGCTCGTCCGCCAATAGGATGTTCGGCTCCGTGACGAGTGCGCGGGCGATGGCCACGCGTTGTTTTTGCCCGCCGGAGAGCTCGGTCGGCGTATGGTCGAGGCGATCGGCGAGCCCGACGGACGCCAGCGCTTCGCCGGCTCGCGCATGGATCTGCTTCCAGGTCAGCGGCTGCTCGCGATAGAGGAGTGGGAGCTCGACGTTTTCGCGCGCCGACGTTCGGGGAAGTAGATGGAAAGCCTGAAAGATAAATCCGATGGTTCGATTGCGGATTCGCGCAAGATTTCTCCTCGGGAGCTGCTCCACGTCCGAACCATTCAGACGGTACCTGCCTGTGGTCGGCCGGTCGAGGCAGCCGACGATGTTCATCATCGTTGACTTGCCGGAGCCGCTCGCGCCCATGATCGCTACGAACTCGCCTTCCTCTACGTCGAGGTCGATTCCACGAAGAGCGTCCACCGATATGGAGCCGCTTCGATACGTTCGCGTGACGTCTCTCAGTTGAACGACGGGCATGGAGGCCGCAGACTCCGAACCCTCCGGAGCGGCGCGCGCTGGTGTGGGCTGCACCGCGAGCGAATTCTGGGTCATATATGCAATCGTGTCGCTGGTGGAGGTAGAACCCGCCTAAACCGCCGCTGCGTGTTTCAATACTGGGCCTGGCTGCCGCTGATGATACTGCGATCCCCGTCGTCATCCGGAGAACGCAAGGACAGCCCGACCGCGAGCGTGTCACCTTCGACGACTCCGTCGATGATCTCTGTGTAGACGCCATCGCTTAATCCGACCGTGACGGGGGTTGCTTCCAGCACGCCGCCGCGGAGAACGTAGACGAGCCCTGCTCCGCCGATATTGTCGTCGGCAGCATCTCCATCGTCGGATTCGATGGAGCCGTCGGATTCGCCGGACGTCTCAGAATCATCCGATCCGCCGGATTCCTCAGATTCGTCTGATTCTCCCGATTGTGATGGCTGAGACAGCTCGGAAGGATCTTCTGGGCGGATGGCATCCGGAAGCCTTGCGCGAAGCGCAGGATTGCGGACGCGCAGCACATTCGTTTTCTCGGCGGTGATCACCGAAACTTCGGCCGTCATCCCGGGCTTGAGAAGACCCTCGTTATTGTCGACGTCGATGATCGCTTCGTAGTGAACGACGTTGTCCAGCACGACCGGTGCATTGCGCACCTGAACCACGGTGCCTTCGAACTCGCGATCTCGATGTGCATCGACGAGGAATCGGACCTGCTGTCCTTCCTCGACCATGCCGATATCTGCTTCGGCGACATTGGCATGGATCTGCATGTGCCCGAGACTGGTCGCGATCTCGAAGAGCTCAGGCGCGTTCAGGCTTGCGGCGACGGTCTGGCCGACGTCGACACTGCGGGAGATGACGATGCCGTCGGTTGGCGCCGTGATCGTGCACCGCGCTAGCTCACGTTCGGCCCGCTCGAGCGCATGCTGCCGGACGCGCACCTGTGCCTCTGCCTGGCGGAGCTCAGCCCCCGCTTCCTCCACTTCGGACGAAGAGACGTGCCGGCCCTCGAGCAAGTCCTCCATTCGCTGCCACTTGTGACGCGCAAGCTCGAGCGAAGCCTCAGCGGCTTCGAGCTCGGCCTGGGCAGAACTCGCCGCGGCTGCAAATGTCGTGGGTTCGATGCGTGCAAGCACCTGACCGCGGCGGACGAGGCTGTTGAAGTCGACGAGGACCTGGTCCACGATGCCGGAAACCTCGCTCCCGACGACGACGCTTCGCACAGGTTCGAGCGAACCGTGGGCCACGACTCTGTGGGAAATGTCCCCGACCTCGACCCGCTCTGTGTGAAGCGGAGGGAGGCCGCCG
Organism: uncultured Rhodothermales bacterium; assembly: GCA_964554105.1. GTDB lineage: Bacteria > Bacteroidota > Rhodothermia > Rhodothermales > VXPQ01 > CAZKNF01. The sequence continues at coordinate 59,631 of CAZKNF010000014.1, read as the reverse complement.
TCGCTCGTGGCATATTGCTGCGAGCCCCACCAGGCGGTCACGCCCAGGAGCGGGACAATAAGGAGGAGCAACTTCTTGTGCTTCATACGACGTGCACGACCTGTGAACGCAACTACGGCGAACGTGAACGCAACTACGGCGAACGGCGGCGGATGGCCGATCATTTCGTCGTATAAGACACACTCAGCCCGTCAGGCTGTTCCGGTAGGAAATCCGAAGATCGCGCATAGACGCGCGGATTGGCCGCCACAAGCGTTATTGTCTTCGCTCGAAGGACGTAAACCCGCGCAGGTTCATCGCCCCGATTTCACCGCGATGATTGAGTGAAAAGGTGGTAAACGTGGTGCCGAAACCGGTGGGCCGCCACGTGGCACGAAAGGTGTCGTAGTGCCAGTGCTCGAGGTCGGCGACGTATTCTTCGGAGTAGCGCAGCACGAGGGCGCCGTCTTCGAGATCGACCACAATGTCGCCGTAAAGTGGATCGGTATAGGTACCTGCATAGCGCTCCAGATCGAGCGACGGTTCGGTGCCTTCCACACGGACCGGCCCCGAGCCGTTTGCCCGCTCAGCCGACTCCTCCGAGAGCGCCAGATATTCACCGCTCCAGTCGGTCTCCGGAAGCTGGAGCAACGCATCGAAGACGCGGTACATCAGCGCAGTCTGCAGACTCGCCGTCGTAAGATTCGAAATTGCGACGACGCCGATGCCCTCGGACGGTATCATGCCGATCTGCGTGCGGGTGTAATTTACGGTACCCGTGTGCTGAACGACCTTCCGACCACTATAGTCGTGAATGCGCCATCCCAGACCGTAGGCGGCGAAGCTTCGATCTGGGAAAAGCCTTCGATCCGACGAACCGATCCCCGACACGATCTGCGGCTCGTGCATCTCTTCGACGGTGGACGAATCGATGAGTCGCTTGCCGTCGATTTGGCCTCTCGCGAGATGGAGTCGGATCCATTGCGCCATGTCGTGGGCGCTCGAAAACATCGAACCCGCTCCGCCCAACGCGTCGTAGTTTCGGCGATAGAGCGGCGTCACCTCGCCATCGACGCGCGTATGTGACGTCGTGACGTTCTCCCGCGTGTCAACGACGTCCGACCGGGTCGTCGTGCGCTCCATGCCCAGCGGCTGGAAGATGCGCTCGTCGAGAAAATCGTCCCATGACGTGTCGGTGACCGCCTCGACCAGCTCGCCCGCCACGATGTACATGATGTTGTTGTAGGCGTAACGGCTGCGGAATCCGTTCACCTGTGAGAGATGTCGTGCGCGGCGGATGATTTCGGACCGATCGAAGGGCGACGCGATCCACAAATTATTCTGCCCCGCAACTCCAATGCGATGAGTGAGGAGGTCTCGGACGGTTGCCGTGCGCGTGACGTACGGATCGGCGAGCTCGAAATCAGGCATGTGCCGGCGCACCGGATCGTCCCAGTCGATCCTACCCTCATCAACGAGCATTCCGAGCGCGGCCGCTGTGAACGCTTTGGTGGTCGATGCAATCGCGAAGAGCGTATGCTCGTCGACCGGGTCGGCGCCGCCCTTCTCGGTTACGCCGAATCCGCGAGCATACATCACTTCGTCGTCCTTTACGACAGCGATCGCCAGACCGGGGACCTCCCAATCTGCCATCGCAGATTCTATGTAGGAGTCGAGTCCATCGAGTTCGGCGTGCCGGCCGGATCGCTCGACTGCGGTGAGCTCGTCGTAGGATCCGGACTGCGCGGCCGCGGAATACTCGAAGGCGACAGGATGGAAAATCGAGAGTACTAGGAAGAGGAGAAGAGATGTACGCAAGAGCCCGGAAAAGTGTGATGAGGTGGTGGCGGTCATGAGTGCAGCAAGGTAGGAAATTGCTGATCGCGTGTCTTGCAACGGCCTTAACAAGTCGGGCGTGTCGATCTGCTGAGAAGGAACTAAGGTGGGACGGCCGGGTAGCCCTTATACCCATAAACAGGTCCTGCGATGCCCCGCTTTCTCCCCGTCATAGCGCCCATCCTGCTCGCACTTCTCTTCATGCAAACGGGCTGCCGTTCGAGCGACGGCATAAAGGATGACTCGGATTCAAGTTCGCGAGGCGGGCACGTGGTGAAGATGGAGGAGGTCGAGGCGCTCGGATATTCCTCCATTGAAGATGTACTGATTTCGAGGGTTCCGGGCGTCCGGCGCGCACCGGATGGCGTCGGCATCATCATTCGAGGTGCGCGGTCCATTCAGGGCAGTAACGAACCGCTCTACATAGTCGACAACATACCCTCGTCCGCACGGCCGCAAATCAGCCTGACGGATGTGGAAGAGATCGAGGTCGTTAAGGACGCGGCGGCACTTGCCGGCTATGGATCAAGGGGCCAGCACGGCGCGGTCCTCATCCGCACAAAAAGTCCCGACCGCTGATAACGCGTCTGCCGCGTCATTGTGATCCTTCCGACGGGAGTGCCACGCGCACCTCGGGGGGCGGAGTGGATGCTGGCGTACGCGCGGGCTGGACCTCCAACAGGCGCAGCGTTTCTTCGATGGCGCGTTCGAGCTGTGAATCCTCTCCCTGTGCCAATGACGTGGGGTCTTCTGGTACTTCGATGTCCGGCTCGACGCCGTAGCCTTCGGCAAACCACTCCCCTTCAGGACTGTACATGCGGAATGTGGGTACGGTGACGCCGCCGCCGTCGATCAGCGGGGGCACGCCGGTAATGCCGATGAGGCCTCCCCATGTTCGTGTGCCGATAAGCGGACCGAGGCCGGTCTCGCGAAAGTAATACGGAAATGCGTCGCCACCGGAGCCGCTCCAGCCGTTTATCAGCATGACCTGCGGGCCGAAGTGGGCCACAGGCGGCCACTGCCAATCCCTTCCGTCGCGCACAGCCCAGTAGGCCAGCGCCGGCCGATTAAGCAGCTCGATGAAGCGATCTGGAATCTGACCGCCGCTGTTGAACCGCTCGTCGATGATGAGGGCGTCTTTCGTGAACTGCGACGTGAATTGGCGCACGAGCTCCGTCTGGCCTCCGACTCCGGTGTCGGGGACGTAGACGTAGCCTACGCGGCCGTCGGTCGCTTCCTCGACGCGGCTCCGGTTCTCTTCGATCCATTCGAGGTGGCGCAGGCGGGTTTCATCGGAGAGGGACTCGACGAGCACCTCGCGTGCACCATCCCTGGTCGGACGGTCGTTCACCGTGAGCAGCACCGTTCGATCTGCCATGCCCTCGAACGCGGCCCACGGATCCTTCGACGGATCGACCGGCACGCCGTTGACAGCGAGCACGTAATCGCCCTCGTCCACGTCGACACCCGGCTGCTCGAGAGGCGATCGGATCTCGCTGTCCCACGGCGCGCCTTGCACGATTCGCTGGATGCGGTACGCGCCGTCGTCCAGGGCCCAGTCAACGCCGAGTAATCCGACTCCGCGGCTCCGCTCCTCTTCCGTGTCTCCGCCGCCACGGTACGTGTGCGAGGCGTTCAGCTCGGCGATCAGCTCTCCCAGGACGTAGTTCACGTCCCAGCGCGTGACGGCGTCATCCAGTAGTTCGCCGTACCGGCGGCCCATCGCATCCCAATCGACGCCGTGCATGGCCGGATCATAAAAGTAGTCGCGCTGAAACCGCCAGACATCACTGAAGATCTGCTCCCACTCGGCCGCCGGATCGACCGTCATCATCATCTCATCTGTTCGCATCGTCGTTTCCATCGACTGGTCGGGTGACAAATCGACGATGGCGTAGGTCCCGTTTCTGTTTACCATGAGCTTCTCGCCGTCCGCCGAGAGCGCGTAGCCGTCGGCATGGCCGATCACCGTCTGTTCCTCCCGCTCCTCCAGATCGTAATAAACGATCGGCGACTCCTCCTCCCCGGATCCCGTGCGCGGCCGCCGGTGATAGATGACCTTACCGGAGGCGGCATTCAATTCTGAGAAAAGTCCGGCGTCGGGCGGGAGGACTACGAGACGTGCTTCGAATCCAGCCAGATCAATGTCGACCGGCTCATGCGCCACGTCATCATCCCCATTTCCGGCACCCTCATCCCCGTTCTCATCATCCCCACTGTCCTCGTCGCCTTCGTCATCCGCATCCTCATCCCCGCCGTCTTCTTCGTCGTCCCCTTCCTCATCGTTGCGCGGCGCGAGCGGCGACTCCACGTCTTCGCGCAGCGGCACTGCGACGACGTTCGTCGGATTGGCGTAGACCCATGAATTGTCGAGCGAGCTGTACGACGGTTCGAGCGTGCGGTCTGAGAAGAAGTAGAGGTATTCACCGTCCGGATCGAAGACCGGCCTCGTATCGCGGTAATATCCCGACGTAGCCTGGTGCTGCTCGTTCGACTGCGTGTCGTAGAGGAAGATTGCTCTGCTGCGGTTTTCCAGGTCACGGTCGTAGGCGATCCACCGGCTGTCGGGCGACCAGCTCGCTCTGAACGACGAAAGTGCGCCGTGGAACATGTAGAGCGCCTGATCGATCGGCGTCACGCTGTCCGTGTCGCGGTTGAATATCTGGATGGTCATGGCCTGGTCGATGAAGGCCAGCTTCTCGCTGTCGGGCGACCAGTAGGGCGTATACCGAAAGCCGGGGCCGAGCTCCGTCAGGATCCGCTCGTCGCCGGATCCGTCGGCGGGTCGCACGGCCAGCTCATACTCGCCGTTACGGTCTGTGAAGTAGGCGACGAATTCGCCGTCGGGAGACCAGGCGGGATGCCGCTCCGCGACCCCCGAGGACTGCGTGAGATTGCGGACGGGGCCGTGCTCGGCAGGCACCGTGAAGAGGTCGCCTCTCGCCTCGAAAACGCCCCGCTTCCCCGAAGGTGAAATGCCGGCCGTGAAGATCTGCTCCTCCACATCTTCGGTGCGCGATCTCAGCGTCGCGCGATCGGTGACGACGTTGACGTCGATGTCGCGGACTTCCTCCGTAGCGAGATCGAGAAGGTAGAGATCCCCGCCGCCTTCGAAGACGATGTCCGACGGCCCGATCGCCGGGAAGTGCACGTCGAAATCAAATTCCGTGACCTGGCGCGTCTGCCCGCTTTCGGTATCGTATGCCCAGATATTGTTTCGCTGCGAGGCGTCGGCGTCCGACAGGAAGTAGAGCGTCGATCCGTGCCACATGGGCTGCGAGTCGTTGGCGGCGCTGTTCGTGATGTTCTCCGATTCCAGCGTTTCGAGATTGAAGAGCCAGATGTCGGGCGCCATGCCGCCGCGGTATCGTTTCCAGGTCCGGAAGTCGCGGCTGATGGGTATGTAGGCGAGCACCTCGCCGTCGGGCGAAAGCGCACCGAATTCGCCGTAGGGGATCGGCAGCTTCTCCGGCATTCCGCCGTCGATGCTCGTGCGATAGAGCTGATTGAAGCGCTGGCGCCCACTCTCTCTCGCCGATGCAAAGAGCACCGACGTGCCGTTTGGATCCCAGTCGAGAAGCCGATCGGTCATCGGATGATGGGTGAGCCGCTCCGGGTATCCTCCCTGCGCCGGCACGACGTAGACGTCTACGTTGCCGTCGTAGTTACCACTGAACGCGATTCGTGAGCCATCTGGCGAAAAGCGAGGAAAAATTTCTTCGCCCGGCGGCGAGCTCAGGCGCTGGGCGGTGCCGCCCGTTTTCGGTACGATCCATATATCACCTGCGTAGACGAAGGTGATGAGGGTCTCGGATACGTCCGGATGCCGCATCATGCGCGCGTCGACCTGCGCGTGAACCGCCGACGTGAGGAAGATCGAAAGTCCGAGGAAAGTGAGAGCCTTCTTCATGATTCCGAAATGGTATTGGATGGAGCTGCTGAACGATGGCCTGCGCTTCGGTTACCTGAGCAGCACCACCGGACGCGTGCGCGTCGATTCGTCCGACCGGATCACGACGTAGTAAATTCCGGCTGCCGATGCGCGGCCGCCGTCGCCGGCGCCGTCCCATACCACGCTGTGTGAGCCCGGCGGCTGCACGGCTTCGACGAGCGTTCGCACGCGCCGCCCGAGAGCATCGTACACAGCCACCTCGACATGTCGATGATCCACTAATTCATAGCTGAACGTGGTTCGGTCGGTGAACGGGTTCGGATGGACAGCCTCACGCACCTGCGCCGGGCGCTCGTCCGCTGCAATCGCCGTCGGTGCGCTGAGGGCTAGTTTGTGTACGGTTTCCCCGACAGCATAGCCGAGCGAATCACCCTGGAAACGAAAGCGGTTGAGTCGCTTGCCGATTTCGACGGCCTGCCACGAATCGCCGCCGTCCATCGTTTGGTACGCCGGCTGCGTGCTGTTGCCGCCGATCCAACCAGTGGAGTCATTCACGAATCCCATCCCCTGCACGAAGTAGTACGACGACATGAAAAGCTTCTCCTGCCAGGTTTCGCCGCCGTCGGTCGTCTTCAGAAAGTAAATCGGCGAGCTGTTGTTGCGCTGCAGCGACGCGTATCCCGTCCGGCGGGATGGAAAGGAGAGCTTCCAGTTCCACTCACCCCTGCGCGTCGTGGTAAAGCGCGTCTCCCACGTCTCGCCGCCGTCGGTCGTCGCGAGGACGACGCCGCTCGAGAGACTATGCGTCTCGTTGGTCAATCCGACAGCGAAGCCGGTGTCCGGGTGCGGGAAGTAGACGTCGATAAGTCCGGCCGCATGGCCGCTCATGTCCTTCGAAGTCCAGGTTTCGCCGCCGTCATCGGTCTTTACGAAAATGCTCGGACCGCGGACGCGTCCGACCGCGACGATCGTCGAGTCGTCGACGACGTACATCCCGCAGAGGCCGGCGGGCGCCGGGCCGTCGAAGTCCTCGACAGACTCCCACGTCTCGCCGCCGTCATTCGTGCCGTAGAGGACGGTCGGATCGGTGGTGTTGAATTCGCCCACACCGACGTTGCCGGCCCATCCGCGCTGCGCGTCCAGAAAGGCGACGGACCGAAGATGCGATTCAGACTGGAAGAACTGCTGCTCCCACGTCTGTCCGCCGTCATGGGTTCGGTGGATGCGCGCCGAACCGTCCACCACCCATCCGGTATCCGGCGACACGAAATACACGTCGTTGTGCCGGCTGGTGACGGGAGCGGATGAGAGGGTCTCCCAGGATTGTGCCTGCAGCACCTCGAGAGGAAGAACGACACACGAAATAAGTACAACTAATACAGACCTAACCATAGAGACATCCCTTTTAACTTCTGTGGCGGCCAAATATAGGCACCGGCCAGGTCGGATCGACAAGTTTCTATGCCGACAAAGTCGCGGCGCCAACCTGCGCGAACGAAAACGCAAGAGCTAAAGCCAACGAACAGCAGCACGTGCCGGACGTATCTGTTTGCAGGATCACGAGATACGAGTACAAGATGCATCCTATCCGAATCATACTTCCTCTCATCATCTCGGCGATGCTCGCCTCCGACTACGCGGTGGAGCCGCCCGAGCTGCCGAATCGGACGCATCAGGCACGCGCCGACACCACGGAATACCGGGAAGAGCGGCTCGAGATGGTCCGCAGCCAGATTGCGGCGCGGGGCGTGGAGCATCCCGCCGTTCTCGACGCGATGCGATCCGTTCCGCGTCATCATTTCGTGGATGCGAGCCAGGCGCGGCATGCCTACGAAGACCGCCCCCTGCCGATCGGATTCGGCCAGACCATCTCGCAGCCGTACATCGTCGCGTACATGACCGAGCTCCTTCAGCCCGACTCCTCGGATCGTGTCCTGGAGGTAGGTACCGGCTCGGGCTTCCAGGCCGCCGTGCTCGCCGAGATCGTCGACGATGTCTATACGGTCGAAATCATCCCCGAGCTTGCGCAGACGGCGACGAGCCGGCTGCAAGATATCGGATACGGCAACGTCCACGTCAGGGACGCCGACGGCTATTTCGGCTGGGAGGAGCACGCACCCTACGACGCAATCCTCGTCACCGCTGCCGCAGAACACATTCCGCCTCCGCTCATCGATCAACTCCGGGACGGAGGCAGGATGGTCATTCCGGTCGGCTCGCCCTTTAGAACGCAGACGTTGATGCTGGTGGAGAAGGACGGCGAAAGCATATCGACCCGCAGCCTGGCGCCCGTGCGTTTCGTTCCCTTCACGCGGGATGAGTAGGTATCGGGATTAAGCCTTATGCACCGACTTCCCACGGCGTTAGCCCTACTCTCGAGTGCCCTGATCGGCTTTCAGCTCGTCCTGATGCAGGTGCTGTCGCTCGTGCAATGGTACCATTTTGCCTACATGGTCATCTCCGTCGCCCTGCTCGGCTTCGGCGCGAGCGGAACGGCCATCGCTCTCGGTCGGGCGTGGATGATGCGGCGGTTCAACCGGATCGTTCCCGCCGCCATGATGGCATGCGGCGCCGCCATGCCGCTCGCCGCGTGGCTCGCCCAGACCGATGCCGCCCGGTTTGATTCGTACGTCCTGTTCACCGACCTCTCGGAGTTCGGCTCACTCCTGATCACGTATTTCCTCTTTTTCGTCCCGTTTTTCGTCGGGGCGCTGGCGGTCGGACTCATTCTCATCCGCTTTTCGAAGGAGGCGGGCACTTACTATTACGCGAATCTCCTTGGATCCGGCCTGGGGGCGCTGGCCGCGTTGTTTCTCATGTGGGTTTTGAAGCCGCCGCTGCTGCCGCCCGCGATCGGCCTGATAGCCGTGGCGGCCGGTATTATGGTGATTCCCCGCCGTTTTCGCTACTGGCAGGGACCTGTGGGTATTCTGGCGCTGCTCGTGTGCGCCGTGTTCGTGCTGTTTCCCTTCGAGCCGCGGCCTTCACAATACAAAGATCTGAGCACGACCCTCGACATGCCAGGAGCGGAGATCGAGCTGGAAGAGAGCAGCCCGTACGGTTTCGTTCAGGTCGTTTCGGCGCCGGCGCTGCGGTATGCGCCCGGTCTGAGTCTACAGTATCAGGGCGAGATCCCTGTGACGGCGGCCATTTTCAACAACGGGAATTGGTACGGGCCGGTTACCGCCGCCGATACGGTGCACCTGCTGGATTTTTCGACGTCGGCGCTGCCGTATGCCATTAGACGTCCGGGATCCGTCCTCGATTTATATGCCCGAACCGGGAGCAATACGGCGCACGCGCTGAGCCGCGGGGTGGAAACGGTGACGGCGGTGGAGCCGCACGAGAGCGTGCTCTCGCTGCTTCGGGACGAGCTCGCCGGTGAGACGGACTCGCTTTTGCATCATCCTGCGGTCTCGGCCCGCGCGGAAGAGCCGCGGACGTACCTCGCGGCATCGCGCGAAAGCTTCGGCTTGATCACCCAGCCGATCGTGGGCGCGTTCGGGGGGACGCTCGGCCTTTTCGCGCTTCAGGAGCAGTATGGTCTCACGTTGGAGGCGTTCGAGTCGATGTGGCGGCGTCTCGATGCCGACGGAATGATCAGCGTGACGTCGTGGATGGATTATCCCTATCGCAATCCGCTGAAGCTTCTCACCACGCTGGATCGGACGCTTCGTGACGCCGGGGTCGAGGAGCCGGTTGACCACCTCGCGGCAGTTCGGAGCTGGGGGACGGTGACGTTCGTCGCCGCCCGAACTCCGCTGCAGTCCGTCGACGTCGCGCGTATTCGCGATTTTGCGGAGGGCCACTCCTTCGATCCGCTTCTGCTTCCAGGAATTCAGCCGGAAGAACGCGATCGTTTCAACGCGCTTCAGGACACCGTTTTTTTCGATCTCATCGACCGAATTCTGGCCGGCGACCAGGATGTCGTGGAGGAGTACGAGTTCTACATCGAGCCGGCGACCGACGACCGGCCATACTTCTCACAGTTTCTCCGCTGGCGCACGGTCCCCAGGATGCTGGGCGAGATGGGTGCTGCGTCGTTTCCGTTCATCGAGCTCGGTACGCTGATCACGGCGGCGACATTCGTGCAGATCCTCCTGGCCGCGATCCTGCTGATCATCCTTCCGCTGTTCAGATTGCGGTGGGCCGGCGGGGGAAAGGCGTGGACCCTTCTGTATTTCTCGGGCCTCGGGATCGGATTTCTGTTCGTCGAGATGGTACTGATCCAGCGTTTCGTGTTGTATCTGGGCCATCCGATCTATGCGGTAGCGGCGGTGCTGGCAGCGATTTTGATCTTCTCCGGCGTCGGAAGCTCGGCGTCGCAGCGGCTTCAGGTGAGCCGTGCGGTGATGGCTGTGGCTGCCGGCATCGTGGCGCTGTTCATTCTTCTATATGCTGCCGTACTGACGCCGCTCCTACAGGCGACGATCGCGCTGCCTCTTTTCTTAAAGGGGTTTCTCGCGCTCTTGCTGGTCGGAATTCCGGCCTTCGTGATGGGCATGCCATTCCCTCTCGGCCTCCGCTATCTGAGGCAGCGTAAGCGGGATCATCTGCCGTGGGCGTGGGCCGTCAACGGCTGTCTGTCGGTCGTCAGCGCCGCGCTCGCCGCCCTGCTCGCCGTGGAGATCGGCTTCGTCGCCGTGATGCTCGTGGCGGCAGGCGCCTACGGAATCGTGACGCTTGTGAGTCTCGGCCGGTGGGGCATATAGGCCGCTGTACGACCGCGGCTGGGGAAGCTTTACCCCGAAGCTGCCCGGACATCAAGCAAAGTATCTTGATCAGGTCACTGCGCTTCCTCGAGGCGTTCGTTCAGCTGCGCGAGCCGCACCATCAGCGATTCGAGCTCGGCATAGTAGTCGTCCTCACTCATATCGGACCGTCGGCTTCTCAGCTCTGCAATGGATCGCTGCAGGGTATCCTTCTCACGCAGCAGGGGGCGGTCCGCCTCGCTAACTTCGGCCGGGTCCTGCTGAGGTCGGAGATGGGTAAGCGATGCGAGCGCGCCTGCGCCCGACTCTTCGAGATCTTCGAGCCGCGACGGTTCGCCGTCCCCGCCGTCGTCGAGAAGCGCATGCTCCGTCGCAAGCTGGCCCGCGGCCTCGAACGATCGCGCCGTCTCACCCGATGCGTATTGAAACAGTTCGAGCACGGACAGTCCGCCGCTCTTGTCGAGGTCGGCCTCGGGTGAGCGCAGCCCCTCCACGAAATACTGCGGAAACCGCGTCTCGTCACGCTGCGTGCCCGTCGCAGTCGCGGTGATGACGATCCGGTCTGCGGCGCTGAGCGTCTCCGCGAACGGTCCGCTGGCGCTTGCCGTGTTGATGAAGATGATGCGACCGGCATCCAACCGGTCCAGAAGTGCCGAGAAATCGGCATCATCCAGATCCCGCCGCGGAATGTTGATGCTCGCCCGCGTGCCGTCGGAGCTGCCGTGGCCGAATAAAATCACGTACACGTAGTCGTCCGGTGTCACGACTCCGGCCAAACGTTCGAAATGCGCACGGATGTTTTCAGCGGTGGAGACGTCGTCGACAAACGAACGGTCTGCTACGGCATTTTCTCCGAGCACGTGCACCTGGTCTTCCGGAAGGTCGTAGCGATCGACGAGCAGCGAGCGTGTATCGTTTAAATAAGAGCCAAAACGGTCCGTATAAGCGGGATCGCCACCGAGTCCGCCGACCAGGAGCACGTACCTCGTGCCGGCATTCTGTGCGTACGTAGGAACGGGAAGCAGGCTCGTGGTACCAAAGCTCATCAAGATGAGCAGGATGAACGGCCTCAGTGAAAGATATGGCGACCTGTCAGGCATAAACTGAACTGCGAAGCATTCTGGCGGTCCGAAACATCAAGGAAGCCCCTTCCGCCGACGCCAGATCCATTCAGCGGACAGCAGCACGAGTACGAGACCGAACAAAAACGGCATATCCCACAGATAATCGATCTCGAAAATAGACGTGCTAGTGCGGCGGCTGCGAAGGTTTGTCGTGATCGACCCGACATCGGCGGGGGCGTAGTAAAAGCCGTCTGCAGCTTCGGCAAGATGCTCGAGGAAAGGCCGCTTCAGCACGGCATCCTGATACTCTTTTCGGGAAGGACGAACGAGAAAACTGTGGGTCTCACGGCCGATCTCTGCTCCGTCCAGATCGGCGGCGACCTCCAGCGAGTAAACGCCTTCACTGGAGGGAAGAAGCATTGCCGTATAGGATTCGGCGTCGCCGAGGTCCGGCCGAAATGTGACGTCGCTTGCTGTTCCAAATGGATCGGTGAGGGTCCCATGCACGGATGCCTCCTGCGTCGGCAAATATCGCTCGTCGTAGACGTCGACCCGAACGGGCACCTCGTCCTCCGGCGCGAAGCGGTCGCCGTCGACGTCGACATCGACCCGTTCGGGGGCGGAAGCGGCGAGCCAGCGAATGAACTGGCGCCAGAATCGGGCGTGCCTCCCGTCTTCAGCGTCGAGCAGCATCTGCCAGCGCCAGGTGCCGGCCGTCGCCAGTGCTGCGCTGCGTCCTTTGCCGTACCGCTGTATCACGAGCAGCGGTTCGCGAGCGCCGAACTCGTCGTCGGGCTTTTCGGCGAGGACAGCGGCGCCAGGCTTGACCGGGCCGAGCAGGTTGATGCTGGTAAGCCCCGGCATCTGTGACCAGCGCGACTGATTCTCCGATGGAGCGGCGGCCAGTCGCAGGATAGGGCTGTCCATGCCGACCTGCGTCGGTGTGAAGCGGAATCCCTGCTCTGCGACCGGAACGTCGTCCGATGTGAACCGCTCCGGTACGACGGCCCTGCGTTCCGGATCGAGCACGACCGGCAGAAGATCCGCAATCGGGTTGTCCCAGTACGCGCCTTCCGCGAAAGAAACGCGCCCGCCGAGCATTCCGAAGCCGCCGCCGCGCACGCGCACGAAGCGCTCGATCATAGCGAGTTGATCGAGAGAGAAGTGGGAGGCCTCGACGTCGCCGAAGAGTACGGCATCAAACGCGAACATTTCCTCCTCGGTGACTGGAAACCCGCCCGACAGCTCGTCGGGGTGACGAATACCCTGTCTGTAATATTTTCCAGTACCCGTTCTGAGGATCGACGTGAAGTTCACCAGCGGATCGTCGTCGAGCGCCCGCTTGATGAATTTGAAATCTCGTCGCGGGTGTCCTTCGATCATCAAGACGCGGAGCGTATCCTCGCTCGGGTCGATCAGCACGTCGGCGTGGTTGTTCGAAAGGTTGACCTCGTCGGATGCCTCCTCGACGCGAAGGGTGTATTCGTCGGCCTCCGTGCCGTCGGGCTCGTAGTACAGCGTAAACTGATCGATCTTCCCGTCGCCCTTCAGCACCTGCCGGTCGGTCTGCACGAGGTCGTCCCCTCGGTACAGGCTCATGGCTACCGGCTCGGATTCGTTCCGCCACGATCGAACCTTGACGTCGATCTCGGCGCCAGTCGTTTCATCGACGCCCTGATGTACGACGGCTTCTACGAGCTCGCGCTCCCGATCCGCCGTTTCGCTGCCGAGTCCGACGATGTGAAGGGGGACGTCTCGCGATCGGAAGGTCTCAGCTTTGTTCAGCGGCACTTCGCCGCTGTTGTCTCCACCGTCGGTTAGCATGACCACGCCGGCCAGCGGCAGACCGCGAAAATCGGACAGCACTCGATCGAGCGCAGACGAGATGTTCGTTTCGTGATGGTCCGCGGCGGCGGACGCGACGCTGTCGACCCGCCGCGCCTGGTCGCCGAACGTATAATATCGAACTTTGAAATGCTCTGACAAGGCGGGAGCAACGGCCCCGCCACCTTCGAGGAGCAGCTCTCTGGTTTCGCTGAATCGCGTAGCATCCCCGCCGGCGTCCGGGACGTTCATGCTTTCCGAAGCGTCTACCAGCACGGCGACGAAGTTTTCATCGGGAACGACGTCGGGCGTGATCAACACCGGCTCGAAAAGGGGGATGCAGAGAAGTAGGAGTACGACAGACCGCAATCCGAACGAAAGCGCCCGATCGCGCGGACGGGCGAAGCGGTCCGTCGATCGGTAGAGCAAAACGAGCGCTGCGATCAACAGGATCAACATCACGACGAAGAGCACAGCGGCATTCCCACTCTGGAATCCCAGCGCGCCCTCCGCGAAATTGATGCGATCGAATTTGAATAGCGCTTCAAACATTAACGCTCACTCCTCCGCTAGTCCCCGGACTTCGAAAGGGATTCGTAATATTTCTCGACGATGCTGCGGTATTCGCTCGGCACGTCGCCGGGGCGGCTGCCGTAGAGCTTGCGTTCCATCGTGATCTGATCGAGCTCGCTCACGAGAGCTTCCTCTAACTGCGACAGGGGTGCAAATACTTCGGCGTTGAAGAATGCTCTGGCGGATTCTCCTTCGAGCGAGACGCCTTGATGTTCGGCGCGAGCCAGTCCGCGTTGGAGCTGATCGAGGGATTCGGCTCCGGGTGTTCCGGCCAGATCCTCCTGCATCCGCTCGAGCCGTTCGCGGGCGCGATCCATTCTGGCTTGCCTTCCTGCCGCTTCGGTTCGAGCCTCTCGATCTGCCGCGTCGGCCTGGCGCT
>CAZKNF010000014.1:28650-45272 GCA_964554105.1 uncultured Rhodothermales bacterium | reverse complement strand
TGCCTTCCTGCCGCTTCGGTTCGAGCCTCTCGATCTGCCGCGTCGGCCTGGCGCTGTCCATCTCCGCCCGCGGGGGTCTGCCCGTCGGATGTACCCGCCTGACTCTGCCCGTCGGATGTACCCGCCTGACTCTGCCCGTCGGCATCTTCCGACTGCGTTCGTGCATTCGGGTCACCATCGTTCGATGGCGTGCGCCCGTCAGCCGAAGCGGGTCCCTCGGCAGACTCCTCCTGCAGTGAGCGCAGCTCGCGCTCCAGCTCGCGCAGCTCGTCGAGTGATCGGGCCAGCCGTTCCTCATCGCTGACCGGCAGGCGTCCGCTCATGGCGCTTACGGATTCTTCCAGTCGATCCATACTCTCTCGAATGCCTTCCTCGCGCCTCTGAGCGTGGTCGATCCATCCGCGCGCGAGCGCCTGTTCTGAATCTTCCATCTGTTCTTCGAGCGCCTCTCGACGAAGGTCCTGGCGGAGGTTTCGTGCGGAGGTCTGGAGCTCGGGTTGATCAGTGCTCCGCTCCGCCAGACGCTCTGCCTGTCGATCGAGCCGTTCGAGCCTGTCCAGCAATGAGCGCCGCTGCTCGGCGAGGCGGTCGAGCTCGTTCCGATCCACCCGTCCAGTCTGCGCCCGTTGGGCAGCCTGGTCGATTTCGCGGGCGAGCTGACGTTCCTGATCGCGCATGCGCTCGAAATTTCGGTCCATTTCATCGAGGGACTGCCGGCGGTCGTCGTTGCCGGCCATCCTCAGATCCTGAGAGAGGCGTTCGAGGTCGTTGACGGCCTGCTGCTGGCTCGTGCGTGCGCCGTCGACATCCCCCTCGCGCAGCGCACGTTCCGCCTCCTGCATATTGCGTGCGACACGATCGAGCTGCTCGTCGACTTCGTCGCTGAGGCGCTGATCGCGCCGCGCCATCCGCCGCATGTCGTCCGACAGCGACTGTGCCTCTCGGCGGAGATCGTCCTGGTCGCGCTGCAACCGCTCGACCATCCTTTTTTGGTCTTCGCCTTCGAGTGTGCGTCGACTGTCATTGGACAGATTCTGCTGCCGGCGCGATAATTCGCGAAGCTTCTGCAGTGCCTCGTTCATTTCGCCGGCGTCCTGCTGGGCGGACGACTCGGGCAACGTTTCGTACTTGTCCTTGGATATATCGAGCTCGAGATCCATGAGCTCAGTCATCCGCTCTTCCGTGGCCGAGGCGCTCCCTCCGCCCTGCCCGCCGCTGTTGAGCGCAACCTGGCGGTCCTTGTTGAGCGCATCTGCCTTGAGGAGGTGGTTGAGAGCCTCTCGTTCAGGACCCATCGCATCGCGCAGCCGATCTCTCTCCAGCTCCGCTACCGCTTCTCCCATCGATCGAACCGCCGAACGCAGGTGTTCTGCGATGACACGCGTATCTTCATCCTGCTGCAGCTCTAGCGAGAACGCCGTTGCGCCGATGCGCTGTTCGATGTTGCTGCGAAGATTCTCCTGCGCCTGGACAAGTGCGCGCCTGGAGGACTGATAGGATTCATCGTTCGTGTCATCGCGTTCGCGGTAGAGCTTCCACGTGGCGGCGATGATCTGCTGTTGATTCAGCACGATGCCGCTCTGCGCGGCGCCGCCGCCCTGCATCCCGCCGGCGCTCGCCTGGGAGTAATCCCGGTCAAACGGGATCACTTCGATAAAATACATGTCGGTCGCAGCCGGCGACTCGTGGTAATGATCTTCGGCTTCGACGTAATAGGACAGGACATCGCCAGGCTCCAGACCGAAATCCTCGAGGAAGAATAGGTGCTCCCCCTCGATCTCGTCGGCATCGGCCGCGTCGGTCGAGTGCAGGGCGACATCCTGCTCGTCGCCCCCGTTCACGGCGAACCGGAGGCGCACGTTGCTGATTCCGAAATCATCCTCGGCTCGCGCCGCAACGAGCACTTCCTCGACGGAATTGGCACGCACATCACGCCGCGGATCGACGATGGTGACGTACGGCTTCTCGTCATCGACGGGCGTGATGCGATACTCCTGTGGAAATTTATTCTGCTTCTGCGCATTGTCCGTCAGGCGGACGGTGTAGAATCCGGGCTCTTCGAGAGCCATCGTGCCCCGAAAGCGTCCGTCGCCCGACGGCTCGAGCGGGATCGTGCGGTCGCCGTCCACCACGAGCTCGGCCTCCTGGACCGTGCCCGATGTGGCGATGTCCAGCGTCACGGACGTGCCCGCCAGTCCGTGGATGTCGCCCGTGTTCTCTTCTCGCCGCGGTGCACGCCGGGTGTAATCTGGATACGTATGGATCTGGTCGATCTGCTCGACTTTCGGGAACGTGTAGAGCGAGATGGTGAAGGGATCCGAACGCTGCTGGTCGTGCTCGACGAAGTACTCTACCGGCTCCTGCACGTCGATAAATTCGTGCAGAAAGGCGGGTTCACCGATCGCGCTCTGCATGGATGATTTCTGCCACGTATCGCCCGATCGGTAATGCAAAACCACATCCCGGTCGGTCTCCTCGCGCAGCGTAACGACGATCTCCTGGGAGGCGCCCTGTTCGATCTCGGTGTTGCCCGGATCGATCGTCATCATCGGCTGTGCGGGCGACACCATCGCGGCTAAATCGGCTCCGAAGAGCGATCCGCGCAGATCATCCAGACTGGTCACAGCGAGAACGAGGAACAGGGCGAGTCCGGCAGCGCCCGCACCGGCGAGGATGTTCACCTGGCGACGGTCAATGATCGTGGTTAGGGGGATGGTGCGCGCGCGGTCAGATGCGTCTTCGATGAGGCGGTCGACGAGGATGCCGTGGGCGTGCCGTGCGGCATCCGGATCGTCAATTTCCACGGCGCTGTTCAGCCGATCCTCGAGATCCGGAATCTGCTCTTCAACGTAGAGGGCGATCTGCCGGTCCGAGATCTTCCGGAAGCCGGGCATCAGAACATAACGCACGGTTACGTATGCGAGAGCGAGCACGCCGACCACCGTTCCGATGAACAGCACGATCGGCGGAACGGCCGTGAACCGGTAAAGAAGGAGGAGGATGGAGCCCCAGACGCCGAGCACTCCGATGCTGAACGCTGCGCCCTGCAGCACGGCGCGCCGGCGCCAGCTCGAGCGAATCTCACGAATGAAGGTGTTGACCCGATGATTTGTATTCCTCATGGCCGTGTCCCCTTTCTCGTTCTGCATCCTCTTGCCCTCGGTTCCATTCCTCGGCTTGTCCCTTGTCTTCAATGACGCCTCGGCTATCCTCTCGTTATCAATTTCACAACCGGCTATCCTCTCGTCCTCACTTCCACACCTGGGCTAGCCTCTCGCCCAGGCTTTCCTGCTTTCCATTACTCGCGTCCATCGTCGGACGCCCATTCTGCCGCTCGCGGCCGGCACCGGCCTTTCGCTTTCCCGTACGTCGATTTGCGAAGTAGGTCTCCGCAGCAAACAGAGCGATCACGCAGAGCAGCAAAATGCGCCAGAGTTTCTGTTGCCGTTCATCTGTCTCGACCACCGCGGCGGCTGCCTGTTCCGGCGTCGCGGGGTGGTCGTCGGGAGGCGCGATGACGGAAGCATACATCTCGTCGGGATCTCTCGGTGTCAAATCCGATTCACGCGGATCTATGTTGACGGAGAAGTAGCGCGTCTCGCCTGCGGCTGCAGCGGCATAGTGTCCGGGTACGTCCGCGTCGCGGAAAAATCCCTGTCCGGACTCGTCGAGCGTCACGCGGTGAAGACGATCTTCTGGAGAGCGAATTTCCCACGTCTGGGACGGCTCGCCGGCCAGCGGCACAGCTTCGCCGACCACGAATCCATGTCGTTCCTCCGAGCGGCCGACGCCGTATTCCGCGAGCTGGTACACGAACGGAACGTACATTTCGTCGAGCGGCAGATCCGTCCAGCTCGCGTCGAACGTAGACGCGTAGAAGAGCACGGAGCCGCTGCCGAGTCGGCGTTCGGCCAGGAACACGTCCCCGGTGTCGAAGCGGCCGACGACATTCGTGTTGTCAGCCGGAAGGAGCCGAGCATAACGGCGAAACTTCGGGCGTAGGATCGCGCCGGATCCGCCTCCCGCCGAAAACGGCTCGAAAATGCCGTGCTGCCGATCGATGTCACCGATAATTGCCTCATATCCCTGCTCCTCACGGACATCTATGATGCGGTCGATACGGCCGACGTCGAGTTCCTCCAGAAGGCGAGCAAGGCCGGTCTGATCCGCCTGATCCCCGGCGGAGATAACGAGCGTTCCGCCGTTTTCGACGAAGCTCCGGAGCGCCGAAAACTCGGCGGATCCCGCAGCGGATCGATTGGCGAGAAACACGACGTCATGCCGACGCAGCACCGGTTCCGTAAGGTCGCCGTCAGGCGAAATCCGAAATCGCGATGCCTCGCCGAGATCGAATGCACTGCGCAGGTAGAACGCGTCACGCCGCGCGGTACCGCCCTGGCCGCCGGCGATAAGGAGCTCGGGCGCCGCGGCGGCGCGGTCGGTGAAATAGTGCCGATCATCGCCGGGAAGCGCGTCGCCGTCGATCGCCAGACTGCCCTGATAGTACCCGTCACGAGGCACAATGTGTTGAAAGGAGACCGGAGCCGACGAGCGGGACGGAAGGCTCCGGCGGTCAACTTCCGCATCGTCGATGACGAGCGTCGCCGAAAGCTCAGCCGGCTCACCGAGCGCGGCGATGCGAGCGTCGTAGCGTGCGGCATAGCGGTCGCCCGTCCGGCTCCCGGAGACTCGCATGGCCTCCACGAACCGGTTGTCGGCTTCGGCGGCGCCCACCGGCACCGTCTCGAAATCCAGACCGGCGTCCAGCTCGAAGTTGTCGAGCGCCCCGGTCCACCCGGAATTCTGGAAATCAGAAATCAGCACCACCACGCGGCGGCTGTGCCGGGCATCCTGTAGGACGTCCTGAGCCCGCTGCAAGGCGGGGAAATAGTCCGTAGCACGGTAACTCGGCTCGATCGCGTCGAGCGCGGCCCGGTGTACGGCGAGATCGGTTTCGAGCGGCGCCAGCAGCTCGACGTCGTCGGCGAACGTGGCGACGGCCACCTCGTCGCCCTGGCCTGCGGCATCGAGACGATCACGAACGGCGTCGATCGCCCGATCCCATGCTCCATCATACTGCATGCTGAAGGAGCGATCGACGAGCAGCACGACCGACTGTGTTTCGCGCTCCTGGACAAATGGGAGTTCCTCGGCGGGGAGATACGGCCGCGCGAAAACGAAGGCAAGCAGCAGAAAGATGGCCATGCGGGCAGCCATGAGCAGCCGGTCCTTCAGTCGGCGCTTTCGAACGAGTTCCTTCGGCGTGGCCTTCAGGAACATGAGCGAGCTGAACGGGACAGTTTTGGCTTTGAGCCGCCGCACCAGATGGTACAGGAGTGGAAGTACGGCCGCCGCCGTAGCAAAAAGAAATATGGAGTTGATGAACGACATGTCTATCGCCTCGCTCTCGCTGCCAAATACTCGAATAAGGCGAAATCAAGGGGCCGATCCGTCGGCAGCAGGGCGTAATCGACGCCGAGAAGGCCGCACTCCCGAACGATCGTCGATCGAAAGTGATCGAGATTCTCAAGGTACGCTTCGCGGCTCGCTTCCGAGGCGAGCAGCAGCTTCTCACCCGTCTCCATGTCCTCAAACTCGACGAGATCCGAAAAGTCGAAGCTCAATTCCCGGGGATCCATAACGTGGAAGACGATGACCTCGTGTCCGTGAAATCGGAAGTGCCGGATGCCGTCCATAATGGCCTGGGGATCATCCAGCAGATCGGAGATCAGAACGATAAATCCGCGCTTCCGATGCCGCTCGGCCAATTCGTGCAGGGGCTTGCCGACCTCCGTGCGTGCGCCCGGCCCCAGATTTGACAAAACCTGGAGCATCGTGTGAAGATGGCTCGTCGTGCTGCGCGGCGGAATATGTTCGATGATCTTATCATCGAAGAACGTCATGCCTGCCGCATCTCGCTGGCGGATGACGAGGTACGCCATGGCCGCCGCCAGATACGAGGCGTACGCCCGCTTCGTCACCCCGTTCGACGCATAGTCCATCGACCCGCTGACGTCCAGGAGGATGTTCAGGGACGTGTTCGTTTCGTCCTCGAACTCCTTCACATAGTAACGGTCGGTGCGGCCGAAAAGCTTCCAGTCGAGCCGCATCAAATCGTCTCCCGGGATGTACGGACGGTACGACATGAATTCGACTGAGAACCCTTTGTACGGGCTTCGGTGCAGTCCGGCGACGAAGCCTTCCACGACGGCCCGAGCGAGCAGCTCCATATTGGAGATGCGCGACAGCACGTTGGGATCTATGAAGGATTCGGAATTCAGCGTTCGATGTTCAGGTTCGTGTTCAGGCTCCGGTGTTCAGAATTACATGCTTAGAGATGAGACACATTATATGCCTAGAGCTTAGAGACCGGCTCGTGGACGCGTTCCAGCAGCTTCTCTATCACGTCCTCGACGGTCACCTTCTCAGATTCTGCGTAGAAGTTCGTCAGGACGCGGTGGCGCAGGACAGGGTACGCCAGCGCACGCACGTCTTCGACGGCGACGTTGTACCGATTTCGGAAGACGGCACGCACCTTCGCACCCAGAAGCAGATACTGTGTCGCCCTGAGCCCGGCACCCCAGCTCACCCATTCCTTGACGAAAGTCGGCGCGTCCGGATTGTCCGGCCGCGTGCTTCGCACTAGATCGACGGCGAACTGCGCAACGTTTTGAGGTACGTATACCTGCTTAACGAGATGTTGAAACGCCAGGATGTCCTCTCCGCTGAGTATGCTCATCAGCGGTTCAGTCTCCCTGGATGTTGTCGACATCGCCACCTCGAGCTCGTCTTCCGCCGAGAGATAGTCGATCACAATATTGAACATAAAGCGATCGAGCTGTGCCTCTGGGAGAGGATAGGTCCCCTCCAGCTCGATCGGATTCTGCGTAGCCAGCACGAAAAACGGACGTTCGAGCGGCAGGAGCTCCCCGCCCGCGGTCACCTGATATTCCTGCATCGCCTCCAGCAGCGCCGCCTGTGTCTTGGGCGGAGTACGATTGATCTCGTCCGCAAGAATGATGTTCGCAAAGATGGGCCCGCGTACGAATTTGATCTCACGGCGGCCGGTCGCCCGGTCTTCTTCGATGATGTCGATGCCGGTGATGTCCGCAGGCATCAAGTCAGGCGTGAACTGAATCCGCTTGTAGGAGAGATCCAGGATTTCTCCCAGCGATTTGATCAAGAGCGTCTTGGCTAATCCGGGTACGCCGGTGATAAGGCAGTGCCCCCCGGCGAACAGCGAGATGAGCACCTGTTCGATAACGTCGTCCTGCCCGACGATCCGCTGCCGGAGCTGCCGAATGATCTGTTCCTTCCCTTCTTGAAGGCGAGCGAGGAGCTGCTCCTGTGACGCCGAATCGATTTGACCGTCCACCGAGGCACGGGGATCATGATTCACGTTCGCGTTCGCGTTTTGCGGTCCGTCCTGCATTGATATATCCGTTATTGCAAGTTCTTGAGTTCGGTCGCCACGCTGCATCAGTGCGTAAGGGCGTACATCAAAAAATTGATTCCCATCTGAAATGCCGTCGTTGAGGCATCCTGGAAATTACGCTCGGGCCATTCCCATCCGTCCCCGATATCCTGATTGTAGCACATGAGGGCCATCATGCGGCCTTCTTCGTCGAAGAGGGCATAGTACCGGTCTTCATAGTCCGTGTAGCTCCGTCCGCGGACCAGCGAGGGTGCGGCTACCGGGTCGACTTCATAGTAAATGCTCCAGATGAAGTGATCCGGCGGGATTTCTACGGGCTCTATATCCGGGAAAAGCCGCTTTAGCTGCTCGTAAAGCTGGTCCCACTCCTCACGTCCTCGAAAATCGTCAAAAAGAATAAATCCACCGCGATCCAGATAGGCACGCAGGTTCTCGACCTCCTCATCATCCATCTCCCAGTATCCCGGCTCGCACAGATAGAGCAGGGGATGCTCGAAAATCCGGTCGTCCTTAAGCGTCAACACGATCGGCGGTCCGGCGACGTGGATCGACGTCGTGCGCTCGAGCGCTTCATAAAAATGCAGCTCCGCTCGCGGATGGTCGTGGCTCCACGGCGCGCCGCCCTGCACCTGCCAGCCCGGCAGGTCGCTTCCGTACTGGATTCGTACGAATCGGAAGCCATGATCCTCCTGCGCGTGAACCGGCAGCGCCAGGACGGTCAACAACAGTATGAGTACGGCTTGCGGCATCGTAGAAATCCTGGCGGCGTCGTTCGTGGTCTATCCTGTCAAAATGATCATGGAGCCGACGGGCCCATCGGGCACGTAAGCGGTCATCGGTTGAGTTCGAGCAGCAATTGCTGCGCCTCGCGAAAGTCGGGAGCCACTTCGAGTGCTTGCAGCACAGCGCGCCGAGCCGGCTCGACCTCACCATTCTGGTGCATGCTGCGTGCGAGACGATAGTATGCTCCGGCTCGATCGGAAGGTTCGAGCGCGACCACCGCACGGTGATGGATCACGGCCGCATCGAACCGCTGCGTCTCGTCGTAGAGATCAGCCAGCCGGCCGCGCACCTCGGCATCATACGGCGCGACGTGAAGGCTGCGTTCCAACATCTCGGCAGCACGCTCGGAGTCACCCCGCTCCTGGAAGATCTCTGCGAGCTCGAGCGTCGAATCGACTTCGTCTTCTGCCAGATCGAGATACCGCTCCAGGACATCCACCAGCTCGTCCTCACGGCCTTCGTGGCGGTAAACGGCGGCTAGACCGGCGTAGGCGTTGCCCGGGCCGACATACTCAGGATACATCGAAAGGGCGGCTTCGAATGCAGATTCGGCTGTTCGATAGTCTTCCGACTCGAGGTGGTCCGCGCCTTCGCGAAGTTGATCGAATAGAGGACCGGGCGCAAGTTCATCCGGCGCCGCCGCATCATCAGCGGAGGACGGGATGTCGGGCATGCCGCCGAACGCCCGCGCGATTTCTCGGCTTCGCCGCCGCACATCTTCACCGAATCGCCGATCGAGCTCGGACATCTCGATGCCGGTGGCTTCGCGGATTGCGTCTTCCTGCGTCTCACCGGCAGCGAGTCCCTGAAGGATGGAGACGATCGCATCGAACCCGAATTCATCTGCGATGAATCCGATTACCTGTCCTGCATGAAAGTACGAGAGCATCACCTGCCCCGGATAGCTCGGCCGCGTGAATCCGCGATCGATTTCTTCCAGGGACAACAGTACCTCTTCTTCGAATGCGGAAAGGAAGGCAAGTTCCATTTCTCGACCCCACTCCGGACGCCCCCGTCCCTCTTCGTACACGGAGAGTCCTTCGGTAAGCCAGCGCGGCACGTGGTGGTTCGATACGCCGATGGCCATCGTGTGCGCGATCTCGTGCCACAGCGTCCGGGCCCAGTTGTATGCACTGCCGGACTGCGCGCGCGGCGTATTCACTGCCACGACGTCGCCGAAGCTCACGCCCAGGAGGCCGGCGTGTGGAACGCCCGCGATACGGACGGCGAAATCGTCCGGGTCATTGTAGGCCTCGATGAGAATCCTGCCGTTCGGCTCGTATGGATAACGTGCGCTCAGGGAATCGAAGCTCTCCTCGGCCATTTCAAGCACGAGAGGACCCAGTACCTCGCTTTCATCGGAATGGATGAGCAGGGAGAAATTCGGGCTTTGGAGCAGCGAAAAGTCTTCGTGCTCGTCCAGAAGTGTCAGCGTGTTGGCGGCGAAGAAGTTGTATGGATCCAGCTCGAACGCGTATTCGACGTGCCGACGGGCCTCGGACCTCCGTCCCAGCCGGAGCAGCGCCGCACCCAGTTCAGCATGCGCACGCGGATCATCGCCGTTCACCTCTACCGCCCGCTCCGCAAATCTCGCCGCATCCGGGTACCTGTAGCGACGCGTGACGTTCTCCGCAACCGCCAGATAGAAGTCGCTGGCCCGCGGATCGACGTCGAGCGCTCGAGCCTCCGTGCGCTCGTACGCTTCCTCATCGCCTCGCAGAGTATAGGTTGACGCCAGCTGCGCCAGCGATGTGATAGCGTTCGGATCGACGTCGAGTGCACGCCGGGCAAATGCCTCGGCCTCCGCGTACATGCCGTCGAGAATTCGCAAGCCGGCCAGGAGATCCAGGGCGTCCGTCAGATTCGGGTTGATCGTGAGAGCTTTCTGCGCGAGGTCCTCCTGCTGTTCGAAACTGCCGGATGCGTGAGCGAGCCCGACGAGCGACGGGGCATGTCGCGGATTGACGGCGAGAGCCTCCTCGTACGTACGCCGCGCTTCAGCGTCATTGAACTTGTCTCGAAAGAGCTCCGCCCATTCGTAGAGGGCGGAGACATCCTCAGGATCGACCTCGTGTGCCGTACTGAACGCGGAGTTCGCGTCTCGATACTCCTCGAGTGCGGCTGCGGCTCGACCGCCGGCGGCCAGGTCGGATGCCGTGCGGAAGTCGCCCCGCTCATACCGATCGAAGACGGCACTGAATACTCTGCGAGCGTCGCGAGTTCGGCCCATCCGCTCGAGCAGGTCAGCAAAATCGGCGGCGCACGGCCAGAGGATCTCGTCCGCCTGAAGCGCATCGTCGAAGGCGCTGCCAGCATCATTATAACGCCCGAGCGCGACCAGCAGCCGTCCTCGGCCGCACTGAAGAGCGCTGGTGCTCGACGCGTCCGCAATGCGGGCGTCGATGGCTTCTAGGCCCTCCTCATACTCGCCAACAGCTTCGAACGTCTGTGCATACCCGAGGGCTGCCTCGACATCGCCCAGTTCGAGCAGGTCGAGGAAGTGCTCGCGCGCGTCGTCGTAACGGCCGGAATTCAGGGATGCGTAGGCGCGTGTGCGCACGCTGTCGGCATCCTGCGCGCATGCGGATAATGCGACGCACGGTAAGGCCGCGAGAATGGAGGCAAGGAAAATGAAACTCCTGGTGAACATATGCGACGTCTGCAGCTCAACGTTCGCCTACACCGGCCGCGTCCGAACGTGCCTTTGCGGGCGGGACGTACCGCTTCGTTCCCTTTTAGAGTAAGCAGAAAGCGAGGGGAATAAGAAAGGTAGGCATTTCTCCCGCTGTTGTGACCATTTTCGGCCGTCCGAGTTGCGAGGTGCATGTGGTTGTTACGAATTGCATTAAGCCTTCGCGACTGTGAAGGAGAGCCGACCTGACGGCAAAGGAGCGCCGATCAATAGGGAATCTCATTTCCCCCGTGAAACCCACGTGAACGTATTTGTTTGGATTGCCGACACCGAGTTCGTGGAGATCCGACCGCAACAATGTCACATGCTGCCGTGTAGTCCCACCTGCACGACCATCATCCCTTGGACAATCTCGACATGACTAACCATGCCGAATCGGCATCGCATACAATTTCCGAGAAACGAAATCACAAATCTCGGGCAGGACGAGGTCTATTTCTATTTGATGGAAGACGGCCAGAAAGTTCGGCTCCGGCTTCACGATTATTCCCTCATCTATCAGCGTCCCGGCCTCTATGAGCAGGTGGTCTACGAGCGCCTGAAATGCTCTTCGCCGAAGAAAGTGGGTGAAATTCTCTATCAGACGCTCAGCGATGCGGATGAGCCCTTTACGGAGCTGCGCGTCCTCGACCTTGGTGCCGGAAACGGCATGATGGGGGACGTCCTGAAGTCTTATGGTGTAGCGCGGCTCGTCGGTGCTGACATCGTCCCGGAAGCAAAAGATGCCGCCAATCGGGATCGACCGGGTGTGTACGACGAGTACTACGTCGCCGACTTCACGGATCTCGATCCGGAACTAGCCGAGGAAATCAGCGAGTGGTCGATTAACTGCCTTACCGCGGTCGCCGCACTCGGATTCGGAGACATCCCCCTCAGCGCATTCTACCAGGCTTTAAAACTTGTCCGGACGGATGGATGGGTGGCGCTGAACATCAAGGACACGTTTCTGGACAGAGCGGACACGTCCGGATTCTCTAGGTTCATTCGCGAACTGATTTCTTCGGAGTACCTGGATGTCTATCATCTCGAGAAGTATCGACACAGGTTCTCGATGGAAGGCGTGCCGCTGTTCTATTTCGCGATCGTAGCGAGGAAGACTTCGGATATACCCGAAGATTTTTTGAAAGAAATCGAGACCACAGCGTAGACATTCCTGCGGGCGGTCTCACGTGCGATCCGTCATCTCCCGAGATAGTCGAGCACGAACGTGAGGACCTTCTGCCTGGTGGGATTGATGTTATAATAGGAGCCCGTCTCGTCGGTCCCGACGTTCTGTCTGTTAGTCAGGAGGATGATCGAGGCGTCATACTCCGGAATGACGACGACGCTGGTTCCGGTGAATCCGGTGTGCCCGAAGGTTCCGTCGGGAGCGCCGCGCGCCTGGATGACTTCCGGATCCAGAGCCCACCCAAGGCCATTTCCGCCCAGCGTGTCCCGTTCGAGAAAGGCTTCGATGATGTCGGGATGGATCAGCGTATCACCGGAGAGGCGACCACCGCGAAGAAGAAGATCGATTAGCGTCTGGAGGTCATCGGCGGTCGAGAACAATCCGGCATGTCCGGCGACGCCGTCGTTGGCGTAGTACGCATTGCCGTCGTTCACCTCGCCGCGAAGGGTGTACTCCCTCCATCCATTCCAGGCATCCGGATCCACGTCGACTTCGTAGCCGAATGAATCGTCGTATACCATGCGGCGCTCGAAGGGGTTACCGTGCGAGGTGGCGGCGATCAGGGACCGATCGATGCCGTTTGGGAGTGGCAGGAACGTCGTGTGATGCAGGCCGAGGGGCTCGTACAGACGCTCGGCAACAAACTCCTCGAGCCCGCACCCCGACACCCGCTCCACAAGGTAGCCGAGCAGCATAAATCCGAGATCGCTGTAGTTGCGGCCGGCGCCCACTTCATAATCGAGTGGCATTCGCGCGATCAGCTCGAGGGTCTCTCCCGACGTCGAGGCGTCATAATAAAGCGGATTCCAGCGGCTCAATCCTGCCGTGTGGGTCAGCAGATGGCGGACGGTGATCCGGTCCTTTTCCGCTCCGGTAAATTCGGGAAGATAGGCAGTTACCGCCGTATCGAGTGCGATCGACTCTTCGTCAACGAGTAGCATTACGGCGAACGTCGTCGCGAAAACTTTCGTCAACGACGCCAGATCGAACACGTGATCCGGAGTCATTTCGACAGATGGATCAAGCGGCTCCATCCCGTACGTATATCGCTGCGCAAATCCGTACGCACGACTATGGAGGATCTCTCCGCTTTTCACGACCCGCACGACGGCTCCCGCGACGTTCTCCTGCGCAACTTCGTGCTGCAGCAACGAGTCGATCGCTAGTATGGCGGCCGGCCGCTCGTTCTCATCTGTCGCCGCATGCACGGCCGGCTTCGTGGTCGCCTGTGCCGCCGTCGTCCCTGGAGGGCACGCGTACAGGCAAAGGAGAATCAGAACGATCAGGCTTCGCAGGTGCATATCCGGCTAACGCAGAAGCACCATAGTTCGTGTCGCTCGGCTGCCGTCGACCTCGAGGGCTCCGAAGTACGTCCCGGCCGGGAGATCGGTCCCGGCCATGTCCGTTCCGTCCCACTCGATGGAGTAGGTGCCCGGCGCCAGGCGTTCGCCGTCTACGAGACGGACCACCTCGCGTCCCAGCACGTCATAGACGCGCAGCGTCGCCGACGCCGATTTTTCGAGCGTGAAATCGATCTCGGTATGGTCGCGGAACGGATTAGGATAATTCTGTTCGAGGCTGAAGCTGATCAGCATCTCGGACGGCGTTTCGATCGACGTGGCCCGGCCTTCGACCGACACGAAGTTGCCGGGTTCGCTCTCGATCGAGTTCGCGCTCACTGAGGCGACGACGTAATGGTACGGATCGTCGGCGATACCGGGCCGGTCGGCCAGCATCGTGTCACCCGTGACGGCGAGCAAATTCTGCGCATCCGCCATCAGCACCTCAGGATCGGGCGTCGCGTCCGACCTCGACCGGTAGACGGCATAACGAGCGGGTTCGACGTCCTCCTCGTCGGACACTTCCGGTGCGGACCAGTAGAGCGTGACCTCCTCATCACCCGTCCACTCGAACGAGAGCATTCCCGGCGGCGGCGGAGCGTCCTGGTCGTGCCAATCCATGACCGGTGTCAGTGCAGGGAAGCGGTACAGATCGGTTTCGAGCGAATCAGCAAAGCCCTTGGAAGTGTACAGTGTGATGTTTCGCGCTCGAAAGAAGACGCTTCCCGAGATGTCCTCATGTTCGCGGTTGAATCGCACCTGCCTCGGCACCTCGTCAGCGGCGAAGAGACTGCCGGAAAATGTGGCGGACTCGGAGCGATACAGGCCGTGTCCAGGATACAGGTGCCGATCGTTTGCCGCCGCGTGTTCGGCCCACCAGGGCGCCAGCGATCCGTAATCCTGTCCGCCGCCGAAGGCCCAGTAAAGCTGCGGCGTCAAATAATCCAGCCACTGCTCATCCAGCCACGTCACGGCGTCAGCGAAGATGACGTTATAGGCATCTAATCCAATGATGCCCGGAGGCACGCCGTTCTGCCAGATGCCGAACGGACTGATGCCGAACTTCACCTGCGGCTTGGTCGACTCGATGCCCTCGTGAATTTGCTCGATCAACAAGTTGACGTTGTTGCGCCGCCAATTACCGATATCCTCGAAGTCGCCGCCGTGCGTTTCGAACGTTTCCTGATCTTCGTCGCTGATGTGGTTGGGCGGATAGGGATAGAAGTAGTCGTCGAAATGCACGCCGTCGATATCGTAGCGTTCAACGACGTCGAGAATGACCTCCGATACATAATCGCGCACCTCCGGGATTCCGGGGTCGAATATCTGGATGTTGTCGAACGTCAGGAGCCATTCGGGATGGGTGGCGGTGACGTGATTCGGAGCCTGCTCATAGCCCGAGCCGCGAACCGCTCGATATGGATTGAACCACGCGTGCAGCTCCATGCCCCGGGCGTGGGCTTCTTCGATGGCAAACTCAAGCGGATCGTACAGGGGATCGGGGGCGGTGCCCTGCTCGCCGGTCAGCCAGTATGACCAGGGTTCGAGGTCCGACTCGTACATGGCGTCCCCTTCAGTGCGAACCTGAAACATGACCGCATTAATGCCGGCCTCCTTGAGCTCGTCGAGCATCGCGATCAATTCCGATCGCTGAGCGGCGGGGTCGGACGTCGACGGCCAGTCCAAACGCGTGACGGTAGCAATCCAAGCGCCTCGAAATTCATACTTCGGCGGCGAGTCGGGATCACCCTGTGCAGCCGCCGGCGCAGGAATCGTAGATACGAGGGCGAGCAACGCGATGATGAGAATAGCAGGGGAGAACGGTAGCGATCGGGTCATAGCGAGGAGACAAAGCTTTAACGAGGCGAGCGAATGAACAAAGGGCACCCGGCACACATCGGCCGGATGCCCTTCGATCATACAGAACTAGATGAATCAAAACCGACGATTACTTCGCCAGCACCATGGACGCGCTTTTCCGCTCGCCGCCTGCGGAGAGGGTATACACGTAGGTGCCCGACGTGAGGTCGGATGCATCGAAGGTGAATCGATAGTTGCCGTTTGCCAGGTGCTCGTCGACGAGGACGGCGACCTCACGACCCAGCACGTCGTACACCTTCAGTGTTACGTGTCCGGCCTCATGCAGGGCGAACTGGATTTCCGTCGACGGATTGAACGGATTCGGGTAGTTCTGCTCGAGCGCGAAGCTCTTCGGCAGATCGCCCGGTTCTTTTTCGATCGCCGTGACCGGGTCGAACTCGAACTGTTGAACCGACGGCGCGCCGCTGGTGGCGTCGAAGACAACGGCGTACGCGGTCATACCATCGGGAGCGAACGCTATCCCACGAGGCAATTCACCAACGTAGCCGGCGGATCGATCCCACACGAGGCTGTCGACGACCTCATCGGTATCGACATCTATTTCGTACCACGAAGCCGTGACAAATGGCGCGTCTGCTCCAGCTCCTGCACTGATCCAGATATTTCCGGTTTCCGGATGACGGGCGAACGATTCTGCAGTCATTCCGACCAGGTCGGTTGTGTCAGGTGTAGCATCGAAAGGACTGAACTCGTCCGGTCTCGTGTACTTCCACACCGCCTCATTGTCGAAGCCGCCCCAGTAGATCGTGTTGCCGTCGGCGGTGACCTCAAAGCCGCGTGAGAACCCCTGCGTCGTATCGACGGCGTTCTCGATGAAGACGAGATCGTTGTCGAAAATGCGAAGTGGACCAGCCTCTGAGATCACGTTGGCCGTAAAGATATTGCCGTTTTCGTCGACGGCCGGCATGGCTTGTGAAATACCCTCCTGTACTTCGACTCGGTCGAGACCCTCACCCGTCTGATGGTCGATTCGATACAGGAAACCGGTTCCCGTAACGTGCAGAATATTGCCGTCGATGTCCGTCTCTAAACCGGTGCTGGGAACGAGCAGCGTATCCGTCTCCCCATCTATGGTGAGCGTCTGGATCGGCGAGAAGTCGGCAGGTGTGCCGTCCGGTTCGAACACGTAGATCGCCCGTGTGAGGACCGTGCTGTCCTCGGAAACCTCAAGCTCTTCCGTCGAACCATACGGGGTAAGCCATACCTTGCCTTCCCCGTCTACGGCTACCCCATGCATCGGGCTGGTAAACGTCGTGTCATCTGGAAACGGCCCGACCGACTCCCACTGGGCCAATGCCTCCGTACTGAGAAAAGCGAGCATTA
>CAZKNF010000014.1:25396-28550 GCA_964554105.1 uncultured Rhodothermales bacterium | reverse complement strand
GGCCCGACCGACTCCCACTGGGCCAATGCCTCCGTACTGAGAAAAGCGAGCATTACTAAGGTAAGCGGTAAAATTCTACTCATGTTGTTCCCTCCTGTTGATTGTAACGTGATTTTTCGTCTGTTAAGGCACTCCCTGAAAAGGGGTGTTGATTCGAAGAAGGTCGGGGGTCGTGTCATCGGTTTGCCCACGTGTCATGTACAGGACGCCGTCGGCTCCCCACGCCAGCTTCAGCGCAGTCGGCTCCAGTACACCCGGATAAAAAACGTCGCTCGAACCATCGGGCTCTACCACAAAAATGGGGTCGTCGTTGTCCGTTCCGACGAGTAATTCACCGTCCTGTGCAAGCGCCAGTGACATCACGTCGACTCCGTCCGGTGCATTGAAAATGGCTTCCTCGACACCGATCGATCCATCCTGCTGGATCTGATGCCGCACGACGCTCGACGGATCACCCTCGAGCCCGAGGTACAGAAAATCATTTGAAACCTTGATTGCAGTTACAGTCGATGACACGGGATGCGCCGTTAATTCGGCACTTGGTGTGATGCTATAGACGTTTCCGCCTCCGCCGCCAACCCACACCACATCATCATCATCGACGTCGAGCGCTCTGAACCGCGCCGAGGCGTCGTCGGCAACCGCCCAGGTCTCCGCATCACCGCCGCCGGGCAGAAAGCGGAAGACCGCCCGCACATTTCTCACGCCGTAAAGATAGCCGTCGGAATCGAAATCAAGAGCGTTCCATTGGAACGTTGATGCTACGTAATCGCTGCGCTCACCCTCGGGGGTCAGCCGTACGATGCCCGCGGAGACGTTGCTGGAGAACAGCGACATGTACACATTGTCCTCCGAATCCGTAGTAATTCCGAACACTTCCTCGAAATCGGCAATCGCGCCAAAACGCTCGACGGCGGGATCCAGCGTGTACGTAAGGCTATTGCTGAACTCCTCCGATTCGATGAGCGTGACGCGGACGACGACATCGTCGCCAGGCAGATTCGGAGTGTTCACGACGAGCTCCGTCGGAGATGCTTCGACGACGTCAACCCGCGTGTCATTGAAATAGACCAGATTTTCGGACGGCTCGGTGGAAAAGTTCTCACCAAAAATGGTAAGCGTGCCGATTCCCGCCAGCGCGGAGGAGGGCTCGATGCGATCGACGACCGGATCGGGCATGAATCCACGGTCCTCGTCATAGAGGCTCTCCGCCGGCCCAGTGTCGCAGCCGACGGCGAACAGCGCCATCAAGAGAAACAGTATCCGTATGCTCATAAAGATAGTTCGAGGCCGATCCGATGAACGCTGTCGAATACACCGAAATCGGTGTAGGCGTAATCTCCGCCAATACTAATGCCGCCGATCGTACGATGAATACCGATCCCCGCATTGATGCCTTGCTGATCAGTGGGGAAGATGTATCCTGCCCGTAAGGAGATCGTATTGAGAAACGTATACTCGCCGCCGATTTTGATCTGTTCGTGGTAGTCGCGCGGGCTCTCCGTATCTACCGAGACGACGAAGGAGTGCATGTCCCTGTTCACATTCGTGAAGTCAGTCAGGTTCATAGACACTCCGATCGTGAGGAGAAGCGGCAGCTCGTAGCTTTCCTCTTCATATTCCACCTCAGGTGCGAAATTGCGCGCAGCGGCGGCGAAGGTCAGGCTCCTGAAGCCGGTCCGATAGAGCATCCCGAAATCGTATGCGATGACGCTCTCCTCATTGTCCGCGCGGTCCATCTCCAATTCATCATTCGTCGAGATTACGCTGTTCCCCAGATCCTGCCGGGCATACTTGACGTGTGCGCCGATAGAGAAGCGGTCCGTGAGCGTCCGCGCGTAGCCCACACCGAAGCTGAGCGCCGTGGGAGAGAAGGTCCCGAGATCGAGGTATCCGTCATCGTTGTCGAATCGAATCGTCTCTTCAATCTCGCCGTAATCAACCGCAACGAGGCTGAAGCCGAATACGCCCCATCGTCCGCCGTACGGCCGCACCGAGAGGGTCGCGAAGTTGTATTCGACGTCGACGAACCAATCCGCTTGCGACACGCTCACGTTCAGGAACGAATTCTGACCGCTCATCCCGGCCGGATTATAAAGCATGGACATCGCGCCGATCTCGAGTGCGGTCATGGCATCTCCGAGGGACGCGGCACGGGGGTGTGCCGAGACGTTCAGGAACTTCATGGTTGTGCGCGCGATCTTCTCCCGCTCAATATCTTGAGCCTGGCCGAAAGCTGGTCCGGCTAGAAGGAGCATGCAGCCCAACAACCCTATGGTTGTGCGTTGTATCATTGGGTCGATGTTAGATAGCGAGTCGAATGAGGCGCCTAACGGATGATGGCAAACTTCTTGATTTCACGGCCGCCGTTCTCCAGATCGGTGATCACTGCGAAGTAGATGCCGCTGGCAACAATCTGGCGTGAGGACGTCGTGTGGTCCCAATACGCATCTCCGCTTCCGTCGTCGTGTTCTATGGTATCGACCAGCTCGCCGAGCTCGGTATAAATCTCGATCCGAGCGATCCCCGGGACGTTCAAGAAGCCCAGCTTGTCGGTCTGATCTGGCCACCGTACGTTCGGCGACGAGCCGAGATTGAACGGGTTGGGCACGATGCGAATCTCCGAAAGGTTCTCGCCGGCGGGGCGCTTCAGATTCGCCGGCACGTAGGTCTGCGTGGCGTACCGGCTGCTTCGGAGCGGTACACCCGTCGGGGTAAGCCCGGTATCGTCGGAATTTGGAGGGGTTACGGCGACGATGTAATAGTAATAATCGATGCCGCGCGTGGGGGTCGTATCATCGAACGTCGTCTCACTGCCACCGGCCTCGTGGACGAGCGAATAGGTGCTGTCGTAGGCATTCGCCGCGCGGTAGATTTCGAAACCGTCCGGGAGCGAAACGTCGGCCGGATACTCCCACTCGAGCGTGATGCGGTCGCCGCCCGACTCGACGTTGAGCGCGGACGGTGGTGCCGGCGATTCCGGAATTTCGTATCCGGACTCATAATTGGCGAGGGCACGCCGGAATGTTTGGTAGAGTGAGTCGCGACCCGTGAACGTCCATTCGTTCTTTGTCATTTCGTGGACCTCACCGTCTACGGCATACGGGATCAGGGCATCGTCGTCGGCGTCGGACAGGTTGTAGGCTCTCCCCAC
>CAZKNF010000014.1:0-25296 GCA_964554105.1 uncultured Rhodothermales bacterium | reverse complement strand
GTCATATCCGATGCTGATGCATCCGCGTGGAGTGTCGCCGCTCCGATGAATTGGTAGGCGGCGAGCCGCCCGAGTGTATCCGTGCTCGAAATGTAATCCGCCACCGGCTGAGCCTCCGGCAGGACCGGACCACCGATGTTGTTATACGAGACGTCCCGATCGGGATAGAAGCCGTGCCAGGCATACTGTGCTCGTATCGGCTCTGCAGGTGCAGGCAGGTTGTCGTCCTCCCCGTCACCCCAGGTATCGATCATCGTATTGATGCCCCATCCCGTGGCGTTGCCGATGACATATCGGGTTTCTCGGGTTACGGCCCAGCGCCACTGATTGAAGAAGATGACGTCTTCGAGCGTCTGATCGGGCAATTCGATCTCTGCGTCGCCGTCCGTATTGCCCGTGTTCGTAAGTGTGTATTCGAGGATGTGATAGTTGTCGTGGAACTCCTGGCTGAATTGCAGCACGCGTCGTTCCATGGTCAACCCGAGGAGCGTATTCACCACGGTTACGATCATGCGATCGGCCGGTATATCGGGATCGACGCGATCGTTGGCCATGGGTGCGAGGCTCTCGGACAACATGCCGTCCACGATCACATCTGCGGGCGGATGCTTGCTTACCATCTCGAATGAAACCGGAAAGAACTCTCCGGACCCACTCACGCGAGGACCAGCATGCACCACACGATACGGCCAGTCCCCGGTTTCATCGGTGAAGTTGCGCGCTCCGATCCAGAGGCCCTTCCACGCTTGTGAGTCGGTGTAGCGATAGATGCCCGGAAAGCGTGCGCCGTCTTGCTGGTTGCCGACGAAGCCGCCGGATTCGATTTCGGCGCCGATCTCGGAATACCAGTTATGGTACGACCCCGCGGAGAGCCATTTGCTGGTGAACTGCGCCTGGCTCGTCTGACTTGCCGCCCAGAAAAGCGAAAGAACAGCAGCGACGACGAAGAGTCGGCAAAAATGTCGGAGCGGAGTAGGGATCATGCCTTTCAAGGCGATACGGTACGTGTTGGTGTCGACAGGGTGGCTGACGTTAGAAGCTTAGCCGGAGGCCCACGTAAACGTTACGGGGATTAAGGAACGTCAGGAAGCTCTGGTTCGGCATATCGATGTACGCCTTCTCATCGAGAACCTCGTCGAGACGGCTCTGGTCAGGTGATGTCCAGTTTCCATCGTCAAAGACGAGATACTCGTCCGACGATGACTCGAAGTAGATCGTCCCCGGATCCGGATCAGAGATTTCCGTTCTCGACTGGATCTGTTCCATCGGCTGAAATGGCACGTCGTAATCCCGGTAGGTGCCGATCTTGTCGTCGCCGGGAATATTATTGTAGACGTTCGACTCCGGCAGGTGCAGCGACCGGAGGTACGCGTTCTGATCGTTGCCGTCTATGAATCCGGTGAACGCTGCTGAATTCGCCAGCGTCATGCGTTTCGTATTTAACGCGTTGAAGACATCCACAAAAAATTGGGCCTCCGAATTTCCCATGGTAAAGTTCTTTGCCAGACGGAGGTCCAAATTCCAGAAGTCGACTCGATCAACATTGTTGCGAACGCCGGGAATTGAGCCGCCGCCCGTCCAGGTGTATTTGCCGCCGTCGCGCCACACGCCGATGAAGCTCAACCGCCAGTCCGAAAGCGGGCGAAGGCCGGCCACGTCCGGGCCGAAGTCCGAAGGCGCTATAAAATCGAGGTTGAGGCGGGCGTAAGGGCGCGGTACGGGCTGTGTGAACGCCGCACGCCGCTCCGCATCGCTGTTTTCGAACTGCCGTTGGATCGTCTGATTCTCATTGATCTCATCAAAGCCGAACCATCCGAATGAATCGACCATGTAGGTATAGTTGATGAAGCCCTGGAGCCACTGGCCCCTGCTGCGGCTAAATGTCAGCTCGAATCCACGTACGTCCTGGTAGCGATCGGGACTGGACATGGAATAATCCGTCCGGCCGTCGCGACTGGTGAAGGTAATCAGCTGCGGTTCGTTGGAGATGTCTTTGTAGTACCCGGCGACGCGGATGAGAAACTGATCCAGTAGAGAATGTTCATAGCCGAGCTCATATGCGCGAGTCTTAGGAAGAGGGGCGTTCGGATCGGCAACCCGAGCAACCTGACCGGTTTCCGAGAAAGTCCGGAACAGGAAGAGATTGTTCGGATCGGGCAACGACCGGAAATGCCCGTAATTGAAATAAAGTTTGCTGTAGGTGGTGACCGGAAATGAGACGCCGAGCCGCGGGCTGAGTGTGAAGATATGGTCGGTCGGCTCTTCAGCGAGCAGCGAATCGCGGACTTCAGCCGCCGCCGCCGTAAACGCACTCGTAAATGGGTCGAACTCGTACCAATCCCCACCCGCGTTGAAATAGTCCAGTCGAAGTCCGAGGTTCGCGATCATTCCCTGGAATTCAAGCTTTCCTTGACCGTACACGGCCCCGCGGACCGGCATGCGATCCCACTCGGACTGGAAATTGGACGACCTGAGGAATTGATCGAAGGTGCCGTAATTGACGCGGCTATCCGTGAGATTGTACTCGAGTCCGGTCTTCACCTGAAGAAACCGGTTTATCTGCGACGTCAGGTCGGCCTTCAGATTGTAGTTGACCACGCGACTGGTGTCCCGAGCATTGCTCATCCCCACGCCCGTGCGCATTCCTGCGACCCCGAAGCTTGGCTCGGGTGAAAAGCCGAATGGTGCCTCGTCGAACGGTACGCCGCCGATCCTAACCGAAGCGGTAGTATCACGTAGACGCCCGGGGTTCGTGTCGTACGCCGATCCGAATCGGGTGAAGCGGATCTCGTAAAACATGTTCTGGCTGGGGGCGTGTGTAAACCTGGCACCCAGCATATCTCGTCGGACTCGTGTCGGAGCCCAGTAATCTGTGGCGAAGATCCGGGTATCTATAAAGCTGACATTCGTCATGTTATCAGCAATGCCGGACGCCGACTGAAAAATGCCGGGCGCTCCGGTGCGGCTGGACGCCGTGCCGGTGGTTTCGCCGAGCAGGCCTTCTATGCTCAACTTCATTCCTTGCGCCACATCGGAAGTAATTTTGAGATGCCCCGAGTACTCGGAGAAGCGGTCTTCCGAAAGGGGAATCATATACATCGACTGGTTGCGGCGAAACGAGGCGTAGAAGCGTGCATTTCCTAGCGCTTCACTAACCCCGGGGACAGGTCCACCGAGGCCGACGTCCAGTGTGTAGTCCGGATCAGTGATCTCCAGCTCTCTACGGTGCTGCCAGAGGAACGCCTGCTGCAGGGCAGCGGGGGAGAGATCGTTGGATGGATCGTCGTCCGAAAGCCGCTCCTCCGAGAGCGCGATCCAACCCTCAAACTCGGGATACTGCTCCTGCGTAGCCTCATCCCAACCTCCCTCTGTCGTGCCGACGAAAGCGACTTCCGGGTCTACATACGGCCTGATCCAATAGGAGTCGGGGTCGTTGGCCGGAGCACCGAAATGCTTCTGGGACGGCGGGCTGTACCGGGCGATCACGTCGGCACTGTACCGATTCCGTCCACCTTCCTTGGTTACCACGTTGACGACGCCGGAGCGCACATTTCCATACTCGGCGTTGAAGCCTCCCGTTTGCACCTGGATCTCGTCGACCGCAGCGATTGAGATGGTCGTGAATGGCGTATTGTCACGTTCATCTCGGAACGACAGTCCGTTGACCATGAAATTCAGCTCGTCGGTGCTGCTGCCGCGTACCGAGAGTCCGAGAACGCCGGCTTGCAGACCGATAGCGCCTTCGACGCTGGACACCGGAAGGCGCTCGATTTCCTGCGAGCCTATATTCGCTAGACTAGCCGATACGTCCGGTTGAACGACAGGTCGCACAGCCGTGACGATGACTTCTTCCCCTTCGATGACCTCCTCTCCCATCTCGATGTTGATGGTGGTGGTCTGGTCGATGTTCACGCGCACGTCCTCGACGACCTGCGTCGTGAACCCGATGTACGACGCGCGAAGCGTGTAGGTACCTGGCGACACGTTTAAGATGACGTAGTACCCTTCCGTGTCCGTTACGGCACCCTGCGTCGTGCCCTCGATGGCTACATTGACGCCGATCAGGGGCTCACCTGTCGCTGCTTCGGTTACCTGGCCACTGATGTCGCCGGATTGCGCAAGCGCCGGACCGGCACCAAGGCCAGCGTATAGGAACGCAGTTGCAAAAAGGAGGGCGGAAATGCGTACCAAGTTCATTACTGCAGAAAGGACTGGGTTCACGAATCGAAAAGAGATGTGCCATTCAGGCCGAATGATCAATGCACGCCGTCAGGCGGATCGACGGCCAAATAAGAAAGTAGAGGCTTGAAGCGCAAGGCGAATACCGGGTACTGCGCGGTCGCGCTGGTGAAATTCCACTACCGTTGCATTATGATCATTTCAGCAAGACCATAC
This sequence comes from uncultured Rhodothermales bacterium, assembly GCA_964554105.1. GTDB lineage: Bacteria > Bacteroidota > Rhodothermia > Rhodothermales > VXPQ01 > CAZKNF01. The sequence continues at coordinate 20,901 of CAZKNF010000014.1, read as the reverse complement.
GTATCGACTCGCCGGCCCCGTCACTCTCGATCCGGGCAAAGTACACGCCGCTCGGAAATCCGGTGGCATCCCATGCAGCCTCGTGCATACCGGCCGGAAGAACGTCGTCGACCGGTGTGGCGACCTCCCTTCCGAGCGCATCATATATCGACAATGTGACCTGCCCTGCCGAGCCGATCCCGAAACGCAGCGTGGTTTCCGGATTGAACGGATTCGGATAATTCTGGTGGAGCTGCAATCCCTGCGGGAGCTCGGGATCGTCACCGACCGCGACCGTGGTCTCCAGGGTCGCGAGGTGCAGATCATCGAACCAGAGCGTGCCGAAGGCTGGACTCCCGTCGGTGTAGGTGAGCTGGAAGCTGTCAAATCGGAAAGGTGGATCAAGCGTGCCGTCACCGATCCATGAGCCGGTCTCGCCCTCGGACAGATCCCAGGAGACGAGTCGCCATCCGAGCCAGTCGATGGTGTACCACGGACTCACTTCGTGACCGGCGCCGTCGTCATCGTCAACAGCGAAGCGAAAGCGGTTCCCGCTGCCGTCGCCAAAGAGATACACGCGCAAGGTGTATGAATCGTCGAACCATTCGCTTCGCGCCTCGCCGCCGCCGAGATATTCGCGGATCAGGTGCGTTCCCGCGTCCACATCCCAGCCGTATTCGAGCCGCTGCGCCCGGGTGCTGCCTGTGAGAAGGTTGACGACCTCGTTGTCGGCGACGAATGCCGTGGAGTCGGTGACGATGCCGGCCGTCGAACCACTCTGTTGAGGCTGCCACCATTCACCCACGTCCGTGGGTTCAAACGGATCGATGCCGCGTTGTTCGTATCGATCACTGGTAGTCCGGAATCGTACTGTGCGCCGGGTCTCCGTCGGATTCCCGGATCGGTCGGTGACGCCGGGTTCTATTTCGAAGAGATAGTAGATCTCCCCGTCGAGTTCTTCACTCGGGAAAAAACTGACGATGCTTACGTCGTTCACGATATAGTGAGCGAGCTGTCCGGGCACGCTGCCGCCTCCACTCGAGGGCCGCAGCAGGAACAGGTCGTCGGTTACCGTGGCGGAATCCACCGGCTCATCGAAGACGACGGTGATTACGGGAAGCCGCTCGACGCCGGTTTGCTGCGGTCGGGGGTAGCTCTCTGAAAGCACCGGCGGAATGGCGTCCGGCGGACCCGTCGTGAACGAGAGCTCGTATGGTTCGCCTGCGCCGCCGTCCTCGTCCCCGTCGAGTCCGTGACCGTAGGCCCCTTCAGCCGTATCCTCGATGCGTACGGCGTACTCCGTCTCCGGCAGGAGCGTGTCCGGCCAAAAAACCAGCCGCGTGTCCTGGGAGGCCCACCCGAAGGTGCCCTCCACGTCGGGCGAAATCGAGAATGCCGATTCGACCGATGCACGATCCATCGGCCGCGAAAAGTCGACAACGACGGGGTCGATGATCGGGTGCCGCTCTTCGTCGGGCTCGGGATGGGTCGATTCTACAACCGGTGGCACCTGCGAGATGAGCGCCACGTCAAGAAACGTAAAGAAGCCCTCGTCAAGGTCGATCGAGCCATCAAAACCCTCATAGCCTTCGGCTTCGACGGTCATGGGCATCGTTCCCGAACCGAGCTCATCCAGATAGTAAAATCCATTCCGAAGCTCGTCGGGGTCGTTCGAGAATTCATTGAATAGCGACTCGAACGTGTCGGTCACGTACGACGTGTCGCCGATGGCAACGACTGCTCCATTGATCGGACGTCCGTTCTCAATGTTGGATACGATGCCCATGGCGGTATGGACGGGAGGTCGCTCGAGATCGTGGAACTCCAGGATGGACCAGAACATCGTTCGGGCTTCCATCCGCTTCCAGTCGGCGTTCATATTCCGTTGGTTCTGCGTCGGATTCGTATGAAAGCCGGCCTCGCTCAGCGCGGACGCCATCTCTGTGAAGCTCTGCACGAAGTTGCGTGAGCCGCCTTTGCCCGCGCCGATATCGCGGCCTCGGCAGGAAGAGACGCCATAAAAATCGCACTCGCCAATCCCGCCCAGGGACGGAATCCGCATGCTGCTGCCGAGCAGATCGCTCATGATCTCCGCCATCTCCTTGCCGCCGTTCGGGACGGCCTCGCTTCCGTCGCGGTACTGCGGCCACAGTACGAAGACTGAATTTGCATCCGGTCCTGCGGCGTTGCTGTGGATGGAGTGGAAGTATGATGCGGCCACGCTGTTGGCGTGATCGACGCGCTGCGCGAGGCTCACCGAGACCTGGTCGTTCGTGCGCGACATGTATACCGTGTCGATATCGGTCTGATGCATGAGGAGATCGCGAAGCTCGAGTCCTACGCGCAGGACCTTGCGGGCCTCGGAATAGCCGTAGACGCCCACATTTTCGTTCTGACTGTGTCCTGGATCCAGGTAGATGCTCCAGCCTTCCAACCCGGTGATCGGCTGGGCGTGAGCCGTGCTGACGGATCCAAGGAGAGGAAGACAGAAGACGAGAAGAAGGAAGACTCGGTAGCCTAAGCGCATGCGTCGGTGCATCTTAATACGTTACTGGAAGAGCATATACGGCGCCGTCGGACAGCTCGTCGTAGGCAATTCGGGAGCCGTCGGGGGACCACGAAGGATTCATTTCGAGAGCGTTCGTGGTCTGTGTGATGCGGCTGCGGTTCGAGCCGTCCGGGCGCACCGCGATAAGGTCGGAGGCGGTGATTACGTGGCCGTCGTCCTCGGTCTGCATGAAGGCCAGCCACTCGCCGTCAGGAGACCATGCCGGCCGGTTGCCCGGACCCAGATCGACGATGTTCGTGCCGTCGGCGTCCATGGTGAATAGACTGCCGCCCATCACCTCGAATGCGACGCGCGTGCCGTCCGGAGAGCGCACCAGATTTAGGATGTCACGGTCGGCGAAGGCCTCGATTTTTTGTACGGTGCGCGAGGAAAGATCGGCTTCCACCAGACCGCCGGGTCCAACCGCCACTTCTTGTCGATCAGACGCGGTCTTCCCCGGATCCGCCGCTATATCGAACACCTCAAGCTCCTTGTTCGCATAGAGATACACACGTTCTCCTGCGGCATCCCACGACGGGGTGGCCGGCATGGAGGTTCGGTATTCGGTGAGCTGGTGCTCTTCGGAGTCGTCCAGGTCGAACACCTTGATGGCGTTGAAGCGGTGGGGACCTTCGTAGCGCGAGACGCGGGTGAGGAGGGACGTGCCGTCGGGAGACCACGAATAGCCGAATCCGGCTCCGGATTCTTCTGTAATTTCTTCTATATCACCTGAAGAAATATCGAGGACGTATAAGCCTTCATATCGAGGCCCTGACAGCGCAAGACGGGTGCCGTCAGGAGACCACGTCGGGTTCATGTACCCGCTTTCGGCAAGCTGGACGGGATCACCTGTTGCACGGACCTGCGCATGAACGTCACTCGCGAGGAGCGGCAGGAGCATGGCCGCTGCGGCTAACGTCGAGAGCACCTGTATCGTACGTGCGGCCCGACGGATGCCGGGCGCCATTCGAAAAATCTGCTTCATGAGGTCGTTGAATCAACGAATAGACTTCTGTTACGAGCAAGGCCGCAAAAATCATGAACATTCGACATCTCAGGCCGGCGGCCGCTACCTGAGGCGAAGCATCTTGCCGGTCAACACGCCGCGCGATGTCTTCAATCGATAGAAGTATACGCCCGACGGAAGATTTGCTCCGTCGAGTTCGCTGGTGTGTCGTCCCGCCTGCCGGAGGCCGTCCTCCAGCATCAGTATCTCTCGGCCGAGAAGATCGAAAACGCTCAGCCGGATATGATCCGTCGCGGGCAGTTCGAACGTGATCGTGGTGCCGTCCGAGAAGGGATTCGGATAATTGGTGTGCAGAGCGGCACGCACCGGCAGCACCGCCCCGTCATCCCGACTCGTCGCCTTCGCGGGATACGTGATGCGGAGGTTATCGAGATACAACGTACCGGAATAGGTTTCGCCGATCTCCTGGTCGCTCGCGAGGCGTAGAATGATGCGTTTCATTCGGATGGGAAAAAACATCGTCGGCGAGTTGGGCCGCACGAACGCACCGGGCTGCGTAGCGAAGGAATCGGCACTGTTCGCGTACGAAGCCGCGTACAGGTCGAATGTGGTTCCAAATCGGTCTTCGACCTCGTAAAACACGCGATGGTCCCGGCCGTCCGATAGAACGTCCAAGAATAGAGAATCGGGTACGCCGGCGATCGGCAGGTCGGTTTCGAGAAAGACCTCATGCAGAACCGAGGAGTCGAAGGTGAATTCGTAATCTAGCCGCAGTGCGGCCTCGCCCTGGCTGTTTACGTCTGCGGCGAGCGACAGCTCAGTATCCGCTGAATCGACGTTGCTGCCGACCAGCGTCCACGAATCGATATCCTCAAAACCCGAAAGCAGCGCCGTGCCGCTGTGCACCTCGACCGTCACCTCCGCGGTTTGTCTCAGGTCCTGATATTCCGCAGCTACCTCCGTGACGCCGGGCGACAGTCCGCGAAAGCGCCCGAGCGAATCGACTACGCCGACATCCGGATTCGACGTGCTCCATGAGTAAAACGCAGGCGAAACCTGCTGCTCGAGGCTGTCCTGATCGAATGACCGCACCGAGAACGGGACTTCCCGCGACGTGTCGGCGAGCACCTCGGTCGGAGAGAGGTCGAAGTGCGCGACTGTTTTTACGATCACGCGCGCCGAGTCGGCAAGGTCATTGTATTGGACGTAGACGTAGCCGGTATCTTGACTGGCGCCCGCCGTAAAGACGCCCGTATCGTCGATGACGCCGATTTCTGGGTCGGCACTGAACTCGAGCTCCATCTCATCCAGATCGACCGGATTGAAGTGCGCGTCGGTGCCGAGGACGGAAAAAGCGGTCGATTGGCCGGTGAACAGCTTCGGCTGGCTTGGGGTCAAGAGCACGTGCTCGAGTGCGCCTTCCGGAGCGCTGGATACCACGAAGAGCGCGTTGGCAATACTTCGCTCGAAGCCGCCGGACGGATCGTTTGCGATTAGATCGCGAACGACCATGGTCGTCGAACCGCCGCCGTCCAGGTTCATGCCTGTGTGCACGTCGATGCGCGTCATGAAATAGGCGAGTTCCGGCAGCGTCATGCCCAGGCTCGTCGACTGCCGCCCATCCACGGTAATCAAGAAAAGTCGCGTACTGTCGGCAGAGAATCCGGCCGCAGTTCGGGGGTGCCGGTCTGAAGCGTCGCCGCGCGGTCCCACGCTGCTTTCTCCGTCCTCGACGAGATACGGGCCACCGCCTATCATCTCCTTTAGATCGGATAGACCCGGCTGAACACCCAGAAAAGCCTCGAGCGTATCACCGACGCCGACATAGGTGTCGAGAAAGGCAGACGCTGCACCGTGCCCGGACAGCACGGCCATTCCATCAGAAATGCTCATGCCGCCGCTCCCGGACGCCGTTTCTTCTACGACGAGGCGCAGCGTGTCGTTTGCGAGCCATCGTCCCACCGGGCGAACGCTTGCCTCACTGCCGAATTCATTTGTATCTGTCGACGGGCCGAAATATTTGTTGTACAGGATGAGTTGATCCGTTCCCCGTTCTGCATTGATGCCGTCGATGGGGAGTTCGGTTGCGTCTTCGCTGAGGATCGACGACAGCTCGACGAATTCCATCATCGGTCGGTCCCGCTCATCAAAACCGAGCGCCGGCCGATCGGCTGCAGCGGCCTGCAAAATTTCGCCGTCCGCGATCTGGATGCTGATCGGGCGCGCGCCGCCGGAATAAAAGTCACCGTTCACCCCTGCGACGACACGGTGTCCGGATGAATCGAGGCGTTCGGCCATCGACGACGTTCGTTCGCCGCCGCCGACCAGCAGGTCATTTGCATTCGCCGTTTCCATCTCGAGGAACGGATCGGTAAGATCCACCTCGAGCACGTTGATGGTCCACGGAAGTGCCGGGGCCTCGATGTACGTGTGGACGACTCCCGGGCCCACCGGGCGGCTGGACAGCGTGTCGAACCGGATTTCCTGCGCACTTGCCGTGAGGCAGAAGAAACTTAAAAACGCCGGTATCAACACGCGCATGGGCAGCAGCATCAACGTACATGAGGGGGATGTGGCTTCAAACTACGAGGGAGGAGGTATGAAGTCGATCCGCTGGTGCGGAAGCGCATTACCGTCTCGTAACATCTGGGACGGAGGTCCCCCGGCTGAATCCATGCCCTACAGGGCAGCGCTGCGCTGTTTATAGGCTTTCAGCGCCACGTCGAGTCGCTCGTGGGCCGTCGTGTCGCCCGGAACGTTGTGCGATGGATGAATGTGCAGCTGGACGCCCCGGTCTGCCAGAATCTCGGCGACGGATGTGATGGTCATCCACACGACCGTGACGAATGCAAGGGTCGACGTCGGACCCACTTTGTCTCGATGGTTCTTCAGGTCCACTGTCGCGTCAACGGCCGGTACGCACGTGTCAATGAGGACATCGGCCAGTTCGAAGACCTTCTTTCCGGAAGAGTGGCGTGACTCCTTGTCCGCGAACGCATCGGCCGAGCCTGCGACGACGACATTCATCCCCAGCTCTTTTGCACGCAGCGCGATGTCGATATTGATCGGATTGATGCCGGAATGCGAGAAAATCCACATCGTATCGCGTGCATCGAAATCGTAGCTCTTCATGATCTCCCTGCCGTAGCCTTCGGTACGCTCGAGAAAGAGGAACTGATGGATGCCCATTTCGCCCGTAATGTGGGTAAAAAATGTAAGCGGAAGCTCGATCATCGGGTGAAATCCGACGAAGCCGCCGATCCGCGGGTACATCTCTTCGACGGGGAGTGTCGCATGGCCGCATCCGAAGGTATGCACCCAGCGTTCAGCCTCGATGGAATCAGCCATCAATTCAGCGGCGCGTCGGACGGGCTCCATCTGCGAGGTCTCGATGCGGTCCATGATGTTTCTGGCGTTACTCAGCCAGGTAACGGCAAGTGACATATTCAATTTTTTCGATGATGGAGGATTACGGAGATGTCGATAAGGAGGGACGTTCACGCCCGCGGATCCGCCTCAAGGCGAGGCTGAGCAGGGCGAGCATGCATAAGAGACTGAGAGGCGTAATGAGAAAGGCTATTCTGAGGCCGAACTCAGCGCCCAGCACGCCGGCTACGTACGGCAGAATCGATCCGCCTGTGAGCGCCAGAACGAAAAGAATGCTGAAGGCCGTGCCGGATATCTTCGGGTACAGGTCACCTGCGAATCCGAGGGCGACCGGGAAGCCGGCGGCCAACCCGGCACCCGTCATAAAAATACCCGTGTAGGCCAGCCAGGCTGCCTGTGAAACGATCATCAGAGTCGATCCGGCGATTGCAATCCCTATGCAGATGCGCAGCACGTTTGCGGGATCGTACCGCTTAAGAACTCCTCCGAGCACGAGACGCGAAAGCGTCACGCCGACCCAGAAGAGCGACAGGGCGAATGCGGCCGCACGGGAGTCTACGCCGAGTTCCTCCTGGAAAAACGTCGACGTCCATCCACCCGTCGTGATCTCGAGGCCGCTCTGCAGAAAGAGAATGGCTCCGAGCAGCAGAAGGGCCGGGTCTCGCGTGAGTGCCGCGCCTTTGGCAATCGGAAAGCCCTGCGGCTGTTTCGGCGTCGGGAAGCGGACGGTCGCGAAATAGAGAACGGCGATCAGCACCGGAACGCCGACCGCGCCGGTGAGAACCGTAAAAGAATAGGTCTCCATCAAGAAGCCGAGCACGAACGGCACGCCGAAGGCGCCGATTCCGAAGAAAACGCCGAGCAGGCTCAATCCCGCGCTGCGCTCTCCCGCGCTGATATCCGAGACGAGCGCATTCGTCCCGCCGTTGATGACGCCGCCCCCGAATCCGACCACGAAAACGGCGGCCAGAAGCAGGTCGAAGCTCGGCGCGAACGCCAGGGCTTCGAGACCGACCAGCACGAGCGCCGTGCAGGCGACGAGCAACCATTTAAAGCCGTATCTGTCGACAATCGGGCCAAAAATGAGCGATCCCGAGAGGATGCCGATGCTGAGCAGCGTAAACGACGAGCCTGCCACGGCCTTGTCGACGGCGAATCGTTCGATCAACAGGGGCAGGATCGTGCCGAGCACCGTCATCACGATGCCGAAGACGAACATGCCGAGGCACGCCGATGCGAATACTTGTTTTCGATTGAAGTCCGTCACGTGCTCCTACTTATGACATGGAATTCTTCGACGCACCGGAAGCCAGACGCGCGGCACCGTAGAGTCCGGCATCCGGACCCAGCTCCGCGGGCACGAGGGAGACCTGCTTCATGCTGATCGGCTGCGCCCAACGCTCGGCTTCTCCGCGGATGCGCTCCAGCAATTCGAGCGCCGGTCCGAACACGCCGCCGCCGAAGATAATCTTTTCCGGGTTGAAGATGCTGACCAGATTTGCGACGGCCATCCCCCATAGCTCGACGGCATTGTCGATAACCTGGCGAGCCAGGTCGTCGCCGTCTTCAAGGGCCTCGAAGATGTCGCGGGCGGTGATCACGTCGGGTGCGCCGAGGCGTCCGTCGTAGTTGTCCGGCATGAGGTCGCGTGCGATCCGTGCGAGCCCGTCGCCCGACGCGTTGTACTCGAAGCAGCCCCACGTGTCGTAGCCTTGACGATAGGGTCGATCGAGTGCCATCCAGCCGATCGCGCCGGCGATCCCCCTGTGCCCGTTGACGATCCGTCCACCCGAGACGATTCCGGCGCCGATGCCCGTTCCGACCGCCAGGAAGATGGCATCCGAACACCCCCGGGCGGCGCCTTTCCAGATCTCCCCGAGTATGTAGCACGAGCGGTCGCTTTCGATGCGAACGGTGATTTCGGCGTCGAGTGATCGCCCGAGCTCATCGAGCAGAGGGTAGTCTTCCCAGCCGGCGATGTTGGGCGCCCACACGCTGCCGGTGTCGGGATAGTAGATACCCGGCACGCACATACCCACACCGGAGACCGGTTCAGGCGTGCGGCCGATGATGTCACGGACCAGATCGACGGTCAGGGCGCCGACTCCTTCCCCTGAACGTCCGTCGATCCGCTCGACCTCGCGGACGAGCAGATCTCCGGCCTCCGAGAAAGCCGCCCCGCTGAGCTTGGTGCCGCCCAGATCGATGCCGACTACTGCCATCAGGTGCGCTTCGTAAGGCTCTGCACTTCGCGAGGGCTAAAAACGCCGTTACGGAACATCAATAACTTCCGAGTTCGACCCGTTCATAACTTGACGGGATCTCAAAATCCGATGCCGGAAGGGTGGTTACCTTGTAGTCTTGCATTTCCGTCGTCATCGTCATCAGCACCTGCTGCGTCGACGATTCGGTCTCCTTCGCTCGTTCATCCGATTGATCGCCGCCGGCCGCCCGCTCTGCCATCCGTCTGGCGCGCGCAAAAAGGCCGCCCTTAGGCTCTTCTTCCTCCTCTTCTTCGACGGCTTCCTCTTGACCGAAAATGAGATCCGGATCGAACGTCTCACCGGCAGCGACGAGGACGAAGTAGGTCTTGTTCTTCACTTCGATGCCCTGCATTTCGGCGATCTCTGCCTGTGCCTGTTCGAGGCCCTCCTCGATGCGAGGATCGCCCGCGAAGGCCTGCTGCAGGGCACTGGCGATGTTCTCCGTTTCGGCGACATCCGCCATCGATCCTCCCATCTTCTCCGCGAAGCGGCCATAAAAATTTTGAATTTCGTCGTAGCCCTCGAGCGCGGTGCTCATCCACAGGTCCGACGCAAGCACCATCGTGCCTTCGAGCGTCTCTTCCTCGCCTTCGTCGCCGGCCGTGGTCGCAGCATCAATCGTGAGGATCATGTGGTACTGTTCGGCCGGATTGCCGTTGATCGCGCTGGTGGTGCCCGTTCGATCGAGGCTCAGATCGAAGCTTAGATCCGTATCCGAGTCCGTCGTCTCCACCGGCTGTTCGGAGCCGTCGCGCGCTTCGGCATCTTCCGCTCCTTCAGACATGCGTTCCGCCATCTCTTCCATCTGGCGTTCCATATCATCAAACGAGAAGATGGTATACGTCTCCCGCTCGTGATCCATCATGACCATGTGGCCGGCGTCTAAATCGATCAGCGTCGATTCGTTTTCTCCTTCCTGCAGCATCTTGTTTCCCTGCAGCTTGACGGTCTCGGTTACGTCCGACGACCCGCCGCCGAGCCGTGCAATGAAATTGAGCGCGCCGCCGTCCCCGGCGCCGAGCGACACCTTCGACACCGTAGTGTACGTTACGTCGGGCGCGTACGAAATCGCGCCAACGGCCAGAAGGGTGAGAATGATAATGGTAGGGAGGGGATGTAGATGACGTGACATGTTCTTTCGACCTCTATCGACGTTCTGGGAAGTTCCTGGACGAGCGATGACATCGCCTTGTCCATGTGAATGGCCTTGGTTAATATAAGGATTGAACGAACCATCGCCATGCCGGCTCTAAATCGCCGCATCCTGTTTTAGTGACCTAAACGTACGACGATGAGTCCGAACTGCAGTTCTGCGTTTTGGAGTCCGGCGTCCGGAGTTTCATTCGGTCCTCCAGAACGGGACAATCATTTACTTATTCAGCGGGGTACCAGTTAAATGAAGACATTCGCTACGATACTCGTGATTTCACTGTTGGGGATGGCCGCTCCTTCGGCTTTCGCCCAAACATCCGCTCAGGTGGCCGGATCGGAACTGTCAGCGGCAGCGCACGTGGAGGATTTACGGCAGCGCATTCCGGATTTCGTCTTCAATCAGCAAAGTATCGATCAGCTTGAGACGGTGACCATCGAGAACTGGGTGACGGACTGGGAGAATGCGACGCAGATAAGGTACAGCTATGTCGGCGACCAACAGTCGGAGGCCCTGCATCTCATCTGGAATGACAATGCCTGGGTCAACGATCACCGAACCACGACGTCATTCGAGGATGGGCTCCCTGCCGTGCAGGAGCGCGAGACGTGGGTAAACGACTCGTGGGAGCCGGAAAGTCGGTCGCTACTGTCCTACGACGGCGGAACGCTGTCGGAAGTGATCGAGCAGGAGTGGGTGGACGGCGACTGGGTCAACGTCCTGAGGACGCGGATGACGATCAGCGGAGGCGTGATCATGTCCTGGGAGAACGACGCATGGAGCGGATCAGACTGGGTCGTGGAGTCACGTGATCTGCTCGAAGAGAGCGGCGACGACGTGCACATGATCCTACAGGCCTGGGACGGCGGGGAATGGGTAAACGAAGAGCGCATCACCTACGGCGACATGACAATCCCGGAACTGATGGAGTTGCTCTACGAGCTTGCTGAGCAGGTCGATGCATTCATCGGCTTCGGCTTTGTTCTGGCTTTTCCCGATTTTCTCTACGAGGAGTGGGATGGTGCGGAGTGGGTGAACGTGTCACGCCAGACGACTGAGGAGGATGATCAAGGCCGCCCCCGCTTTTTCATTTCGCAAACGTGGGAAGATGGCGAATGGGTTGGCGAGTCGCGCCTGGAAAGGACGTACGATGAGGACGGCAACGTCGAGAGCGTCGAGATGCAGTTCTTCGAAGACGATACGTGGATGACCTTCGCGACGGAATCATATACCTACGGCGAGAATGGACGTCTGACCCAAGTGCTCGAACAGCTTCACGTCGGCCCGGAAACCCTGAATACAAGCCGGATAACCCTGGAGTGGACAACCACCACCACGGCATCGGAAGATGATGCCGTACCGGTCGATTTCGTGCTGGAGTCCGTTTATCCGAATCCGTTCAATCCGGTCGCGACCGTCACGTACCAGCTCGATGCATCGACTCGTGTTGCGGTTCGCGTGTACGATGCGCTAGGTCGCCAGGTCGCCACCCTGGCGGAAGGGGTCCATGCGGCGGGCCGGTATGAGGTCGCCTTCGATGCGTCTGACCGTCCGAGCGGACTGTATATCGTTCGGATGGAGACGCCGTCGCAGCGTCAGTCCCGCACGGTGAGCCTGATTCGCTGAGCTTGTCGGCCGCCTGGAAGTCGTAACGACAACGTCATCGGCGGAGCCGAACGGAATCTCACCTCAGAGTTTTGAACGTGATGTCTTGCGATCAAAACTCTGAGGTGATATTCGATATGACGATTCCAATTAGAGGCGCGGCCGGAAGCGGTTCACGCGAACGTCCCCGTCCGCGGCTCGCGCGTAGTCCCGTAGTTTTTTTCGTCACCTTGGTGCTGGTGATCGCCTGGGCTGCACGTCCCGTCGAAGCGCAGCCGCAGGCCGACGGCCTGGGAGTGGGGCTCCAGTTAGGCGAGCCGAGCGGTGTCACGCTCCAGTGGCACAACCCGAGATCACTGTCGTGGGACTTCCTTGCGGCATGGGATTTTGACGATTTTTTATTTCTGAACGTCCACGGGCTTTATTATAGTGGCCTCGGACGGGATAATGTCGTCCACGTCTTTTACGGACCTGGCGTATTTATCGGCATCGAAGATGGGGGCAATGATGGAGACGACGAAACCGTCGTCGGTATTAGTGCTGCGCTGGGAATTGGATTCATGCTCGAGCAGATTCAGCTCTTCGCATCCATAACGCCCCGGCTCTCCGTGGCTCCTGACACCGAAGGGCGGGTCGGGGCAGGGATCGGTGCCCGCTACTACTTCTAAACTGGGATCTACATGAAAGCGAATCGCTCGCCGGTCGGCCGTCGCGACTTTCTCAGAAAATCAGCCGCCGGGATCGCGGCGGGCGGGATGCTGCCTTTGCTGCTGGGGTCGTCGCATCGACAGGGCTCCGGAAAGAGCAATCCGTCCGGCGTGATTGTTTTCCAGGGGGACTCCATCACCGATGCCGGCCGCAGCCGGGAGGAGCAGGCTGCGAACGCGCCTCACAGCCTCGGGCGTGGATACGCAGGACTGGCGGCGGCTCGTCTGCTCGGTGAACATCCGGAAAATGACCTGGAGATCTACAATCGGGGAATTAGCGGTCATAAGGTGTTCCAGCTGGCCGACCGGTGGCAAGAGGATACGATCGATCTTCGGCCGGACATCCTAAGTATTCTCATCGGCGTCAATGATTTCTGGCATACCCTCTCGGGTGACTACGACGGGACAGTGGACGTCTACGAGCGCGACTATCGGGCGCTGCTCGACCGCACGCGCGACGCGCTGCCGGACGTTCAGCTCATCATAGGGGAACCCTTCGCGGTAGCCGGTGGGACCGCGATCGACGATGCGTGGGATCGGTTCGATGCATATCGCTCGGCTGCCAAAAGCGTCGCACGTGACTATGACGCGGCATGGGTGCCGTTTCAGCAGGTGTTCGACGAGGCTCTGGAGCAAGCGCCCGCAGCGTACTGGGCTCCGGACGGCGTCCATCCTTCGCTTGCCGGCAGCTACCTCATGGCGAGGTCCTGGCTGGAAGTTCTGGAGGTGCTTTAGCATTCATCACATCGCGCGCCTGCACCTGATAGTCCAACGCGGTGGGGATACCTGTAAGTATCGCAACGGCCAGCTTTAAATCCTCCGGCCACGGGTCGCAGTTCGATCTCGGAGGTTCAGCCAGATCGAGAGCCCGAGCGCACTGACCCCCAGGATAAGAACGGCTGCATTTACGAGCGCGGGATCCCATGACATCCCGGTGATGGAATCCAGATAATATTTGATATAGGAATTGGGCAGGTCCGTCTCGCCGAGCCGACGTTTCACGTCCCAGTGCCAATCGGTCGACGGGCAGTATCCCCAGCCGAAGAAGATGCCGAGGCCGAACCACGAAGCGACCGTCAGGCCTATTGTAGCGAGATGAAGCTTCCGGGTTTTCGGCCAGATCCAACCCGTCATATTGAAGAGCACGAGACCGCCGTGGAAGACGACGAAAAAGACGTCGAGGGCGGAGTACATGACCGGGCGTTAGGATACGGACACCCGCGCGTGCCGAAAAACGATCCGGCACGCGCGGGGCCTCTACAGTACGGCGATTGAACCAATGCGAACGGCGCTCGCGTTGCGCGCCGCCAGGGAATACACCTGATTAATGGTGGTGCTGTTCCGGCATCTCCGCCTTGTGGTGTGCACAGGTGACGGCCGGATTGAACTGCGCGAAAATTCCGTTGGGATTTTCGCGATACAGCCACACGTGCAGATCGTAGTGAGGTGCGAACATGTGAGCCTCGTCCACCTCCGTCTCAGGATCATCGACCATGCGATCGAACGGCTTGTTCTGGAAGACAGGCGGGCTCGTGTGACCGGCTTCCTCCCAGGATTTGATGAATACGAGATTCTCCACGGCTACGAGATTCATCGATCCATCTTCCTTCGGCTCGTAGATGAGCACAGACGGCTGAAGAAAGTCTGTGTGGGTGGACGTACCGTCGACGCGTGGCTCCGTCGCCGTGATGCCCAGGAGATCCGGCCGGAGGTAGTGCACGCCCATCGCACCGAGTTCGGCTGGGAGACCCATGTGCACCGAAGTCTCGCATGTGTTCATTGGATCGGGGATGTATCCCTCTGCGAGAGCAACGGAGACATCCTGAAATCGCTCGAGCGCTGCACGTACGTCGTCGAGGCTCGGTTCGCCGGCCTCTTCAGACATCTGTGCCGCCGCCGTGCCTGTGCTGAGCGCAATGAGCGCGACGAAAACGAGGAAAAGAACAGGACGTTTCATAGATGTGAGCTCTAATGTTGGTGGGGAAATGAGATTAAACGCACGGAATTAACTACTGCGGCAGAGATCCTCCAATAGCTGCCACTCGGCGCGAGTAAAAATTACAATTAGAGCTGCGCTGCACGGCAGCCGGATAGAGGTGCTTAGAATTTCTCGCGGATCGTCGATTCATATTCCGGAAAGTACCGTGAGATTGTGGACAGATTGAAGCGTGGAAGAATGGACGTGTTCGGCTCGCGTTCGAGCAAAAACTCGAATGAACGTTCGACGAGTGTTTCAGGCGGCACCGATTCGCCTGTTAGATCCGACCAATAGGACGCATCGACTGTGACCTCGTGTGTGGTCTTCGTGCCGTTCGTGACGTTGACGATGAAGGTGCTCGCGTCTACTTTGTCGATGGAGATCATGGGCGGTCATGGAATGGGTGGATGTGAGGACTCCATGGATTCACGCGACAGTACAAGATCTGTTCTCTATTTAATACTAATCCGCACGCAACCACGTGAAGATACTCTGGCGAATTCTGGCCGGGATCGCAGTACTGATCGTCCTTCTCGCCGGGTTTGTGATCTGGGCGAGCTCCTCTGCGGTGCAGGATGTCGCCTGGATTGAGGAGTACGACGAGTCAGGCGTCGCAGAGAGCGGGCCGAGTTCATCGCCCAGCGAGGGTTTCGGAGTAGACGGTGATTCCGCCGCTGCGACGAGGGGGTCGATTCGAAGCCTTGATACCCTGGTCGTCATGACGTACAACGTCGGTTACCTATCCGGTATGACGAACAACCTGCCCGTCGACCGCGATGCGGCGGTGTTCGAGCAGAACATGCAGCGCGTCGCCGAGGCCATCCGGCAGAGCCGGCCGGACATCATCGGGTTTCAAGAGATCGACGTTCGCTCGAGCAGGTCGTTCGACATCAACCAGGTCGAATCCCTCGCCGTGCGGGGCGGTTATCCGCAGGCTGCGATCGCCGTGAACTGGAACGAGCGGTACGTTCCGTTTCCGTCCGCGTGGCCCCGTCACCATTTCGGGCGGATGGTTTCCGCGCAGGCCGTCCTGAGCCGATTTCCTATAACGGAACACCGCAGAATCGTCCTTGCACCGCCCGATGGTGCGCCGATCTACGGTGAAGGTTCGCTGTTGAGTCAACTGGCGAACCGTTTCTACATAGAACGGCTTGCGCAAATCGGCTTCGTCGATGCGGGTCGCCCGATTGCCGTGATAAATGTCCACCTCGAAGCCTTCGACACGGAAACGCGAGAGCGGCAGGCCGAGCAGCTCGTCGAGATATATCGGGAGCTTGAGGCCGACTTTGCCGTGCTGATGATCGGCGATTTCAATGCGGTAATGCCGTCTGCAAAGCATCCCGACAGGCTGGGCGCGGAACGCCTTGAGGCATTTCAAGACGACCTCTCGCTCGAGCGGCTGCTCGAAGAGACCGGTCTCGAAGGCGTTTTTCCGGACTCCATCTATGCCTCCCGTGACGAGGCGACGTTCACGTTCTCATCTGCGGAGCCGCAGGTACAGATCGACCACATCTTCTTCGAGCCGGCCGATTTCGACTTGATCGACGCCGACGTACTCGACGTGGCCGGGCATCCGTCCGATCATCGTCCCGTCATCGGACGGCTTGTTCTGCGTGACTGAGCGAGGCGGTGCCTACCAGCGTTCGAGCCCCAGCAGCTTCTTGCCGAGCTCGGTAAGCGTCGCAGGCTCGTAGCGGGTCTGCTCCCAATTGCGTGGATCACCGGGAAATGCGTAGCCTTCCGGCGCCACGCGGTCGCGCCAGGATTGAATCCGCCATTCGCGCAATTCCTCGTTGTCCTCCTCGGCGGGAGTCATCGATATATACTGCGCCATCCGTGGTTTATCGGACCGATTCGGTCGTATGCCGTGTGCGAGCATACTGTCCCAGATGAGAAGATCGCCGGCCTTCGTCTCTATCTTCTCGATCTCGAACCCCGTGACGTCCGGTTTGAACGGATCGCGATCCGCCGGCTGCGTCGTCACCCAATCGGAGAACTTGCGAAAGAGTTCGGGGACGCATTGAAATCCACCCATATCACGCGTCTGATCATTGAGTGATAAGGCGCCCTGCACGTTCACCGGCAGTGGATCGAGGCTGGTGTCGATGTCCCAGTGAATAAACCCTTCGAAGGTGTGGCCCGGGCGAAGCGGAACGTTCAGATTGGCGCGATCTATGGTCACCCAGAGGTCCTCCGATCCCCAGATATCCACGAATGCATCGTAGACTCTGGGATGCTGGCGATTGTCCCACAGGGCCTGGTGCTGGTATACCTCCACCATGCCGCTGTTCTTCAGCTCTACCATCTGAATTTCGCGGGCCGGATTGTGATACCAGGTTTCCGGATCGTTCGGATCCATCTCCTGAAATTCCCAGAGAAGATCGCGGACCGCTTTGAGGTTTTCGGCGGGCACCGCGTTCGGGATGATGACGAAGCCGTTCTCCTTCCAGTGTTGCCAGTCGGCTTCGGACAGCACGCGAAGTGGCTCGCCGCTGGTTCGCTGATTCAGTTGCCGCCGGCTGGTTCGAGCGACGGTTGCATTCCCTGGTTGCTGAAGATCGTCAGGCATGGTATTTCGGATGTCGATGAGCTTGATCGGACTCCGGACGTCCGATGCTGTGGGCGTTTTTTGATGCAGTTTAAAGAGTAAGGAAAGGCGGGGCCTCTGGCAAGTACGGGGGTGGTGGAAGAGTATCATTTGACTGCGCTGATCTGCCACCGCACCACGACTTCATCGTACCTGCGATCGCGTGACGATTTGACCTCGCCGCTCGCAGACGAGTCGAGGTATCGCTCCTCTCAAGTCGAGCTGCCGCTCTATTCGTCCCACGGTCTTCTGTCGAAGAAGTCGATTTCGGGGTCTCAGTCCGGATGTGAGCGTCTGGCATATCATTTGACAATGGGAGGGGAGCAGCGCCGGATGAAGCCGGCTTCTCTTTGGCATACTCTCGAAGGTAGATGTCCCTGATTCGCGACCCGTTGGCTGGTCTGATGTGCGCCGGAGCACTCGTCATCGCCCAGGTTGTTTTGGTTACGGCCGTCCGGGCGCAGGTCGCTCCCGACAACGCGACCGAGGACGGTCTTACTCTGCGAGATGTCGTCCGTGCGACCCTCGATCACGATGTGGCTATAGAGCATAGCCTTGAAACGAAGCGGATCCGTGAAGCCGAGCATCAAACCGCGGTAGGTGCTTTTGATGTGGCGCTCGGCCTATCGGCAGGTACGGCGCGCAGCAACACCCTCTACACGCTCGCCGAGCAAGACGTCTTCGGTGTCGCAGCATCTCGGACGAGGACGACGAGCTATCGATTTGAAGCTGTCAAAAAATTCCCATCGGGTCTCACAGTTGCGCCGGGAATCGAGTTGCTTCGACGGGATCCGCTTACCCTCAGAACGCCACCATCCGTTCGAACGCAGGCGGGACTCGCCGTCTCATTTCCCATTCTCCGTATCGGTAGACGGACACCGGCAGCCGCCGCGGTGGAAGCGGCATACCTTCGTGCGCAGGCAAGCGAATTGGATGTGCGGAATACCAGAGCCCTGAGCATTTTATTCGCCGCGACCTCCTACTGGTCCTATCGCAGCGCCTTCGAGGCTCTTGAGATTCTCTCTGCTTCCGAGGAGAAAGCCGAGCGGCTATTGCAGGAGACTCGGACACTTGTAGACGGGGGCGAACGGCCGGCGAACGATCTCGATCAGCTTCGCGCGGATCTGGCCGACCGGTTTGCAGCCCGGCTAAGCGCAGAACACAGGCTTTCCAGTGCGCGGCAAGAACTCGGGCTGCAGATGGGCCTTGCAGCCGGTGCCGCTTCCACTCTCTCACCGCCGGCAACCGAATTTCCGGAAGTAACGCATATTCCGACGATTTCGGGGGGAGACGAACTGTTGATGACTGCGCGTCGGCACAGGTACGATCTGGAGCGGGCACGAAAAGACGTCGACGCCGCGACAGCTGCGCTGGAAGTGCGGCAATTAGACGTCAGACCATCTCTCGACGCGCGTCTGGAAGTGGGCTACGCGGCTCAAAGTGAGCGGTCGCTTTCCATCGGAGATCACCTCCCTTTATTGGGCCCTAATGACGTCGGACGCATGAACACGTCTGTCGCGCTCGTTCTGGAATGGCCGATGGCCAACAATACGGCACGTGGTGCACTCGCTCGCGAGGAAGCCCTGCTGCGACAAAGTCGACTTGCCGAGGTCGATCTCGAGCGGCAGATATCCTCGCGGATTCAGATTGCCATCGACCAGCTTCGCACCAGTGCCGCCGAACTATTGAAAACGGATGAGGCGGTTCACCTCTATTTCGCCGCCGTGCAGAGTGAACAGAAGCGCCTTCAGCTTGGAATGTCAACGCAGTTCGATCTCATTCTCGTCGAGGAACGGCTACGAAACACCATGCTCTCACGTGTTTCCGCTGCCCTGCGCTATGCTCGTGCAATTGCTCTACTGCGGTATGAGACGGGCACGCTCCCGGGCGTGGAGCCCATGACTCGGGTCGAGAATTACCACAACTTGCTTCTGGTGCCTCCGAGTTCTGCCGATTGATGTCGAGGCTACCTGTGATCGCTGCTCAACCTTCAACAACATGAAAGGAAACGTATTTCGCAAAGTATCGATCGAACGACTCTCATCGCCCGAGCAACTCGATCAGGTTATGCAGGTGACGACGCCCAAGGGGTGGATGGCACTCGCGACCGTATGCATCCTCCTGGCATGCGCGACAATTTGGTCATTCTACGGACGCATTCCGACGAACGTTCAGGCGATGGGAGTGCTGATCAAAAGCGGAGGCATCTACAATATCGTCCCCCGGTCGTCGGGCCAGTTAGCCGATGTGGCGGTTCGCGCCGGAAACGTCGTGCGGGCAGGACAGGTTATCGCGCGCATCGATCAGCCGGTTCTGGTCGAACAAATCAAATCAGCCAAGCAGCGTCTTGCCGAGCTCCTTCAGCGTCACCATCAGCTGGAGGAATACGGGTCTATCGATGGGCGCCTTCAGGGTGAAATGGCGAATCAACAGAAGATCGATCTCGAGCAGTCCATATACAGTACGGAAGAACAGATCGGATGGTTGGACGAGAAGATTGCGAATCAGTCGCAGCTCTTCCAGGAGGGTCTCGTCACGAAGCAAGTCCTCCTGACGACACGACAGCAGCTCCAATCGACCGAGGAGCGTGTGGAGCAGCTAAAGCGCGAACTGAAGCAAGTCGATATTCGCATGCTTGCCCACGAGAACGAACGTAAGCAGAAGATTCTCGCGAGCCGACAGCACATCAGCGAATTGGAGAGCGAGATTGAAGGTCTGGAGGACCAGCATCGCCGCGCCAGCGAAATCACGAGTCCATATACGGGGCGCATTCTGGAGGTGATGGCGGAAGCAGGCAGTATCGTAACTCAGGGCAGAGCGATCATGCGATTGGATCTCGTTGGAGATCACATCCAGGATCTGGAGGCCGTTCTGTACGTCCCGTCGACCGAGGGAAAAAAGGTTCGTGAAGGTATGGCAGTCCAGATTTCACCGACGACCGTGCAGCGTGAAGAGTACGGGTATATGGAAGGTACAGTCTCACGCATATCCGACTTCCCGGCCACACCGGAGGCGATGGTTCGCGTGCTCAAAAACGAGCAACTGGTTCACGTGCTGTCAGGCGGCGGTGCACCGTATGAGACCTACGCCAGCTTGAAGCTTGATCCAGCCACACTGAGCGGCTTCCGTTGGTCCTCCTCCACGGGCCCCGCCACGGGGATTCAAAGCGGGACAATTTGCTCGGCGACCATCACCGTCGACGAGCAGCGCCCTGCTGAGATGGTGCTTCCGGTGTTACGCAGATTTCTGGGGGTATGATGCGTATTGAAGGACTGCGAAAGTGGAGCGACCGCATTGTCGATCGGATCCGCGCGGCATTGGGATTCCGACCGTATGCGCACGAGCGTAAGCTCGCACGTCGGGTAAAAACTCCGACAGTCCTCCAAATGGAAGCGGTGGAATGTGGTGCCGCCTCGCTCGCGAACGTCCTGACGTACTACGGACGTATTGTTCCACTGGAAGAGTTGCGGGAAGCCTGCGGCGTCTCCCGCGACGGCAGTAAAGCGAGCAACATGTTGAAGGCTGCTCGCAGGTATGGTCTCATCGCCAAAGGATTCAAGCGTGAGCCTGAAAGCCTGCGGTACGACAGCGCGCCGATGATCATCCACTGGAACTTCAATCACTTCCTGGTTCTGGAGGGTTTTCGGAAGGATCGCGTTTATCTGAACGATCCTGCTATTGGTCCGCGCGTGGTCAGTGCACGCGAGTTCGACGAGTCGTTCACTGGTG
>CAZKNF010000013.1:0-63095 GCA_964554105.1 uncultured Rhodothermales bacterium | reverse complement strand
GCGCACGGCAGGGGCGTTATACGACATGATTCCGCCGGGAAACAGCAAGAGTCTGAGACCTGTCGGCGAGTACAATCATTCGCGTCTGGTATTTATCGGCGATCGCGGCGAGCATTGGCTCAACGGTGAGCTCATCGTGCGGTATGAGCTCGGGAGCGAGCGTTTCGATTCGCTACTGAGTGCGAGCAAGTATCACGACATCGAGGGTTTCGCAGATCGCCGGCAGGGTCATGTGGTGCTTCAGGACCATGGCGACGACGTCTGGTTTCGCAGCATTAAGATCCTTCGTCACTGATTCCTGCCTCACACATCATAGATCCGGCGTGAATCATGGGCGACACAAAGGTCGGACATCTTACCTCCGAGCAGCTCCTCTTCCTGAGTCCCTGGCGACCTGTCGAGTCTGATACGACGGATGTCGAGGGTGAAAAATGGGAGTGTCCGAACTGCGCGGCGGCTCGTCCATATTTCCGCTCACTGGCGAGACTGGAAGGTGGGGAGCGCCAGTTCATGATCCAGTGCCCGAACTGCGATCATCTAGCCGTCGTTCGGATGGACGCTGAACCTACGCAGTCGATCGTCACGCAGCACGGCGGTCCTCACATCGATCGATTTCTCCGGTTCTTAGATGAGCGCAGCAGTGGGGAGGATGATGAGGTGGAAATAGAAGACCGCACCCGCTGAAGACGCTTAGACCCAATCTCGCCGACAATCGAAAACCCGGTGCGGCCCACCAACCGCACCGGGTTCTCCCACCTTTTTCCGATTTGCACAAGGTAGACTTGCATCTCTAATACACGGACTGCGGCTTCGAATAACAAGAGGCGTCGATGTGCGTAACCGCAATGTTGCGCATGCGACGCCGGCGTTATAGCGAAGGGCATCACGTACTTTCATCCGACTACGTTCCATGCGTCGAAGCCGCTCCGGTTGCAAGAATCGATGCGAGCCAGACGCTCGGGTATTACGACTGCGGCATTACCACGGTGGCATTACGACTGCGCTTCGGCTTTCGCCAGCGTGGCGTCGACGGATATCTCTGCACCCTTGAACAGCTTCGACACCGGACAATTCTCTTTTGCCGATTCGGCTGCGGACTTAAATGCGTCTTCTGCGATACCCGGCACGTCCGCTTCGGTTACCAGCTCGACGCGCGTAATGGCGAATCCGTTCTCCTGCTTATCGAGGTGGACCTTCGCCGTCGTCTGGATCCGGTTCGGCGTGTGACCGGCGTCAGCCAGAACTTTCGAGAAGGCCATCGAGAAACATCCGGCATGCGCCGCGGCCAAAAGTTCGTCTGGATTGGTACCGCTGCCGTCCTGAAATCGGGAGGCGGCAGAGTAAGGTCCCTCATAGGAGGTACCCATTTTCATCGTTCCACTACCGTTTTGAAGATCTCCTTCCCAAACGGCATCGGCTTTTCTTACAGGCATAATTCGTTACCAGCTCTGTTGGAGGATTACATCCATTTACTCGTGCTTATTACCGCGGCGTCGCATGGACAAAGGCACCAAGGCGCTGCGGAGGATCGCGTAGATGGCATACGGCACGTAGGCGCTGCGGCGCACATCCACATTAGAAACATGTTACCGCATCGGTCGCGGAATTATGAGAGGATAAAGCGGTTTATACAAAATCGTCAAAGAAAGGACAGGCGACCAAGCAGTAAAGTACGTCTGCGCTCCTTCATGTATACTGGTCGATGCCCGTTATGAACCATGCATGCGGAACGAAAATGTGTAATAACGACGTATAAAGGCGTGGAAATCCCTGCACCTCGCAGAATTCTCGGCACATATATGTCCGACGCACGTGGCTAACAACAGCACAGTTCCTATTCCCGAAATTGAAGACATGTCGCTCGATCAACTTTCTGAGCGACTCCAAATCTCTAAGCAGACCCTCGTACGGTGGGTCGACCGGCACCTGATCGATGCAGATCTTGGTTGGGCGCTCTCCGATCAAAACAAGGAGATTCGCGTGATCGAACTCTCGGAGGATACATTCCGATTTCTAAATTCATTTTCGGAAGATTATCGTGAGGATACGGTTACGCGGACGGAGGCACGGCGCATCCTGAAGAAGATCGATCGGAAGAAGATCAAGAAGATGATTCGCGCGGGTGATATTCTCGCCGTGGAAGTCGACGATGAAGTCAAAATTATCGTAGGCAGCATCGAAGACTACTTGATTTCGCAGGAGAATGGAGAAGAAGAAGAGAGCTAACCTGCTGCGGACCTGTATCTCCACTAAAGAGAGTACGTAAGAACGTCGACTTAATGGCGCAAGACAGAACCGGAGCAGAAGACGTTCGCTGGAATCTCTCCGATCTTTATCCGTCGGCGGACGTCCTCAGACAGGCTCTTCTCCAGGCGGACGCAGACGCCGATGCATTCGCAGATCGGTATCGCGGCAAGGTTTCGGACCTCAGCGCAAAAGAACTTGCGGAGGCCCTCACGTCATTCGAAGGCATGCAAGACAGCCTTGGACGCGCTTATACGTACGCCTATCTCAACTGGTCGACCGACACGAACGATCCCGCTCGCGGAGCGCTGCTGCAAAGCGTGCGCGAGTCATATACACGAACGAACCAGAAGCTAATTTTCTTTGAGTTGGAATGGGCCCATCTCAGCAGTGATCAGGCCGGCGCATTTCTCAAGCAACCCGATCTCCTCCCGTATCGCCATTATCTTGAACTTCAGCATCTTCGGAGGGACTATCTTCTCTCGGAGCCTGAAGAACGCGTTCTGTCGGAGAAGGCCGTTACAGGCCGCAGCGCGTGGAACAGGTTCTTCGACGAAACACTTGGTGCGGCACGGTTTCAATTCGACGGGGAGGCGATTACAGAGCAGGAGGTGCTGTCTAAGCTGCACGAACCTGACAGGAGCGCTCGCCGCAAAGCTGCAAACTCGTTGACGGAGGGTCTTCGGGCGCACGAGCGCGAGCTCACGTTCGTGTTCAATACTGTTCTGGCCGATAAGTACTCGGATGACAGGCTCCGGGGATACGAGCACTGGCTTTCGAGTCGAAATCTGTCGAACGAGGTCGCGGACGAGACCGTCGAGGCACTGATTGAGGCGGTCACTTCACGATATGAGCTCGTCGCGCGGTACTACAGTCTCAAAAAGCAGCTGCTTGGCCTGGACGAGCTCATGGATTTCGACCGGTACGCGCCGATCGGAGAGGCCGACACCAGATATGATTGGAGCGAGGCGCGAGAGATCGTAATCGAATCGTACATGGGCTTTCATCCGGAGATGGGGAGGATTGCGGCGTATTTCTTCGATCGAAACTGGATTGATGCGCCGGTGTCTCCGGGTAAGCGGGGTGGTGCTTTCAGCCACGGAGCCGTCCCGAGTGTGCATCCATACATCCTGATGAACTTTACGGGCAAGACGAGAGATGTGCAGACGCTCGCGCACGAACTCGGTCACGGTGTTCACCAGCATCTCTCCCACAAGCAGGGCCTTCTGCAATCCAATACGCCGTTGACGACTGCAGAAACGGCTTCGGTCTTTGGTGAAATGCTGGTTTTTCAGCGCCTGCTGAAAGAAGAGGCTGATGTCGGCAATCGACTGGCGATGATCGTAGGGAAAATTGATGATACCATTGCGACGGTTTTTCGCCAGGTGGCGATGAACCGATTCGAAGACCGAATCCATACTGTCCGTCGTTCGGAGGGCGAATTGACACCGGCCCATTTCGGAGATCACTGGCTCGCGACACAAAGCGAGATGTTTCAGGGCAGCGTAACGCTCGGCGACCACTACAAGCACTGGTGGAGCTATATCCCGCATTTCTTGCACTCGCCGGGCTATGTCTATGCGTATGCGTTCGGAGAGCTGCTCGTTCTAGCGCTTTACGCGAAGTTCATTGATGACCCCGCGCAGTTCCCTTCGAAATATATCGAACTACTCGAATCCGGCGGCTCCGATTGGCCGCATGTGCTGCTGAGCCGGCTGGATGTCGATCTGACAGATCCGAATTTCTGGAAGCTCGGATTGAAAGCCATCGAGGACCTTATCATCGAAGCCGAGTCCCTCGCGCAAGATACCCGGAATGCAGCCGCATGAAATCCGTCGCTTACTGTTCGATGTGGGCAGACGAAGCATTCTCGTCGCTGTGCTCGCCCTCGGGATCGTGACGCTACTGCCTGCGGTGATGGTTGACAAGATCACGACAACGCGCATTCCGCTGTCTCTAGGTGGAACGAAGATTGATCTTGTCGTACATCAATCCGACGACGCGGGGTTGACCTACATTAATCTGCATGATGACGAGAATACGGCAGTCGAGGCGGCACTCGCGATTCTTCAGTCGCACGGAGGCGTCATTTATGAACTCCGGCATGAAGGAGAAAGAAACATCACGTTTCAGATCGGCGATGCCACCTACGTGGTCGATCCCAATCGCATTTTCACGGATCAGGGAATAGACGCCACACTTGCGCGACGTGGACGATCCAACTCCGAGGCACGAGCGGCCGTACGAGCGTTCTCGGATTCCCTTCTGTCGTATATCGGGTTTGGTGCAATGTCCACTCTAGTGACGATCCACAACAATACTGAGGACCGTTACTCCGCACTCAGTTATGCCGAGGGCGGGGATCTGGCCGACGATGCTGAATCTGTTTATCTCGCTCCGGACGTAGACCCTGACGACTTTTATTTCGTTACGACGGCTGAATTGTACGATTCGCTTCGAGTCCGCGGTGCGAACGTCGTGCTGCAGGACAATGCCCTCGCGCAGGACGACGGTTCGCTGTCGATCCTGGCCGGTCGGGAGGGTATACCGTACGTCAACGTCGAGGCGCAGCATGGCCATGTGGACGCTCAGAGGCAGATGCTGGAGATCATCCACCAGCTTCTCGCACCGGACGCCGAGGCGCGTTAGTTGGTGCCGGTACGTGCGGATGCCGAGATCGGGAACGGCTATTCATCGTCCTCTATGGCGGCTGTCCAGTCCTCGATTTCACTTTCGGTCATAGAGCCGGTCGGCCATTCACGCGCATCATGAAAGTTGAGATTCTCGACATCGGAGAGATACTGAGCGCGAGAGAGCAGCGTGCCGCGGCAAACGTCTTGCTTGAATTCTTCATTACCCTCCTTCTCGAGGCGTCGTGCGAATGCGCGCATAACGCGGCGGGGGACGAGATGGCGACGAGATGGATAAATGTAGCCGAATAGAATCAGGTGTCCGTAGAGTACGCGCCAGTGGGATCCAAACTGGTTCAAAAGATGGTCCCAGTCCAGACGATCGACGCACTCGCGAAGCAAGTGGGCTATGTCGGCGCCATCGAACCTTTCTCGTTCCATGATGAAGGCTTTCATTAGAACGATCTCCTCAGGTGGGCACAGACGCACGTCAACGCCAAGCACTTCTTCTTGAGTCGACCGGTCGAACCAGGTATCATCGACGGTCCAGAGGCCGTTGCCCGACGCAAAGATGAGATCGACAGATGCGTCGCCTTCGTATACTTTTGCAAGCCAATGCGGGTAGGTGACTTCCGTCTCATAGCCCACGTCATGCAGGCTCTTGAGCGCCCCATCAAGGTGGCGCGCTCGTACAAAGAGATCCAGATCTTTGGTGTGTCGAGTTGTCCCAGTGTAGCGTGCCAGGGCATATGCTCCTCCCAGGAGGAAAGGTATGTCTGATTCCTGCAAAGCGGACATTGCTTTCGCATAGAACTCGGCGGATCTGGAATCAAGCTCTGGAGATTCGGACATTGTAATAGTGACTAAGGGAGGCGTGAGACCATCGAGAAAACAGATACTGGTGGCATCTCTTGGCGCGGGATTGCAAGCTTGTTGCATCGCCCGCGTTGACAGTGCTTATGACGCAGAGGATCTTCGAGCCTAAGCTCACGATGAAAAAGGTATCTCGTGTATTCGTGGTCAGTTGTTACAAAAGGGACGAGAAAA
The DNA here is from genome assembly GCA_964554105.1 of uncultured Rhodothermales bacterium. Classification (GTDB taxonomy): domain Bacteria; phylum Bacteroidota; class Rhodothermia; order Rhodothermales; family VXPQ01; genus CAZKNF01. The sequence goes on along the minus strand of CAZKNF010000013.1, from coordinate 57,174 downwards.
GAGCATCCCTGTATGCATATTGCCGCTATAAGTGATCTTCATTACGGCCGCGACTCGCGCGGCAAGCTGGAGGATTTGTTCAAAGCCATGTCTGACTCCGCAGACGTCGTGCTGCTTTGTGGAGATCTGACGGACTATGGTCTTCGGGAAGAAGCTGAAGCGCTCGCCGAAGACGTGCACGCCTATCTCCACACTCCCATCCTCGCCGTGCTTGGCAATCACGATTTCGAGTCGGGAACTCCTGGAGATGTACGAAGCATCATGGAAGATGCAGGTGTAAAGCTGCTTGACGGAGAATCGACGGTGCTAGACGGCGTCGGATTTGCCGGCGCATGTGGATTTGCCGGCGGCTTTGATCGATGGGCCCTGAACCCATGGGGCGAGAAAATCTATAAGGATTTTGTTCAGGCAGCTGTCGATGAAGTGCTCAAACTGGAGACGGCACTGTCACGCCTGGAGACGGAGATCCGGATCGTTCTACTCCACTATGCCCCCATTCGAGAGACCGTCGAAGGGGAATCCCCCGAAATCTACCCATTTCTCGGGACAAGCAGACTGGAGGATCCACTCAACCATTATGAGGTATCCGCTGCCTTCCACGGTCATGCACACAAGGGTGCGCCCGAGGGAAGAACTGCGAACGACGTTCCAATTTACAACGTGTCGATTCCGGTGCTCAAGAGTCATCGTCCTGACGATCCCCCATTTCTTTTGTTCGACGCAGAGAACGGTGAAATCGTGAATTCATAGCTGCCTTCGGCCGCCGCTCGGCGGCTATCCCTGAAGAAGGGACTCCGCTCCGTCGATCCATATCGGAGTACCGCTGATATGGCTCGATCGATCGGAGGCGAGGAATAGCACGAGTTCAGCCACCTGCTCAGATGTACCTGGTTCGCCGTCCGTTAAAGGGATGTCGCCTTCCGGGTAGCGAACCGGCTCCGCTGCAGATTCGACATTTCTCAGCTCGGTAGTCTGCTCGATATCCGTCGAGACGGCCCCCGGACAGATGGCGTTCACGCGAATGCGATGCTTTGCAAGCTCGAGCGCGATCATCTTCATAAATGCGATTTGTCCGGCTTTAGACGCAGAGTAGGCACTTGCGCCGGCGCCCGTGAATCTCCTCGTGCCGTTGATGGACGAGGTGATGATGATCGATCCCCCCTGCTTCTTGAGAAGCGGGACAGCATATTTGGCCGTGAGGAACGTGCCGGTGAGATTAATGTCGATGGTTTTATTCCACTCCTCCGGCTCGATCTCTTCCACGGGTGCCCAGACGCCGTTTACGCCTGCGTGGGCGAAAACAACGTCGAGCCGATCCCAGTGTGATTCGACCTCGGCGAAAAGGTTCTTCATCTCGCCGGCGGCCGATATGTCTCCCGTTATGGCCAGTCCATATCCGCCGTCCCGCTCAATCATCTCGACCGTGTTGTCGAGCTTTTTCTTCGTACGGCCGACGACGACGACGCGTGCACCTTCCCGGGCAAAAAGCCGGGCCGCGGCCGCACCGATGCCGGATCCGCCGCCCGTAATCACCGCTACTTTACCTGCCAGTTCCATAGACTTGTTGTTCGTGGAGACCAGTTTCAACCTACTCTTTTCAATGTAGGGGCGTGTTTCAATGTAGGGGGCGTGAAACCTCACACGAAACGTGAACGGTAACGATGTTAGGAATGTAGAACACGCAGGAGCGAGGCGATTGACCACATCACGATGAAGCTGGGCACGTGAACGACGAGGTACTCCGATTTTTCCGCTGGTCGCGAGACCAGCTACTGAACCTGGGTCGCATTCTGCGTCGCTACGTGGATATCCTGTTTGGCACCGATGTGCTCCCGACGCGACGACTGAAGCTCGTCGGAGTTGGAGGCATTGCCCTCACAGCACTGCTCATGCTGTGGGTATACGTGTATACGATACTGCTTATTCCTTTCACGCCGGGGATCGAGACCCTCAGAAAGTCACGCATTGAACAGCCGAGCATCGTGCTGTCGGCTGATGGCGAAGTGCTCACCCATTTCAGGCGAGTTAACCGAGAGTGGGTCTCGCTCGACCAGGTATCGGATCACGTCGTGCAAGCCCTCGTCGCGACGGAGGATCACCGCTTCTACCAACATCCGGGAGTGGATCCCGTCCGCCTGGCCGGCGCGATCATCGGGACACTTAGCGGCGACATGCAGGGTGGATCGACGATCACTCAGCAGCTGGCGAGAAACATGTTTCCCGACCGCATTGGGAGGCGACAAACGATCGACCGAAAGCTGAAGGAGCTGATTACGGCATTCAAGATCGAGTACGTTTTTGATAAGGACCAGATACTCGAGGCATACCTGAACACCGTGCCGTTCTACTTTGGTGCTTACGGTATCGAGATGGCATCGCGAACCTATTTTAGTAAATCGGCAGCCGATCTCGACGTCCTTGAGAGTGCCACGCTGGTTGGGATGCTGAAAGGCACTTACTACTATAATCCGGTGCGAAACCCGGAGCGTGCTCTCGAACGCCGGAATGTCGCGCTGCTCCAAATGGTCAAACGGGGATTTCTCGACGAAGCGGAATTCGAGGTAAATCAGGAGCAGCCCATCAGGTTGAATTTCGAACGTCAGCGGGAGCCTGGAAGCAGGGCGCCACATTTTACCGAACACGTCCGCATGTGGATGATTGACTGGTCGGACCGACACGGCTACAACGTATATCGGGACAGCCTCGTCATCCACACGACGCTCGATAGCCGAATGCAAGAGATGGCCGAGAGAGCAGTCGAACGCCAAGGGAATGCACTGCAGGCAGTAGCGGATGTCGAATGGAGCATGGATTCACCACGTATTCTGGCGAGCAACCCTGCGAGATACACAGGATATAGGCGAGGAGGCTTTTCGGAATTATGGCGTATCCGACCGGATCTACTGCCTTCGGCAATTCGCTCGACGAGAGAGTACCGCTCGGGGGCAGACGCCGGCATCGATGTGGATGTGATGGTCGACAGCCTACTCAGGGACGATGCACTTGTCGACTCGCTCCGGCGATCGATGACGCGGTTGGAGGCGGGATTCATGGCGATTGAACCAGAGACTGGACATATCCGAGCATGGGTGGGGGGTCGTGATTTCGAGCAGGATCAGTACGACCATGTCGCTCGAGCACGCCGCCAGCCGGGGTCCACCTTCAAACCATTTGTTTACGCGCGAGCTCTGGAGGAAGGATTCACACCGCTCGACGAATTGATAGACAGAGATGTGGAAATTCAACTTGAGAACGGCTATGTGTGGAAGCCGCAAAACGCCGGTGAATCCGTATCAGGTGATGCGATGTCTCTAACCGACGGACTTGTCTATTCTAAGAACACGATCACCGTTCAGCTCGCAAATGAAGTGGGTCCGCGCGACATCGCAGCGCTGGCACGGAGGATGGGAGTGAATCGAAGCGAGCTGCGCGATGTCCCGTCGATCGCACTGGGCACCAGTGAAGTTACCCTATTCGAGATGGTCTCCGCCTATGGCACGTTCGCGAACGACGGCATCTATCGAGAGCCCATCATAGTAACTCATATCACGGATCGTCGAGGGCGCGTTCTCGAAGAGTTCGCACCCAGGGAGCGGCGGCGTCTGAATGAAAGGTCTGCCAGGGCCGTCGTGGACATGATGCGCGGCGTTATCGACCGCGGAACGGGCAGTCGGATCCGATCGACGTTTGGGATTCAACACGACGTTGCCGGGAAGACGGGCACCACGCAGAACGGTGCCGATGGCTGGTTCATCCTCATGCATCCGAACCTCGTAGCTGGAAGCTGGATTGGATTCAACAATCCGCGGGTCACCTTCCGGACCGACTACTGGGGGCAGGGAGGGAATAATGCACTATTCGTCGTCGGCGATTTTTTCCGCCAGGCTCTCCAGGCTGGCGTCGTCCAGGGAGGTGATGAACGGTTTCCTCCTCCACCTGAATTCGCCGAGGAGCCGTCGTGGATTGCGAGTCTCGGGGCGTCGCTCAAGGATGCGCTTGTGAACGCCTGGCAGGTATTGTTTGGAGGTGATGACGAGGGCCCGCGCCAGGGCGATACTTACCTTTCTGACCGGAACAGCGGCGACATTCGCATCGATTTGGATGAACGTTCGGATGAAATCGCCGATTCGCTTACACGTTCGGAACGGGAAAACAACAGGCTCGACTCGCTCTTAGAGCGGTTACCTTCGCGCAGGGCGCCCACCGCGCCGGATACGTCCACCGGAAATGCGGAGAACAACGACGACACTTCGCCGGAGAATCCGGATACCGTACCTACCGAGAACGACGGTACGGAAGATGCTTCGAGCGAGGCCGCACTACCGGAGGATGAAAGCTCAGTCCCCTAGTTGAACGAGCGTCCTTGGAAGGTCGCTAAGTCGTTCCGCTCCATCCTGCGTCACGATTACGTCGTCCTCGATGCGCGCTCCTCCCAGATCCGGCAGGTAAATTCCGGGTTCGATGGTGAATGCCATGCCAGGCCTAAGCTTCAGGTCGCTGTCGCCTCGGATATATGGTTCTTCGTGTGCCTCGAGTCCGAGCCCGTGTCCCGTGCGATGCATAAAGTACGGTCCGAAACCAGCCTCTTCGATTACCGATCGTGCAGCCCTATCGACATCACCGGCAGCGACATTCGGAAATGCGGCATCGAAAGCAGCCTGATTCGCCCGTTCAACAACGCGTGTGATGCCGGCGAGCGTCTCGTCAACCTCGCCGAAGGAGAACATTCGAGTAAGGTCGGATACATAGCCGCCGGCCGCCGCGCCCCAATCGAAAAGTATGAGGTCGCCGGACGTGAGCTTGCGATCGCGCGGTGTAGCGTGGGGATTCGCCGTATGATCGCCGAATGCGACGATAGGAGAAAATGGCAGTTCGGTATCGCTACCCGCCCGCAGCAACTGGAGGACGAGCTCTGAAGCCACCTCCTCTTCAGTTATCCCTTCTTTCAGTTGATGCAGCGTTTGTCTAATGGCGCTCTGCGCGACGCTGACAGCGCGGCGCATCGATTTGATTTCAGCCTCATCCTTTATTATGCGGAGCGCCGATGTTACGGCTTCGCCGCTGATGAAAGCTGATCGAGGTGCAGCATTTTCGAGCATACGCAACTCCAAAACACGCAGCCGACGCGGTTCGATGGCGACTCGCCGGAGGTCCAGGTGTGCAGCCGCCGCGACGTTTCGGAACGCGCGCTTCCATGTTGATGGATCCTCGTTGTACGTAAAGGGTCTCAATTCGAAATCGACGTCTCGAAGTTTTCCGTGCTCAAGTTCCGGGAGAACCGCCAGAGGCATGGAGTCGCTTGTGAAAACGAACAGGACAGGTCGTTCGCTAGTGTGGAAGTGAAGGCCCGTCAGGTATGTAAGCGTTGGGCCCGGGCCCAACGCCAGCAGATGCAGGTTGCGTTCACTGAGGATTGCGGACAACTTTTTTTGGCGACTCAGATAAGGACGTACAGACATGAGAGAGGTCACAGAGCGATCTAAACGCGGGGGTGTTCGATCAATTCGCCTTTGCGTAAGTGATCAGTTGTAAATAGATTTGGAAGCAACTCGGAAGTGTACCATTCCGTTCATTCATAATTCACTACCGGGCTGAAAACCTACGTAAGCCGGGTTCGGTTAGCAACGTGCAGTTTTCCCGCCTAATTCCCCTTCCCCATGAAGTTCTACGCGTTCGGTGTCAACCACCTTCAGGCGCCTGTGGAGGTACGAGAGGCGTTTGCACTTGGTGAGGAGGGCACTCGTGCACTTCATCGGAGTACCGAGCTAACACCCGGCAGTGAGCTTATCCTGCTTTCGACTTGCAACCGAACGGAGGCTTATCTCTACGGCTCTTCCGCCGATGTCGAGACGGTGACGCGTGCTTTGTGCTCTGTGGCCGAGCGTCGCTGGCCCGACGATATGGCATTCAGCGTTCAGGATGAGGATGCAGTTCGTCACATATTAGAAGTGGCAGCAGGCCTCAAGTCGCTGATTCTCGGCGATGGGCAGATCTTCTCTCAGCTTAAGGAAGCGTATCGTATCGCCGTAGAGGAGGAGCGGGTCGGTACGACCATGCATCGATTGATGCACACGGCGTTCCGTCTGGCGAAGCGCATCGTGAATGAGACGGATCTCAGTACCGGAGCCGCGTCGGTGCCGTACGTAGCGGTGGATGCTGCACGGCGATCCATGGAATCCGCTGACGATCGTCCGGTTCGGGACATGCGTGCGCTCGTCGTTGGATGCGGTAAGATGGCACGGCTGTCCCTGGAAGCCTTGAGGCAGTCCGGCAGTTCGAGACTCGCACTTACCAATCGATCTGAAGAACGCGGGCGGGAGGTAGCAGCTCGGGCGGACGCAGAGTTCGTCATGTGGTCCGAACGCCATGCGTCGGCCATACAGCACGACGTCGTAATCGTGGCCACATCCGCAGAAGCTCCGGTTTTAGTGGCGGCCGATCTCCCCGAAGCCGAGGCACATCGAACGACGTTTGTCGATATATCCATACCTCGAAACGTCGATCCGAAGATTGCGGACATCGGCTATACAGTGATCGGTCTTGATGAACTCAACGTCTGGCTTTCTGAAACAGAATCCATTCGTCGTACCGCGGTGCCCCAGGCGCAGCGCATCGTGCTTGAGATGCTCGGGGAATTCGTATCGTGGGTCTTTCACCACCAGGCACTTCAGCCGGTGATCCAGACGATAGCCGATACGTTCGAGACGATTCGCGCAAATGAGGTGGAACGGCATCATCAGCGCCTCTCGGATTTCGATCGTGACGAACTCGATCGACTTACACAATCGATCATTCAGAAAATTCTTGCGGTGCCCGTCGTTCGGCTCAAGGGCGTAGAGCCGGAGAGCATCGACTTCGTGCGGGGAATTCGCCTCCTTCACGCACTCTTCCGCAGAGGTGAATGTGAAGAAAACAATCCGCACGATGCAGCATCTGCGATCCAGCAGGACGGCAACATTGCCGGCGATCTCAGACGGGAAGATTGTCCGATCGATCAGCAGATTCCGCGTGAGCGATTCGTCGAACGCATATCGGATCTCGAGCTTGATGACGTACTGCGCCTCTTTTCGAGGAACGAAGCAGACGGCGAGGCTGCAACGACGTCTGGAGACGAACACGGGAGATCCTGATGGCCAGGGGGGTGCTCGTGCTGGGCACGCGAGGAAGCGCTCTCGCACTTTGGCAGGCAAGACATATCAAACGCCGGCTCGAGCGGATCGGCTACATCGTCGATTTGCAGGAAATTTCGACAGCGGGCGATCGCATCGTCGATGTTCCGCTCTCGCAGATCAACGACAAGGATCTATTCACAAAGGAGCTCGATCTCGCCCTTCTAGATGGTCGAATCCACCTCGCGGTTCACTCGCTGAAAGATCTTCCGACGCGATTGGTGGACGGTATTCGCCTTGCTGCCGTTGCACAGCGCGCGGATCCGCACGACGCGTTCGTCGCTCATCGCGCCGTAACCGAATCGCTGGCCGACCTGCCCGCAGGTGCCATCATCGCAACGTCGTCGCTGAGACGCCGAGCTCAGCTCAAGGCGTGGCGACAAGATCTCGAGATCGTCTCGGTGCGTGGAAACGTCGATACCCGTGTAAACAAATTGGACCAAGGGGACTGGCACGGCCTGGTTCTCGCCGCGGCGGGACTGCGACGCCTTGGGATGGGGAACCGCATTACCGAAACGGTCGATACCGCTATCATGCTTCCTGCCGTCGGGCAGGGAGCTCTAGGCATTGTCTGTGCGGCCTCGGACGTAGAGGTGTATGCGACGCTTCAAGACGTCATTCACGATTCGGCGTCCGGGTATGCCACCGCGGCGGAGCGGGCCATGTTGAGGACGTTGGAAGGTGGGTGTTCGGTACCTGTAGGTGCACACGGACGCATACGTGATGGTGTGCTCATCATCGAGGGTTCTGTTACGTCCGTCGACGGTTTGCGAAACTGCCGGCATCAGGTCTCCGGCCGCCCGGAAGATGCGGAACGATTGGGCGTCATGCTGGCCGAGCGTCTACTGTCTGATGGAGGAGATGCAATTCTGGAGGAGCTTCGAAAGGGGTAGGTATGAGCGCGGATCGCACCGTGGTACTTTTTCGCTCCGGCCAGCAGCTGGATCCTTACGAGGCGGCGCTGCGAAAAGTCGGTTTCACGTCGGTATTCATCCCCGTCCTCCGGTTCGAATTTGTGAACCAGCGAGAACTCCGTAGAGCGCTCGAACACCCGCGTCATTACGACGGAATTGTTTTTCCAAGCCCCCGTTCGGTGGAGGCGCTGACATCGGCTATGTCCTGGCTACCAACTGAAACAGTTCTATGGCACACCAAGGCGATTTTCGCCGTTGGGCCTTCAACATCATCGGCGCTTCGAGAAATTGGATTTACGCCAATCGGTGAGGAGGCCGGAACGGCGGCTCGCCTCGCGGAGCTCATCGTCGATCATGATTTCGGTAAGCCGCTCCTGTATCTCTGCGGCAACCGCCGTCGAGATGAGCTGCCTTCGCGCCTTCGAGCGTACGACGTCGCGTTCGAAGAGGTGTGTGTCTACGAGTCGCATATCAGAACGGATCTCGACCTCGCGTCGCGTCCGTTGCCTGATTGGATCGTTTTTTTCAGTCCGTCCGGAGTAGAAGCTGTGCGGTCAGATGCAGGCTGTGATCTGACGAGCGTCCGTGTCGCGACGATCGGGAGCACGACGGCAGAGGCGGCCCGAGCATCCGGAATGAACGTTGATGCCGTTGCCGACAAACCCACGCCTGACTCACTTTCGCGGGCCATTACGGGCTCAGATGCACGCCTCTCCGGGAGGGGCTGAGTTTGATCATCGTGCGTCTAATACATCGTCGATGGCTGCACGAAGAAGAGCGGTCGCCGCTTCGGGATCCTTGGCCGTCGTGACGGCCGTCATTACGGCGACGCCGTGCGCTCCCACTTCTAGTACCGCTGGGATGCGTTGTACGGTAATGCCTGCAATCGCAATGACGGGGATGTCGACAACTTCACATACCGTCCGAAGCGATGCAATTCCTTTCACGGACGCCGGGTTCGCCTTGGAGCCTGTGTGGAATACTGGACCGAAACCAAGGTAGTCGGCTCCCTCTTTGGAAGCGGCGATCGCCTGCTCCACGGTCGTTGCGGTGGCACCGATTACAGCCTGCGATGGAAGCACGGCGCGTGCACGGTGGAGGGGGAAATCCGATTGTCCGAGGTGGACGCCATCCGCGCCTGCCGCTAATGCGATGTCGATTCGGTCATTCACGAGAAATGGGGTCGCTCTCCGACGGCAGACGTCAGCGATCTCATCGGCCTGAAGAAGGACGTGTCGGACACCTACTCGCTTTTCCCTGAACTGAATCGTGTCGGCGCCGCCGTTGATTGCGCGAAGTGCCAGCCCTGCATGTGAGAATCGCTGCTGGAAGTGAAAATCCGTGAGAACGTGTAGTCTTCCGATCTTCTTTTCATTCATAGCTCATTCTGCCTTGCATGGGGTGGGCTGCGGACCATAGATTCGACATGCTCTTCTGCCTGCTCGCCCTTCGTTTGCAACGTTTATAGTAATGAAGCCTCCACACACGAACCGCCAGGTTGTCGACGCCCGAGCAATTTTTGACGCTTCCATTCGTGCAGTTCAGGCTGAGTTCCTGCTCCAGGATGTGGAGTGGGACCGCGTCGCATCCAACCCTTTCAATGCGTACGGACGAGTTCACGTCGTGGGGATGGGCAAGGCGGCGCTCGCGACAGCAGCCGTCCTCGAATCCACGCTTGAGCGGAGAATCGACAGTGGTGTGATAGCCGTACCTGAAGGCTATCCTGCGTCTCTGCCCGGCCATCTTCGTTCCCCGTCGCGCATCCAAGCCATTGAGGCCGGCCACCCTCTGCCGAATGAAGGCAGCCGCCGCGCAGCCGAACGCATTCTTGACATGGCCGAGCGCGCGCAGACGGACGAACTCCTAATTGTGCTCGTCTCAGGTGGTGGTTCCTCTCTGTGTGCTGATTTCGCTGGTGAGATAACGTTAGACGAAGCGCAGGAGACGTATCGGCTGCTTTTGGAATCAGGGGCGGACATCTACGCTGTAAACACGGTTCGTAAACATCTAACGAGTGTTGGAGGTGGCCGATTAGCCGCTGCCGCCGAACCGGCCGAGGTGCTAGCGCTAATCGTTTCCGATGTCGTGGGGGACGATCTGAGTGTAATCGCGAGCGGTCCAACAGTACCAGATCCGTCGTCGTTTGGCGATGCGAAGCAGGTTCTTGAAGAAAGAGAGCTCTGGGATCGAATTCCCTCCTCGGTGCGCCAGGTAATCGAGGATGGCCTTTCCACACTCGTATCCGAGACGCCGGACCCTGACTCACTAGTCTTCGAGCGCGTGACGAATCTTCTCCTGGCGACGAATGACGATGCATTGCAGGCAGCGGCATCGGAAGCACGGAAACGAGGTTATGAGGTCGACATCCTTTCCAAAGAAATGACCGGAGAGGCGCGGGAGGTCGGCCGATATCTGATCGAAACCGCGCTCGAACGAAAGACCGCGCATCCTCTCTGTCTGATCACAGGTGGAGAAACTACTGTAAAGGTTCGCGGTGACGGTAAAGGGGGTCGCAATCAGGAGATGGCACTTTCTGCGTCCCTCGGAATGCACGGTGAGCACCGCGAAATCGTCTTTCTCAGTGGCGGCACCGACGGGATCGACGGCGTAACCGATGCCGCAGGCGCGTGGGCAGGACCTGATACGGTTGCAGCCGGTAAGCGACGTGGATTCGATGCCCGGGACTATCTCGCCAACAACGACAGCTACAGTTTCTTTCTCCAGGTTGACGGTCTGCTGAAGACCGGCCACACGCATACGAATGTCATGGATGTGCAGATAATTCTCATCAACCAGCCTGGCCAGCACATCTCTTGAGCGCCATTCCGAGCTCTTTATATCGGGGCCATCGCCGCCGGTCCAGTTCGTAGGTGGTCAGACCGATCGTCACGTGCATCCAGTTACCATAATCTCGAACATCCAAAATCTGCTGCAGCGGAGGTTCGATGTTGTTCAGGATTTCCCAAACAGTCCTTACGGCGACAAAGTCTAGTCCGACGCTTATCTCCGCGACTTCAGTCTGGATGCGGAACGTGGTCCACGACGAGGCGATGAAGAGTGCGCCTCCGGCAGCCCAGAGTGCCTCGGGAATGATCCTGGCTTCCTCCAACACAGCCACCAGCGTGAGCATCATCACCGGCAGCATACACGCTGCAAGTGGGCGTACCAGAGCGCGACCGTACACGACCTGCCAGGAAAGATTCCCGGGGTGGGCCGTACTTACGAAATGGTGGGACTTTGACGTGGATGACGCATCGTGCACGACGTGGTTGGAGATCACTGCAGCCCCTCAGGCCGCCCGAGCTTCGCTCCGCAACGTGGGCGAACTCGCAAATGCCCGCGGAATCGGAAGATCCATCATCGTACGAAGGCCCGGCTCGGCCTCCATGACGAGTGGAATCGCATTCACCAGTGCCGCGACTGTAGCCGTGTCCCCGAAAATCCCGTCGCGAACGATCAGATCGATCGGAGGCGATCCAACGACGCTGACTGAATCATGTGACTCTCGCGCGCCAACGAACATTTTCAAATCCAGCGTTAAGATAGCGACTCCATCCACATACCCCTTGATGGCATGATGAATGCCGGCGACGCGCCCTGACTCGACCGTAAGATGCGGGGTAACCACATCACGATCCGATACGACAGACTCGAGCGTTTCTTCAACGTGCTCTAGCGTCCAACCAAGCCCCGCGGCTACGAACAGGAGCGATTCGCGAAGGCCGATGTGGCCGAACTTTCCGGTCTTCTTCTGTTCGGCAAATTCGGTCGTTGTCATGCCGGCGCCGACTTTCATCTGCAACGGCAAGCGGCGTCGTCCTGCATCGACGATGCGCTCGACATGAACTTCGGTAACGTCGCTGCACACGCCTGTGGCCATCAATGCCAGCGTATCCATGGCATAGCCTGGATTGACGCCCGTACCTACGATGGCTACACCGTTCTCTCGGGCCAATCCGTCAAGCTCTACGCTTAGATCCGGATGGCGGTCGTAGGGATACGACAACTCCTCGGTAGACGAGATAACGTGTACCCGATGACGGATGCACTGCAGAAGCTGCTGTTGTACGCCCTCGAGAAACGAGGAAGTGGTATGCAAAACCACATCCGCCCGCGCGTCCCGGAGAACCGCGTCCGCATCACGATTAACGATAATCCCTGTTTTCTCGCGATTGCCAAGGATGACCGCGACATCCTTGTCCACCTTCTCCGGATCCTTATCGACCACTCCGACCAGCTTCACCAGGCCGGTTGTCTCTTTCGCCAGAACGGTGCGGATGCATTCTTGCCCGATGGGCCCGATGCCGAACTGTACAACTCGAATTGGTCTGGTCATCGATTAAAACACTTCCTCAATTGCTGTGATGTCTTCCGTATCCGGCTGCAGGAAAGGGTACGTAAAATGACGATCGGGGTCCATGGTTTCCTTGATCGCACGCGCCGACACCCACCGCACGAGGTTAAGGTATGAACCGGCTTTGTCGTTCGTGCCGGAACCACGGGCGCCGCCGAACGGCTGCTGGCCGACCACCGCACCCGTGGGCTTATCATTGATGTAGAAATTGCCCGCGTTGTCCATCAAACGATCCGAAGTTTTCGCAATAATTTTGCGGTCGCGCGCAAAAACGGCGCCTGTAAGCGCATACGGCGATGCAGTATCGAGGTTATCGAGCATTTCATCGTAGCGTGCGTCATCGTACACGTACACTGATACCACCGGCCCGAAGATCTCTTCACAAAGCGTGACGTGGCGCGGATCATTCACAACGAGAATGGTCGGTTCGATGAAATAGCCCGTCTCATCGGAATAGCCTCCTCCATGCAGAATGTCGACGTCGTCGTCTTCAACGGACCGACTAATATAGCCCGTGATTTTGTCGTAGGATTTGCGGTCGATGACGGCATTCATGAAGTTCGAAAAGTCCTCAACCGGCCCCATCGTTAATTCTTGGGCCTGCGCGAGCAGTTCATCGCGAATCTCATTCCAGAGCGAACGTGGCGCATAGGCGCGTGATGCTGCCGAACATTTTTGGCCCTGGTACTCGAATCCGCCACGGATGATGGCAGTCGCCACGGCGGTTGAATCTGCCGAAGGGTGTGCGATAATGAAGCCCTTGCCGCCTGTTTCGCCGACGACACGTGGATAGCTTCGATAGTTTGCGACATTATCTCCAATCGTCTTCCACATGTGGCGAAACGTGTTCGTGGACCCCGTGAAGTGCAGTCCGGCGAGGTGCTTCGATCTGAACATTGGATCGCCTACGTCGGGGCCATGGCCAGGAAGCATATTGATAACACCGGGAGGGAGGCCGGCTGCTTCGAGAAGTCGCTGGGTAAAGTAGGCAGAATAGACCGAGGTAGTGGACGGTTTCCATATCACGGTATTCCCCATCAGCGCCGGTGCCGTCGGGAGGTTACCCTGAATGGACGTGAAGTTGAAGGGCGTAACGGCAAAAACGACTCCTTCGAGCGGGCGGTACTGCACGCGATTCCACACCCCTTTCGAGGACCGCGGCTGCTCTTCATAGATCCTCCGCATGTAGTGGACATTGAAGCGCCAGAAATCGATCATCTCGCACGCTGCATCGATTTCCGCCTGAAATACATTCTTACTTTGGCCCAGCATCGAGGCGCCATTCAGGGTGTCACGCCAGGGTCCCGCAAGCAAATCGGCTGCCTTCAGAAAGATTGCAGCACGGTCCTCCCAGTTCATCCTTGCCCATTCATGCCGAGCGGACAGCGCAGCGTCGATGGCCTGCGCCACCTCCTTCTCGCCGCAGAGATGTGCCGTCGCGAGCGTCTGTGAATGATCGTGGGGCGCATTTATCGGCGTCGTCTCTCCTGTGCGTATATCTTTACCGCCGATTATTGCCGGGATTTCCAGATGTTCGGCCTTCAATTCGGCCAATCGTTCCTGAATCGTACGGCGTTCGCTCGAACCGGGAGCATAGCTGCGCACCTCCTCGTTAGCGAGCTCCGGCAGTTGCGGGATGCTGTTCGTCATAACTCTATCGAGTTCTATTCGACTTTTCCTGTTGGACTACGTCTTATAGATGTTGTATTCAACCCGAGCTAGCTTCTTGCGTACTGACTCGCGATGGAGGGATACTCTGAAGGATGTTCGGAGGTTTTCTACGGCCAGAACGGCCCTCGAAGGTATCTCTGCAACATGGTCGCAATTTGAACCGCCCATAGAATAGCTCCGATTTCAACTGGTACTAGTCGCGGTGTCGTCACGCTTCGAACGGTTCATGGCCCTCCGGTATCTTCGTTCCGCCCAGGGACGAGATGAAGGACGGCGGTTTGTCCGGTTCATTACCTACGTCGCCATCGGCGGCGTCGCCGTCGGAGTCGCCGCACTCCTGCTGGCTTTGTCAATTGTACGGGGGTTCAGCAATGAGATTGAAGCAAAGATTGTCGGCTTCGGCGCACACGTTCAGGTCGAATCATTTCAGGATGAACCGATCGGCGGCGCCGACACCTTGAAAAGCCGCCTAGCGGCCATGCCGGAAGTCGAATTCGTGGCATCTACGATTCAGGAGTTTGCGCTGCTGCGCCGGTCACGAACTGAAATCGATGGTGTCGCCATCTGGGGTATCGAGGAGCTGCCGAATTACATCCGAGAGAGTATCATCGACGGCACACCCGACTTGTCGACTGAGGGCGCAGAGCGGCCCGGTGTCGTACTCGGAAGTAGTCTCGCAAATACACTCGGTACGCGTGTTGGAGATCGCGTCACATCGTTTTCGATGCGAACCAATGGCGGCGAAGGGGCGGCCCTGGCGGGAGGTCTAACCGCTCCGAGAGTAAAGCAGTTTGACGTTGTCGGCATCTATGAAACGTCGCTATCGGATTTCGATGAATTGTATGCGTTCACTTCAACGGAAGCGGCTAGGAATCTCCTGGGATATGGTCCGAACGAAGTGACGCGATTCGATCTAACGCTATTCGACGTCGATAGGGCACAGGACGTTGCTAGAGTTGTTGAGGACGATCTTGGTTTTCCAATTATGGCGCGCAGCATCTACGAGGTATACAGCGGACTTTTCGCCTGGGTCAATCTGCAGGAGGGAATTATTCCGATCGTAATTAGCGTGATCGTACTCGTTGCCGCCTTCAATATCGTCGGTACGCTCCTAATGCTCATTCTCGAGAAGACGCGGGAGATCGGGATACTCGAGAGCATGGGTGCATCGCGGCGCTCATTGCGGAAGCTCTTTCTATGGCTCGGCATTCTGGTGGGTGGTGTTGGTACGATAATTGGCGAGCTGTTCGCGCTCATATTCGCAATCCTCCAGAAGCGGTATGAAATCATCCCGCTGCCGGAAGAAGCGTACTACATGACGACGGCACCGATCGAACTCAATTCGATGGACTTCGTAATCGTAGGAGGCGTCGCGATGCTGCTGTGTACACTTGCCGCGTACATTCCCGCGAGGGTAGCCGCCCGCGTCGAGCCGATTCGTGCCATCCATTTTCGTTAGGTGCGCAGAATTCAACCTTTTAGAACCATGCCGGAAAAGCCGCTTCTCGAGGTGAACGCATCCACCATCACGGTCCGCGTATTACTCTTCAGCGCCCTGCGAGAATGTATCGGCCGCGCGGAACTGGACGTAACACTGGCGCCCGATTCGCGGCTCACCCACCTCCTTGATGAGCTGGAGAAATCGTTTCCGTCGATCGGTGAGTACCGTCCAGTCACGCGTATCGCGGTGAATCAAGAATACGTCGGAGGATCAGTGGATCTCGCCGACGGTGACGAAGTGGCCCTCATCACGCCTGTGAGCGGAGGTTAAAGGAATGCTCGAGGCGCGTGACGAAACGAGATGGATCCTACTTTCGGACGATCCTCTTCGAACCGAGGCGGTGGCGAGCTTCCTGCGGGATGAGCGCGCCGGTGCAATTGACCTCTTCCTTGGAACGACGCGGCGGTGGACCGGCTCCGACGAGACGATGGAGCTGGACTACGAGGCATATGAGTCCATGGCGGTGGAGGAAATGCGTCGGATTACTGACAGAGCCTCCGAGCAATGGCCGGTGATAAAGGCGGCCGTTCACCATCGTACGGGGGTAGTGCCGATCGCAGAATCGAGTGTCCTTATCGGCGTGAGTACGCCGCATCGCGCGGATGCCTTCCAAGCGTGCAGATTTCTCATCGACACACTCAAGGAGTCGGTGCCGATATGGAAGCGTGAGAGATACGCAAGCGGCGAAACAGCATGGGTTCAGGGATCGGAAGTCGGCGCCGGAGAAGACGGCGCGTGAGCGGCGCCTTACAATTTGTCGTTCGCTTCGGTGCTTAACCGATCCAGCGTTTCTTGAATGCGCTGCTCCGGATTCGGATGCGTGTCTGGCTCGAACGGCCGTCCGGTTACACGTTCATATAACTCGATATAGCGCCGAGCGACCGCTAAGCGGAATTCATCGGTGAGATCCGGGAGCGCTTCGCCTTCGCGACCTTGAAAGCCGCGCTCCATCAACCATTCTCGCACGAATTCCTTCGAGAGTTGTCGTTGCGGACGGTCGCTGCGCAGCGCCTCCTGGTAGCCTTCCGAGTAGTAGTATCTGGAGGAATCCGGGGTATGCACTTCATCGATCACGACGTATGTGCCATCGGGATGACGCCCAAATTCGTACTTGGTATCGACCAGGAGCAATCCACGCTCGGAGGCCATGTCGGTGCCACGCTTGAATAATCGGAGAGAAAGTGTCGCGAGATGGTCGAAGGTCGCACTGTCGAGGATTCCTCTCTCGATCACTTCTTCTCGGCTGATGTCCTCGTCGTGGCCTTCCTCCGCCTTTGTAGCAGGCGTAAGAATCGGCCGTGGAAGGCGGCTGCTTTCCTTCAGGCCTTCGGGGATCGACACCCCCGAAACGCTGCGCCGTCCAGAGCTGTACTCGCGCCACGCATGGCCGGCGATATAGCCGCGGACTACGAATTCAATTGGTACGGGTTCGCATCGGACGGCGATCGTGACGTTCGGATCAGGAACGCACACGAGATGATTGGGAGCGATATCGCGGGTGTGCTCCAGAAAATACGCCGCGACCTGATTGAGCACCTGGCCTTTAAACGGAATCGACTGGCGAAGGATGTGATCGAATGCCGAAATCCTATCCGTCGTGACGAGGATAAGCTCGGAATTCCGCTGATATGTATCTCGGACTTTTCCCTGGTACCGATTACCAAGATTCACGAGATGTGTCTCACGGAGCGTCCGATCGAGCTGCAGTTCCAGCGTCTCAGGATTCACCATCAGTGTGCTATCGCGTATTCGGTCGTCAGGACGGAACGGATGAGTCGCGGCCAACTAGTTGGGGTACGATGCGCCGCTCCACGGGCAGTTCATCATGTTCACCCTGCATATGATGGAGCAGAAGCTCAGTTGCCTCTTCTCCAACCCAGTGCATGCGCTGGTCCACGCTCGAGAGCCCGATATAGTAGCTGGTCTTGATATCATCATAACCGACGATCGCGATGTCGTTCGGGACTCTTTTGCCCGCATCGCGAGCGGCTTTCCAGGCGCCAATGGCCTGCACGTCACTCATGGCGAAGGCAGCGGTAATTTCCGGACGCACTTCGAGGATACGTACCATAGCTTCGTAACCGGCTTCTTCACTAAAACCGGCATGCTTCTCGGTCTGCCCTATATACAGAAACTGATCGCCCATATCGATCCCTGCAGCCGTGAGGGCCTCCTTTGCACCCTGTACGCGGT
Source organism: uncultured Rhodothermales bacterium (assembly GCA_964554105.1). Taxonomy (GTDB): domain Bacteria; phylum Bacteroidota; class Rhodothermia; order Rhodothermales; family VXPQ01; genus CAZKNF01. The sequence continues at coordinate 39,372 of CAZKNF010000013.1, read as the reverse complement.
CCTCTTGAACCTTGCTCGGCGTATGGGACTTGATGATCGCGATCCGCTCATGACCTAGACCGAGAAGGTGTTCGACGGCCGCACGCCCGCCCGCGACATCATCCCAGTAGAATGAATCGAAATCGTCGTGCTGCATCCCGATTAGGACGACGGATGCATGAAGGGCCCGAAGCTCTTGGGCGATTCGCTCCTCGACGGGTACGCCTACCAGGAGGAGCCCGTCCACCGCACCACGCTTCAAGAAATTGAGAAGCGTTTGATGGGGCGATGTGGACCCGAGATCGCACAGCAAAAGATCGATATCATGATTGCGCAGGCGAAATCGAATTCCCTTCAACAACTCCGTGTGAAACGGCATAGTGAAGGTCGGAATTGCCACTGCGAACGATTTCGACTGTTTTTGGGCAAGTGACTTGGCAGTGCGATCGGGACGAAATTGCAGCTCCTCGATCGCCTCTAATACCCGCACACGCGTCAGCTCAGACACGTCTGTACTGTTGTTGAGCACTCGTGAGACCGTCGAGATGGCTACGCCGGCCCGATCTGCAACATCATAAATCGTGACCTTTGACTTTTCCTGCGGCATGGCGGCTTTGAGATGGCTAACGGACGTATACACTTCGGTCGTCGGCGCCCTCACCTGCGGCTTCAAGACCTCATTGAATCGTTTAAGGTATTTACGCGTGAGTTCTAAAGCCATTGAAACTGAACTCGCTACGACTCGACCGTCCTCATTTATTCCCCGACGGGCCGGTACGCCCGGCACGATCGGTGGAATGGACCTTCGGATGCAACCAGCATGTTATTCCGTACGTTAGCGCTGTATCTTTAAAGCCGGCTTTGGCAGCGCTTCCAATCGACCGCTTCAGCCGGTTGCCCGTTGATCCGCTATTCAGATACGTCACGACAGATGGCTCGCGTTAAGCTCGAACAACTACGAAAGGTATATAACAACGAGGTCGTTGCCGTCCACGGCGCTTCGTTCGAAGTACAGGACGGTGAATTCGTGGTTCTCGTCGGGCCGTCAGGTTGCGGAAAGAGTACCATGCTGCGAATGATCGCGGGGCTGGAGTCGATTACACAGGGCACGCTTCATATTGGTGAGAAAGTCATGAACAACGTGCCCCCGAAGGATCGGGATATTGCGATGGTCTTCCAGAACTACGCGCTTTATCCGCATATGACCGTATACGACAACATGGCCTTCGGGCTCAAGTTGAGGAAGTATCCGAAAGACGAGATTCGGAAGCGCGTAGAGCAAGCAGCGGACATTCTCGGGATCGAGGACATCATTGGCCGGAAGCCAAAGCAGCTTTCAGGAGGGCAGCGCCAGCGCGTCGCAGTCGGTCGGGCCATTGTCCGCAAGCCCAAGGTATTTCTTTTTGACGAGCCGCTCTCGAATCTAGATGCCAAACTCCGCGTCCAGATGCGCACGGAGATTTCCAAACTGCACCGGCAGCTCGGTGCAACTATGATCTATGTGACGCACGATCAGGTAGAAGCGCTGACGATGGGGGACCGAATTGTCGTGCTTCGCGATGGGCACATCCAGCAGATTGATAGTCCGCTCGAGCTTTACGGACGTCCACGCAACAGATTCGTAGGCGGCTTCATCGGCAGCCCGTCGATGAATTTTGTGGAAGGGAAGATCATTCGGGATGACGGGCTCAAGTTTCGTGCGATGGGCAATGCTTTTACGCTTCGACTCGATGAGATTCGCATTGAGAATCTCGGTCAGTACGAGGGGAGGGAGGTCGTACTTGGAATCCGGCCGGAGGATATTTATGTCGCCAATAGTGCATACGTCCCTGATGCAACCGCTGAAACCGACTTCCTGCTGGACGTTACCGAGCCTATGGGTAACGAAATATTTCTTTACGCTCGCTCGCTCGATCAGGAGATCGTTGCCCGCGTGGCACCGCAGGTGCTCCCGGAGCCTGGCCAATCCGTTCGTCTGGCTTTAGACCTTAAAAAACTCCATTTCTTTGACAGCGAGAGCGAACTCGCCGTTGATGAGGAGCAGGTACCCGCCGCCGCGGCGTAGCGTACTCACCAATTAGGAACCGTTCCGGGTAGCGCCCACACGTACCATTCGGCTCGTGTGCACCATAAATGCGGAGGAACACGGATAGGGTGGGGGGGTATAGTACTAAGATCACGAAGGCATCACGTAAAGCGGCTATGACGAGAACCATGACGCACGAACAGGTGAGAATCGATGGGATGGGATGTTCGCATTGTGTGGAGGCGGTGCATTCAGCGCTGGACGATCTCGGCGTGCAAGTGCACGAGGTCACCATTGGAACGGCGGATATAAGCTATGATGGCGCGTCGCTCGACCGCAGTCAGATCGATTCTGCGATACGTGAGGCAGGATACCAGCCAACAGATCACGTGGAGGTCTGAATCGTTCGGCCCGGCAATCTCGCCTTGGAGCACGCAGAAATCGAACACGCGAACATGAGACTGCACGAAGAAAAGGAATCCGACGTCCTTCAGCGGCTTCGCCGAGCAGAAGGTCAGGTGCGAGGTTTGCAGCGCATGGTAGAAGGGGGGAGGTACTGTGGAGACATCCTTCAACAGATCACGTCCGTCCAGCGGGCGTTGCGCTCTGTGGGAGAAATTATCACGCGCAATCATCTGGAAACCTGCGTGACCGAAGCACTTCGGTCCGGCGACCGAGATGCGGCCGAGCATTCTTACGACGAGATCATGAATCTGCTCTACAAGCAGTTGCAGTAGGATGAAGAATTCATCGACGAAAGCGAGACGTACCTCCGGTACATCGACGCAGCTCGAGGATGTCCTGGATCAGAACGAACCATCTGTATTGCGGGAGGTGGGTGTCGGCGGAATGACGTGTGCGGCATGTGTCGCACGCGTCGAGCGTGCGCTATCGCATGTCGAGGGCGTAGAATCTGTGAACGTCAACATGGCCACCGAACGGGCCGCGGTACAGTGGAAACGCCGCGATCAGGACACGGGCGCTCTCGAAGAAGCCGTGCGCGAGGCCGGCTACACGCCGATACGTATCGAGGGGACGATGGAGGAACGGGCGGATGCCGAAGGTACCGCTCGCGATCATGAGAGAGTAAGAGCGACGAGGCGGCTGCTCATCGCGACCGCGTTCACGCTGCCGGTAATGATTCTCGAAATGGGACCGATGCTGTCCGAAACCTTCGCGGGTTGGGTGGGCACTATACTGTCCGAACAGAGCCTGTATATACTGCTTTTCGGATTTGCCAGCATCGTTCAGTTCGGGCCAGGTCTCAGCTTCTACATTCGTGGCTGGAAGGGGGCGATACAGGGCGATCCGGACATGAATACCCTGGTAATGCTCGGTACGACGGCAGCGTACGGCTATTCAACCGTCGCGACTTTTTTTCCCGGAATTCTCCCAGCAGGTACCGCGCACGTCTACTTCGAAGCCTCAACCGGCATCATCACGCTTGTCCTGGCGGGCAGATTTCTCGAGGCTGCGGCGAAGGGGCGCACCAGCGAAGCCATGCGCCGACTGCTCCAGCTTCAGCCTAGGACGGCACGTCTGGTTCGAGACGGCAGAGAGATCGACGTACCAATAACCGACGTCGCACCCGACGATATTTTAAGCGTGCGTCCCGGAGAGCGGCTGCCTGCGGACGGCGTGGTTTCAGAGGGCAGATCATTCGTGGATGAATCGATGATCACCGGCGAGCCCACTCCGGTAGAGAAGGTCGAGGGCGCGGAAGTCGTTGGAGGGACGGTGAACGGTGCCGGCTCGTTTCGATTCACGGCATCGCGCGTGGGAAGCGATACGGTCTTAGCACAGATCGTGCGACTGGTCGAAGAAGCACAGGCATCGAAGCCGCCCGTCCAGGCGTTGGCTGATCAAGTAGTTCGTGTGTTCGTGCCTATCGTTCTCATTATCGCGAGTATTACATTCGGAGTTTGGATGGCGATTGGTCCCGATCCCGCGTTGACGTACGGTCTCGTCGCTGCGGTATCCGTCTTGATTATCGCATGCCCATGTGCCATGGGACTCGCGACACCGACCTCCATCATGGTAGCGACAGGCAAGGCGGCCGAAATGGGTGTGCTGTTTCGACGTGGCGAAGCACTTCAGACTCTTCGTGAGGTCGATGTCGTGGTGATGGATAAGACTGGAACCATAACCGAAGGTCGACCTGGAGTTTCCGATTTCATCGTGACAAATTCCTTTAAGAAATCCGACGTACTACAGTGGGCCGCATCCGTAGAGCGCCGCTCGGAGCATCCGATTGCTGAGAGCATTGTGCGGGCGGCAGAGTCTGAGGAAGTGATGCTGCGTGACGTTGATGACTTTGAATCCTTAACCGGGGCCGGCGCATCCGGTGTCGTCGACGGGAGAAAAGTTCACGTCGGTTCGCGTCGTTACATGGAGGACCTCGGCTCGACCCATTCCGCAGACGGAATCCTGGACCGAACGGGTGATGATGGAGCGGGCCGTACGTTTGTCGCGATTGACGGCGAGCTCGCCGGCGTGTTTTTCGTGGCAGATCGCGTAAAGGCCGGCGCACGCGAGACGATCCGGTTCTTACAGAACGAGGGGCTTCACGTCATCATCGTGACCGGCGATGAAGAGAAAACGGCACGCACCGTCGCTCACGACGTCGGTGTCACGGATGTAGTTGCGAGCGTTCTTCCCGGCCAGAAGGCGGAGGTCGTCGGCCGACTTCAACAGAAAGGCCACCGCGTCGCTTTCGTCGGAGACGGCATCAATGATGCACCTGCTTTGGCACGAGCAGACGTGGGAGTGGCCATTGGTACGGGAACAGATATCGCGATCGAAGCCGGCGACGTTATTCTGATGTCCGGCGACCCGCGGGGATTTGTAAACGCGCTAGAGATCTCACGCCGAACGTTGCGCAACATCAAGCAGAATCTGTTCTGGGCTTTCGCCTATAACGTGGCGCTAATTCCTGTCGCGGCGGGCGTGCTGTATCCATTTTTCGGCATCCTGCTTTCGCCGGTGTTCGCAGCCGGCGCAATGGCAGCTTCGGACGCGTTCGTCCTCGGCAACGCGCTGCGACTGCGAGCCCTTGCACCGGTAATGTCGGCTATGCCGTAGTCGTGGCTCGAACGAGAGAAAACTCGTTCGCAATGGCCTCATTGAACGCCGGGATGTCATCCGGATTTCGGCTGGTGATCAAGCCGTTATCCACGACGACTTCCTGATCGATCCAGTCGGCGCCCGCGTTCTCTAGATCCTTCCTCACAGATGGATACGATGTCAGCCGCCGTCCTTCAACAACTTCGGCGTTGATGAGCGCCTGCGGTCCGTGGCAGATGGCCGCAACCGGTTTTCCGTTGTCGAAAAAGTGACGTATGAAAGAAATTGCCCCGTCGTTCATGCGGAGCTTATCGGGATTCAACACGCCACCAGGCAGAAAGAGCGCATCGTAGTCGTCCGGATCTGCCTCGTCCAGTGTGCGGTCGACATCTACATCGTCACCCCAGTCAGTATGGTCCCAGCCACGTATGCTGCCGGCGTCCGGTGCAACCACGTGCGTTGTGGCTCCCGCTGTTTCAAGGGCGCTGCGCGGTTGCGTTAATTCCACTTGTTCAAATCCATTGGTCGCAACGATTGCGACCGTCGTTCCTTCGAGTTGCTTCGCCATAGCGCTTCGCCTATTGCTAGTTTCCAGTGCTCGTCCGTGGGCTGAATTTACATGAAACCCTGGGGCGAGGTGTTCCATGCAGCCGCCTCGTTAGGGATGGCGACGCCTGTCGTTATCGTGTTTTCACACGGGCGGGAGATGTTCGGACTGCCTGAGCTTGATCTGAAAGCCACGGATCTTTATACTGTCTCTACTTCCGATAACAGTTCTTATCGGAACTAAGATCTAAACTCCGAAAAGGGCCAGATGGACGCAAATAAAAGCCTCGGCACCTACGCCACGCTGGTCGGCTCGCATCTAGATGGTGAAGTCGACTTGATTCCGGTTTACCTGCAGCGATTCGATCGCTCTGCAACTCGCCGCGCCTACGGCGCCGACCTCGCCGATTTTTTCGGCTTCGAACATGTGACGCTCGCGGATGCACGCGTTGTATCGTTCCTAGATGTTAACCAATATATAGCCCGGCTTCAGGAGGAAGGCTACAAGGCGTCGACGATCAAGCGGCGGACGGCAGCGATCCGCGGATTCTTTGAGTGGCTCCTGGCGCTCGATCTCATTACCAAGAACCCGGCGCATCGACAACTCCTGAGGCGTGTGCGATCAGCAGGATCACGCGATAAGACGCTGATATTTCTTACGTCCCAGCAGGCAGAGCGCCTGCTGCGTGCGGCGGACGACTCGGGCGAGGCAGCGGCGCGTGACCGAGCACTGTTAACGACGCTCCTCCATTGTGTCCTGCGAAGATCGGAGGCGGCTGCGATGAACGTAGACCACATCCGCCCGCTCGGCCACTATTGGGTGCTTGACCTTCCGAATACGAAGGGCGGCGCGGACCAGTACGTCAAGATGCCGGCCCATGTCGTCGAGCAGATCGAGGTGGTGAAAACGCATTACGCGATCAGCGAGGGTCCGCTGTGGCGATCGCTCAGCAACAACAGCCGAGGAAATCGGCTCTCGGAGCGTTCAATCTATGGCATCGTCGAAAAAGCGGCACGACGAGCCGGTCTCCCCGATGAGATTGGAGCCCATTCACTGCGCCACACAGGATGTACGCTCGCCATTGAAGCCGGCGCCTCGATTCAACAGGTTCAGACACACGCCCGACATAAAAACATCGAGACCACCATGATGTACGTGCATCAGCGCGACCGGCTTCGGGACAGCGCTGCCGACTATATTCATGTTAAAAGGGACGTCGACAGCGAGTGAACCGCCGCGGATTGTGACCGCTTATCCGCATCCGGGAACCATCGGGGCGCCTCGGTTGCAGCTCACTCAGGCACTTAAGAATCCTCGGCCTGTACTCCGGCGGGATATCGGAATATCGCTGCAACACGCGTCTCGGACGGCATCGTGTCGGGGCGCAGCGCGTGGACGGTGCCGCCCTGTAGAAATGTCTGCACAGCTGCCAGATTCAAAAGATCTTTGTCGCCCGCCTGGCGCGTCTCGTGCATTTCAATCGTATTAGCACCCTCATCGTAGTTTCCCCAGATATGTGCGTCAATCTCTACGAAGAGTGTGTCGGTTCGCCCGTACAGGGCTCCGGGTACAATTTCATGGATGTCCTCTGATGCAAGCCCCTGCCCATTATTGTTGAGGTGCTCGAAACGTTCGATCGAGCGGTCCTGCGACTGAAGAAATGTCGGCTCGATAAGATCCCACGCTCGAGCGTGGAGATCTCGCGGCTTCAGGTGGTCAGGATTCCCCTGGACGATTGTATCGTCGATCAGATGCTTGTATTTGTTGACTTCTTTGTAGAGAGGAAGGTAATACTCGACACCTGCCAACAAGAGAGGCGCCGTCTCGTCCCCCAGAGTCTCGCCCAGTCCGTGATCAACCTCTCGGAAGAATCGAACAATTTTATCGTGCGGCCGATGATCGTCGTCGTCTGAGGTGACGCCACGACCATGAAATGCTGCATCTTGCCGGCCGCCTACCACATTTGCGGTGTGAAACTGCAGGCTCCGATCATCCTCTTCATTGAAAATCACGTCGAGGATGCTCTTCGGAATTTCCGTCGACTCCACTTCGGTGATGCTATAGTGGGTACCTTGGTACAGCTTTACGTTATTCTTACTCAGCGCCAGCACGTAGAACCGGTTGTTCGCTGCAATCAGCGGAAACAAGGGCTTGAGGTGGAACTGGTCGCCCGTTACGACGAGCTCTTCGAAATTGAGCGGTAACCTAAATACGCGGGATGTTTCGCCTGTCAAAAATGCAGCGAATCCATCGCTCTGATCCAGCCAGAAAGTCGTGTTCTCCATGAGCGCCACGAGTGGCTCGAGCATGGATTCGATACCGTTCTCTCGAAGCCCTGCCTCCTGTAGGTCCTGGCGCGTCTGCTTTATCAGGTTCTTTAACCTGATCGGATTCTGAGAGAGCTCCGATTCGACGTGAAAGGTCGGCATGAAGATCGAGGCACAAGGGCCGGATTGCGTTTGAGCGAGCTCAGCCAACTCATCTCTGGTGAATAGATCCATGCGTTCAGTGCGGATTTTCTATCAAAGTACTTTCTCGTTCTTAGTATGCAGTTCGGTCGCGTTGGTTTGTGATCCGCATGTGATATTAGTGTGATGCAGCAGAACATCGGCGTGTTCGTGCCGGTCGACGCGTCGTGCACCGGGCACGTTCCAACCACGCGTTACGAGCGTCAACGAATCATCGACTTACCTTAACGCTTTAAATGACAGTAGAAACCTGGAACGACGTCGTCACTCTCCTGCCGTCCTACGCATTGCGAATGGGCGTTGCGCTCCTGTGCGGTGTTCTGTTGGGCATCGAGCGCGAGCGAAAGGACAAGCCGGCCGGGCTTCGAACGATTCTACTGATCAGCCTGGGCTCCGCAATCTTCATGATCGTAGGCAATCTTGTTCCCTTCGCGTACCAGTGGACGGATTTATCGCGCGTCGATCCGAGCCGTGTAGCGGCCGGTGTAGTAACAGGAGTCGGCTTCCTCGGAGCAGGCACCATCATCAGATCCCGCGGATCGGTGCAGGGACTTACGACGGCTGCAATCATCTGGGTTGCTTCGAGTGTTGGAATGTGTGCTGGTCTCGGTTACAACGTCCTGGCTCTCGGCTTTACAGGCCTCGTGCTTCTTTCACTGCTCGCAATGGATCCCATTCGCGCCCAGATTTCAGGATTTGGCCGCCCATACGATATCGACGTCGTTGCTCCGGATGATTCACTGGCGCTCAACCGCATCCTTTACATCCTGGAAGATCACGACATACACAGGGATCGGATAGAGATTCGGAGAACGGAAACTGACGAGCTGCACGTACACTGCGTGTACCACGGATATCCTGGTGCAGCCCTGCGAATTCTTGAAGCGCTGTCGCGGATCAAAGGCGTCCATGGTTCTTCATTTGATCTGACACATCCGCAGTGACCTCCATCATCGTGCTAACAGGACCGACAGCGGTCGGTAAAACGGAACTCAGCCTCGCTCTCGCCCGGCGGCTCGACGCCGAAATTATATCAGCAGACAGCCGTCAAATCTATGTGGGACTGGACATCGGCACGGCAAAGCCGTCCCCAGAGCAGCTGTCAGAGATCCGACATCACTTTATCGATGAGCTGGAGATCGATGCCTCGTATTCGGCCGGCCGCTTCGAACGCGACGCCAACGATCGTATCGGTCAGATTCTCGACCGGGGTCGCGTACCCATAGTAACCGGCGGTTCGACTCTATATGTCGACGCCCTGCGACATGGCCTCGCGGCGATTCCGGACGTCTCCGAGGATGTGATTAACGAAGTCGAGGAAGAACTTACACATCGTGGTGGCGAGGCGCTATTTCAGGAACTAGCGAATGTCGATCCGCGCTCGGCAGCACGAATGGATTCGACCAAGACACACCGCCTCGTGCGCGCACTGGCAGTGTACCGCTCGACCAAAAGCCCTCTCTCAGCATTCCACGAAAAACAGGAGCCTCCCCCCTACCAGTTTCGAACATTCGTTTTGTCGCGGGAACGTTCGGAACTCTACCAACGGATTAATCAGCGGGTGGATGAAATGTTCTCGCGAGGTCTGATTGAGGAAGTTCGCAGCATTCTAGTACGGGGATGCGATCCCAACGCCAATCCGTTGCGGACGATCGGCTATCGGGAGACGTACCGCTTTCTCAGCGGCGAGATTCCGGGCGATGAAATGGTCCGACTCGTCAAGCGCAACACGCGTCGCTATGCGAAGCGTCAGCTCACCTGGTTCCGCCGCCACAACGACAACATCTGGCTCGATGCGTCTCAATCATGTGAACATCTCATTGACGCAGTTCTAGCGCAGCAATAATCTTAACCATCATCCACAGGTATGGTATGGATGTTCGCCCGTAGTAGATCTGACGCTTGTTTTGAGATCATGTCTTTCTTTAAGTTCCAGAAACAACAAAAATAGCACGCTGGTGAATAATGCCTCCCAGATCACGTGCTACATCGATACCAAACTCTTTCTTTTCCAATGTAGCTACCCATTCATCGAACGTGCGAAAATCCAGGTCGTCACTGAAACGAGCCATGTCGCCAGACGAGCGGACAAAGTTCGCAATACGGTCGACCATCGAAAGAACTAAACGCTGGAAGCGATTCGTGTAAATCGACTCGAGTACTATAATTGGGCCGGCGCAGACGCGGGCAGCCTCTGAAAGAAGCGTTTCGGCATTCTCGGCATGGTGGAGAACGTATACGAGCACGATTACGTCGAACGTATCATCGTCGAAAGGAAGCACCCGACCGTCGTATACCACATACGGTAATGCTGTGTGATTTTGGTTCTCTACGTCGGCCAATGTCACTCTAACGCCGGTTCGGTCGGCGATCTCGAGCCCAACGTACCCCTCACCCGCTCCCAGATCGAGTAAGGAAGAATCGCCGAACTGATTCGGCATAAACTCCGTAACCAGATCGGCTTTCCAGCGGGCACGCGCGCGGAGCAGCCTGTCGACTCCTGAACGGAAGTATCGTACAGCGATGAACACGGTCCATCCGCTCCAGCCGATAATCACCCATATCCAATACGGGCCGTCGACGTACAGGAGGTACGTGCCCACTGACGCTAGTCCGAGCCAGAGCCAGTGCCAGGACGGCGGTTTCGCCGGAGCGGCGAGGGCGAGGAGCGGAAGGAGGTACCAGGGATGAATCGTCGTCGAGCAGACGAAGAACACACCGACAACAGCAACCATCGATCGCCTGATCGGCCACGAGAGTCGCGCATCCAGATAGAAGATCACCGGCAGAGAAGCGAGGAAAAGCCACCTAAGAGCGGGCCCGAGTTGTTTACTCCAATCATCGCCGGTGGCGATCGCAAAGATCTTCTTCACACCATAGTAGAACCCGGCATTGAACTCGAAATAACGGACGTATAGATCGAGCGAGGCGAGTATGTTCGTCACCGCGTCAGGGTGGACATACGGCCACGAAACGACAGCGATCGTGAGCCCTGCGGGCCAGACGCTTCGCCATCCGAAGCGGCGCCATAGTAGAGGAAGGAGAACGAAAGGATACAGCTTGATGAGGCCTGCGGCGGTGAGTGCAGCGGCGGCCAGCCCCCCGCGACTTCGTTGCGCGAGCATCCACGCCGCTACCAGAAACAGCACAACTGCAGCTTCGGTGTGGGCCTGGCCGGCCGCAGCTAGGATGACAAGTGGATTCCACGCATAGAGCATCAAGAATCGGGGCCCCACGCGTCGGGACAGCAGCCATAGTGCGCCCAGTTCGCATCCGGCAAGGAGTGCTTTTATTGCGTAGTAAGCTACCGGCCAACCGGCATCGTAGAAAAGTGCTCCAATGCGAAACAGCACTTGCGACAGCGGAGGATAAACGGTGTAGTATGTGGATGAGTTGAGGTGAGCATAAACTGGTTCCGAGTGTAAAAAGGCCAGCTCGGCATCCGCCGGTCGATGAGCGAATGGGTTGATGCCGTTCGCCTGCACGAGACCGTCCCAGACGTAGCGAAAGGCATCGTCGGAGAGCACCGGCGGCAGCCACAGGAAGAGAAGCCGAAACAGAATTGCAAGAGCGACTACTGTGCGGACGTTGACGTCTCCACGGCGCCAGAGCACCAGAACGAGCCCTCCCGCCGCGAACTCCGCCACGACGAATCCACTCCATGCAGCCGGTATCGAGGCAAGCGCCGATGCGGCCGCGAAGATGAGCGTCAGAAGGCAGAGGTATAGATTTGTGCGTGACGAGGACTTATCGAGCATGAAAGATCAGCCGAACCAATCTTCCCTCCTTTTCGAAGTGGACTTCATCGGCAATTTCATCCATAAACAAGAGTCCCCTACCCCCCTCTCTGAACAGGTGCTCCGATTCGGTGGGGTCGTCCGTTTTGCCCGGATCAAATCCCGATCCTTCGTCCTCTACGGTAAGTTGAATGTCCTTTTCGCGGAGTTCGAGGCGAAAATACACCTTCTTCGATATATCGAGTTCGTTTCCGTGCTCGATTGCGTTGGTCACCGCTTCCGATGCGAGCAGCACCACGCGATAAATCAGGTCGTCGCTCTCAATACGAGTTTCAAGAAACGCCTCGGTCTTATCCACCACGTGTTCGACACTGCCGAACTCCGTTCTAAGGACCATCTCCATCGAATCGGAGGTGAGTTCGCGCTCATTCATAGCGTGGATACGGCATCGAGCGGATAGGAGACGGATACAGGCAATAGTTCTCCCTCTATGGCGAAAAAACGACTCACGAAGCCTCGTGATTCCCACTTCGAAGATAATGCATCCGTCTCAAATATCGAGCCGACCGGGCTGCTGCTTGCGATCGGACAGCGCACTCTCGAATATTTGTCCCAACCTACGCGTGAGCCGCCGGCGGTCGAACTGCTCGACAACTGATGCATCCGGGAATGGGAGACGGTCCTGCTCCCATGCATCGTAGAGCCGCTCAATGGCAGCACTAATCTCATAAATTGAGTCCGGCTCGACAAACACGCCGGCTCCATAGTGCTCCAATGCTTCACGCGCCGCTCCCTCGGGTACGAGTCCCAACACGGGCTTTTTGGCACCAAAGTATTCGAAGAGCTTGCTTGTCGAGATTGATTCAGAGCCCTCGCCGCGTCCCACCGTCATCCAAAGAACATCCGCAGTCTGGAGGTACGCTATGACTTCATCGTGCGGAAGATAGCCGGTATGCTGGACGACGGTATGGAGATCGAACCGATCGATGATCTCAGCGGTCGATTTAGGCAACATCCCCACGAATACTGCTTGCATTTGAGCGCGGATCTCGGTCCGCCGTGAGAGAAGATCGGCGACCGCACGCAGGAAATAGTCGGGCGTCTGGACATCATAAAAAACGCCTGAGTACAGGATGGTGAAGAGCGCCGGATCTCTGGCCTTTTCAGGCGGCGTTTGAAAATCGTCCGGGTCGAAGCCCTGACTCAGAACCTCGATACGATCGGAGGTGATGAGGTCTTTGTTGCGCCGGTGCAGGTTTCGACGGATGACGTCGTTAATGACTAGTACGCAGTCCGCACCGGCGAGAGCCTTGCGCTCTAGCCTTATGCTAGCTGCACGGTGTAGCGGAGTCGGATAGAAGTGCCGCGGGTTTCCGACCCAGTCGTCTCGGAAGTCCAGAACGAGCGGGCGACCCGTCCTTTTGCTGAGACTCCTGCCGACCAGATGGGCTGTATAAGGTGGAGCCGACGAAAAGATGACGTCGTGCGCGTCACGTTCGATCGCATCGAGCCCCGCTCTCCGCGCGGCACCGAACCAGCCGATCTTGTTGTCAGGGATAAAAAAGAGCTGACTCACCACAGAAAGCCAGCGTCTCTTCTGTTCACCAGGCAGCGCCACAACCCTTCTTGGCCGAAACAATCTCGTAGGATCCCACCCTCGCGTGCGTATGACCTCGATGCCGGCGTTCTCAATCTCTTCCCACAGGGATTGGTCGAACGCGAAATAACCTCGCGGCTCACATGTTACGACGGTTGGATGCCATCCGACGCTCGGGAGGTATTTGACAAATTTCGCGGTGCGCTGCACACCGCTCATGCCCATCGGAGGGAAATAATACGCGAGAACAAGGACGCGGCGGGGCGTCTGGTTGCTGTTCGCCGCCGCAGCATCTGCCGCTGCGCCGACTGCCGGTTGGTGTGACAGGCTCTCCTGAATACCCGCCCCTGAATTCCGCGGCATAATTGCCGTCACAGTTCGTCGATGCAGAGCCGATTAGGGTATGATCTCCCAAATCTCTACGAGATTTCGGCTGACGTACGGCACGGCCACGCGATTGCGATCGTCGTCGAGGCCTATATCCGCAGGCCTGCCCTCAAGTTCGACGAGGAGTCTGCCCTCCTCTCCCTCAAACAAGTGGAGACTCGAATCGGCCTGGCTCGCGACAAGAATGCCACCAGTCCCGAGAACTTCCACACCGTCGAACCCTCCGCCTGAACTCTGTCCTATCGTGCGCAGAGTTTCGTTTCCCGGAGACCAACCGAGAAGCTCGTGACTTCCGCCAAAAGGAACGACGATGAACCGCCCCTGCGCTTCATCCCAAGTAATGCCGTTGGGGCTTCCGAGCAGCGAATCCTCGAATACAATCTCGATCTGCTCGCCCACGGTTCGCAGTACACGATCTCGCCCGGTATCGGTCACGTAAACAGCACCGTCAGGTCCGGTTATGACATCATTAAGAAACCCAGGTTCGAACTCCGAGAAATCGACGGTAGCCAGCAGCTCGCCGGAGGTCCGATCAAATCCGCGGACGGCGCCGTGGTCCGCCACCCAGAGCGTATCACCTGAAATCGCCATGCCTCTCGGTGCATGCAACGTGACGCCGCTACGTCCACCTGCGATGAACTTCATCGAATCTACGATGCCGTCAGCCGACATTCGACTGATAAATCCGTTGTTGTCGGCTTCTCCACCGGGCCCGTTAAAGTTTGAGACGAAGTACACGTCCTGCTCCGGATCGAAACGCACAGCTTCAGGCCCGCTAAAACCGGTTACCTCAGTGAGGAGGCGCGGGTCGTCCGACACAGGTGCCGCTTCACCCGGGCCACCTTCGGCAGGAGGGTCGACGCACCCGGTAAAAGCAAACATTCCGACTGCCAGGACAGCAATCGGCAGCCGCTTCCCCCACGCATTCGAGCGCCACATTTGCTGCCGTAGTCTGTCTTGCAACGCAAAAAATGGTGGATACAGCATAATCAGGTGGATGTCGAATGTGGATGATGGTCGGATAGAAGGTACAAGGACTCCTACTCTGCTGCAGGCTCGATCGCCAGATTGCTCGGACGGATTATCGTTACACGTCCTGATCGATCTTAAAACGCGATTTCACGGTGTTCAAAAAGTGCATTTCGGTCGCGGCCATCTCGCCGTCAGCATGGGCGAGATCACGGCAGGCTTCGTACGTTCGTCGCCGCATGGAGTCCGATCCCAATCTCTCATAGATGTCCTCCAGAAGCGCTTCGGACGCGCCGGAGTCCTCCACTGCGTCGCGTACCCGTGCGATTGACGTGAGCATATACTGGTGGGCAGGTATCGTCGAGTCCCACGGCATTTCGGCCGTAAGCTGGTCGATTTTATCGTTTTCCGGCAGGCTCAAAACGTTATCGGCATACATGGTCCAGATGAGCAGGTCGACCATCGCCTCGCGCTGCTTTTGTTCGGCTTCTGCGCCGCCGATTCGTCTGAAGAGACTACGTATGTGATCTATCATGCTGCTCCTCCTGTTAGGGACCTTTTAGGGGCGTTCGCGTTGAAAATACGCTTTTAAAATGTCGTCTGGATTGTCGATTTACAACGCATTTCTCATGTCCGAGGTCAACGAAATCGATTCACCGCCGCCGCCGACCGACCGCGCGGAGTCGGGATCCAACTTCATCCAAGCCATCATCGAGAATGATCTCCGCAACAACAAGCATGGTGGTCTGATTGTTACGCGCTTTCCGCCAGAACCGAACGGCTTTCTCCACATCGGCCATGCGAAATCCATCTGTTTGAATTTTGGTCTTGCTCGAGAGTACAAGGGGCGTTGCAATTTACGATTCGATGATACGAATCCGACCACGGAGGACGTCGAGTTCGTCGATTCGATAAAGCGGGATATTCGCTGGCTCGGATTCGACTGGTCTGATCGCGAATTCTACGCATCCGACTATTTCCCAAATCTCTATGATTACGCGGTCGATCTGATCGAAGCGGGACACGCGTACGTAGATAGTTTGAGCGAAGAGGAGATTCGCGAGTACCGTGGTACGGTGACCCAACCCGGCAAACCGAGCCCGTACCGAGATCGCAGTATTTCCGAGAATCTCGAGCTGTTCGGCGGAATGCGAGCCGGTAACTTCGGGGACGGCGAACACGTCCTGCGTGCAAAGATTGATCTCGCATCGAATAATATGAAGATGCGAGATCCCCTGCTGTACCGTATCCGCCATGCTCACCACTACCGGAGTGGTGACGAATGGTGCATATATCCAATGTACGACTTCGCCCATCCGCTGTCGGATGCGATCGAAGGCGTGACCCACTCTCTTTGCACGCTCGAATTTGAGAACAACCGTGAGCTCTACGATTGGGTGCTCGAACGCACAGTAGGGTCTCCACGTCCACATCAATATGAGTTCGCTCGCCTGAATCTGGATTACACAGTGATGAGCAAACGGAAGCTGCTCTCACTCGTGCGGGATGGCCGCGTATCAGGATGGGACGATCCGCGCATGCCGACACTCGCCGGATTCCGGCGCCGAGGCGTCAGAGCGTCGGCTATCCGAGCGTTCTGCGACGTGATCGGGGTCGCGAAAGCCGATAATCGCGTCGATTACAAGTTGCTCGAACATACGATCCGGGATGATCTGAATTTCGAAGCCCCCCGAATTATGGCGGTGCTGAAACCATTGAAGGTGGTCATTACGAATTATCCCGAGAACGCGTCCGAGTGGCTCGACGCGCCCTACTGGCCGCATGACGTTCCAAGGGAGGGCTCGCGCAGGATTCCCTTCAGCGGCGAGATTTATATCGATCGGGATGATTTTAAAGAGGTGCCTCCAAAAAAATACTTCCGATTAGCTCCTGGCCGCGAAGTTCGTCTCCGGTACGGTTACTTCATCACCTGCAATGATATTGTTAAAGATGAGCACGGTGACATCACGGAACTACGTTGCACCTACGATCCAGAAACTCGTGGCGGCAACGCACCGGACGGCCGAAAAGTTAAGGGCACGCTGCACTGGGTTTCCATCCCGCACGCACTTCCAGCGGAGATTCGCCTCTACGACCGCCTTTTCATGATTCCCGATCCCGAAGCCGGCGATGAATCGTTCGCTTCGCATCTGAATCCGGATTCACTGGTGATTTTGCATGATGCAGCGGTTGAACCGAGTGTCGCCGACGACGAGCCGGAGACGCGCTATCAGTTTGAGCGGGAGGGCTATTTCAGGCGGGACATGAAGGATTCTACCGCCGAACACCTCGTGTTCAATCGTATCGTTGCGCTCCGCGACTCGTGGGAGAAGATGGAGGATCGAGGTCCGGCGCAAGACGGTCGCTCAGCAAAGAAGCGGAGCCGCGCAGCTCCAGAGGCCGAGTCGAGTGCGGCACCACCTCCACCGCCATCACTTGATGAGCGAATCGATGTCCTTTCCCCAAAACGGCGTGAACGATTCGCGAGCCTTACGGACGTGTACGGACTTTCAAGTGATGAAGCGCTAATTCTCGCTGAGAATCCAGAGGTCATCGAGTACTTCAAGGAGGTCCTTACATCATACCATGAGCCCCGGTCGGTTGCGAAGTGGGTAGTAAATGAGGTAATGCGTGAAGTGAAGGACCGCTCGATCGAGGATGTCGGGATCGCGCCTCGCCAGCTCGCTGACCTTACTCGACTTGTTGATGAAGGCACTATTTCGGCTCGGATCGCGAAGGACATTTTTGTGGAAACCATCGAATCCGGGGACGATCCATCAAAAATCGTGGAGGATCGCGGACTGAATCAGGTCTCTGACCGCCGTGATCTCAACCCGGTCATCGACGTCGTCGTCGAATCAAATGCCGATAAGGTCGAGCAATACCAAAATGGAAAGAGGGGTCTCATCGGGTTTTTCATGGGGCAGGTGATGCGCCAAACGGGCGGGAAGGCAAATCCTGAGCTTGTCCGCTCTATGCTGGAGAGGAGATTGGACGCCTGAATAAAAGCTGTAGTACCTCGCCCTGGTCAGTTCCCGGCATCCGACCGACCGTCGCCGCGCATTCGAACGTCGGCAAGCTCTGCAGAAATCTCGGCCGCCTCGTCGTGCCGTCCGAGCGATTCGACGGCACGCGCAAGTCCGGAAAGCGCTTTTGCGCGCCTTGGCGCAAGGTCTAGCGCGCGGCGATATGCTTCAGCGGCTTCTTCCGCTCTCCCCTCTCGCAGGAGCATGTCGCCCAACAATTCGTTTGACGGCTTAACGGGCGACGGAGGCCCATAATCGAGCGGAAGCGTGTCCTCTAGCTCGACGGCCGCTCGGATACGTTCGATCGCGCCTTCGGCATTCCCCTGATCGTGTGTGATCAAGGCATCCAGCTGATACGCCATTGCCCGAGCCCGCGCGGCTGCGTTGTCGTCGCTCGCGGACTCATCCAGGGAACGAATGGCCTCCAGCGCTGCCGCAGCATCGTCTGTCGCCCCCCGACCAATTGAGGTGAAGCCGCGGGCGAATAATTCGGTCGCGGCCGCCTCCAGGCTCAGCACGGACAGGTCGACGTTGATCTCGGCGGCCCTGCTCATCCATTCTTCGGTTTCTACGAGGTATGCGGCTCGCATCGACGCGAGGTGATAGGCGGTCCGCCCGCTGGCGGCCTCTTGATGTGATTCGTCCATGATCCGCAAGAGGTCCTCTGCATCGTCGTAACGACCCTGTTGTAGATATCCGTACGTAAGCCAGAGTAATGCATGGAAGCCGCGGGCGTCGACTCCCAGATCGTTCTGCGCCACGCGCTGCTCGCTCGCGGCCCAGGACTCCTCGTTTGATCGAACTACGTCATCCCACAATCCGAGTGCGATGAAGATGTGCGAAGGCATGTGCTGCGCATGTGCGGCCGAGGGCGCTATATCTGCGTAAACCCGTGCAGGACGCAGGCCTAACGGAGCATGTACGGGATCGTCATACGAGTGGATGAGATAATGCGCGGCGCCTGGATGTCGCGGATTCTCGGTGAACACCTCTTCCGCGACCGCCGCCGCTTGCATGTATGTGGCGAAGTCGCGGCCTTCGTGGCTTGTCCCCAGGATCGAGAGCGCATGCAATGCCGCCGCGTCGAGATCTTCAGGATATTGTTCTGCTAGCTTCGCCATCTCCTCCGCGTAGGCGTCATCACGAGCTTCTTTGTCACCCTCACCAAAAAGTACATGGGCCGCTCTGAGGTAATGCCTTTCGCGACTCGTCTCCGCAAGAGACAATCGTTCCTCGGCGGTGGCGCCGAGCTTCTCAAGAGCGGCAACGGCGGCGGCCCTGTTCTGCGAGAACCAGACAGGATGATTGTAAGTCATGGCCTCACCCCAGTACGCCATTACGAATCCGGTGTCGATTTGCTGTGCCTGCTGGAATGCATGTCGGGCATCCTCGTACTCGAAGCTGTGCAGCATCAGCAGACCCTCAAGAAATGGCTCCTGTGCGGCTTCCGCACCTGAATTATGGAATTCGGTGGTCCCGTACTCCTGTGCGAAAGCCGCGGACGGGCAGATGCCTCCGGCCAAAGAAGCCGCGACGATAAAATACAGGGTTACGAATAAGCAGCGACGATTCACGTTCCGCATAGTTAATACTGCAGAATGCAACAAAACATGACTACGACTTCACCTGATACAGCGCAGCAACGGCACCGGCCGGGTCCCGGATAAGGCAGTATCGCGACCCCTGGCCCATCGATTTAGGGCCGGCGAGGACGGTGCCGCCTAGTTCTTCGCAACTCGCAATGCTCGCATCAAGATCCTCTACCGTGATGTAGATGATCCACTGAGGAGGTAAGTCTTTGTTCACTCCGCGATTGTGGCAGACACCGGCAACCGGTTGGTCTACGTCCGCCGTGGTCATGGCGTAATCCTCGTAATCACCCATATCAACCGGTTCAAACGTCCATCCCACGACGCGGGCATAGAAGTCGCGGACCTCGTCCGCATTTGGGACGGTCAGGTCAGACCACGCAATGATCCCTGGTGGTATGGGAATGTTCTCAGCCATCTGGTTGTGCAGCTATCTCGTTGATGATTAAATAAAAATGCCGACGCAATAAAATTTAGACCCCCGGCCGGGAGCGACCCTACGTGCGCATGAATACGATGAAGTCTGTATTAGTCGGCGTTTTGCCGAGTTGCCGAAGCATTGTGGCAACCTGACCGCGGTGATAACTCGAGTGATTGGGCACGTGACACATTTGCTGCCACAAAGGATGGGAGAACGACTCGCCTCGTGTATTCTTATAGGACACGTCGCTCCCCAGCTGTACCTCTGTCAATGTATCGATGAACAACTCATACTCCGCTTCTACGTCACCCCATCTGTCACGAACCGACTCCAGGTTGGGAAATCCGTCAAAGGACGGCATGTCCGCGTGAGAAGGCGACGACCCGTGCCACCGGGTGAGCCACAACCATTCTGAGATGAGAATGTGCGCCAATGTGTCTCGGACGGACCGAAAGCTGCTCTCGAGATCACGAGTGAACTCCTCCTTATCGAGATCGCCGACGCTTTCGAGGACGCGATGATTTGCCCACCGATTGTAGGCATAGAGCGTTCGGATGTACTCGCGTGTCATAGCACGTGGTTAAAAGAGCCTGGTAAGACAAAGTGGATTATTCCCACCGACGCAACAACTTTGATTCCCACGCTACACGGCAGCGTTTTGCTTCAGCCGATGGTGAGGAACTCGATGAAACCATGGACGCGCCCGCTCGAGCTGACTGGCGAGACGAAATAGCTGTGATTCCTCGGCGTATCGACCGACAAGCTGTACACCGATTGGAAGGTCTGCATCGTTCCAGTACAACGGCACCGACATGGCCGGCTGCCCCGTGACATTGAATACCGGAGTATACGGGGTGAAGTCGAAAACCCGACCAGAAACTGTGCCGAGGACATCGAGCAGCCTGAGGAGGCGTCCCGCATGCGCGCGGCCCGTCACTCGTACCGCAAGCGCTTCGAGCGCGGACGGTTGCAGGGCGCCCGTTTCGAATGGCGGCGATGCAAGAGTCGGTGTAAGCAGAATGTCGTAATCTTGAAAGAACGTGCCTACGATTCGTGCCTGATCATGCATGTCTCGAAGGGCGCGACTCAACTCCTGTGCTGGAAGTGTCCGGCCGATAAGTGCAAGAAGCCACGTGCCGGGTTCGAAGTACTTTTGGTTGGGCGAGCGGCCACTTCCTTCCGCGGCCTCCAGGACTTCCGTCCACACCTCTGAACATATCATTGTGAGGAACGCCTCTGCCAATCGCTCTCCGTCGATCGGTGGCCTGGTTTCTTCCACGTCGTGCCCGAGGTCCTCCAGGAGGTCAACGGCATCTTCGACAGCTTTCCTACAATCCACATGAACCGTCGACCCCATGAATGGATGCGCCGTGAAAGCGATCCGCAGGGTTGCCGGGTCGCGGTCAACTTCGGAACGGAAGCTTCTCTTCGGAGGAGGCGGAAAATACGGGGCACCGACGTCGGGTCCCTCCGTGACGTCGAGCAAGCATGCGCTATCTCTGACCGACCGTGTAAGCACGTGCTCGACGACGCAGCCGTGCCATTGATAGCCGGTTTCCGGACCCGAGGGAGTTCGCGCCCGCGTTGGCTTGAATCCGAACAGGCCGCAGCACGACGCAGGAATGCGAATCGATCCTCCGCCATCCCCTCCATGAGCCGCCGGGACCATCCCGGCAGCAACCGCTGCGGCCGATCCACCGCTCGATCCTCCGGGAGTCCGGGCGATGTCCCATGGATTTCCCGTTGGCCCGAACGCTGCAGGTTCGGTAAAGGGCGTTATGCCAAACTCGGGGGTGTTGGTTTTCCCGATTACGACGAGACCGGCTCTCAAGTATCGCTTCACCAGTGTCGAAGTCTGTGTGGAAACAAAGCCTTCCATGAATCGAGAGCCTGCTCGAAGAGGTTCGCCCTCCAGAGCTGCGGTGAGGTCTTTCAGAAGGAACGGGACGCCTCTGAATGCACCTTCAGGAAGGCCCCGATCGATCTGCAGCCTTGCCTGATCATACATTTTGTGGATAACGGCGTTCAGCACCGGATTACGCTCTTCGATGCGTTCGATCGCCGACTCTAGCACTTCCCCGGAAGAGATGTATCCGTTGCGCACAAGTTGCGCAAGTCCGACCGCGTCATAGCTCTCATATTCCGGAAAACTGGCCATGTAGCGCCGTCGCCGGCCCTCAATTCAAACGAATGCAAAGTGAGAAAACCTTTCCGTCCTCCATCATACGAAAGCCGAGCCGCGTTTCGTCAGCTTCCACGCGCCTGTGACGGTTCACAAGCCAGCGGCCCATTGCGACGCCGATGAGACCACCAACCGCGAGATCGGTCGGCCAGTGTTTGTTGAGCGCGACCCTTGAAATCGCCGTGCCCGTCGGAATGATGTACAATGCATAGGTGAACGGACTTGGATAATAAAGTACCCATGGAGTTATGATGCCGAATGACGCGATGGCGTGTCCGGACGGATATGAGCTGTTACCCTCGTGGGAGAGCGGATTCTTGCCAGTCCGGTCGAAAAAGGCGTAGGGTTCGTACGGCATTGTCCACTCAGGACGGGCTCGTCCGAATACTCCCTTCAACAGATACCCAAGCACGCCGGCATACACGAGCGTCTGCAGAGATGTGAACGCGGCATCTTGAAACTTGATGTTGCCGGTGAACATCGACGCCCCTGCCAGTGCCACGACCGGAAGGTTGATCTTCGGACCGCCCATATAGTCCAGCACCTCTAGGACATTTCGAAATTCACCAGTGTATATCTCGCGCGTCTGCGCCGTGAGGTCATCGTCCGACCAGGCGAACGCCAACGTACCTCCGACCGTGCCGGCAGAATATAGTGCCACCTTTGGCGTAGCCACCGCCCGGCCGAGTCCGCCGAGATCCTCGATCATCCATCTAAAAAGCCGCATGCGGCTCGAGTCATCTTCGGCTGGAGTGACGCGAATCTCGGGTGAGTCCGTAACGAATTCGACGTGATGCTCGTGCAGCGAGGGAAGTGTGTCGTCAGCCGCTGAATCCGCCATAGGGATGGCGATGCAGAGAGCACATATCATCCATCTCAGGCGTGATGCGATGTGACGGGGATCTGACACCGCCGCCCTATAGCGTATCCAAATCGGCACTCCCCTCGTCCGGTGGGGTGACCTCGAGCTCAATATCAGGTCCATCGTCCTCGGTCTGCGGGATGTCCGCAGGGCGGAAAAAAAACAGGAAGACAACGACAGCAATCAGTAGAAGTACAACGACCACGACAATCGTAGTATTGCTGCCGCTTCCGTTCGTGCGCTCAGCCATCTGCAGAACCCTCGAGATTGCGTTCTAATTCGCCTGGACCATCATCTTACCGCGGCATAGGATGTACGACAGCAACACGCTTGTTATTTCTCGAGCGTAGATAGTGGGGTTCGACAGCGCGCGCCTAAAGCACAATCAACTCCTTCGGGGCGTTCGTCAGATTCTCGCACTCGTTCGGCAGTAATCTAACCATGTCTTCAATCCGCACTCCAAACCGATCCGGTAGATAAATTCCCGGCTCGATTGTTATGACACAGCCGTCAGGCAGCAGGTATTCTGCGGTATGGGAGATGCGCGGCCATTCATGCACCTGGAGGCCTACACCGTGGCCGAGGCTGTGCGGGAACTGCAGTTCGTAACCGGCCTCGGCGATCACGTCGCGAGCTGCAGCATCGAGATCGGAAGAGCGTATGCGGGAACGTGCCGCGTTCAGTGCGCTCCGCTGAGCGGCGAGGACTACTTCGTATACTTCTCGGACCTCGGAACCGGGCTCACCGAGAGCGATGGTGCGCGTCATGTCTGAGGCATAACCGTCGAGAAAGCACCCGAAATCCAGCAGAAGTACGTCGCCGTGCTGCAGGATTCTCGCCGTTGGCTGAGCATGCGGAAGCGCCGAGTTCGGGCCGCTCGCGACGATCGGCTCGAACGCCATTCTCTCCGCTCCGTGCTTGAGGTGTCGATAGACAATCTCGGCGGCGACCTCGATTTCCGTCATGCCCGGCCGAATCGCCGGCAGCATCGCTTCAAAGACTGTATCCGTGAGTCGCTGGGCTTCGCGCATGCGCTCCACTTCCTCGTCTGCTTTCGAGGCAACGTCGGTCACCAAGAGCTCCTCCGCATCGACCCATTCGATTCCATCGAAGCGCTCGACAAGAGCCTCGTATTTCGCGACCGTAACGGCATCGGACTGGAACGCCACGCGGCGGCAGCTAGACAGGAGATCAACGTCTGCGGCATGACCGATTAGATCGTGGCCTCCGATCACGACCTTTGCGTCGAAGACCTCAGACGCCGCCTGCGTTCTATAACGGCCGTCGGTGACAAGAACCGCATCGTCTTGAAAGACAAACAAGAGCCCATTCGATCCCGTGAAATTGGCGGTCCATCGCACGTCAGCGAGGGACGTAAGAAGGATTGCATCGACATCAAGGCGCTCGAGATACTTGCGCGCGAGGTGCATGTGGCGCTTCATACCGGTCTTGCAGGCTTCCACGAAATATCAGGGAGCTTCCCCGCCCGAGTTTCACACCTAGCTAAATTCGTAGCTGGCGGCGTTCTTGAGCAACGTCCACAAAGAGAAGGCGCCGAGTGCGGTTCCAAGGGGCACGCTGAACAGATCGACAACACTCAGGACGATGATCAGGACGCGTGCCCATGAGAAGCGACGTATAACACCGATGCCCGCGACTATCGATGGCAGGCCGATTGCCCAAAGGATGAGCGCGGCTGTGACATTTGCTCCAGCCGCAACCGCCCACGTGGCGATGAGAGGAAATAGGAAGGTCCCTACTGTAGCCGCGATCAAAATGAAGAGCCCGAGTACGAGCAAGACAGAGCCGTAGGCGATGTGAAGGTAGCCGACGAGGTCAATTCGTCTGGTGAGATTCATGGCCATTTTATTCCATCCATTAAAGCCTGAGACAACGCTCTACGGATGACGGGCCATGAAGATGCGGCGGCTTGCATATGCCGCGCGGCACCCGAAGATTTCTTCTGGATGCTCCTTAGCCGCGCGAGCTGTAGTTAGGCGCTTCCTTCGTAATGAAGATGTCATGCGGATGGCTCTCACGTTGACCCGCGCTGCTCACGCGAATGAACTGCGCCCGTTCCTGCAACTCCGTGAGGGATGCCGCGCCGCAGTAGCCCATCGCCGCCCTGAGGCCGCCCATCATCTGAAACACCACTTCGCTTAGATGGCCGCCGTACGGCACGCGTCCCTCGATTCCCTCCGGAACCAGCTTGGCAAGGTCGTCCTCGGCATCCTGGAAGTAGCGGTCCTTTGACCCCGCCTCCATAGCGCCGACCGAACCCATACCCCGATAGCTCTTGTATTTTCTCCCTTCATAAAGAATGGTCTCACCCGGGCTCTCCTCGACGCGAGCAAACAGTCCTCCGATCATCACGGTACTTGCTCCGGCCGCTATGGCTTTCGGAATATCACCGGTTTGCTTGATCCCGCCGTCCGCGATGATCGGTATTCCGCGAGGACGTGCTACCTCCGAGCACTCCATTATCGCGGTGAGCTGCGGAACCCCAACACCGGCCACGACACGGGTCGTACAGATCGACCCCGGTCCGATGCCGACTTTCACCGCATCCGCGCCAGCGGAGATCAGATCCTCTGTAGCTTCCGCTGTGCCTACATTCCCGGCGATGACGTCTACATCTTCCGTGAACTCTTTAACCCTCTCGACCGTCCGCATGACTCCTTCCGAATGCCCATGAGCGGTATCTACAACGACGAAATCGACGCCGGTTTCGAGAAGTGCGGCCACACGATCGAGCACGTCGGCGGTTACGCCGACGGCCGCGCCGACGCGAAGACGCCCGTGTGCATCCTTTGATGCGTTTGGATGCTTTCGCTTTTTCTCGAGGTCTTTGAACGTGATCAGCCCCTTAAGGAAGCCCTCCTCATCGAGTACGGGAAGCTTCTCGATCTTATGTTCCTGAAGAATGGCCTCTGCCTGCTGGAGCGTCGTACCTATCGGAGCGGTAATCAGCTCCTCATGTGTCATGATGGAGCCCAGCTGAACACTTCCGTCGCGTTGAAAACGCAAGTCACGATTCGTTACGATACCTACCAACCTGTGCTGATGATCGACGACCGGAATGCCGCCGATATGGAAGCGTGCCATCATGGAGCGCGCGTCGGCAACTCGATTCTCGGGATGGAGCGTGATCGGGTCAAGTATCATACCGCTCTCCGATCGTTTCACGCGTCGGACTTCCTCGGCCTGTTGGTCAATGGTCATGTTCTTGTGAAGCACGCCAACGCCTCCCTCGCGAGCCATCGCAATAGCCATTTCAGCCTCGGTCACGGTATCCATGGCCGCAGACAGCAAAGGAATATTCAACTCGACCCGCTGCGTGAGCCACGTTTTCGTGGATGCATCACGCGGCATGACGCTCGAGCGCTGGGGAGCTAGCAGTACGTCGTCATACGTGAGTCCATGTGCCCTAATGCGCTCGAGTACCGTGCTTTCAGTGATCATCTCTCGTTCCTGATGGATGTTTTGTCGGCCGCTCCAAACCTACCAGACGCCTACGTAAATGCGGTATCAAACTATCGTCGCGGCAGGCTCCTCTGGATTCACGTCAGTTTTACCTGTCGACGCAGCTGCCGCACTTCGTGTTCGGCAAGACGGCGCCACTTTCCCGGCCGGACGTCTTCAGCGGTAAGCCCCGCATACCTGACGCGGTCTAACGACACGACCTCGTGACCGAGCTCCTCGAACATGCGGCGAATCTGTCGATTTCGCCCTTCATGGATGCTCAAACCAACATCACGATGATCTGGAATGGCCAGATAGGCCGCCCTGTCCGCTCTGGCTTCCCCATCGTCGAGCCTGACACCCTTTCGGAGACGGTCGAGTTCGTGGGGCTTGACGGGGTCCTTCGTACGCACACGATAGAGCTTCTCGATCTCGAAACTCGGATGCATCAACCGATGGGCAAGATCACCATCATTTGTGACGAGCAGCACGCCGGTCGTATCGCGATCGAGGCGGCCCACAGGATACAGACCCCGCTTCTCCCTTTCCGTCAGCGCGATCAACTCCATTACCGTTTCCCGGTCGTGGGGGTCATCCGTCGTCGTAATCGTGTTTTTCGGCTTATTGAGCAGAATGTATTCGTGACGACGAGGTGAGATCGTTCGACCATTTACCTCCACTTCATCCGATTCTTGAACTCGCGATCCGAGTTCCGTTACTATGGTCCCATTGACTTTGACCCTGCCCTTCTGGATCGCTTCGTCCGCCTTCCGACGAGAGCACACACCGGCGCGCGCGATATACTTATTCAAACGCATTGACTCGGCTCGTGCGCCTGAATCAGCCCCGCCGGTCGCTCTATCCAACCGACGTGCATCCCCGCCTGTCTTGTCATCCTCTCTCCTGGAGGAAGAATTTCGGCGACCTGATGATGTGTTGTTTCGCGGCATCGGAAACGCAAATGAAAGAACGGCCAGAATCGCATTCGATAAAATCTGCGACCCTGTATTCCGTCTATGAAAATGTGTGGAATGAACGTTCCAGGCGCAATCGTGTTCTGACGCCGAGAAATATACCCTCCCGTTCTTCGGTCTATCCACTCCCTTCAAGTTCGCCCTTGCGACGCCGGTAGAGAACGACAATGACGATCAACATTCCGAGCGGAAGCACGATATCAAACAGCAGATTTCGCTGGTCATCTGGAGCCACAGTATAGTCGTAGAATCCGAGCACAAGCGCGATGAGTGCAAGCACGGATGCACCGACATACAATACTTTCAAGGCAAGTGTCACGGGGACTCGTCCGGTCGATTCTCTTCCTCAAGGCGCAGGAGCTGCGCCCGCTCCCTGTTAAATGCTGGATCGTCGAGAATTTCTTCGATTTCCCGAAGATCCGGCAGATCCTCCGTGGTGCTCAGCCCGAACTGCTCGAGAAAAAAGTGCGTAGTGCCATAGAGAAGTGGACGACCGAGTGAGACGCTGCGTCCGACCACGTCCACCATGCCTTTCTCCAACAGCTTGTTGACGGCGTAACCGGAATCCACACCGCGAACGAAATCC
This sequence comes from uncultured Rhodothermales bacterium, assembly GCA_964554105.1. GTDB lineage: Bacteria > Bacteroidota > Rhodothermia > Rhodothermales > VXPQ01 > CAZKNF01. The sequence goes on along the minus strand of CAZKNF010000013.1, from coordinate 11,497 downwards.
ACTTCCGGCTTAGTCACCGGTTGTTTGTATGCAATAATTGAGAGCGTCTCCAGAAGTGAACGGGAGAGCCGCTGTTCTTGCTCGCGATTGAAGTAAGACTTTAAAAATGGCGCCACAGAAGAAACCGTAGCCATCCGAAATCCTTCCGCCCAGACTTCAATCCTAAACGACCTCTCGGTCTCCTCATAGAACGAGTTCAACCTTTCGACGGCCTCCCGGATTTGTTGTTCAGCGGGCTCGTCCTCTCCCGTGACCTGCGCATAGACTTCCGCAATTTCCGCAGGTGCGACCGGTTTATCGGCTGCGAAGACGAGTGCCTCTACGACGCGCTGAAGACCTCGCTCGAGCAGTTCGTAGATCGAAGCCATGGTTCCGTCGGATCTATTCGGATTCTTCAACGAGCTCGGGTTCTCTAGCTTCCACCGAAAAATCGAGCGGCTCCGCTTCCGACACAGAGATCCACACGCGCTGCTGCCGTGCGAGCTCGAGGATACTGAGAAAGGTTGCGATGATGAAGGGCTTCGTACGACCTGTCACAGCCGCGGAAAACGTGATCTTCCGCTGTTTATCGAGGAGGTCGAGCAGAAATTGCCGCTGCTGCTCGATCGTATACTCTTCGCGGGCGACGGCGTGCACGGGTTCCTCGGAAGCTTCGGTTAGAATGCGTCGAAGCGCAGAAATAAGGTCGAAGACGTTGGTGTCGTATGGTACGTTCACCTGGCCTTCCCAACGGGGACGCTCGGACGAAGCACGGCCCCGAGTGAAACGCTCCGACCGTTCTGCATGCAATTCAGTGAGGTTGGTCGATGCTTCTTTATATCGAATGTACTCCAGCAATCTTTCGACGAGCTCGCGCCGTGGATCTATCGCGTCTCCTTCTGCATCGACTTCCTGTTGAGGCAGAAGCATACGCGCCTTGATGTTGATCAGCAGGGCGGCCATGTAGAGGAAGTCCCCCACGCTGTCGAGATCAATTTGCTCGAGCACGCGCACGTAATCGAGGTATTCATCCGCGATCTGCGCGATCGGAATATCGAAGACATCCAGCTCGTCACGACGGATGAAATACAGCAGCAGGTCAAGAGGGCCTTCGAAGTCCTCGACTTGTATACGGTACATCGCTCTTACGACTTCCTGGACCGAAACCAATCGACTGTTTCTGCGAGGCCATCGTCGAGCTCTACCTCGGGCGACCAACCCAATTCACGTTTCGAGTATGAATAGTCGAGCACACTTCTACGCTGCTCCCCAGGTCGGCCCTTCTCGTGCACTTCGTCTATCGATTCATCAATGTGCAATCGGATGGCCCGGAAGAGTTCGTTCACATTCGTCTCAACCGACGTACCAACGTTGAACGTGCCGGACTGCTCGTAGTCAAGCGCCCGTACATTTGCGTGTACCACGTCCCCGACGAAGACATAGTCGCGCGTTTGCTCGCCGTCACCGTAGATAACAGGCTGACTTTCGTCGAGCATCCGTTCCGTAAAGATCGCTACCACGCCCGCCTCCCCGTGCGGATTCTGTCTCGGTCCATATACGTTCGCGTACCGGAGGGCAACGTGCGAGATGCCGTATTCCTGATCGTAGTAGTAGAGATAACGTTCGGTGCAGAGCTTCGTGATGCCGTAAGGCGACAGGGGTCTAAGTGGGTGCGACTCGTCCTGCGGAGTGTATTCCGGCTCGCCGTAGATTGCGCCCCCGGTCGAGGCAAACACGACTTTTTGGAGACCGTGCTTCTTCCCGGCTTCCATCAGATTTAAGAAACCGACAACATTGACGTCGGCGTCGAACTTCGGATCTGCTACTGAACGGCGCACATCCATCTGTGCCGCATGATGGACGAGCACATCGTATCGTTCTCGTTCGAAAAGCGCGTGCACCTTGTCCTCACGGATATCAAGCTCGTGAAAAACGGCCTGCTCCGGCACGTTCTCCCTCCTTCCACCCGACAGATTATCCAGTACGTGGACGGAATGATCATTTGCCAACAGCGCATCGGCGACGTGTGAGCCGATAAAACCGGCACCTCCGCTAACGAGAATCTTCATTTCAGTTGGGTCTGATGGCGGACGATCTGTTCAGTCTTTCGGCACTAATACGACGCTTGAGAAATCTTGTCGATCAAAAAGCATTTTCGCGACACGCCGCACGTCGTCAGCAGTTACTCTTTCGACATCCTCAGTGATCTCGTCGAGCGTTATGTAACGTTTGAAATAGAGCTCTTGGCGTCCGATTCGCATCATTCGGTTGCTCATACTTTCCAGCCCCAGCATTACCGAGCCCTTGACCTGGCTCTTTGCCTGGCTGAGTGTACGGCCGCTCACCGGCTTATCCGCAAGCTTTTCAAGCTCCTTGAAGATAAGGTTCTTCGCTCGTTCGATCTTGTGCGCATCCGTACCCATATACACGCCGAAGTCCCCGGTGTCCGAGTGCATATTGAGGAATGAATACACGCTGTAGCAGTATCCGTACTTTTCGCGAATATTCTGATTCAAGCGGCTGGACATGCCGCCTCCAAGAATCGTGTTGAGCACGCTGAGCGCCACCCGATCGTCGTCATAGATGTCTATACCGCGCGTTCCGACGACGAGATGCGCCTGTTGAATGGGTCGTTCTTCTTCCACCTGTCGCGGTATATAGCCGTTTACCGGCACCCGCGGGCTCGGCCGCCCGGTTTCGCGGTCCGAGGCGAATGCCTTTCTGGCGAACCGAACTACGTCCGCATGCTCGGCATTTCCTGCGACAGCCAGGACGATGGCGTTGGGAGCATACTGCCGATCCAAATACTCAAACAGTTGATTTCGCGAGAACGAGGTAACCGTTTCCGGCAATCCGATGATCGGTCGGCCGAGTTCGTGTTGATCGTAGATGACGGATTCAAATCTATCGAAGATCAGGTCTTCCGGATTATCCTCATACATCTTCATCTCTTCGAGGACGACATCCTTCTCCCTCTCTAAGTCCTTTTCCGGAAAGTTCGGAGACAGAATGAGATCACAGACGGTGTCGATCGCGCGGTCAAGGTGTTCGTCGAGAGAACGGGCGTAATAGCAGGTGTACTCCTTGCTCGTGAATGCATTGAGGTATCCGCCTACGGCTTCCATCCTCTGTGCGATATGGTGCATTCGGCGCTTCTTAGTGCCTTTAAACACCATATGCTCGATAAAATGGCTGATGCCGCTTTCATCGAAATTCTCGTCCCGGCTACCAGTGAAGACCCACACACCGACAGAGATCGACCGTACCGATGGGATCGTTTCACTGATCACTCGGACGCCATTGTCCAGCGTACTCTTCTGGAAATGAGGATATGTATTGCTTGACTTACTCACAGACTCCATATCAGGCATATAAAACGAGGATCGAAGGTCGAGAGCCGAAGATCGAGTGCGATTCGGTGATGCGCTCTCGATCCACTCTTCTCGATCTTCGATCCTCAGCGCTCAAAGACTGAACGCATCCGATGTGGCCTATTGGCGGCCGCCTCGGTTACCGTCACGTCCGCGACCACCGCCTCCGCCGCCGCGTCGACTACCGCCTCCGCCGCCGCTTCCGCCGTCACGACCTCCGCGGCTTTCACCCTGGCCATTCTCCGGCGCAGGAAGGAACGGTTTACGACTTAAGCGAAGCCTGCCGTCGTCACGAACCTCGATAAGCTGGACTTTGACCTTATCACCGACCTGCAGGTAATCCTCTACGCGCTCGACGTATCCGTGATCGAGCTCAGAGATATGCAGCAGGCCTTCCTTGCCTGGAAGTATTTCGATTATAGCTCCGAAGCTCTGGATGTTCTTGACAGTGCCGTCATAGACCTCTCCGGCTTCGGGAACGGTCACAATGCCCTTCAGGATGGCGATGGCGGCCTCCGCATCTGCCTGATTCGTCGCCGCGATCGTAATGTAGCCCTTTCCGTCGCGCTCCTCGATTTCGACTGACGTATTCGTATCGCGCTGAATTCCCTGAATGATCTTTCCACCAGGACCAATGACGGCACCGATGAACTCGGCGTCGATTGCAAGCTGCGTAAGACGAGGTGCGAACGAAGAGAGCTCTGTTCTCGACTCGGAGAGTGTCCGATCCATGATATCCAGAATGTGTTCCCTGGCATCGCGGGCACGGTCGAGGGCGGTTCGAAGCAAATCCCTCGTCAGCCCCGCGATTTTCATATCCATCTGACATGCGGTGATTCCGTCGCGCGTACCGGTCAGTTTGAAATCCAGGTCACCAAGATGGTCTTCGGTGCCAAGGATGTCGGTCAGCACGGCCGTCCGATCACCCTCCTTGATAAGACCCATTGCGATGCCGGCGACGGGCTTCTTAAGAGGAACGCCCGCATCCATCATAGCAAGCGAACCGGAGCACACAGACGCCATCGAGGATGAGCCATTCGACTCGAGCACGTCGGCGTTTAGCCGAATCGTGTAAGGGAAGTCCTCGTGATCTGGAAGAACCGACGAGAGCGCCCGCTCCGCCAGCATGCCGTGACCGACTTCCCTGCGGCTCGCGCCGCGGAGGAATCTCGCTTCACCGACCGAAAACGGCGGAAATAGATAATGCAGATAGAATCGCTTATCCTCCGTATCGAATACCTGATCGACGGCCTGAACATCGCGACCGGTTCCGAGCGTAACGGACGCGAGCACCTGCGTCTCGCCGCGCGTGAAAATGGCGGAGCCATGGACGCGCGGAAGGTATCCCACCTCTACCCAGATATCGCGGATGTCGTCGAGACCACGGCCGTCGAGGCGCTTTTTTTCGCTCAGGATCATTTCGCGCATCTCCTGCTTCTCGATCACGCCTACCGCCTGGCGAATCTGCTTCTCGGTGTAGCCCTCCTCGGTCGCCTCCGCTCTGATCTGTCCGAGGTCAGGATTATCTTCACCGAGCAGCTCACTTACCACCGCTTCCTTAATGTCGCGGATGCCGTCATAAAACGTCTCCTTGTCGTAAGGCAGCAGCAGATGCTCCTTAATGCGGCCGCGCAGTAAGTCGCGGACGCGATCCAAAATGCCGTCGGGCAGCGTTATCAGCTTCGACTCGAAAGGTTTGGGTTGTCCGACCGCGTTGACGAGATCGTGCTGTGCCCGACACATCTTCTGAATCGCCGCATGCGCGACGTCAAGGGCTTCCAGAAGATCCTCCTCGGAGAGTTCCTTCATTTCGCCTTCCACCATCACGATGGCATCTTCCTTGCCGGCCACGATCAGGTCGATGTCTGATTGTTCTGTCTCCTCCATCGTCGGATTAACGACAAACTCCCCGTCGGCGCGTCCTATACGCACCTCGGCGATGGGCCCGTCGAACGGCGCTCCTGCAAGCAGCAAGGCAGCCGATGCACCGAGCCCAGCGAGCACGTCGGCATCATATTCGTCGTCGGCCGAGAGGACGAAGGCAATAATCTGGGTTTCGTGGAAAAACCCGTCGGGAAAGAGCGGGCGGATGGCCCGATCGATCAGTCTTGAAGAGAGGGTTTCTTTATCGGTGGGACGCCCCTCGCGTTTGATAAATCCGCCTGGAATCTTACCACCTGCCGAAAACTTCTCTCGATAGTCGACCGTCAGGGGGAAAAAACTTTGCTCTGATCGTACGTCCTTAGACATGACGGCCGTGCAAAGCACCATAGTATCACCCTGGCGGACGACGACCGAACCTCCGGCCTGTTTTGCAAGACGTCCTGTTTCCAGCGACACCGTCTTGCCGGGTGCAATCTCGATCTTCTGAACTTTTGCTTCTGACATTTCGCTCTCTTTCTCAGTACAATTGACTACGTGATTTCTTCGTTCTACACATCAGCATACTGCGCAGCGTCATTCCAGGGATGCTGAAAAAACGCGAAGGTGAATGCGAGGGGTACCTACAATAACGCAACGGCATCCTCTGAATCGGAGGATGCCGTACGGCGTTCGATCAACACTATTTTCGAATTCCCAGTTCCGCGATGATGGACCGATATCGATCGATGTGCCGATCCATCAGATAATTCAACAGGCGTCGTCGTTTACCGACGAGCTTAAGCAGCCCTCGCCTCGTCGAATGGTCTTTAGGATGATTCTTTAAATGCTCCGTCAGCTCGTTAATGCGAGTAGAGAAGATGGCGATCTGAACCTCCGGCGCACCAGTATCGCTACCGTCCTTACCGAACTTCTCTACCAGCTCTTGCTTACCGTCCTTTGTGATCATGTTAGATCCTCTTTAGATTATACCATCGTAAAGAAGAACAGGGGCGACTCCAGATTACGCGTTTCAGGTTCCACGTTCTTGCGCTTCAATTGCTCGATCCAAGTAACCTGATGATTGAAACATGGATGCTGAAACTTGACGATCTGCCGGATTGAACCAGTGCATAGCACAATCCACCTAGCTGACCGCGCCGAGCAGTTGGATACAACGCAGCCGATCTCGAGAAAGTTGCTCGGTAAGCGCCTCTACCGAATCAAACTTGCGTTCATCGCGCATCTTCTCAACGAATTCTACGCGAAGATGTCGGCCATACAGGTCGCCATCGAAATCCAGTAGATGAACCTCGAGAAGAACTTCTCCATTATCAAAAGTGGGACGCCGTCCAATGTTCATCATTCCGCTGTATGTTCTCGCAGATCGTGGTCGCTCGTTCTCAGGCGGAACGTAAACTCGTACGGCATAGACACCAATAGCGGGTATCACCTTTCGCGGATGATCGACCGTGAGATTCGCGGTGGGAAAGCCGATCTGTCTTCCTCGTCCGTCGCCCTCGACGACGTTGCCTGAGAGACTGTAGTTTCGTCCGAGTAGTTCTCGGGCACGTCGAACGTCTCCGGTCCCGACCAGAGCGTCGCGAATCTCTGTTGATGAGACAACGTGTTTTTCGACCACTTGAGGTGGAATGACATCCACGGCAAATCCATGTATCTGCCCGAGCTCTCCTAACAGATCAGCATCACCGCGGCGATTTCGGCCGAATGCGTGGTCGTAGCCGATGACGATTTCTCGCAGCCCGATCCGTTGAACAAGAATATCGCGTACGAAGTCTTCTGCCTGGAGGGTCGAAAACTCCAATGTAAAAGGAATCACGACAAAGCGGTCGATTCCGAGCTGCTCGATTAGCTCGGCGCGCTCCTCGACAGTCGTCAAGAGCGGTATCTCGTCTCCATGAACGATTTCACGCGGATGTGGATCGAAACTGACGACCGCGCTGGTCCCTTCGCGCTCACTTGCCCGCCGAACGAGATAGCGAATGATGGCGCGGTGCCCGACGTGCACGCCGTCGAATGTGCCGACGGTGACGACCGAGGACGCATCTCTCTCGATTTGGTCGAGACCGTACTGTCGCTTCATCCGGGGCGTTGCGTCTTAGCTGTTCTCAACGGAGTTCGAGACGGCGGATTCGATCTCGGGAATCTGCCACGCGTTGTAAATAGAAAACTTTCCGATCGCCGTTCGTCGAAGATCCACTAGGTGGGCTCCCACGCCAACGGCCTGTCCGAACTCATGTGCGAGACTTCGAATGTACGTGCCCTTCGAACACCGCACCTTGAACGCAACGTCCGAGCCCCGACGACCCGTCAGCGTAAATTCATCGATCGTCACCATTCGTACGGGCGTCACGACGTCTTCACCACGCCGGGCTTTCTTATAGAGCCTTTCACCACCAACCTTCACGGCTGAATACACTGGTGTGTGCTGAGTGATGGACCCGACGAACGTCCGTCGCGCCCTATCGAGATCCTCGTCAGTGACCGCCGTCCAATCGAACCGCTCCTCCACCTCCGTTTCAGCATCGAACGATGCCGTGACTTCGCCCAGCCGAAGTACGCCTTCGTACTCCTTGCCGAGATTCATAAACCGGTCCTGGAGCTTCGTGGCGCGTCCGACAAGGACGATGAGCAGACCTGTGGCGATGGGATCAAGCGTACCGGCGTGCCCCATCTTCCGGATACTCAGAACGCGCCTGAGTCGTCTCAGAACGTCGAAGGACGTCCATCCTGATGGTTTGTCGATCGGGAGAACGATCCGTTCGAACGATTCGGGAAGCACGGGCGGGCCGCAGACGACGTCATCGAGTGCGATATCTCGGATATGATTGCTGCCCATACGGCCTTCGTTCAAGAATCCGCTTGTCTTCTTTCGCGTTCCGCCCGTATCCGGTCGAACAAGTCGTCCATCTTCTTCGCTTCGTGAATGGATTCATCGAGGAAGAAGCGTAGCTCTGGAATGATTCGGAGTTGGTGGCGAATTCTGTCTGCCAGCGACGAACGAATTTGAACCGTCAGATCGTCTAGGTGGCGGAACGCAGATTGGCGCTGCGTCAGCTCTTCTCCATAGACGCTTACATCCACATAAGCTATCGAAAGATCTTTCGTCACCCGCACATTCGTGACCGTGACCAACGTAGGAAGCTGTCCTGCAAATTCTGTCTGGAGAATATCCGCTATCTCCCGCTGCAGCAGCTTTGAAACACGCGCGGTTCGCAAACTCATGAGACAACGTTCGGGATAGGCGTAAAATACGAGTGGCAGGCTATCGGAAACTGACGGGCCCGACGGGTCAGTCTGGCGACGCTACAAAGTTAGGCTCAGGTCGGCCCGAGTTACTGCAACTCCAGTGTACGTCTCTCTTCGACGATTTCGTAGCCTTCGAGATGATCGCCGACCTTGATGTCGTTGAAGTTCTCCACTGAGATACCGCATTCGTATCCATTCTGAACCTCGCGCACGTCATCTTTGAAGCGTTTCAACGAAGAGATATCACCATCGTAGATCACGACGCCGTCTCGTATCACGCGAATATCGTCGTTGCGACGAATCTTGCCTTCGACCACATAACATCCGGCCACGGTACCGACCTTCGGCACCTTGAAGATGTCGCGGACTTCCGCTGTACCCAGGACAATTTCTTTCTCTTCCGGTGAAAGTAGCCCCTCTAGTGCGTCGCGGACATCCTCGATCGCATCATAGATAACGGAGTACATTCGGATATCGATCTCTTCACGCTCGGCAAGCTGCCGCGCACCCGGATCGGGACGCACCTGGAAGCCGATGATAACGGCATCCGAGGCTGAGGCGAGCATCACGTCACTTTCCGTGATGGCGCCCACGCCACGGTGAATGATGCTGAGGGCCACTTCTTCGGTGCTCAGCTTTTGCAGCGAGTCAGCGAGTGCCTCTACCGAGCCGCCTACGTCTCCCTTGATGATAAGGTTAAGCTCCTGGAAATCGCCGAGCGCGAGACGCCTTCCGATTTCGTCGAGTGTGATATGCTTTTTCTGACGCAGCGCCTGTTCGCGATGGATCTGCTGCCGCCGCGCCGAAATCTCTTTAACTTCTTTCTCATCATCGAGAACGATAAACTGGTCACCCGCTTCAGGTGCACCGTCAAACCCGAGAACAAGCGCTGGCTGCGAAGGACCGGCCTCGTCGATTCTGTTGTCGCGTTCGTCGAACATCGCGCGAACACGCCCACTGTGAATACCGGCAATAAACGGCTGACCGACCCTCAGCGAGCCGTTTCGAACGAGCACCGTGGCAATATTGCCGCGACCTTTCTCGAGGCGGGCTTCGATAACGACGCCATCTGCATTTCGGTTTGGGTTCGCCTGGACTTCGAGAAGCTCCGCTTCAAGCAGCACCTTCTCGAGGAGGTCGTCGATCCCTTCGCCCGTCATCGCAGATACGAGCGCATGCTGAATCTTCCCACCATACTGCTCGACGAGCACGTTCTGGTCCGCAAGCTGCTGCATAACCCTTTCCGGATTGGAATCGGGCTTGTCGATCTTGTTGATTGCGACCAGCATCGGCACTTCGGCGGCTCGAGCGTGATTGATGGCCTCGACCGTCTGCGGCATTACCGCATCGTCGGCAGCCACGACGAGGATCACGACGTCGGTTACTTTCGCGCCGCGTGCACGCATAGCGGTAAACGCTTCGTGGCCCGGCGTATCTAAAAACGTGATCTCACGTCCTTCGGATACTTCGACGCGATAGGCTCCGATGTGCTGCGTTATTCCTCCGGCTTCACCTGCCACCACGTTGGCGCGACGGATATAATCGAGCAGCGACGTTTTTCCGTGATCGACGTGACCCATGACCGTGACAATCGGAGCTCGCGCCTGAAGATCGTCGGGGCTGTCCGGCTGGATGACAATGTCATCCGTGCCGAATTCTGTGATGAATTCGACGTCATAGTCGTACTCATCGGCGACGAAGGATATTGTATCTGCGTCCAGCCGTTGATTGATCGATACGATCATCCCCGACTTGAACAGCGTCTGAATGACCTCATTGACGGAAACGTCCATCAGGTTGGCCAATTCGCCCGTCGAGACGAACTCTGTTACCCGGAGGATGCTCTCCTGCTGATCACGTTCGCCCTGCTGCAGGTCCCGTCTCTCGGCATGCCGGTCTCGGCGGCTGCGGCGGCGGCGTGAACGTGCGCGGCTGGCACCCATTTCGAGCTCGCGGAGCGTTTGCTGCAGCGTCTGTTCGACATCCTCCTCGTCGACCGAGGGGCCGCGTTTCCGCTTGCTCTTCTTTTTCCGGCCTGACTTAGCAGCGTCATCAGATATCTTGACGCTGCCCTCATCCGTGGACGCCGCCTTTTTCTTCCTCTTTCGCTTTCTCTTCCGCTTCTTGGGCTTATCTTCCTCTATCTCCGACAGGTCCACCCTGCCGAGCACCTTGGTTCCCGCAAGCTGATATCGTTTTGCTGACAGAACCTGGCTCTCGTCGACCACTGGTGCGTCTACAGTCTCAGCCTCTTCGGCAACGGCATCGACATCTGCTTCGGCCTCATCTTCTGAAGTTGCTTCGGCCTCCGTTTCGGTTTCCGCTACGGGCTCAGCTTCGACATCCGCTTCCGCTTCCGATTCCGCTGACGCTTCCGCCTCGGCGGCGGCTTTGCTCTCGACCTCAGCTTCCGCGGCGGCCTCCTCAACCACCGTCTCGTCAGGAATGTCCTCAGCCGCGGGTTCCTCAGCAACAAGCGTCTCGGCTTCTTCGTCCGGACCTACTTCGTCAGCGGCAACAACCTCTTGTTCGACGTCTTCTTCAAGCGGCGCTTCTTCCTCTTGTGCTGCAGGTTCGGCTGCTTTCTCCGGCTCGGCTTCATCCGGTTCCTCCGGCGTGGTGACTTCGACATCGTCGGCGGCAACGGCCGGCTCTTCCGCTTTCTCCTCTACGTCCTCCGTATCGGCCTTCGCCTCCTCAGCAGGAGCAGCTTCGGCATCCGCCTTTAACTCGGTCGGCGTCTCCTCGATCGCGATTTCTGCTTCATCGTCCTCGCGACCGTCGCCCACCTCGGCTCGGCGCGCGGCACGCTTCTCCTTCACGCGTGTAGCCACGGCCATATCGGCCGCGAATGCACTCAACAGTTCATCGTAGGCGTCCTCTTCGACGATCGAGGCATTCAATCCTTTGCCGGTGAGCGCCGACCCGTAGCCCTCATCCTGAAGATGCTGGACCAGCGTATCTACCGCAATATTGAGCTCTTTCGAGATCTTGAAGAGCCGTACTTTTTTAAATTT
>CAZKNF010000012.1:8272-66983 GCA_964554105.1 uncultured Rhodothermales bacterium | reverse complement strand
GGATATTGATCTACCCAGCTCTGCCAGAAGGCGACCATGTCGTCTGAGGAGCGCCTGGTCTCCGGATCGCTTTTCCAGAAGACGTAATGATCATCTCGATACATTTCGCTGCTGGCGGGGTCCAGAGCGAGATACACGTCGCGGCCGGCTGCGTATCCGGCCTGATCTATTGCTTCGAGGATTACCTCCACAGCCTCGTCATTCGATCGAAGATTTGGAGCGAAGCCGCCTTCATCGCCAACGGAGGTATTGTAGCCCTTTCCCTTCAAAACCTGTTTCAAATGGTGAAAGACTTCCGCTCCCATTTGAAGTGCTTCGGCGAACGTACTTCCACCCACCGGCATGACCATGAACTCCTGCATGTCCACGCTATTATCGGCATGATGTCCACCGTTGATGATGTTCATCATGGGAACTGGAAGTATGGAAGCATTCGTGCCGCCCAGATACCGATACAGTGGGAGGCCGACAGTCAGAGCTGCGGCTTTGGCGACGGCTAGTGAGACGCCGAGAATGGCGTTGGCGCCGAGTCGCTCCTTGTTATCTGTGCCATCGAGATCGATCAGGTAGTCGTCGACCGCAATCTGATCGAGAATGCTCATCCCGGATATTTCCGCCGCGATGGTCTCGTTGACATTCTCAACGGCGTTGAGAACGCCTTTTCCAAGATAGGCTCCCATGTCGCCGTCGCGGAGTTCGACAGCCTCATGCTCGCCGGTCGATGCACCGCTGGGTACCGCCGCTCGCCCTGTTATGCCGCTGGTCGTTTTCACCTCGACCTCTACGGTCGGATTGCCGCGGCTGTCGAGGATCTGCCTGGCTATTACGTCTTCGATGAACATGCCTGTCGGCTTACTTGATTGCTATAGAGGGCGCGTCGATGCGGATACCGATCCGCTCGTTCATGTCGGCACAAATTCGCCATCGAGGAGGGGAATGGCAAGGTGTGAAAAAGCCGGTACGCCAGATGTGGCATACCGGCCTCTTTCGATGCTGTGCGATTCTTCGGTTCTCCCGGTAAAACGAGATGCGATCTACGGGCTTCGGACCGTGGTCGTCTCGCCGATCCACGAGTAGCATCCGTAATCGATGCGATGGGATTGACCCGGCTCCCAGTTCTTGAAGAAGAGCATCTCCTGGTCGGGGAAACTACGACGATAGGTGTTGATCTTCTGGTTGGCCTGGGAGCTGAGGTCCGGATTGGTGGCCTTCGCCCTCTCGTAATAGTCGACGGCTAGCCAGTAAACGGCACGGTCGTCGCGTTCAAACGAGCCACAGTCTGAGACGGCTGTGGCATACAGGTCACCGATCGCAATATACGCTTGACCAAATCCAGGATCTTCCTCCACTGCTCTGCGGAAATCTGAGCGAGCACCTGAGAGGTCGCCCAGTTCCTGTCGCGCTACTCCCATATTGAAGTAGATGTCACGTCGAAGATCCTCGGCACCCGGCAGGTCTAGAGCCTCCTCATAGAGCGCGAGGGCTTCCTCTGCCTCGCCGTCCTCTAGATGCATCTTCGCGAGCAGACGGTAGGTCCGAGCACTAGGCTGCATCTCAAGCAAGGTCTCGCCGAGCTGTCCCGCTTTGTCCCGTTCGCCAAGCTCGAGATAGATATCGAAGAGCTCTGCGACGAGTTCGACATTTCCCGGCTCCTTTTCTATGCGGTCCTCAAGGAACGCCATGCGCTCGTCGGGTGACCTAAAAAGACTGTTACGGACTTCGGTGATATATGTCGACATCTCACCGTCCTCCGAATAGCATGCCTCGGCCTCGTCCATAAGCTCGACTGCAGCGTTCTTTTCGTCCGAACGGACGAAATCGTCAATGATGACGCGAACGTAGTACGGATCGATCTCGCATCCCGCTTGAGCGTAAGCCGCGCGATAAATGTCAGCCACTTCCCCTCTTGCATCGGGAAGGAATGCCGAATGCTCCTGAATGAATCTGCCCTTCTGAATCAACCACGGCACCTCCTCGAATTCGGCGCCTGCTTCCTCAAGTATGGGTCCGGCCTGATCGAAAGTCACGAGAGCCGAATCCAGATAGGTCGACTTCATTTCCTCGTCTTCGGCATTTTCCGAAAGGCCGGCATAGAGGTCAATGAGACGCTCGAAATTCCGATCGTCGTTCCTCGGATAGCCTGGTGCATTCTCGATGATCCACAGCAGATTCGGGAGCGCGCTCTCAAAATTCTGGTTCTTGAAATCCTCGTAGTAGAGGGAGTAGTGGACAGCTTTATCCTGTTCGCTTATTTCCTCGGACTGAGCCTGGGCGGGCTGCACGAGGCTGCTAGCCACGAAGAGGAAGAACATCAGCGTGGCGGCACACAGGCGCGATGTCCGTGCAGATATATTTCGCATAGATCTATGGGGAGATTTGAAGAATATCGTCATCGCACAATGGCTTTTAGACACCGCCGCATCAGCGTAGTTTCGTTTGCTGGAACCAGCGTTCACCAATATTCACATTAGCTGAGAGCCGGTAAAACACATCTTGTACCAGGTTATCTTCGGCGCTGCCTCTTTTGCCTACCTCCAGATTCAAATCAATTCGCGTGCCAGACATCTGGGTAGGGATACTCAGACCGCCGGTCAGCGCCATAGTATTGAGGCCTTCATCCGCGCTGGGAGAGATGTACGACCGGTCATAATAGAAGCCGAGTCGGTACGCTACACGCGCGACAAACGGAGCCAGAAGATCGGAACCTGCCGGGATGAATTCAACGCCTGCACCTCCGCGAATCCGATCCGAAAGCGGATCACCTCCGACGTCAAGACCCGGGAACGCGAAATCACTTTCAAAATCGGTCCACGGCTCGTATTTCCCTCCAGCGGTGAGAATCCAGCGCGGTCCTGGATAGTAGCTTATACCACCTTCGACGCGAAGCGGAAGGTGGACCGAGCCTTCGTCTGTCGTGCCCAGTGTATCGCGGTCAAGTCCTTCGCCAAGCGTTCGTACTCTTTCGCCCGACAATGAGGTGGGGAGTGTGAACGCGGCCCCGACTATCATCACGTCTTCATCTGAGAAGAGGCGGCGGGCCGAATATGTGCTTCCGAGGGTCGCCGATATTCCTGCCAGACGCGTCTCGACCGACACGTTCGTTTGCTGATAGCCGGTGTCTAAAAAGGACGTACGTCGTCCATTATCTATGATACCGAAGTATCCTTGAACGCTGACGCCGGCGCTAAAATTGCTATTGAATCGATAGCCAAGGCCGCCGACGACCTGCTGAAGGCCACCGCTTCCCTCGAAATTAACCGTGTAGTCGACGGTATCCGGTCGTGTGCTTGATGGCAGGAGTGTTCCCGGCTGCTCAACGTGGTAGCTGACTCTCGAGTACGGTACAAATCCGATGGCGACACCTAGCTTGCGCTCGAGAAGGGGAAAGCTAAACTGCACCGCATTCAGAAAACCCGACGCGAGCCTGCTTTCGTTCTCAGCTGCATCCGATATCGTAATGTTCTGATACGTGAATCCGGCGGCCGCCCTCGTCAGGACCAGATCGCTCCACGTACCCGGGTTGCTGAAATTGAGATAGTTGAGCGAATGCATGGACGGCGCTACGCCGCCCATCGCTTCGATCTGAGACGATGAAAACGACTGCAGCTCTCCAATGCCGAAGCGAGAGTACAGTGAGCCGTCTACGTTACTCTGCGCGTGTGCAGAGTACACCCCGAGACCCAGCCCGAGAACGAAAGCGGCCGCAAAGATTCTCACTGGAGTGAACAGTGTGGCGTCTGCCGGCCGTCGAATTGATGGTGCGTTTGCTGCATGCATGAAAGATGCGGAGCGATTCGATATGAATATCAGTCGAGGGGGGTCACGGTGAGCGTTCCGGTCGGCGCATTTTCGGTAGCGCTTGTGTCATAGAAAAGTTGGACGTCTATTGATCCCTGGACGACGGATACCCCGGTGTCGCCGAAGGACCCCTGTCCGACAGGCAGGCGCAACTCGAAATGATCGTAGGATCGCGTACCGAGAAGCTGCCTTTGAAACTCGTCGGCTAGGCTGGTGCTCTCGAATACGAATTGCCCCTCAGAATCGAGTTCGGCGCGATCGATCAGAACGAGGCGATCGTCATCGAGAATGCCGTATAGATCGAGATTTCTAATGATCGGACGGTGAAATCCGGCAGGCTTTTGACTCTCGAGTGTCACTGTATCTGCCTGGAAAGCGAGGGACACCTGGTTAATAGCGGCGTTCGTCAATGCATCGGTCGACATATCGACCTCGAAAGAGGTTATAGGACCAGATGCAGCCTGGTAGAGCAACCGCTCCGGGGGGATGTTTCCATCCTCGATTCTTCGTGCTGCCGAGTACGTTCTCGACACGGGAAACACGGCGGAATCTGATTCGGTGAAGGCGAGCAAATGAGATTCGCCGGCGAATCCGACGACGGCATTGCCGGAGACGTGCTCGAGACGGAAGCCGTGGAAATCCTGGCCGAACTCTGTGCTGCGGAGCGCTTCATCGTTTTCCATGACCCAGCTTTCCGGCAGATCTATAATCACGAGCGAATCCGACGGTGTGAACTCAAACTCGCGGATTACGGCTCCTGTGGAAATGGTGGTATCCGGAGGAAGCCCGCTGGACTCCCAATCCTCATCGATCTGGCGGATGGCGAAGACGACGCCCGCCGACGTATCGCCGTAGGTGTAGGTCGGCCGAAGATGCAGCGCTGCGGTCTGTACCTCATTTGATCGGAAAGCAGATCCGGAGGTGGACGCAAGATCGAAGTAGCCTTCCGATTCGATCGTGCCAATAAGAGGATCGTCGACGAGTCCCGAAAGTACTCGAGGGAGCGAGCCGGCTGGACGCGAGAGTGGAGCGCTCTGGAATTCGGCCAGGTCGATCGAACGAACGTCCGGCTGACCGCCCTGGTCTTCGTCTACGAGCCCGATGCCTACGTTCGAGGCATCCTCACACGCCGTAAAAAGAAGGGCGCCGCACGTGATTGCAATGGCAAGCACACCGAATGGTGCGGCGGGGAAGCTGAGGGATTGAGAAGTCGACACCAGAGGAGAACGTCCGAACACAGAGAGATGACATATGGTGACATGCATTACAGCAGAAACCCCAACAAAGACTTATCGCTGGGGTTTCTGAAAGACCTTGTAACGTATGCAGCCCACGTCCGGGGGTTCCTTCGCGGCGGGGGCCGAAATACTGTCCCTTTCCGTACCCGGCCGCGTGGATCACGAAGCGACTCAGGCAGCGACTTCGTTCATGATCTGTTCGTAGGTCAAGCGGAGGGTCTGCGCACTTTCGTCCATGTCTTCGCTGAACTGGAGATTCTCGCCGGGATTCTCACGCGCCGCCGTGAATATAGACGAATCCGCATAGGAGATCCCCACCTCAGATGGCTCCCGTCCGTGTGTCTCTGCGTCGAGTTGAAAGGCCGACGCGAAGTCCTCGGAGATTGTCGTGCCGAGTTCGGCATCGCCTGGCGTATAGAAGCTCTTGACGTTTTCGAAGAGGGGATCGCCCGCAAACTGGGTGCGGAGAAGCATCGGAATAAATCCGCTCAGCCATCCGAAGCCGTGGACAACGTCGGGACCCCAGCCCAGATTGCGAATCGTCTCGAGTGAAGCGCGGCCAAAGAACAGTGCGCGCTCGAGATTGTCATCGAAGGCCTCACCTTTCTTATTGGCGTAGACCCCTTTGCGTTTAAAGAAGTGTCTGTTATCCATAAAATAAACTTGGAGCCGGATTCCGGGAATCGATGCCACTTTGACTTTCAGGGTCTCGACTCGATCAACCATATCGATTTCGGTTCCTGAGAGCCGTATTACTTCGTGCAGACGATTCTTGCGCTCACTGATGGTGCCGTATCGGGGCATCATGATCCGAACCTCGTAGTCTCCCGATTCCTGGAGCTTCTCCGGAAGATAGCGCGACAGCCTGGCCGTAATGGAATTTGTGGAGAACGGCTCGACCTCGTCGGAGACAAAGAGGATCCTCATTGAATTAGCCATACCTGGATTCGTTTAGTTCTGGGGAAACCGGGGTGGATAGACTCTCTCAGGCTCGTTCATTCACACCGGTTTTGACCACCTGGGGAGCGAACGTCGCGTGATGTACATCGGCGGAGGCGCGCTGTGACGGCGAGGGCGGTTCGCTTCAGAGTGAAGCGTCCGCTGATCCACGTCTCGGAGCGAGTTGCGAATCATTCTACGATCGTAAACAGCCCTTTCGTATGAACTCCGATGCGGCAATCCAGCCTTTTAATGTAAGAATTTTAAGTATCTAGATCAACGATGGAGCGGAAATGGAGGCCCTATAAAGGGCCCGTCGCCGGTGGAGTGGGGACAGATCGATGACGTGGATGTTCTAAGAACGGATCACTCACGCTCCATCGTTTGCTTCTGGAGAAGCTCGAAGTATCTCTTGATAAGGTCCTCATAGTCAGGTGCATAACCACTTTCAAGAGCCTTTATGAGATCACGGCGCAGCTTGTCCGCTGCTTCCTCCGGTGGGAGCTCGCCGGGGCTCTCCCGCAGAATGTCGCTTCCCTCACGACCCTCACGTTGGTCCTCCTGGCCGCGCTGGTGAATCGACCTCTGCGCATCGAGCAATCGCTGAAGAATCTGCTGTTGACGTTCGATCATCTCGGGCTGGACTTGTCGCTGCTCCAGCTCCTCGATGGTTTCCTCCATCTGAGAACCTATTCGCTCCAGGTCTCCCAGCAGCTTTCCGCGCGCTTCCGGATTGCGGCGAAGCTGGTCGAGCTGCTGCTTGATGGCGCGCTGCTGCGAGGACATCTGTTGTAGCCGCTCCTGCATGTCCACGCTGAGACGGTTGCCCTGAGCATCATTGAGGAACTCCTGAATCTGCTGATTCAGCTGCTGCTGTTGTCCAGCCATTTCCTGCATCTGCTGGATCATCTGCTGCATACTCGTGGAGCCTTCCCCGGAGCCGGATGCGTTCATCATCTGATTCATGACATCCGACAGCATGAGCGCGAGCTCATTGAGGTGCATCATGGAGGCTTTCTGATGGCCGACAGCTTCATCGACCGCTCTCTCGGTCATCGCATCGACCGCACGGCTCATCTGTCGAACGGCTTCACCGGATTGCCGCTGCACTTCACGGCTCATCTGCGGGATGTCTTTTGCCAGGTTCTGGAGGGAATCGATGACGGTAGCGAGTCCCTCGGAGAGCTCGACCTGGCCGCGGGCATCCTCGCGGAGCGCAGGCGCCTCGGATGCCGTGTTTCGAATTCCACGACGCAGGTCTTCCTGTTTTTGAGATAGCGTCAGCACATCACTCAGAGCCCGCCGAAGCCCTGCCATATTCATTTCCATCTGCTGGCCCTGCATTCCGCTCTGCATTTCACTGAGCTGCGACTGAAGCTGCTGGAGCTGCTGCTGCATCTGCTGCTGCCCCTGCTGTGCATCCTGCATCTGCTGCTTCCGAAGCTGATTTGCATTCTCCTGCATCTGCTGCGGAATCTGCTCCTGTCGGACGGCGTCGTTCAGCCGCTGCATTTCTTCTTTCGGCCCCTTCTGAAGCTCGTCCATCTCGCTGCGGATTTTCTCGAGCAGCTCTTCGAGCTGTTCCATTTCCTGTTTCGAGCGTTCCTGTTCGCTCGCGAGCTTCTCTGACGCCGATGTGTCCTGATCCTGCTCGCCAGGGGACTCACTGCCGTCCGAATCGGAGGTGTTCTGCCCATCTTGCTCGGCCGCGGCATCTTCGTTTGTCTCCGCATTTTCTTCGCTCTCGGAATTCGCTTCACCGGCCGAGCGGTCTTCTCCGTCCGCATTCTCGCCGTCCTCGGACTGTTCGTCGGATTCTGCGTCCTCGCCGCTGCGGGGATCTTCGTCGTCTTGTGGGGCCTCCGCGCGCTCTTCGAGGAACTCCTCTGTTCGCTCGGCAAGTCGTTCCTGCTGCTTTGCAATCTCCTCAGCGCGTCGGGCGGCTTCCTCGAGCGCTTGCTGTGTCCGGAGATTCTTGAACAGCTCGAGGGCACGTTCCATCCGCTGCCGATACTGCTCCTCACTAAACTCGAAATTTTCAACGGATTCCTGCATTTGCTGCAGATCCATCTGCTCAATCGATTCCTGAAGCTGGCGGAGGGCTTCCATTAGCTCCGGCGAGTTGATCTCCTCGACGACCTTCTGCATCTCCTGATACATTTCCATGGTCTCGTCGCTAAGAAGGTCGTTCTCCTCCATCGACTGATTCATCGAGCGCATCTGCTCGCTGAGTTGATCGGTCTGTTCCTCGAGCTGTTTCTGGCGTTCCTCGATCTGCTCGAGCTGGCGCTGGTCTTCCCAGTCGGCATCCTGTTTCCGGCGAAGCTCATCACGGAGTTCGTCGAATTGCTCACGGATTTGTTCAGAGTTCCGCATCATGTCGCCCATGCGGTCTTCCAGATCATCCTGCTCGTTCTCGATTTGCTCGTACTTCTCGGCGAGGGATGGAAGGCGCAGGCGATGCAGGGACGTATTAGCAGACTTAAATCCGGCGTATGCGTCATTGTCCCGTACTTGGAGGAAGTACTCAATAACGTCACCCGGCACGGGATCCAGATCGGTAGATTCTGTCAGGTGCCAGTCGAAGCGCACCTCTTGATCAAGCTGGGCCGGATCCTCGAGCGGAATCGAAACCGTATCATATTCGTCGGATGACTCCCCGAATCGGCTTTCTGAGAGCCGATAGTGCAGCTCCAGATTGCGGAATCCGAAATCGTCACTTAACCGCGCGACGAGAAGGGATCGAAGGTCCTCACCGAGTACGGCATCCTCGTCGGGACGTACGAGGATAACTGAGGGTGCCGCATCGGCGACGAGGCGCATCCTGTACGCGATAGGGTTTCTATTCTGAATGCCCCGTCGATTTTCGAGCACAATCCGGTACTCTCCCTCACGAGTTAGGCGAAAGCTGCCCGACGCCCGGTTGCTTTCGAGCTCGAGCGGCTCCGTGGTTCCGTCATCGAATGACACGTAGGCCTCCTCGACAGCCGAACCGCCAATTTCGAGGTCGAGATTCACGCGGGATCCCGGCAAGCTGGTGACATCCCCAACGTTGGGATCAAGGCGCCGGGGCGGAATACCCGCGTAGGACGGCGCGTCGACTGTAACTTGCATGCCGCGTATAAGCGGATGCTCCGTGACATCGGTTCGGTACCAGGCAGTCTCCACTGGTGCGGCAGCAGCCCGGTAGCGGAACGATTGGCGGACGTTCACCAACGTATGCCGGAAGACGCCGGAAGAATCTGCGCGCAGCGTCAGCTCATCCACATGATCTTCATCCAGATTGTTGACCTCGAGCGTCACGGACGTCGGACGTTCCTGGCCTTCGGCGCGTACGCGAATTTCCATGGACGTCCCACTGGCGAGCTCCTGATCGCCGGGTTCCACGATCAAACTAAACGGCGCGGGAGCCTGGAAGGTCATCCCAGGAGAAAACAGACGCTTCGATGCATCGACGAATGTACTCGGCGCGGCGGCGGCAAAGAGTAGGAGCGAGACAAGAGGTATAGCTGCGAATCGAATTGCTCTGCGCGCTTTCGAAAACGTTTCTACATTCTCGAATTCGACGGTCTCCACCTGAAATCCAAGCATCCGGACGGCACCGTCGATCAGTCCGTCCGGGGCGTCGCTGCGGCGGCCTTCGGATAGATCGAGTAGATTGATCAGCCGGTCGCCGACTTCCGGGAAATGGGAGCCCACCCGACGTGCCACCGTTTCCGTCGTCGGTCCGCTGAGTAGTCCGGACAGCCGGAGCAGCGGCATCAGGATGTAGTACACGATGAGTCCGAACAGGAGAATGAGTATTCCCCAGAAGAGAACGGTCCGCAACGTCGTGCTGAGCCAGAATCCCGCTTCGACGGCAACAGAGATGATCCAAACCGCCGAGCCGATGCCGAGCGATACGGCGAGCCCAAACAGGAGATCAGCCATTGTCATGCGACGTGCAGTGTCGGCGAGACGCTGACGAATACGGCGCAGGAGATCTATGGATTGCTCGCTCATGGGACCGCAATTCGGGGCGGAGATCGGAAGGAGGATGTACCGAACGGAGTACGACGTGTTTCAACGATTCGCTCACGGCGTCAACATAAGTGGCGACCTGTTAGTACTTTACGAGCAAGCCTCGATTGCCTCAACTTGCAGGGTACTGACATGGATGAATTACTCTCGGTGATTCTCGGGGGCGGCGCCGGAACTCGCCTTTTCCCTCTCACGCTGCATCGTTCAAAGCCGGCGGTCCCACTGGGAGGCAAGTACCGGTTGATCGATATACCCGTTTCGAATTGCATCAATTCAAACATCAATCGAATCTTCGTTCTCACCCAGTACAATTCGGCGAGCCTGAATCGCCACATTGCGAGAACCTATCAGTTCGACCGATTTCGTGAGGGCTTCGTCACGATTATCGCGGCCGAGCAGACGCCCGCGTCGAAGGACTGGTTTCAGGGCACTGCGGACGCGGTTCGCCGAAGTTTACCGCACATGAGAGTATATCGGCATTCTCACGTGCTCATCCTTTCGGGAGATCAGCTCTACACGATGGATTATCGGAAGCTGTTCAAGCATCACCTTGATTCGAAGGCGGAGGTCACGATCGCGACGGTTCCGGTGACGGCGGAGGAAGCGCCGGCATTCGGCATTCTCAAGACCGATTCCGACGGGACCATCACGGAGTTTCACGAGAAGCCGCCGCTGGACGACCTGGCTGGTAAGGACAGCCCGGTGTCGAAGCAGATGGAGGATCAGGGGCGCATCTACCTGGCATCGATGGGCATCTACATTTTCGATAAGGACCTGCTTGATCAGATGCTCGGCGAGAGTCCGGATCACCATGATTTCGGAAAGGAGATCATCCCCGACGCGATCGAAGCGAGGCGCGTGGTGAGCTATCCGTTCACAGGATACTGGAGCGATGTTGGTACCATTCGTTCGTTTTTTGATGCCAATCTGATGCTGGCGGACCGTTCTCCCGAGTACGACATCTACAATGCAGAAATGCCGCTATACACCAATGCTCGCATTCTGCCCCCCGCCAAGATTGTGAGTTCGTACGTTCAGGACTCGCTGATCGGCGAGGCGAGTGTGATCATCAACAGCCAGATATCCAATTCGGTGGTAGGGATACGGTCCTTTATCGGCAACAACACGACCATCAAGAATACGGTCTTCATGGGCGCGGATTATTACCCGTGGCACGATCCTAAGACGCGTGATCCCGTGGAGGGGCCCAACCATCCCGGTGTGGGTGAGGAGTCATACATCGAGGGCGCCATCATCGATCGGAACGTCAGCATAGGTAGGCGGTGCATCATCAAAAATCGAGAGAGCATCGAGGAAGCGGAGAACGACATGTTCTATATTCGCGACGGAATCGTTGTGATTCCGAAAAACGTCAACATACCGGACGACACGATTATCTAGATTCTCCACTCGTTGTCTCTCCAGCTGCACTCCTATACGGTTTCGAGGTAAGGGTTAGCACATGATCGGCATTCAATCAAGCGCGAGATCTATACGATCACTTCTCATTCTGGTGACGCTGGTCGCGTTCGCGACGGGCTGCCGTTCCTATGGTGGAGACGGGAGCGAGGAGGCGATTTACAATGAGATACACCGAGCTCATCAGCTTTTTGAAGAAGAGCTTCTACGGGCGCGCTCCGACGTCAGCATGCTCGAGCAGGCTGCAGCGGAAAATGAGCAGCTGGAAGAGTTTTCGGCAATGTACCGCCGAGCGGTGGAAGGCCATGCGGCCGTCTTCGACGGACATACCGATATGATCGCAAATCTCTCGCCGGAAAGTGATCATCGAACGCTGCACCGCGTATTTGGTGCTCTGATCACGAAGCAGAGGACGGTGAGACTTCGTTATCAAGGCCTCATGGAGGAGGCCCGTTATTCATTTCTGCCATCACCGGCGGCGGACCGGGTCGATCGCCCGTATGCCCTCATCCCACCGTACTATCAGCGTGTTCAGTCGAATCAGCGGGACGTGACACTCGACGACGTACTTGCGGCAGCACGCGCGGGTGGGTCACAGGTTGGGGATGATACAAATCCCGATCTGGATACGCCTGCGGCGCCGACTGATACCGGAACCAGCATGGATGGGGATGCAAGTGCCGATAGCGGCGACGACGCAGTTGCCGGCGAAGATGCGGATGCCGGCGAAGATGCGGATGGCGGCGCCGGTGCGGACGGCGACGAAATGGACGAGTAGTTCTACGAGGATCAGATCAGAGGGTCAGGCATCGTCGTTGCCGTCGAGTGCGCGGATACGAGTAAAGCTGTGCGCCTCCGGTGCAGCAGCGAATAAAACTTTCGTATCTGCCCACGTGTACCGGAAAAGATCGCTGTGCCGATAGTTCTCCAGGGCCTCTTTGCCACGCCAGTGACTACATGTTGTAAACACATTTTCGTCGTCCATCTCCTGCCACAGTTCCAGATGGCTGCACCCCTCGAAGGCCCGTATTTCTGGTGACGCCTCGTCGAAGATTGACAGGAAGTCGCCGATTCGATCGGGGAAGAAGGTCATGCGAACCAGACGGATCAGCACGTCAGAGGGAATGGTGTTGCGTTTCTGCGGACTCGTTAGACGCGCTGTCTTCCGGTGAGTTTTCAGAGAGAAGGTGGCGTCCAATGTCGCACGTAAGGCATCGGGCTTGCGTGCATCGGGTCCTGAAGAGTTGATGCAGTCCCTGCGCATCGACAGCATTGGACGGTTTCGTACCAAGTTGCTCGAAGCTGCGGACTACGACATCCTGTTCCGCAGGAAGACACGTGGCGGCCTCCAGAACGGCATCCGCGAGCTTCGTGTCACGCGTTCGATCTGCGTGCGTCGCAAGTACCGGAAGCACGGCATTTATGAGGATCGCATCGATTCTCGACTGTCCTATAGCACGGGTGTGTGGCTTCGATCGTCGATCTAGCCGGACGTGATCCCGCCAGAAATCGGCAAGCTCAATTTCGAATAGCTTTCGAAGGGCCTGAACCGTCTGCGGGTCATTGCGCAGGATCTGTGAGAGCGCTTCGATAGGCTCATCTCGGAGGAAAGCTCGCTTCGGCGCCAGAAGTGCAGCGGCCTGAGCGATCCGAAGGGGTGGAAAATTGGCGGGCCTGAGACGGAAGAATCGCCAGGCAGTGGATGGCATGGGTGCGAGCTCGAACTGGTGATTCATTCGCTCGAAACGATCCCGCAGCTCCATCGCATAGTCGGCCGTATCCCGGTCCGCATCCAAAAGGTCGGAGGGCGAGGGGATGAGACCTGCACATCCCAGAAAAATAGCCTCCACGTCTGCCGCGTGGTCTAGCTGCCTCGCACGCGCACGAGTTACTACGCGGGCCAACGTACGCATCGCTCCGGCATTTTTTGCGTAGCCGAGGCTCGTGAACACATCCTCATAAAGACGACGCTCCAGTGATTCAACCGATGCAATACGACTTTTCTTCTCTTCGAATCGTTCGATGCCCAGGCGGCGGATCCAGGGGTCGCGAATGGAATCCGGAACACGATGCCATCCGGATGCACATGCCAGCTTCTGGTCCGACCTGGTATGGAACGCGTGTACAAGCCGTCGGAGAGGGGTGGTAAGGCGTGGAAACAGTACGATTTCGGGAAGTATCGTCCCGTCAGCACGCTTGAGGCGTCCAGTCCAGATGTCGGAGTAAAGCGAGACGTGCAGCAGCGTAGCATTGTAGACCGGATCGCTGTCATGACCGTGATCGATCCAGATTCCTGACGTAGTATGTATCTCAACGGCACCTCGCCACGATGTCTCTCCTATTCTCAGTCGGACGTCAAGAAAATCGGGTCCGCTATCAGTGTTGAGGCGTCCGGGAGACGTCACCTGGATCGGCATGCCGCCGACTGTCATGAGGTCCGACCGATCGAATCGTTGACTCTGCCAGAGCTCCTGCACCAGGGATTCCGGCACGTCGCGCACGTCCGGTGCAGGTTCGTGAAGAAGAACTTCGAACACGTCATCCGAGAGTCCATAGAAGTACGGTGAAACCACGGACGTGGTGGATGTCGGCATGGCGATGAGAGCAAATGCATCCGGGACGATGACGGCGGACGTACTCGTGAGGTGAGGACGTCCGCTACTATCAAAGACACAGAAAGGGGCGAGACGTAACCTCAGTGGGAGATTGAACCTCATCGCGAGTCCGGACGCTTGTCTCGGCGCGAACCTTGGTGCGGGCGGACGGTTGTGGTTCCTGACGCTACATCTCGAGGTACGGAACGGCCAGTCGAGTCCTGATCGCATCGGTCTCTCGCCGTGCAGCTTCCGCAAAGTCTTTGCCGTCCGACGCGTAGATGATCTGCCTGCTGCTGTTCACCAGGATGGTTCCCGTTCCAGCAGACGCCACGACGGCATCTGCATCGCCACCCTGCGCCCCGACGCCCGGGATCAGCATGGGGACCTCAGGTGCGAAGCTGCGGATCGAACGCAGCGCCGCCTCGCCCGTCGCACCGACGACGTAGCCCACGTCGCCAGGCTGGTCGGTACCCCACGTCAGCGCCGAACGCGCGACACGTTCGAAAAGCGGCGTACCGCCGGCTTCGATCTCCTGAAAATCCCGCGCTCCGGGATTCGACGTCCTTACGAGCACGAACACGCCCTTGCCGGGGAAGTCGAGAAAGGGCTGCACGCTGTCGCGTCCCATGTAGGGGGATACGGTGCATGCGTCGAAGTTGAGCCTATCGAACACCGCCTCGGCGTAGAACCTGGCGGAATTGCCGATGTCGCCGCGCTTCCCATCAGCGATTACCAGCGTGCCTTCCGGAATGCGTGCGATGGTGTCGCGAAGCACCTCCCAGCAACGTTCTTCTAAAATTTCATAAAACGCGAGATTCAGCTTGAATGCACATGCCAGGTCCGCGGTAGCGTCGATGACATCCAGATTGAACGCCAGCACGGCGTCTGCCAGATCGTATCGGTCGACGAGGTGCGCCGGCAAACGCTGCGGGTCCGGATCGAGCCCGACGCAGAGTACGGACGAGTGCTTAGCCTGAATTCTGCGGAGTCGCGAAGTAAAACGTGAGACGCTCATTTCCGGCGTTTGTGGGATCTATTGTGTAGAGATATAGATCGATGACTATGCACGAAATACGGCGATTTCAAGTCGCTTTGCCGCGAGGAACAGGAGAATTTCGACCATGTACTCAATACAGCGTTGGAAGCGCTTCCTGAGGCTCGCCTTTCCCGGATGCGTGAGAATCTTGTCGGCGGGGATCGCATCAGCGTCGGACGCTTTCGATAAACGGCACGGTTCTGGGTGGATTTCATGGAAGCATGCTAGATCACTCCGCCCACGTGAGGTTTTGCCGCGATCAAAATAGGTAAGGTGCATAGATGTCTGAGTCACGCATAGGTCGTTTGAAGAATGTCTCGGTACAGGATCAACGAATGATCCAGGAGATCGAGACCATGGTGGGCCCGGAGCCCTCCCGTATGGGCTTGATCAAGAATATGTTTTGGGGCCGCTTTCGCGATGATCTCGTGTTTCCATATCCGAAGGAATCCGACGACCAGCGTCAAAAGGCCGATCAGCTGCTCGAGAGCCTGGAAGACTATCTTAAGAACGAACACCCGGCGGTACTAATCGATCAGGAGGAATATATCCCGGATTGGTGCATCGATCGGCTTTTCGATCTCGGAGTGATGGGCATGACGGTTCCTGAAAAGTATGGCGGCCTCGGTCTCGGCGTGACTTCCTACAACCGCGTGCTGGAACTCATCGGAAGATACTGTGCGTCGACCGCCGTCGTCGTATCGGCGCACCAGTCGATCGGATGCAAGGCCATTATGCTCTTCGGCACTGAAGAGCAGAAGCGCAGATACCTGCCGATGGTGGCAAGGGATACGATGTCGGCATTCTGCCTTTCGGAGCCCAACGTTGGCTCGGATGCCGCAGGTCAGGAAACGTACTGTGAGAAGACGGAGGATGGCGAGTACTACGTCATCAACGGTGATAAGAAGTGGAGCACGTCCGGTGCAATGGCCGGTGTGTACACGGTGATGGCGAAGCAGACCGTGACTGATCCCGAGACGGGAGAAGAGAAGGAGGGCGTGACGGCATTGATCTGTACGCCGGATATGGAAGGTTTAGACGTTTACGAAAATAACCGCAGCAAAGCCGGAATTCGGGGGACGTGGCAGGCTCGGATTCGACTGAACAATGTCCGCGTTCCCAGAGCGAATCTCCTGCACGAGGAGGGGAAGGGGCTCGTCGTTGCTTTGAGCTGCCTGAACTTCGGCCGGTGCACGTTATCGGCGGGCGTTGGAGGCGCGGCTCAACGGGCGATGGACCAGAGCATTAAGTGGGTACAGACGCGCTATCAATTCGGCCGTCCTCTGGCGGATTTCGAACTCGTGCAGCAGTGCATCGCGCGGATGGCGGCGTACACGTATGCAATGGATGCCGTGCTCTACCTTATGACCGGGATGCTCGATCGCGGCGATACGGACGTCATGGTCGAAACGGCCGCCACGAAGGTGTTCTGTTCACACTATGGGTGGAGGGTCATAGACGACGCCATGCAGATCATGGGTGGTGAGGGATATATGACCGAGAACGAGCTAGAGCGCATCTGGCGGGATAACCGCATCCATCGGATTGTGGAAGGCTCCAACGAAGTGATGCAGTCCTTCATTTTTGCGTACGGCGGGAAGAAACTCGCCGAATCCATGCTCGGCATTCAGGACGCCATGGGATGGCAGAAAGACGAATCCGTGGCGGACAACCTGGGAAGAATTTTTACGAATGCGACGAACTCGACGATCATGAAGCGGGCTGTGCCACTTGCGGCGGAGCTTTTTCTCGGCGTCAGGCCGGCAGCACCTGCCGTAAACGGAGTGTATCCATCACTGCGACCGTTCGGTGATCGGCTGGCTGGGTTGATCCGCACACAGTCGCACTATTTTAAGCTGGTGAGCAAGTGGTATCGAGAAGATGTGATTAAGCACCAGGTCATGCAGGGTCGCCTAGCCGATAATGCGGTGATGCTATTCGGTTTGACGGCATCGCTTTCGAAAATGGATCGCCAGGTTCGGGCGGGTGAATCGGGTCCGGCATTCGACCGAGACAGGGAAGCTTTTCGGCATCTTTTTGATTTGTTCGAGCTCGAGATCTCGAAGAACTTGCGTGAATTGCGGCGGAACGCTGACGACAGCATGCGAGCGACATCGAAAGCAGCTCGTCGTCACAGCGACACGCTGCCGAACTCCGAATACTACATCCACGAAGCATCGCCTGTCGCGGCGGGTTCGGGTAAAGAGAATCCTCAAGAACACATCAAGCAATTTCCCGGGAACGGCGTTGTAAGTGATTCGAGCAGCCGGAATGGAACGATTCCCATCGATGTTTAAAAACGCGTTTATTAAAGTATTCGGGAATGCGTTCACGTCTGCCGGAGCAGGATGGAGAGTACATACGACGCCGTAGTCGTCGGCGCGGGGCCCAACGGCCTTGCCGCCTCGATTCGGCTAGCGCAGGACGGTCGTTCGGTGTTGCTGATCGAGGCGAACGACACCGTCGGCGGAGGAATTCGTTCGGCTGAGCTGACCCGGCCAGGGTATATCCATGACGTCTGCTCGGCGATTCATCCGTTTGCAGCCGGTACGCCCTTCTTCCGTTCTCTCGATCTGGAGCGTTTCGGTCTCGAATGGATCCATCCGGACATTCCGCTCGCTCATCCGCTCGACGGCGGCACTGCTGCCGAGATGCATCAATCGCTTGATGAAACAGTGTCGCGTCTGGGTATTGACGGTAGATCATATGACCGTCTCATGCGTCCGCTGTGCGACCACTGGGAAGTGCTCTCCGATGAAGTGCTGCAGCCGCTTTTGCACATACCCAAGCGGCCGTTCCTCCTGGCGAGATTCGGGTTGAGTGCGCTGCAGCCCGCGACAATGCTTGCTGCGCGTCACTTTCGGACAGAGCAAGCAAGGGCGCTTCTCGGTGGACTTGCGGCCCACTCACTGCTGTCCCTGGAGGCTCCGGCCTCATCGGCGATTGGGCTCATGTTGGCTGCGGCAGGCCATTCGAGCGGGTGGCCGATGCCGCGCGGTGGGGCGCAGTCGATTGCTGATGCGCTGGCTGCGGTCTTTCTCTCGCTCGGGGGCGAAATCCAGACAGGGCGCCGTATTGAACGGCTCGACGAACTACCCCGGACCGACGTTACTCTCCTGGATGTGACAGTGAAGCAGTTCCTGCGGATTGCAGGTGATGCGCTGCCGCGTCGCTATCGGCGCCGTCTCGCCGGCTATCGATTCGGCCCAGCGGTTTTTAAGCTGGACTACGCGCTTAGCGACCCCGTGCCATGGCAGGCGGACGCCTGCACGCGTGCAGGGACCGTGCACCTGGGAGGGTCCATCGAGGAGATAGCAGAATCTGAAAAAGCGGTTGCGAACGGACGACATCCGGAGAGACCTTTCGTCCTCGTGGCCGAGCACACCCGCTTCGATCGATCAAGAGCGCCCGAAGGAGGGCACACGCTATGGGCGTACTGTCACGTTCCGCATGGATCGACGGTCGACATGACCGATCGCATCGAACGTCAGATCGAGCGCTATGCTCCGGGATTCCGCGACTGCATTATCGCGAAGCATGCGATGACATCCGAGGACATGGAAGCGAAGAACGAAAACCTCGTCGGCGGCGACATCAACGGCGGGACGGCGTCCTTAGCTCAGCTGCTGGCGCGACCTGTCCTTTCCTGGGACCCGTATTCGACACCGCTCGAGGGTGTTTTCTTATGCTCTGCTTCGACGCCGCCGGGCGGAGGAGTGCATGGGATGTGCGGCTTCCGTGCGGCAGAGCAGGCCATCGCCCGTGCACATTGATAGGATGGCCTTCTGCATCACTCCGGCGCCTCCCGGTATAATGCCAAGCGCCGATTTGCTGACAACTCAGGAGATTGTGTCGAATCCGGTATACGGGCGCAGCACCTCGGGGACGCTGATGCTGCCGTCGGCTTGCTGATACTGCTCGAGCAACGCCGCCACGACTCGGGGTAGGGCGAGCCCCGACCCGTTGAGCGTGTGGACGAGCACCGGCTTCTTCGCACCTTCCGGTCGATATCGAATCTGCATTCGGCGGGCCTGGAAAGCCTCGAAATTCGAGATGGAGGAGACTTCGAGCCAGCGTTCCTGTCCGGCGCTCCACACCTCGAGGTCGTACTTTTTGGTCTGAGTAAACCCCATGTCGCCTGTGCACATCAAGAGAACGCGATAGGCGAGGCCCAGCTGTTGGAGCGGACGCTCGGCATCCTCACGAAGTTCTTCGAGTGCGACGTAGCTCCTGTCCGGCTCCACGAACTGAACGAGCTCTACCTTATCAAACTGATGAAGCCGATTGAGTCCGCGCACGTCCTTTCCGTACGATCCCGCCTCGCGTCGAAAGCACGGCGTATATGCTGCATACTTAATGGGCAGCCGGTCGTGTAGGATCTCATCACGAAAAAGATTTGTGACCGGTACTTCCGCCGTCGGAATGAGGTAGAGCTCTTCGCGCGAGACCTCGTACATCAGGTCCTCTTTGTCAGGAAGCTGCCCGGTGCCACGAGCGCTGTCCGCGTTCACGAGCAGTGGACTCTGAAGCTCAGTATATCCGCCCTCTCCGGTTGCGATGTCGAGAAAAAAATTGATCAGTGCTCGCTGGAGGCGCGCGCCTTTACCGTGATAGAATGGAAATCCGGCCCCGGCGACCTTCGAGCCCCGATCAAAATCGATGAGCCGATGGCGATCTGAGAGGTCCCAATGTGGTGCGAGCTGGAACTCGGCGGACCGCTTTTCGCCGTGCGTCTCGATGACCAGATTCTCGTCCGGTGTAGCGCCGACGGGTACCGATGAATGTGGGATATTGGGTATATCCAACATCAGCCCTTCGTGCTCTACCTCAATGTTTCGGACGGATTCTTCGAGCTCCCTTATCCGCGTCTTCAGCCTCGTGGTTTCGTCTATGCGCTCCTGTGCGGCGTCTTTCTGTCCATCCCGCATCAGTTGACCGATCTCACGTGAGACGGTATTCGAGCGATTCTGTGCTTCCTGCAGCTCTGTGACGGCTCGGCGGCGGTCGGCGTCGAGCTGCACCAGCCGGTCTACGACATCGATTGTGCCATGCCCCTTGCGGCGGATCGCTTCACGGATGAGGTCGGGATCGTCACGAAGTACCTGTTTGTCGATCATGGACTGGTGAAGGAGTTCGGCGGCCGATGACCGCGCAGGGATCGGAACGAGATGCTGGGTGCTATGACGTGGTTGCCGGGAGGCCGAGGCGAACCCCGAGATGCCGAAGGGCGCTCTTGAGCGAGCGCGGTCGATAGCCTATTTCCGTTTCGGCTTTCAAAATAATGAAGCCCGTCCTCGGAGGGCGGGCTGCGGTCTGCTTGAACTTGGTACTATCAGTTGGATGCAAAAGGGAGGTATCGAGGTCGAACACCTCGGCCACGGTGCGGGCGAACTCGTAAACGGAGAGATATTCGCGGCCGGAGAGATGGAAGATGCCGCTCTTACCGTATCTGGCGATGCGCTCGATGCCGGATGCGAGGTCCGGTGCATAGGTCGGCGTGCGATACTGATCCGTAACGACGTGTATCGCCTCACCGTTCGACAGCTTTTCCTGGACCCATAAAGCGAAATTGGAGCGGGCGAGTTTTTCACCCGTTCCGTAGACCAGAACGGTGCGAGCTACGGACCACTTGTCGAGTCCGGCACCGTGAGCCGCATTTTCAGCCGCCAGTTTGGATTTACCATAAAAGCTGATGGGATTAGGCCGCGCATCCTCCCGATAGGGGCCCTCGTTTCCATCAAAGACGAAATCCGTAGAGACTTGAATGAGATGTGCGCCGATCAAATAGCACTGCTTCGCGAGAGCCTCCACCGCTTCGGCGTTCACTTTCCAGCACTCGTCGCGATCGGTCTCACACTGATCCACCTGCGTCAGCGCCGCGCAATTGATGACGACGGTCGGTGTGAAGTCTTGAAATATCCGAGCCACGTTGTCAGGTGACGTGATGTCCAAGGGAGCGTAGCCACAGGAATGTGCCGCGAACCGCGGAGCGGCATCGCGTGCGGTAGCGAGTACGTCATACTCGGGGTAGCGGCTCATGAGATCCACGAGCTCCTGGCCCAGCAATCCGTTGGCTCCGGTTATTAAGACGCGTTTGTACAGCATACAGTCTTTAGGCGGCGCGTCGAGTATTGAATACGGATATATTGGTTATGCAAGTTTTTGACATACGCGGCTCACAATCACTTCTCCGCGTGATGTGTCACAAGATAGCCGAAACTCCGGAATCTGTTTCGTAGGGGAGGCGTCGGTCTGCACGGCAGCGATGAATCTGACAGACCGCGATGTGTAAATAAACTCCGCTGCGGAAAGATGATTTCTCGATGAGGCCGGAGCTGATAAAGACCCGAGAGGGCAGAAGAGATCAGAAGCCGAAGAGATCAGAAGTAATAGCGTAATCCGACGCCGCCGCCGATCTCGCCGTCGGTCTCGGGGATGACCTGGAGGCGAGGCGTGAGCTGCAAAAATACTTCGAACTGTTCCACGAAGAAATTCAGTCCGAACTGGCCGCTCATTCCGATTACGATTTCGTCATCGTCTCGATCCGAACGTTGCTCACGGAAGCCTATGACGACGCCCGGCCCCAGATAATATCTGAGCGGAGAATCCGGAATTGGCCGTTCATAGAGCGCGTGCCCGTTGAGAAAAAAGAAGTCGTCGAGATCCCAGGCGGCCAGGAAGTCATACGCGAATCCGGGGCGCTGATAAAGCTTCAGGGTGACGCCGGAGGGATCGCCGATTTGTCCGCCCAGTCCAACGTCGCCTGCCGGCGACTGAGCGGAAGCGGGCGTGGTCACGAGAAGCACGGCAATCGCAAGGAAAGCGATGGTCAGGACTGCGGCCAGTCTGGAGACGTGCTGCGCGAACGTCATCCGTGTTCCATCAAAGGCCGGCGCATCATTGGATTGCAGGGTCATTCTCCGCTTCGGATGTTTACCATCATATCTTCCTTCAGCATTCTGGCGTCGCGCAGCTCGATGCGTCCCGACATAAAGAGGCGAAGCTCGCGACGTTTCGATGCACTTTGATAGCGTGCCACCTCCTCTTCTGTCTCCGGGTGTATCTGTGGCACGGCCACCGGTTGGATGTTTTCATCGACGGCTACGAAGGTATAGAAGGCGCGGTTGCACTTGCGGCGCATTTGCGCATGCGGATCCTCCGCCCAGACATTCAACTCGACCTCCATCGACGTCCGAAAGGCTCGGTTGACCTGGCTTTCGATGACAAGAATTTCGCCCTGTCGAATGGGCGAATTAAATTCGACGGTGTCGACGGCCGCGGTTACGCACACGCGATTGGCATGCCGCTGCGTCGAAATGGCTGCGGCTTTGTCCATGAGGTGCAGCAGTCGTCCGCCCATCATATTTCCCAGACCGTTGGTATCGTTGGGCAGCACGATTTCGGTCATCGTACAGCGCGAATTGGCAACAGTCTTGGCGGCAGCCGTGGAAGTCTTAGTCGTCATCTGGGTCCGTGGAACGGTACCGGGCGGTGCTCATGTTTTTTGCTTCTCCTTTTTGGCGGCAGGAAAGAGGATGTTATTGAGAATGAGCCGGTAGCCGGGCGAACTTTTGTGCAGATTCAGATCCGTAGGCGGGTCGCCGACGAAATGCTGATAATCTTCAGGATCATGACCCGCGTAGAAGGTGAATGTCCCCTCCCCATAATTCCCATGCAAGTATTTGACCTCGCCGCGTCCGGGTGCTTCCGCAAGAAGGACGACGCCCGGCTTAATCAGCTCCTTCTTGAAGTTCGTCGTCTGGCCAATAAAGCCCTTGATGGTCGAGACATGATCTTGTGTCAACATCGTCGGAACGGGATCCCACTTAGCGCTGAACTCGAAGAGTGTGAAATAGTCGAGCGTCGGATTGCGAAGCTGAGCGGGTGGCGGTCCGGTGTCAATATCGGAATGCTCGTATTCGCCTGCGTTGAAGATGGGCCGAAAATCGGTGAACGCGAACGTTTCGTTGAAATCGAGATTCGCGATTGCGTTCGGGTCTACGGAATCGCCGTCGTACTCGGATGGAACGATATCCGTCGCGTGGGCAGCGAGGGCGATGTCATACGTATCTGTTCCCGAGCACATTGCGAATAGAAATCCACCCTGGGAAACGAAATCTTTGATCGTCTGCGCGACGGCAAGCTTGAGCTCGCTGACTTTCCGAAATCCGTGGCGGCTGGCCGCCTCTTCCGACTGGCGCTGCTGCTCGATGAACCAGGGCATATTGCGATACTGCAAGAACTTGCCAAACTGCCCCGTGAAGTCCTCGTGGTGCAAATGCAGCCAGTCATAGTCTAGAAGCTCGCCTTCCAGGACATCGTCGTCGTAGAGCATATCGTAGCTCACCTCAGCAAATTCGAGCGCGAGGAGCACGGCATCGTCCCACGGCAGCGTTTGATCGGGTGCGTAGACAGCAATCCGTGGCGCCTCCTCGAGTCGGACAACGGCAGTATTGCTTGCTTCGCTTTCGACTTCCGCGATGATCTCGGCCGCTCGAGCTGCGCCGGCGGATTCATATTGCACGCCGCGCACCTGTAGCTCCTCCTGCAGCCCCGGCATCCCTCCGACTAGAAACGAACCGCCCCGGTAGTTCAACAACCAGTCAACGGCCTGTCCCTGCTCGAGCACCCAAAACGCAACGCCGTAGGCTTTCAAATGGTTGGATTGGTTCTCGTCCATGGGAATGAGTACGTCCTGGCCGCGCACAGGAAGAACCGCTGTGAGCAGGGACAATATCATGACCACAGGGAGGCTCATTCGAGATACTACGTTTTGCATCTGTATTTGCGTTTAAGCGGTTTATATCGATTGCGTGGCAGTCGTGACCGTACGGCGAACGTATTTAAGGACGCCAGGAAGTCGAATTACGAATACGAGGCGCCCGGCAAGTTACGCACCCTAAACGCCGTCTCCTCGTAACGCGCGGATGCGAGCTCGGGCCTCCGAAGCGAGGAGAGAGCCTGGGAAGTCCGATAGTAATCTGGAATACAGCTCCACAGCAGACTCCTCTCGTTCGAGTTCCAGCTCGAGGATTTCGGCGGCTGC
Source organism: uncultured Rhodothermales bacterium (assembly GCA_964554105.1). Taxonomy (GTDB): domain Bacteria; phylum Bacteroidota; class Rhodothermia; order Rhodothermales; family VXPQ01; genus CAZKNF01. The sequence goes on along the minus strand of CAZKNF010000012.1, from coordinate 42,890 downwards.
GAAGAGGGCCTGATCCGCGAGATAGCTTTGTGGATGCAGGAGCGGTATCTCGGCGAACGCATCATGGGCCTCAAGGCTTCGACCCATGCTCCGAAGAACATTCGCCCGCAGGAATCTTGCATCGTCGACCAGTGGATGTTGGGGGTATTCGTCAAGCACCGTGTCGAGCGTGTCTAGTGCTGCTTGCGGTCGCCGCTGCTCGTCGTAGAGGATGGCACGTGTGAATTTGCGCAGCGGAATGTTCAGTGAATCCGGCCCGCGATTTTCCATCAGCAGGAGTTTCATCTCGATTGCGTCATTCGAGATGTCGGTTGACGTATTCACGTCAATTACTTCCACGATGGTCTGCGCTGCATCAAATTCGCCCTTGAACAGGTGGAGCTGGGCCAAGCGATAGCGCGCCTGCTCGGCGAGTTCTCCGGTACGGAGCCGATCCTCGAGACGTGAGAAGCGGAGCTGGGCATCATCGATTCGTCCGCGCATGAGCGCCATACGGGCGAGGTCAAACTCGGCTTCGTCGGCCGCTTCAGTACCCGGGTACCTCGTAACGACGTTAGTCAACGTTGATTCCGCGGCGGCGAGATCTATGAAGATATCCTGTTGAAGCCTACCGATCCGGCGCAGAACGCGAGGATACAATGCGTGGGACGGATACGTCCTCAGGAACGTCTGGTACGTCTCAAGTGCTTCTTCGTAGTGTGGTGCCTCGATGCGGTTTTCCCGCTCATCGAATGCCCGCTCAGCAGATTTATCAGCCCAGCGCTCATGCATCTCGGCCATTCCCGCCAGCGCTTGCGGTGCGGAAGGAGCCTCGGGGTAGCGCTCCAGGATCTCCTGGAAGGCATCGGATGCGACGTCGTATGCCGCCGCATCCGCGGCCATCTGGGCGAAACTGAACAGGACCTGACCGTCTTGCTGTTCCAGTCTGTCGATCGCCCGGTATGCATCGAATGCATCTTCATAGCTTTCGGCCTCGACATATAGCCAGCCGAGTAGTTCGCGGAATGCGCGATTGAGCGGCTCGCTGCGAACCGCACGTGCGACTTCCGCGATGCTGGAGCGGAGAGCTTCCTCCTGCTCGATAAACCGGCTCAGACGGCTCCTGACGAAGCCAAGCTGGCGCTCATTTTCGCTGAGGAGGCCGAGATATTCCGCAATTGCGAGTTCGTGAAGTCCGGTCAGGCTGTAGAGATGAGCGAGTTCCACGCGGAAGGCGTCCGGTGATCCGGTCTCTTCACGTGCCCGCTCGAGGACTTCGATCGCCCTGGAGAACTGGCGGAGGTCTTGCAGGGACTGATAGACTACCCGGTATGAGGCCACGTTATCCGGTGCCGTATCGATGGCCGCATCCCACGTGGCGTAGGCCCGTTCTTCATCATCCTTCAGAAAATACAGGCGTGCCAGATCAGAGAGCTCATCAGGCGACCGCCCATTTGCGAGGCGATCTTCGACCACGTCGATCGCGTCATCATACCGCTTTACGCTCTCGAGTGCTTCTATGAGTTTGGCGTAGAACGATTGATTATTTGGCGCCGCGGCGTAGAGGTCTTCGAGCAGTGTGACGGCTCTATCGTACTGGCCCGCGCGAAGGAAGGAGTCGGCCAGCTGGAAGCGTGCCGTCTGTGTGCTGTCGATCTCCTGTGCGCCGGCGGGTGCCGAATACGCGGCCAGGAAGGCTGTGACAACCAGAAGAGCCGCGATGCGTCTTACGAGCGAGATGGACGGATATGCCAAGGGAGCGGTGGAACGATAGGTAGTCGATTCTACGTGAGATGAAAAGGCGACCTTTATAATTGACGTCCTTCCGGGTAAGTTTCGCGTATCGTCAGATTAGAACAATCGGCAGTACGGCGGAACGGGATCCGTTCGCTGACCTATCCGTCGCACGCTATTGTGAACGAACGCAACCAACTTCATACCGACGAAGAGGTGCAAGGGCTGAGCATTCTCGGCTCGACCGGGTCGATCGGTACGCAGACGCTCGAGGTCGTCCGTCAATTTCCCGAGAACTTCCGCGTTCACGCCCTGACGGCCCGATCTAATGTCGACCTGCTCGCGGCGCAAGCGGAAGAGTTCGCGCCGCAGTACGTAGTGATCGGCGGCGGAGAATCAGCGCGCCGGCTTCGTGAGCGGCTCAAGGGCACAGACACGGAGGTTCTCGAAGGTCGAGAGGGCCTCTGTGCGGTAGCGACGCTGCCCGAAGTTGATACGGTCGTGGCGGCGCTGGTCGGATTCGCAGGGCTCGAGTCCGTTCTCGCCGCCCTTCGAGCCATGAAAAAGGTGGCGCTCGCGAACAAGGAGACCCTGGTCGTCGCCGGAGCGATGGTCGAACAAGTACTCGCCGAGTGCGGCGGCGTGATCATCCCGGTCGACAGTGAACACTCGGCAATTTTCCAGTGTCTCGTTGGTGAGCCGAAATCCGAGATCGAAGAACTCGTTCTGACTGCGTCGGGTGGTCCCTTCAGAACGCGAGACCGGCGAACGTTTTCCACCATCACGAAGGCAGAAGCGCTCGATCATCCGAACTGGTCGATGGGCGCGAAGATTACCATCGACTCTGCGACGATGATGAACAAAGGGCTGGAGGTGGTGGAGGCCCGATGGTTGTTCGGCATCGACGTCGACCGCATTGGGGTGCTCGTCCATCCGCAGTCCGTCATTCATTCTCTGGTATCGTTTTCGGATGGATCAACCAAGGCGCAGTTGGGCGTGCCGGACATGAAAGTGCCCATTCAATACGCGCTTAGCTATCCGCGCCGATGGGCCGCTTCCAACGCGCGTCTCGACTGGTCGGAGATTCGCCGGCTCGATTTTGAAGAGCCGGACAGCGAAAAATTCCCATGTCTCGATCTGGCCTATGCTGCGTTGCGCGCCGGCGGGTCGGCTCCGGTCGTACTGAATGCCGCGAATGAAACGGCTGTTGCCCTTTTTCTAAAGGAACGCATCCGCTTCACCGATATACCGAATCTCATCAGGCATGCTCTCGAGTCCGTGGACGCCTTTGCAACGACGACTCTAGACGATCTGATGGCCATCGACTCGGAGACACGTGCGCTCGTACTGGAACACACCAGAGCAGGGACAATTTAAAGGCCGATTCCGAATGAATCGCGCATTTCACTCACGCGGGAGATTCTCGCCGCGCATCAGGTCCGGTTAACATCGAATTGGAATCCACTGTGGAGATTCTGTCTTATCTGTTCTGGGTCATCTTGGCGATCACCATTCTGGTGTTTGTTCACGAGATGGGGCATTTCCTCTTCGCGAAGCTCTTCAAGATGCGGGTCGACCGGTTTTCGGTCGGATTTCCGCCGAAGATATTTGGGAAGAAGATCGGTGAAACGGAATACGTCGTCGGCGCAACGCCCCTGGGCGGCTATGTAAAGATCGCCGGAATGATCGACGAGAGTATGGACACGGATTTCGTGGACCGCGAGCCAGAGCCTTGGGAGTTTCGGGCGAAGCCCATATGGCAGCGCATCATCGTGATTGCGGCGGGCGTCGTGTTCAACGTCATCCTTGCGTTCGTCATCTTCTCGGGACTCAAGCTGGCGTACGGCGAGATTTATATTCCTGCAGAAAACATCGACGGCGTCTACGTACAGGAAGAGTCGATCGCGCACCGGATGGGCCTGCGGACGGGCGACCGAATCGTCGCCGTCGGCGGCAGAGAAATCGAGGACTTTCGAGACTACAACAGCGTAGAGTCGCTGATCTCCGACCCTATGACGATAACCGTCGAGCGGAACGGGGAGCGCTTGACCATGGAGGGCCCGGAGGACATCTTCACTCAGCTTAATCGAGCCGAAGGTAGTTTGGGCATCTCCGAAATACCGAGCCTCATCGGACTGGTGATGGAAGGTTCACCGGCCGATTCGATTGGATTGAGGCCGGGAGACCGCATCACGTCGATCGGCGGCGAGCCCGTGCGCTACTGGGTGGAGATGACAGGTATGCTCCAGACGTCGGAAGGGGCGCCAATTGCCATCAGATGGCACCGTCCTGACTCGCTCATGACGGAGGAGGAAGGCCAGCTTCCGGCGCCTGTCGTGGAGCGCCTTCCGGACGGTGCCGTATTCGAGGCCGACGTTACGCCGATGCTGGAAGAGGATCGCTACATGCTGGGGGTGGGTGAGCCCACGTTCAACATGCTTGCTGAGGAATTCGGATATGTTCAGCGGCAATACTCGCCGTTTCAGGCAATCGCGATTGGACTCGACGAAACCTGGGTCAATACCAGCGCCATCGCAATCAGCCTCACGAGAGTCTTCACTGGACAGGAGAACTTCAGGGAAAACGTCGGTGGCCCGATCATGATTGCTCAGGTCACGAAACAGGCTGCGGACATGGGTGCTCGCTTCTTCTGGAACATCGTCGCGATACTTTCCATCACGCTGGCCATTATAAATATTCTGCCCATCCCGGTGCTCGACGGCGGTCATCTCGTATTTCTACTGTACGAGGGTGTGACGCGTCGAGAGCCGTCATTCCGGTTTCGAATGATTACGCAGCAGGTAGGAATGATTCTGCTGCTCGCTTTTATGACGTTTGTCATCTTCAATGATATTCTGCGTCTATAGCACGACAGAATTGTGAAAGAAAAGCTTACAGTAAACGGCAATACCAAGCCGACACCAGACGCCGCTATGCAGCGCGACCTTATGGGGCGTGGTGCCATGCCGCGTCATATCGCCATGATCATGGATGGCAACGGCCGGTGGGCGCGCGAGCGTGGTCACGGCCGAGTCATCGGGCACCACGAGGGCGTTGAGTCGGTGCGCGATATTGCGGAAGCATGTGCACAGCTCGGGATTGAGTATCTGACACTGTATACGTTCAGCACCGAGAACTGGAATCGGCCGGAGTCGGAAGTGGACGCGCTGATGGAGCTGCTGGTGCACACGATCCGCCAAGAGACCGAGACCCTGTCGAAGAACGACATCAAGCTGAAGGTCATCGGGGACCTTCGAAAGCTTCCGCCGGCTGCGCGGCGTGAGCTCGCGGATGCCATCGAGAGCACGTCTGCCAACGAGCGGATGACTCTGATCATGGCGATTTCATACAGCGGCCGACTCGAAATCGTGCATGCCGCCAGGGCGCTGGCGCGCCGCGTGCAGGACGGTGAAATTGAACCTGATGAGATCGACGAAGACATGTTTTCGTCGCACCTCATGCTATCTGACATTCCGGATCCCGACTTACTGGTTCGGACCGGTGGAGAGTATCGTATTTCGAATTTTCTGCTCTGGGAGCTAGCCTACACCGAGTTGTATATAACCGATTGTTTCTGGCCTGCATTCCGCCGCGAGCAGCTCTATGATGCGGTCCGCGACTTTCAAAACCGTGAGCGCCGATTCGGCAGAGTCGATTCAGGGCAATAATAGCACGGTTGGATCGTTTGATACAGGATCGACAGATGCGACGCACGAGAGGAGTGCAGTAGCTGATACCAAGATCAATTACTGACGGCGTCTGGGAAACTCGGCGTCCGACATTCAGTAAAGATCCCCGGCCTCTCTTCCATCTATTTCTTCTTAGTCTTTTATAGTATGCACTTACGGCTCCCGATCTTATTGATCCTATCGGTGTTTTTAGCACCTTCGGGACTTGCCCAGACTCCCAATTCTTTTACGCTCGGGGGATCGGCCGGTCCTTATGATCGAATACCGGAGGAGTACGAGATTCTGGGCATTTCCGTAGAAGGGGTGGAAAGCGAGTCGGCGAAATCCGTCGTTTCACAGGCCAGCGGACTTAGCGTCGGCCAATCGGTGATGATACCCGGCGGTGAAGAACTAGGCGACGCCCTTCGCGCCGTCTACCGCCTTGGCCTTTTTTCCGACGTCACGATAGTCGAAGAACGACGGGTGGGTGACGGTGTGTACCTGGCGATTCAGGTCGAGGAAGAGCCGCGCCTTGGCGAGTACACGTTTTCCGGGGTAAAGAGAGGTCAGCGGAACGATCTGGAGGACGAGGTGCCGCTGCTTACGGGTAGCCCGGTTCGTCCATCGGACATCGAACGTTCCAAGCAGATCATCAAGAGCTATTTTGAAGACAAGGGTTACCTGCTCACATCTGTGGAAGTGGCTCGAGAAACGACACCTGAGGGCCATGTCGCACTCGATTTTCAGATCGACCGCGGGCCAAAGGTGGAAGTTGATGAGATCAGCGTTCAGGGGAATCAGGCGGTCTCCGATTCCAGGATCCGACGCAGCATGGAGACCAGTGAGGACAAGTGGTGGCGATTCTGGAGTGCCGCTACATTCGATCGTGAGGAATACGAAGAAGATCTGGGACGCGTCGTCCAATACTACAACGACCGGGGTTACTTCGATGCGCGCGTCGTAGAAGATTCCGTCTTTGTCCGCAATGGTGATGATCCCGGGGTCGTCGTGGAGCTCCGAGTCGAAGAGGGCTCACGCTACCATATTCGAGATATCGAATGGGAGGGAAATACCGTTTACACCGATGAGTTTTTGACTCAATCTCTCGGCTTCCAACCCGGAGACCCGTTCAACCGCTCGAAGCTCGAGGAGAATCTGTACGCGAACAGAAACAGCTCCGACGTTTCGAGTCTCTACTTCAATCGCGGTTACATGAGGTTCAATGCGGAGCCGAGCATCACGGTAGTAGAAGGTGACTCCCTCGACATCCAGTTTGATATCATGGAGGGGGACGTATACGAGTTCGGCGGCATCAACATCTCCGGCAATACGAAGACGAAAGAGCACGTCGTTCGACGCGAGCTCTACACGATCCCGGGTCAGACGTTCAGCCGCGACGCCATCCAGGAATCCATTCGCCGCCTGAGCCAGCTCAACTACTTCACGCAGGAGTCGTTCGCTGGTGGGCCGGCCATGAATATTGATGAGGATGCGAAGGAAGTCGATCTTAACTACACGGTCGAGGAGCAAGGTAGTGATCAGCTCGAGTTGTCCGGTACATGGGGTAGCTTTGGACTGGTACTGATGCTCCGCTTCACCTTCAACAATTTCTCCGCTCAGAATCTTTTCAACGCGGAGGCCTGGGATCCGCTGCCGGCAGGTGACGGACAGCAGCTGTCGCTAGCCGTGCAGACCAACGGCACGTATTATCAGAACTATTCGGTTTCGTTCACCGAGCCGTGGTTTCGGGGTCGGCCGACGCCGGTAGGCTTCTCGCTTTCTTACTCCAGTTTCGGTGGTGGCGGCCGCTCGTCGTTTTTGACAGGAGGCGTCGGAGGCGGGTCCGGATCTCTGCAAACCGGATCGGCGCGGGCTTTCTACGAGAGGCGACTACGGTGGCCGGACGATAAATTCAGCTGGTCGACGGCGCTTCGGTTTCAGTACTACCGGAACGACAGCTTATTTGCGAGCATTCCGCAGGGCATAAGCCAGATTGCGACCGTACAGCAAACGCTCTCCCGTAACTCTCTGGATCATCCGGTATTTCCGATGCGGGGATCCCAAGCGGCACTTTCCCTCGAGATCGCTCCTCCGATCGGCGGATTTGTACAGTACCACAAGTGGCGGTTCAACTCGCAGTGGCACGTTCCGATCGTGCCGAAGCTGGCGGTCGGATTCAGTTCGGATTTCGGTTTCGTAGGTTCGTTGACGGGAGACCCGGTTAACTTCGAGCGCTTCGTCGTTGGCGGATCGCCTTTCGATACACAGGGATTTACGAGCTATTTCGGGCGTGACATCATCTATATGCGTGGATATCCGGCTGCCGCAATCGGTCCACGACTAGGAGATGAGCCTGTGGGAGGTACGATACTCAACAAATACACCTCGGAATTTAAGTGGCTGGCGATCCAGTCTCCGCAGCTATCGGCAGCGCCCTACCTGTTCCTCGATGCGGCGAACTCGTGGAACGGCTTCAACTCCTACAATCCGACAGAACTATATCGCTCTGGAGGCGTTGGGATGCGTTTATTTCTGCCGATCCTCGGCATGCTAGAGGTGGCGTACGGGTATAACTTCGATACCTTCGACGCGATAAGCAGTCGTCATGACGGTGGGAACAGGTGGTACTTCCAGTTCTCGCTTGGACAGGGATTCGGCAATTAGCGCCACCGGCGGTAATTAGCGAACCGGCGGTGGGTTGACCGCTCGATTTCTGAGCTCGTAGTGCGTCGTGCCGTCTTGAATTACTGTGCACCTGCTTTGCGACGTCGTGCGATCGGCATTATCCAGAATTGTGGACACTTTTGAACACGAACGTCTCATTTGAAGGCTCGTTGCACGTCGAGCCGGGACGAGCAGACGAAAAGCCTATGAAAGAGCGAATGATGCGTTCAAGCTTGCTGCTGCTTCTTGCGGCGCTGTGTCTTCCTCTTGCCGCCGTGGCGCAGCAGAAGATTGGATACGTTGATTCAGAGTACATTCTCGGCGAGACGCCCGAGTATTCTACGATCGAGCAGCAGCTGGACCGAATGGCGCAGGAATGGCAGCAGGAGATCGAGGAGCGGCAGACGGAAGTCGACGAGTTGTTCGACGAGTACCAGGCCAGGGAGTTGCTTTATACGAATGAGGAGCGTCAGCGTAAACGTCAGGACATCGTGAGAGCCGAGGAAGAAGTCGAGCGGCTTCGGATGCAGTATTTCGGGCCGGACGGCGATCTCTTTACGCAGCAGGAGACGTTGATGCGTCCGATCCAGGAGAGAGTGCTGACAGCCATTGAAGAGGTAGCGAGACGCGAAGGATTCGACTATGTATTCGACAAAGGAGGGGACTATCTTTTCATGTATGCCGAAGAAGAATTCGACTTGAGTGAGGAAGTGCTCAGTGAACTTGGCATCGATGTTGAAACGAATGGAGGACAAGGCGCCCGCTAATCTTTCATGGGCGGCGTAAGCGCGAAAATAATCACACGACGAGACATGAATATTCAAATGCTTAAGAGGATTTCGACCGTACTCGCAGTCGCACTTTTTGCAGTTCCTGCGATTGTCACTACGGTAAGTGCCCAGTCCCTGAACCTGGGCTACACCGACCATGAGGTCATTATTTTTAATATGCCGGAGTACCAGGAGGTACAGCAGCAGTTGCAGCAGGAGTATCAGGGCAGCCAGCAGGAAATTCAGTCGCTGTACGAGGAGTATCAGGAGAGCGTGACACAATACCAGAGGCAGCAGTCGCTCATGACCGAGGAGAGGCGGGCAGAGCGTGAGCAGGAACTCATGCAGGAGCAGCAAGAAATCCAGCAGCAGGCACAGGCGAAGGATCAAGAGCTGGGTCAGAGAGAAACCGAGCTTTTACAGCCGCTGCTTGAGAGGGTGCAGAACGCGATCAACTTAGTGGCAGAGCGTCAGGGCCTCGACATCGTGCTCAGATCACCAATGGTGTTGTATGTGAACGAGAATACCGTTCAGGATATTACACCGGCCGTTGCCACCGAGCTCGGACTCGAGGTGCCGGACACGCCGGACCCGATGCCGACCATGAACTCTGAATAAGCGACCGGTACCAGGTAATCCAGGATTTGAAAAGAGGTACTCCCACCGGGGTACCTTTTTTCATTGGTGCGCCAGGCGGGATGCGAATGTTCTTATATTGGTGGGCAGCCTTTTCTCTCGAATCGCACGTTTGAGGACCGATGAGCACCGAGACGGCACCTCCGGAGGTCACCGCAAAGCGGATTACGACGCAGACTCTTCAGGAGATGAAGCGCGAGCACATTCCGATCGCGATGCTTACGGCCTATGATTTCACGACGGCGAGGATTCTGGATACCGCAGGAATCGACGTTTTGCTGGTCGGGGATTCGGCGTCTAACGTAATGGCGGGCCACGAAACGACGCTCCCCATCACACTCGACCAGATGATTTACCACGCGCAGTGCGTGATCCGCGGCGTCGAACGTGCTCTCGTCATTGTCGATTTGCCTTTCGGCTCGTATCAGGGGAATTCGAGGGAGGCTTTGCACTCGGCGATCAGGGTTATGAAGGAGGCCGGCGCACATGCCGTGAAGCTCGAGGGTGGGGAGGATGTCATCCAGACCATCGATCGCATCATTGCCGCCGGCATCCCGGTGATGGGCCATCTGGGGCTGACGCCGCAAAGCATCTATAGGTTTGGGACGTACAAGGTTCGTGCGAAAGAAGAAGAGGAGGCCGAGCGTCTCAAGCGCGATGCAAGACTGCTCGAGGAAGCCGGGTGTTTCGCCATAGTTCTGGAGAAGATCCCCGCAGCGCTCGCCGCCGATGTCTCGAAATCCATCTCGATTCCGACCATCGGAATCGGCGCCGGCTCGCAATGCGACGGTCAGGTGCTGGTGACGCACGACTTACTCGGTCTTACTACAGACTTCAATCCTCGCTTCGTGCGCAGGTACCGGCATCTGGCGGAGATCATTACCGAAGCGGTTCATCACTACGTGGACGATGTTCGAACCCATGCATTTCCCTCTGACGACGAAAGTTACTGATTGGACCGCTGTTCACTGGCAGCTAAGGTACCGCTATTCACTGGCAGACGATAGGATGTATGCAGTACGCCGGTAACTCGACAGGCAACGGTAAGCGGCCGGTGATTCTGGTCAGCAATGACGACGGTATTGATGCGCCGGGGCTCGCGGCTCTCGTAGCGGCCATGACGGAATTGGGCGACGTGTACGTCGCTGCGCCGATTCAGGAGCAGAGTGCAGTCGGTCATGCGATCACCATCCGTGATCCCGTTCGGGCGCGGCGCGTAACTATGGACTTCCCCGAAAACGTAACGGCCCACAGTGTCAAGGGCACGCCGGCCGACTGCGTGAAGCTTGCCGTGAATCAGCTTCTTCCGCGGCGTCCGGACCTGGTCGTCAGCGGCATTAACAGGGGACCGAATACGGCGGTCAACGTGATTTACTCCGGCACGGTGAGCGCTGCAACGGAAGCGTCGATCCTCGGGATTGATTCCATCGCGTTCTCACTCTGTTCATGGGAGGGAGGCGACTACCGGCCGGCGCAGGAGGTGGCTCGTAGAATAGCGGCGCGCGTATTGAGGCACGGCATCCCGCCGGGCATTCTTCTCAATGTGAATATCCCCCTGTTGCCGTTAGATGAGATTCGCGGGATCTTGCCGACGAGGCAGGCTCGATCGCGGTGGGATGAGTCTTTCCACGAACGGATGGATCCAAACAATCAGCCGTACTACTGGCTGACCGGCACGTTCGTGAATCTCGATGAGGGTGAGAACACGGATATCTGGGCGATCGAGAACGGCTACGTATCGGTCACGCCGCTGCAATACGATCTTACGGCTCACGATTTCCTCACAGACATGTCGGATCTGATTCCGGAAACAGATGGCGTATCAGGAGCGAATTGAAGTCGACACAAGCGGCCATGGAGACATGCACGACGTGTCTCGCGAGATCGAGAGAATTGTGGATCGATCGCAGGTCGCGACGGGAATTGCGAACGTGCACGTCATCGGGAGTACTGCGGCGATAGGTACCATCGAGTTCGAGCCGGGTCTGCAGCGAGATCTGCCGGAGATATTGGACAAGCTGATGCCGCCTGGACGGCACTATGGCCACGAGCAGGCCTGGCACGATGGAAATGCGCACAGCCACCTTCAGGCAACCACGCTCGGACCTTCGATTTCAGTACCGGTCGGCGAAGGTTCTCCAATCCTCGGCACCTGGCAGCAGGTCATCCTCCTGGAGTGCGACGTCAAGCCGCGGCGCAGGGAAATCGTCGTCACAGTAATGGGGCAATGACGACGCTAGATCAGGAGTTTTTGTAGGCGCCGATCAGCTTCAAGATGGAATCTAGCTGGTGTAGGACGAGGTCGGGGCGCGAACGTCCCGGAAAACCGTCGACTACGTATGTACGAAGCACCTCGTCGGGTTCAGGTGCATCATTCGAGCCGATGTTCTCCGCTACGCGACGATACGCCTCTCGAAATGGTACGCCTTCCTGAACGAGCTTGAGCGCCCGGGCTGTTGCAAAGAGCTCGTCGGTGGTAGCTTTCCGCAGGTACTCCTCTTCGAATGTCACACCGGTGAGGACATTCGCCATCGCCTCGACGAGGTCCGCGGTGGATCGTTCGGATCGCATCACCGCTTCTTTGGTGAGCTGCAGATCACGATGGTAGCCGGAGGGAAGATTTGCGGGAAGTGTAAGGAGAACCTGCAGCTCGGCGATGATGCGATGATAGGATGCGCGGGCCAGTTCGAGGACATCCGGATTCTGCTTTTGCGGCATGATGGAGCTGCCCGTGCAGTATTCGGCCGGAAGCCGGACGAAGGCGAACTCGGACGTATTGAACAATACGAGATCGGATGCAAGGCGGTTGAATGTCGCGGCCACCTGCGCAAGGGAATGTGCAGCGTGGAGCTCGAGTTTTCCGCGCGATAATTGTACGGCCGTGACGTGCGTCTGGACCCTTCGAAATCCGAGGCGGTGCGCGACCGCATCGCGCGGCAGCTGCAGATACGGCACGCCGTATCCGGCGGCACTGCCGAGGGGTGAAACATTGATTTGATCGAGAGCGGCCGCGATCCCCTCGAGATCAGATACGAGGAGTTCGGCAAATCCCATTGCCCAGAGGCCTACCGTAGACGGCATCGCGCGCTGCATATGCGTGTAACCTGGCATCATCACGTCGTCGTGTTTCTCGCCCCACACACAGAGCTGCCGGACCACATCCGCGATGCGGGATGCGATCGTTCGCAGCGCTTCGGCCAGGTAAAGCCGGAGCGCGGCCAAAACCTGGTCGTTGCGCGACCGGCCGGTGTGTATTTTTTTGCCCGTTTCCCCGAGATGTCGGGTGAGAAAATTCTCAATCACAGTGTGGCAGTCCTCATCCTCCGGTCGCACGGTGAGCCGTCCCGCATTGAACGCCGACTGCAGTTTCTCGAGAGTCGATTCGATGTCATGCAGCTCGGTGGATGTGAGCACGCCGATCTGCTCGAGGCCCCAGGCGTGAGCAAGCGTGGCCCGGACATCGTGCGGCAGCAGCAGCATATCCCAGCGATAGTCGTCGCCGACGGTGAATCGCGTAGCCCAGTCGGCCGCTGCCGTGCCCTTCTGCCACAGCGGATGTGCACGATCTCCGTTCTCGTCGTCGATCATATCAGCGTCGATCTGAAATATTCTCTGATGATGTTTTGGTAGACCTGGACGGCGTTGCGCAGTTCTCCGATCGGCATGCTTTCGTCGGCCGTGTGCGAGAGATCGCTCGATCCCGGCCCGATCTTGACCGTCGGCACGTCGTCGAGAAAGATCCAGTCCGAAGCTGTCGGCGATCCAAACGGCTCGCGAGCCGGCGCGGCTGCGTTGCAGGCCTTCACAATCGCAGATTCGAGTGGTGTGGCGACCGGGACGATGCGCTTGCTGTGCACCTCGACGTCGGATTCGAGGTAACTCGAGATTTCCTGAATCAATGCGTCATGGGGATACTCGGGCGTCGTTCGGATGTCGAGCGTAAACGTGCACCCGTCGGGCACGACATTACGGGCGCTACCGCCTTCGATGGTTGTGACGGTGATGGTGGGCTCCCCGAGGAACGGATGCTGCCGCTCAAATTCGAAAGACTGCAGCCTGTCGATATCCCGGAACGCTTTGAGGATCGCATTCTCGCCGAGGTGTGAACGAGCGGCGTGGGCGGATTTTCCGTGTGCATGGACGTTCAGAATAAGCAGCCCTTTCTGCGCCACGCACGGTCGGAGGCCGGTCGGTTCGCCGACAATTGCGGCCGAGAGCGCCGGCAGGTGGGGACGGAGGCTCTCGAGCCCATTGTAGGCGCCGCCTACTTCCTCGTGGGTGGTTAGTGCGACCATGAGGCGACCACCTTTCGGGCTCCATCCATCGGCCGCCAGCGAGAGAAGCGCCGTAGTCATCGCAGCGGCGGAGGCCTTCGCATCCACCGAGCCTCGTCCGTAGATCCGGCCGCGGACCTCAACCGGATTGAACGGATCGTACGGATGTCCGCTCGATGGCGGTACGACATCGAGATGTGTATTCAGCAGCAGCGTTTCGTCGCCGTCACCAATCCAGAAAAAGACATTATCGTGGTGACGCCGGACCGGCACGCCCCGTGCCGATACAAAGTTCTCGATGAAATCCGCGATCGGCCCCTCATCGTCGCTCAACGAAGGAAATCGAATCAGATCCTTATGAAGCGTGACAACGTCGAGATCGGACGCCGGCATCTGCTTTCTATCCTCCTCATCGTGATTAGGTTTTCGCATCACGTGCTGCTCTCCACATCTCTCTCGCTTTCCTTGACGCGTGTGCCGCCGGTAGGCGAAAGAATGCTTTCGGGAGACAGAATGTATACTTCGGCAACGCCGGATTGCACCGCATCGAAGGCGGCGGAGAGTTTTACGCGCATTCCACCTTGTATCCACCCCTCCGAAACCCCCCGCTCGTAGTCTGCGCGCGAGAAGACGTCAATGTGTGACGCCGGATCGTCCATCCGGAGTCTGACGCCTCCACTGTCGGTGACGAGAAGGTAGGCGCTTGCGTTGAGGGCCGCCGCCAGCACACACGAGACGGTATCCGCATTCACGTTATAGAGCTGGCCGGATTCATCGATTCCGATTGGAGCGACTACGGGAACGTATCCCGCCTCGATCAAGACAGTCAGCAGTGTGGGATCGACTACGTCGACATCACCGACCCATCCGAAGTCGATGTGCGCGCCCTCTACGAGCCACGGCGGCCGTTTTACGACCTGCAGCATCGACCCATCCGCACCCGAGATGCCCACGGCGCGGACTCCGGCTCTTCGAGCCCGCCCTACGAGGCTGCTATTGAGCTCTCCTCGCATGGTCCACTGCACGATGCGCAGATCGACGTCTGAAGTAACGCGCCGGCCGTGCACGATCCGCGGTTCGTGACCCAGCTGGCGCGCCACCTCCGTAGCTGCTGGTCCGCCGCCGTGAACAAGTACGACACGCCTCGTCTTCACCATCTGGGCCACAGCGGACCAGAGTTGATCGATTGCATCCGGGCGAGCGACGAGCGCACCGCCGATCTTGATTACTGTAATATCGCTCATCGGGCGGATGCGGGGGTGCACAGGACGAGCTTCGTACCTACAGACATCATACCTACAGTTCCCACACGTATTCGAGTATCGCCTTTTGTGCGTGCAGCCGAAATTCCGCTTGTGTTAGGTGGATCGCCTGCGGACCGTCCAGCACGGCGTCGTCGACGACCACATTTCTCCGGACGGGCAGGCAGTGCATAAACGCGCCGTTTCGAGTGCGCTGCATGCGTTCGGCCGTCACTCGCCAGTCGCGGTACCGGGCGCGGGTCGCTGCCTCTTCAAATGGAGATTCATAGACGAGCGGTCCGGCCCACGCCTTTGCGTACACGATATCGGCACCGTCGAACGCCTCATCTGCATCGGACGTCTCTAGCACGTCTTTGCCGCGGGATGCTGCATATCTGCGCGCCTGGGCCATGACGCCGCCGTCGAGCGCGTATTCATCCGGACGGGCTACGACGACATCCATTCCGAGCCGGGCCGCCATGAGAAGCGCCGAATTCGGCACAGCCATAGGCAGTGGGCGCGGATGATAGGCCCAGGTAAGCACGAATTTCTTATCGGATAGACTTTTCGGGTGCCGCTGCCTGATCGTTGCCGCGTCGGCGAGCGCCTGGCAGGGGTGATAGAATGCCGACTCCAGATTGATTACAGGCACATCCGCCGCGTCCATGATCGTCTTCATGAGCGTCTCGTCCCGATCTTGCTGGTAGTCGGACATAGATGCAAATACGCGTACTCCGAGGGCGTCATAATAGCGTGAGAGCACGCCGACGGCATCCCGAATGTGTTCGGCCTCGTCGCCGTCCATCACTTCGTTTTTTCCGAATGCAAACTTCCACGTTCCCGCGCCGGGCGTAAGCGTAGAGGCGAAGGCGCCGAGCTGCGCGGCTGCCAGCTCCATGGATGTTCGCGTCCGCAGCGAGGGATTGAAAAAGATCAATCCGATGCTTTTCCCGCGTGCATGCTCCGTCCACTCGGAACCCACCTGTTGATGGTGCAGAGCGCGATCGAGTGCTCCGTTCCAGATGTCGTCATCGACCAGACGCCAGTCCATTAAATGTCGCATGAAGTACGATCTACGTTGGTCAGGCGCCGACGACGTCGAGTGACATTGCGAGGGCGGCGGTGAAATCCGCAAGGGCATCCAGCGGCACATTCAGAGGCGGCATGAGGCGGATGACATTCGGATCGTCTGCACTGCCAGTAATAATGCCACGGTGCAGGAGATCGGCTCGCACCGGGGCGGCCGGACCATCGAGCTCAAGACCGATCAGGCATCCCCGACCGCGGACAGAGCGCACAAGCGGGCCGGCGTGCTCTGTGATGTAATCGAAGACCTTGCCGGCGCGATTCATGAGGTTTTCGTCCTGGATCGACTGCAACGTGGCCTCGACGGCCGCCATGGCCACCATCCCGCCGCCGAACGTTGTGCCCTGGTCACCGGGTGCGACGCTTGCGGCCAGAGCATCTGAGACCAGGACCGAACCGACCGGTATTCCGGAGCCGAGGCTCTTGGCAAGGGTGATGAGATCGGGCCGTACGCCGAGTTGATCGGCGATGGAGAACGTGCCGGTGCGCCCGACTCCTGTCTGCACCTCGTCGAAAATGAGGGCTGCCCCATGGCGATCGCAGAGTTCGCGCAGGTCCATGTAATAGTCGGCAGCCGCCTCGATCACACCGGCCATACTCTGGATAGGCTCGAGAATGACGGCGGCGATGTCGCTGTCATTTTCAAAGGCCGCGTGCACGGCATCCGAATCCCCAAAAGGTACGAACGTCGTATCTGGCAGCACGGACGCATAAGGAGCTCGATACCGCTCGCTCGACGTGACAGCGAGACTGCCGAGTGTCCTACCGTGGAAGCCGTTCTGCATCGCCACTACGTGCGGTTTTCCGAGAGCTTTTCGGGCCAGCTTTAGCGCAGTCTCATTGGCCTCCGACCCTGAATTACAGAAAAAAACGTGGCGCAATCCCTCGGGGGCCATGTCGGCGAGCGCGCGGGCCGCCGTTGCGCGCGTCGAGCTATACACCGCGTTCGAATAGAAAATTAGCCGACCGACCTGCTCCCGGATGGCTTCCACGACGTCTGGCGGACAGTGTCCGAGCAGCGTAACGCAGTGTCCGCCGTACAGATCGAGAAACCGCCGTCCATCGGCATCCCAGACGTAAGCACCCTCGCCTCTTTCGATCGCGAGGGGAAGCTTCGAGTATGTGGGTATCTGGTAGCGATCTTCGAGGGCTATGACGTCGTTCGTCTGCATGGACATACGGTGTGTTGGTGGTGAATGTGCGAGACGAGAGGGATCAGACGGTTACACAATGTTCTCGAGCGGTTGCTGCGGTTGTGCGATTAATCCGGTCGTTTCCGGCAAGCCGAGCAATAGATTCAGGTTGTGGACGGCCTGGCTCGCCGCCCCTTTGAGTAGATTATCGATTGCGAATGCTACGATAAGGCGTCCATCCCGAACCATCCAACCGATGTCGCAGAACGGTGTGTCGACGGCGTACCTCAGTTCGGGGAGCACGTCTGGCCACAGCCGAACGAATGGTTTATCGTGATAGACTGCATCGTACCACAAGCTCACATCGTCCGCCGTGACACCATCCGGCAGGGCGATCTGCGCCGTACCCCAGATGCCGCGGGTCCACGGTCCGGATACTGGGATGAACGAAATGCGAGCGTTCTCTCCGAGGATCTGCTGCACTTCCGGCAGGTGCTGGTGTGTCAGCACTTTATAGGCGCGCACGTTGCCTTCGCGCGTGGGGAAATGCGTAGTTTCCTTTGGCCGGGCGCCCGAACCGGATGCCCCGGTGAGCGCGGTGACGGCGACGTCCAGTGAATCGAGGTTCGAGGCTACTGGTAGGAGGCTCAGCGCGATGCCAGTCGCGAAGCAGCCGGGATTCGCGATGCGCCTGGCGCCCGCGGGATAGGGCAGGTTGACCTCCGGAAGTCCATAGACGAACGTCGGGAGAAGCTCGGGCGCGGGATGTTCGAATCCGAACCACGTGTCGTACGCAGCGGCGTCTTGAAAGCGGAAGTCCGCGCTCAGGTCGACAATGAGACCGTCGAAGCCGGCGTCCAGAAGCGCCAGCACCTGTTCGGCGCCTTTGCCGTGCTCAGCAGCGATCAGGACCGCATCTATCTGCTGCGCGTCCAGGTCGTCACCGGATGAGAATGCCAGCTCTGTGGAGCCGCGCAGGGACGGGTGTGCCTTCCACACGGGCTCCCCCTCGAACGTGCGGCTCGTGACCACGTGCAGGTCGATGCGTGGATGTCCGAGGAGCAGGCGGATCAACTCCCCGCCTACGTACCCCGCGCCGTGAAGGAGGGCGACGTCGAACCGTCTATCGTCCATCGTCGTCATCGTGCGTAGATCACTCATTTTTTAATGTATTGGAGTCGTTCGGGAGGCCTCGGGCACGCCGTGCCAGCAGCGCCTGCACTCCGTAAATCTGCGTAAATCCCTGCGCATCCCGGCCATCCCACAACTCGTTCGTCTCGCCGTAGGTCGCCACGCCGGCGTCGAACATAGAGTGTGGGCTTTCGCATCCGAGAACCTCTACGTTTCCTTTATAGAGTCGGATTCGTACGAATCCCGTTACCGGGATTTGCGAGGAGTCCAGGAATGCTTCGATGTCGCGCATGATGGGATCGAAGTACTGGCCTTCGTGGAGCAGCTGACCGTAAAAATCGGCGAGATGATCCTTATGAAATCGCTGCCATCGGGTGAGTACGATCTTTTCGAGCTCGCGGTGAGCTGTGATGAGCACAATCGGGGCCGGCGCTTCGAAGGCGACTCTGCCTTTGATGCCTAGGATCGTGTCGCCGACGTGGATGCCGCGTCCGACTCCGTGTGATGCGGCCGTGCGATTAAGCGACTCTATCAGCTCGACGGGTGCGATCGAAGCGTGATCCAGCGAAGTTGGAATCCCGCGCTCGAATCCGATGACGATTTCGGCAGGTTCATCCGGTGCAACTGAAGGGGGGACGGTATCCGGATAGGCATCATCCGGTAGAGGTTCGGTGGTGGACAGCGTCTCTTTACCACCGATGGTCGTACCCCATAGACCACGATTGATGGAATAGGTGGTCGTCTTCTCGGGAACGTCATAGCCGTGTTCGCGGAGATAGTCCGTCGTGTCGCGGCGACTCAGTCCGAGCGAGCGGATCGGGGTTATGATGTCGAGATCTGCGGCGAGGAGCCGGAGCGCCACGTCGAAGCGAACCTGATCATTGCCCGCTCCAGTGGAGCCGTGCGCGACCGCGCGAGCGCCCTCGCGGCGAGCGACGTCGATCACTTCTTTGGCCTGTGTCACGCGTTCGGGGCCGACGCAGAGCGGATAAACGCCCCCGCGCAGGACGTTTCCCTTCACGAGGTAGCTGAGGTGCTCGTCGAAGAGATCTTTGCGGCCATCGACGAGAAAGTGTTTTTCGGCACCGAGTTCACGGGAGCGGCGCGCGACGTCGGCGGCTTCGTCGCTCGTGAGACCTCCGGTATTGATCGTCGCCGTATAGACGGGTTCACCGTGGGTTTCACGCAGGTACGGGACGCAGAACGAGGTGTCGAGTCCGCCGCTGAATGCCAGTACAATCGCCATCTTAAATCTGTAACAGGGTTTTCATCAATAAAAAAGGCGCCGATCCGGGTGGAATCAGCGCCTCAGGAAGCAAATGAGCGTCGAATCGTCTCGACGGCTAACGATGTCTTCGGAATTCGCCAATCCACACGGGACCATTTCGCGTACGTCGAAGACGCGGATAGTGGGCCGAGATATGTGAGGTATTTGCGTGCACGATGGGGGATAATAGCTCCAGAAGTCTACTTTTGTCAATGTGGGTTTCTGTTGAGCGTCTGCGGGGCCGCATGCTCGCCACCTTGCGGCTCGTATAAAAGCGCTTTTTTAGGCGACTCGCCGGATTTATTGAAATACAGTTAATTCGGATGGACCGGCAGACTTGCCGGCCACCGATTGGCGCCCGGCGATATGCCGCCCTCCTCAGGGGCTTCGTGCAACGTGATCCGAAAGAAAGGCGCCGAGCGTGGCGACGTAGCTGTGTCCGGATACGCTGTGCGCCTGGTTGTGTGCGCCGGCCAGTTCCAGGAATCGCTTCGGATCTTTCGCTGCTTCGAACAGTCGCTCGCCGTGTTCGAAGGGAATGACCTCGTCATCCGGGCTGTGCATGATCAGCACGGGGCATCGACATCGGGCGACGCGCAGGAGGTTGTCGAAGTCGACATTCGCCAGCATTCGAACGGGGAAGAAGGGGTAGTGATGTGCGCCCGCGTCGGGAACCGACGTGAAGGTGGATTCTAGGATCAGCGCGGCGACGCGAACACGCTCTGCTAGCCAGGTCGCAGGGCCGCCGCCTAGTGATCGGCCATGAATGATGATCTCGGTTGCAGGAATCGACCTGGTCTTAACGAGATACTGAAACGCCGCTTCCGCATCTTTATAAAGTCCCTCCTCGGATGGAGAACCAGTACTTTGTCCGAATCCTCTGAAGTCGAAGATAAATACGTTTACGCCGAGCGCCTGGAGCTTCTCGATGGTGTCGATGCGACCGGAAATATTGCCGGCGTTTCCGTGGAAAAAAAGGATGGTGGCGAAGGCTTCCTCGTGCGGCACCCACCATCCGTGCAGCTTTTCGCCGTCGGCGGTCGTGAAGTGGACGTCTTCGAAGTGCAGTCCGACATTTGACGGCGATGCGACGAGATTTCTCGTGGGGTGATAAAGCAGGCGCTCCTGAAAGAAATACATGAGCGTGGTGAGCGCACCATAGCCCCCGGCAAGGACTAATATCACAGGAATCATGCTTTTCATGAGGTAGGTGAATGGCTACGCAGAAGGGCGGCGATCCTCCGTACCCGGCCAATCCTTTTTGAGGAGAAATGATTCCTCGAGTGCCTTTGCTTCGTCGACGAAGAGCTGAAGGTGGGGAAAGGGAATCTCTATATCCGCCTCTCGAAGGGCCTCTCGGATTTTCTCTACGTATTCCAGCTTGACCGGCACCTCGAGCTTCGGGTTTGTGAGAAAGAGTCTTAGATGCATGTTCACGCTGGAATCAGAAAGCTCGGTCACGACGACCTCCGGCTTATAATCCGGATGGATCCTGGGATCCCCCTCCGGCAGCTTGATGACGACCTCGCGGGCTGCCTGAGGAAACTCCTTGTACGCAATCCCGAACGGCACTTCGATGCGTACGGTGCCGAGAATCGTGTGATTTACGAGTTTCTGGTTAATCATCATCGTGTTCGGCATGACCAGATATTCGTTGTTCAGGGTGCGCAGCCGGGTGGACCGGAGCGTGATCTCTTCGACCGTCCCGTAGATCTCATCGACCACGATGTTGTCACCAATGCGAAATGGTCTATCCATCAGAATGGTGATTCCCGAGATGAAGTTCTCCAGGGTATCTCTTGCGGCAAATCCGACCGCGATACCCGCGATACTAATGGCCGCAAGAAGAGCTGCGATGTCGACGTTCAGCTGCGCGAGCACCATCAGTGCGATGAAGAGCAGACCGACCACGCGAAACGTCTTCAAAAGCAAGTTCTGTAAACCCGCATCGACCTTCTTGCTTCGGTGGAGAAATCGCCGGAGCGTGGCCAGAAGCGCCCGGTAGATCGCGAAGAACACGATGAATACAAGCAAGGCCACGAGGACCTTCGGTACGAACTCGATGATGAGATCGGCGAGTCCGCCGTAGAGCTGCCTCGTGAAAAGCTCCCATTCTCCGGAAATCAACAGGCGTCCGGCGTCGCCGACGTCGCGGCTGAGCTGCGTGAGTGCGTCCGTCGTATCTGCTGCCGTGGTGTCGGTCGCATCCAGCAGGGTGTCTACTTCCTGTGCGGCCGCTTCCGGTGATTCGGGAATCTCTTGGTTTAGAGGATTCATATGGAGAATGTTGGACTGCGCTGCCACCCGCCATCTGGGTCGAGAAAAGCGGTGATGAGAGCGGTATTATCGGTAGTCGCCTCGTGCTGCGGCGAGCGTATTTTTCAGCAGCATGGCGATCGTCATCGGTCCGACGCCTCCGGGCACGGGAGTAATCGCAGATGTTTTTTCGCGAACGGACTCGAATGCCACGTCGCCGACGAGGCGGTATCCGCGTTCGCGGGTCGCATCTTCGACTCGATTGATGCCCACGTCGATTACAACTGCACCGTCCCGGACCATCTCCGCGGTGACGAATTCGGCACGGCCGATCGCCGCAATGAGAATGTCGGCCTGGCGCACAATCGCGGGAAGATCCCTAGTGCGGCTATGGCAAGTGGTAACTGTAGCGTCGACGCCACGCTGGAGCAGGAGGCTTGAGATGGGTCGTCCGACGATGTTTGATCGGCCGACGACCACGGCGTGCTTGCCCGTCGTTGAAATGTTCGATCGGCGCAGCATCTCCATGATTCCGGCCGGTGTTGCGGAGACGAATCCGGGCTCGCCGAGTGAGAGGCGGCCCACATTTTCGGGATGAAAGCCGTCGACATCTTTTTGCGGATCCAGCGTGTGAATCACTTTGCTCTCGTCGATGTGGCTCGGCAGCGGTAGCTGTACGAGAATGCCGTCGACGTCGGCGTCATCGTTCAGATCGCGGACGATTTCGAGCAATTTCTCCTCCGAAATTGACTCATCATGAGCAATCGTATCGCTTTCAATGGCCGCTTCGGCCGCCGCCTTTGTCTTTCCACGAACGTACGAAGCCGATGCGGGATCGTCACCGATGAGCACGACGGCGAGGTAGGGCGCCCTGTGACCTCCGGCGGTCCAGGCGTCAACCTCACGGCGGACGTCCGATCGAACTGCAGCCGCAATGGCTTTTCCGTCGATGATTCCGTCCTTAAGCTGGTATTCCGAGTTCTGCATCTAAGGTATTAAGACTGAGGAACGAATGGGATGAAGATAGCGGACGGGAAGGGGAAGGGGAAGCCTGTGAAAGCAGGGTTTCCCGGTCCATGTGCTTTTGCTTTCCAGCGTCTGGAACACGTCACACGCGCATCATGTATGAGATTTTTATGAAACGATGTTTCCAGTAGCTCATCCAGAAGGGTGGAGGGTGCAGGCCCTTTGAAGCCCTGGCAACCGCCGCGCCCGGCCACAACCGGTCCGGGAAAGGTGCCAAGTCCTGCCTCGCACAAGAGTTCACATAGCGCGAGGGAAGATGAGCGGGAGAGTTCTTCCGGATCTCCGGATCAGCCCTCTTCCGCGAGTCGCGCGGGAGAGGTTTTTTTGTGTCTCAACCGTCCGCCTCAAGCAGCATGTGGGCACGTGCTGCTGCAGCTCTTCTGGATGAATGCTGGTCACCCACCTTAACCGCATATTCATTCAACAATCTCTACGAAGATGAGCCAGAACGGAAAAGAACGTAAGCTGCGATTCGAGTCCCTTCAGGTCCACGCCGGACAGCAGCCAGACCCCACCACGAACGCCCGCGCGGTACCGATCTACGCGACCACTTCCTACACGTTCGATAGTGCCGACCACGGCGCGGATCTTTTCGCGCTGAAGGATTTCGGCAATATTTATACGCGGATCATGAATCCGACCACCGACGTGTTTGAGCAGCGGATGGCTGCGCTCGAGGGCGGTGTGGCAGCGCTGGCGACGGCGAGCGGACAGTCCGCTCAGTTGC
Organism: uncultured Rhodothermales bacterium; assembly: GCA_964554105.1. Lineage (GTDB taxonomy): Bacteria > Bacteroidota > Rhodothermia > Rhodothermales > VXPQ01 > CAZKNF01. The sequence goes on along the minus strand of CAZKNF010000012.1, from coordinate 19,298 downwards.
TGACCATCACGACGCTCGCCCATGCCGGCGACAACATCGTTTCCAGCAGTTATCTTTATGGCGGTACGTACAATCAGTTCAAGGTGACTTTTCCGCGTCTCGGTATCGACGTTCGGTTCGCCGACGGTGACGACGCGGACTCGATCGAATCGCTCATCGACGATCGCACGAAGGCGATATACGTAGAATCGATCGGCAATCCGCGCTTCAATATTCCCGATTTCAAGAGACTTTCGGAGCTTTCCAAGAAGTATAGCGTGCCGCTCGTTGTCGATAATACGTTCGGTGCGGCAGGCTACCTGATCAAGCCTTTCGAGCATGGTGCGAACATCATAGTGGAAAGCGCGACGAAGTGGATCGGCGGCCACGGCACCACGATCGGCGGCGTGATCATCGATGGAGGTAATTTCCCGTGGGACAGCGGCCGGTTCCCCAGCTTCACCGAGCCTTCTCCGGGATATCACGGAATCAATTTTTGGGAAGTATTCGGACCTGGTGGCGTGCTCGGTGCGAATGCGGCTTTCGCCATCCGTGCACGTGTGGAAGGACTGCGTGATCTGGGGCCGGCACAGAACCCGTTCGGTTCCTTTCTGCTGCTGATGGGCCTGGAAACCCTTTCGCTGCGTATGGACAGAAGCTGCGAGAATGCGCTCGAGATCGCCAAGTGGCTTCAGGAGCGGCCAGAGGTTGCGTGGGTGAGCTATCCAGGCTTGGAGGATCATCCCTATTACGACCGTGCAAATCAGTACCTCTCCAACGGATATGGCGCCGTATTGTCGTTCGGTGTGAAGGGCGGCGTGGAGGCCGGCCGCGCGTTCGTCGAGAACGTTCAGCTGGCGTCACATCTCGCGAATGTGGGTGATGCCAAGACGCTCGTGATCCATCCGTCCTCTACGACGCATCAGCAGCTTGCTGCAGAAGAGCAGCTTGCTGCGGGCGTTACGCCGGATCTCGTGCGGATTTCGGCGGGCATCGAGCACATCGAGGACCTCAAGGAGGACTTCGCGGATGCGTTTGCGGCCATCACCGACAGCGTGGAGGCCTGAATAGATCGGATGGGTCTACCATTCCACGACGCCAGCTTCATGCCAGAACGCGTTATACTTTCACGACTCGAGCTCGACTCCGGGGTCGTCCTTCAAAACGTCCCGGTGGCGTACGACACCTGGGGCGAGCTGAGTCCTGAAGGAGACAATGTCGTCGTCGTATGCCACGCCCTGACGGGCAATACGCGTGCGGATATCTGGTGGGGGCCTTTGATCGGTCCTGGCGAGGCGCTCGATACGGACACGTACTTCGTGGTCTGTTTAAATGTGCTCGGGTCGCCTTACGGGTCGATGTCTCCCATCACGATCAATCCTGCAACGGGACGGCCGTACGGGAATGACTTCCCAGCCATCACGGTTCGAGACACCGTTCGCGCACACAAGGCCGCGCTCGATATGTTGGGCGTGAGGCAGGTGCTGACGACCATTGGTGGATCGATGGGCGGCATGCAGGCGCTCGAGTGGGCTTTTTACGGAACGTTCGTCCGCAGCATTATTCCTGTTGCTGTCGGCGGCCGGCATTCGTCGTGGTGCATCGGGTTCAGTGAAGCCCAGCGCCAGGCGATTTACGCCGATCCCAATTGGAACGGAGGCCAGTACGCGGCGCAGCCTGAGGCGGGGTTGGCCGTTGCGCGCATGATAGCGATGATTTCCTACCGATCGCGCAGTTCATTCGAGGCGCGATTCGGTCGAAATACGCAGCCTGGTTCCGACGGGATGTTTTCCGTCGAAAGCTATCTGCGTTACCAGGGAGACAAGCTCGTCGATCGATTTGATGCCAACTGCTACGTTCATCTCACGAAGCAGATGGATACGCATGATATCGCCGTCGGCCGCGGACGATACGAGGATGTGCTCGGCGATATCAGCCAACCGACGCTGGTGATCGGCATCGACTCCGATGTGCTCTACCCCCTTGCAGAGCAGGAGGAATTGGTCGAGTTAATACCGGGGGCGGAATTGGCGGTGATCACCTCGGAACACGGTCATGATTCATTCTTGATCGAATTCGAGGCGGTGAGCGACGTGGTGGGGCCGTGGCTCCGAATGCAGTCGGCGGTCGGTGCGACGAGCGACGCGCACCAGCTTTCGGAGAGTGCACGTTAGTATCTGAGCTTGTGCAGTGGATGTCTGCAGATGTGAGGTGGTTCTCGGAGAGCACCGTGATTATTGGCGAGCGTGCGTGAGTCCCGGAAGGGGAGAAAGGAAGCGTTGTGCGAGTAAGCATTGAATTGGGCGCCCCGGATGTTGCGGCGCGCGCCTGCTATAGATAACGAGTCAAATGGAACGATGAAGAAGTTCAAGGTTGGCATACTTGGAGCGACTGGTGCGGTAGGTCAGAAGTTCGTCGAGATTCTCGACGGACACCCCTGGTTCGAAATTACGGCGCTCGCGGCGTCTGAAAGGTCTGCGGGGAAGACGTACCGCAATGCGGCGAATTGGATAGGCTCGAGGCCGATCCCGCACAACGTTGCCGATATGGACGTCTTTGAGGCCGTCCCCGGCTTCGAGTGCGACGTCGTTTTCTCCGGTCTCGATGCGGCTGTGGCCGGCGAGATTGAAGCCGATTTTGCCCGTGCGGGGTATCCCGTGGTATCGAACGCTCGGAGTTATCGCATGCAGGATGACGTGCCGCTGCTGATCCCCGAGATTAATCCGGATCATTCGGTTCTCATCGACCAGCAGGACTGGGGAAGTGGTGGATACATCGTCACGAACCCGAATTGCAGTACGGTCGGTCTCGCGTGCGCACTGCGTCCTTTGATCGATGCCTTCGAGGTGGAGCAGGTGCAGGTGGTGACTATGCAGGCCCTGTCCGGCGCGGGGTATCCGGGGGTCGCGTCGCTCGATGCGCTCGCGAATGTCGTACCGTTCATCGGAGGCGAGGAAGAAAAGATGGCGACCGAGCCAAAGAAGCTCCTCGGCCGTCTTGTAAACGGCCACGTCGAGCCTGCCGCCTTTTCTGTCAGCGCCCAATGCAATCGCGTGCCCGTATTGGATGGTCACCTCGAGTGTATTTCGCTCAAGTTTGGTGACGAGGTGACTGCGGAGGACGTCCGGCATGCCTATCTCGCCTTCGAAAGTCCGATCGCTGAATATGACCTCCCGTCGGCGCCGGAAAAGCTCTTTCAAGTTTTCGACGATCCGCGGTTTCCACAGCCTCGACGACATGCAGAGAACGGCGGCGGTATGATGGTTTCCGTAGGGCGTATTCGGCCATGCGAAGTGCTCGACGTCAAATTTGTCGCTCTCGTACATAATACGGTGCGGGGTGCGGCGGGTGGTGCGGTGCTTAACGCTGAATTGTTGATTCGGCAGGGCTATTTGAAGCATCGAATTGTTAGCGAGTCGGCTGCGGTAGCCTGATACATGACAGAGATTAGAGAAGCAGGGACGGGCGACAAAGACGACGTCGTACGTTTGTGGATGGACCTTCTTCGGTCCCAGGGTGAGATTGACGATCGATTTGCGCCTGCCGACGACGCTGAGATTCGATGGCGGAATGACTACACGGAGTGGCTGTCTCGTGGGTCGCGCCGCCTCTTCGTTGCAGACGAGGATGGGGCGGTGTGCGGATTTGTGACGGCCGAACGATGGTCACCGCCACCCGTGTTCGCGGCGAGTTCGGAAATTTATATTGTAGAGCTCTACGTCGAGCCGGCAAACCGGAGAAAGGGAATCGGCAGTTCCCTTGTCGAAGCCGTTCGCGACTGGGCCGAAGATGTCGGTGCAAAGCGGATTCGGGCGGGCATTCTGGCGCTTAATGAGGACGGAGGAGCCTTCTGGACGGCTGTCGGCGGAGATGCGCTGTCCGTCACGTTCGGCATCGACGTGCAGGACGGAGAACGCTCGCGTGACGACGAGCAGGTTGGACGCTCGCGGCTTGGATTTTGAAGGCCAAGAGCCCAGGAACCAAGAATAGAAGCTTCCGTTTTACGACACCCGGCTCGAAAGCGCACTGACAACGGCGGTCCGAGAAATACGTGCATCGAAATGCGCGGGCATGCAGGTGCAACGGTAGATGTCCCGGAGATCCCTGATGGGTCTTTGATTTAAGTCCGAATTCAAACGCGGAAGTAGCTCAGCTGGTAGAGCATTTGCTTGCCATGCAAAAGGTCGCGGGTTCGAATCCCGTCTTCCGCTCCATAGCCTGAATCGGTTCTCCGGTTCAGGCTATCTTGCGTTAAAGGGGACTTGACGGATTATCTAACGACTCAGTTCACCAGGGATACGCTTCGATGACTACGGGAAGCAGGATATGGTACGATGCCGTGGAATTGTCCGAAATCCAGCAGCTCGTGGCGGGCAATATGCTGGAGCATCTGGGCATCGCATTCACCGACGTGGGTTCGGACTATATTCAGGCGACGATGCCTGTCGATCATCGCACCATGCAGCCGTTCGGACTGCTGCACGGCGGGGCCACGGTGGTGCTCGCAGAAACGCTAGGCAGTGTGGGTGCAAACCTGTGTCTCGATCCGAAAGTGCAAATGGGCGTCGGACTCGATCTGTCATCGAATCACGTCCGCCAGGTCACCGAGGGCTTTGTCACCGGAACTGGGAGGCCGATTCATGTGGGTGGGACTACGCATGTGTGGGAGATTCGCGTCGCTGACGAACGAGATCGGCTGATCAATACGACGCGCCTTACGCTCCTCGTTCTGGACCGGCCTCAGAATAGGGGCTGAAGTGGCCTGAACTCTCGATCGCGACGACCAAGCCGTCACCGAATGGTTCTTCCGGCATCATACTACAATCGCCCAACTCTGGAGGTCGCCCGTGACCTAATCGGCCATCTCCTCGTCCGCGAGCTCCCGAACGGAAGGCGGCTGGTAGGACGGATCGTAGAAACGGAGGCATACACGCAGGACGATCCGTCGTTTCACGGATGGGGTATTGTCGACAAGGAGACCGGGCTGATCAAGCCGGACGGGCGAGGGTACGATCTCTTCGGTAAGCCCGGAACGGCGTATGTATACTTAATATACGCGCGCTTCTGGCTTCTCAACGTGGTGACCGAGCGCGAGGGCGTCGGCGGCGCGGTGCTCTTCAGGGCCGTCGAGCCGCTGGAGGGTCTGAGCAGCATGTACGAACGGCGAGAGGCGGCTCTGCGCGACATCGATCTGACTAATGGTCCGGGAAAGCTGACGCAGGCGTTCGACATCGGCAAGGAGATGCACAACAAGGCCATTACGAACGCGCCGCTTTACGTACAGGCACCCGGCGACACCCGCGACTTCGCGATCGGGACATCATCGCGCATCGGGATCTCGCGGGGCGTCGACCTGCCGTGGCGTTTCTTCATCCCGGAGAATCCATATGTTTCGCCCGGTGTGCCAAGTGACGTTGCCGCCGTCCGGAGGCGTCGGCGGAATCGATTCTGACCTCGAGCCGGCCGTGACCGGCATGAGAGGCCGGGCACATTGAAGTCACCATCCTCGTAAAGAGAGCCGGGCTGCCGGGATGCACCGGAATCGCCAAGCCATCGAACTGCTGAACCCATTATAGACGGGCGCCGAATCCATTCGCACGTCCACATCCTATGAGCGATATAAAATCATCGGAAGAGATACGAAACGATTTCTTGCGCTTTTTTTCGGAAAGGGGCCACGAAATCGTGCCAAGCGATTCGCTCGTTCCGGAGAACGATCCCACGCTGCTCTTCACGAATGCGGGGATGAACCAGTTTAAGGACGTTTTTCTCGGCGCCGGTGAACGCCCGTACAAGCGCGCTGTCAACACCCAGAAATGCCTGCGCGTATCAGGCAAGCACAACGATCTCGAAGAAGTGGGCCTTGATACGTATCACCATACGTTCTTCGAGATGCTGGGAAATTGGAGCTTCGGCGACTATTTCAAGCGCGATGCGATCCGGTGGGCATGGGAGCTGCTGGTCGATCACTTTGGATTGGAGGCCGATCGGCTGTATGCCACGGTGCATATGGGCGATGACAAGCTTGGACTGGAGCCGGACGACGAAGCGGCGGATCTATGGAAAACGGAGACGGGCATCGATCCGGATCATGTGATCTTCGGCAGCTCGCGGGATAACTTCTGGATGATGGGGGATACGGGACCGTGCGGTCCGTGCTCCGAGGTGCATATCGATATTAGATCGGACGAGGATCGGAAGGCCGACCCGGGAAAAGGACTCGTGAATACGGACCACCCGAAAGTAATCGAGATCTGGAATCTCGTCTTCATCCAGTATGATGCCCGGCCGGACGGATCGCTAGAGCCGTTGAAGGCGAAGCACGTCGATACGGGGATGGGATTCGAGCGTCTGGTGGCGGTCCTCCAGGAACGAGACAGCAACTACGACACCGACCTTTTCCAGCCAATTCTGCAGAGGATAGCGGAGCTCTCGCCTCGCGCCGAGATTCGCGGATACCACGCGATAGAGAGCGACGATGAGGATGAGCGGCGGCGGATTCGAATTGCGCTTCGGGTGATCGCCGACCACATCCGAACTATTGCGTTTGCGATCGCCGACGGGGTTACGCCGGGGAATGTGGGGCGCTCGTATGTGATTCGCAGGATCCTTCGGCGCGGTGTTCGCTTCGGCTATCAAACGCTCGGCATGCGTGAGCCGTTCATGTATCGGCTCGTCGACGTGCTGCGGAGCAAGATGGCCGATACGTTTCCCGAGCTGAGCACGCATCAAAAGTACATCGAACGGGTGATCACATCCGAAGAAGAAAATTTCCTGCAGACACTCGGCACCGGGATCGGCTTTTTCGAGCGCGTGATACCGTACGTCGAGGAGATTGCGTCGGCGAAAGAGGGAGGCGACCATCCGGAAGACATTTTGTCGCGTCTGAAGGCGGATCGGCAGGCTATGGCCGTGCTCGAAAATGCGTATGACGAAGCCGATAGGGATTCCATGATGGAGGCATTCCGACAGGGCGCGTCTCGCCAGAATGTACCGGGTGAGGTGGCCTTTCTCTTGCACGATACCTACGGTTTTCCCATCGATCTGACGCAGCTTATGGCGCGAGAGCGCGGGCTCGGGGTCGATATGAAGCGCTACGAAGCTCGAATGAAGGAGCAGCGTGACCGGGCGCGCGCGGCAACGAGCTTTAAGGCCGACGAGAGTCGCGCGGATGAATGGCGGACGATCAGCGCCGGCGCGGACAGCGAGTTCGTCGGCTACGAGGCGACCGAGCTGGCCGGTGCCCGAATTCGAGCCGTTCGGGTGGCTGAGGATGGAGAAGGAAGGGACCATTACGAGATCGTGCTGGATCGGACACCGTTCTATGCCGAGAGCGGCGGGCAGGTGGGTGACGTCGGTGTGCTCGAGATCGGAGGTGAGCGGATCGACATCATCGACACACAGAAGCTGAACGATCGGATCGTTCACTTCGTTGACCGCTTGCCGCAGGATCCGGAGACGCCTGTGAAGGCGCTGGTAGACGCCGGCCGAAGAAGCGGCATTCGCAAACATCATACAGCGACGCATTTGCTTCATGCCGCACTTCGCGAAGTGCTCGGAGAACACGTACAGCAGAAGGGATCGCTCGTCGCGCCGGACCGTCTGCGTTTCGATTTCAGTCACTTCGGACGCGTGACGCCGGAGGAGCTGCGTGCCGTACAGGCGCGCGTGAACGATATGATTCAGCGGAACATCCCGCGCCAGGAAGACCGTGACGTGCCCGTCGAAGAGGCGCTGTCTCGTGGTGCCACAGCGCTGTTCGGCGAGAAGTACGGTGACCGTGTGCGTGTCATCACATTCGATCCAGAGTTTTCGGTCGAGTTGTGCGGCGGGACGCACGTAGATGCTACGGGGGAGATCGGACTTTTCCGTTTTCTGTCGGAGGGATCGGTGGCAGCAGGCGTCCGGCGAGTTGAAGCGGTTGTTGGTGAGGCGGCGCTGGACCTGATCGAGAAGGAGATGGACGAGCTGGAGCGCGTGCGAGCACAGTTCAAAGCATCGCAGCGGCCTGTTTCAGAGGAGGTGCAAGATGTCCTCGAGGAGAATAAGGCACTGCGCAAGGCCCTCGAGGACCAGAAGCAGAAAGCGCTGTCGTCGGATCTCGACGAACTGATTCAAAATGCACGCAGCGTGGACGGGATTCGCCTCGTATCCGGTCGCATTCAGCCGACGACGATGGACACGTTGAGTACGCTCGGGCAGACCCTTCGCGAGCGTCTCGGAAGCGGAGCGGTGGGCGTGCTGGGCACGGTGGATCCCGATGGGGAGAAAGTATATATGGTGGCCGGCGTATCCGATGACGTTATTCAGCGCGGGGTGAAGGCAGGCGATCTCGTCGGAAGGCTGGCGCGCCACGTCGGCGGCGGCGGCGGTGGGCGTCCGACGCTCGCTACGGCGGGAGGCAGGCGTCCGGAGAAGATTGATGACGCATTGAAGGCCGCCGAGGACGTTTTGAAGGAGCTGTTATCATGACCGACCAGCGTGGCCGGATCTGGACAGTGGGCCATTCCAACAGGTCGGAGGAAGAATTTTTGAGTCTGCTGACCACTGCCGGAATCGAGCAGATCGTGGATGTTCGTCGGTTTCCCGGCTCCCGCCGGTGGCCGCATTTCGGCGAGGAGGCGCTGCGGGAATCGCTTCGCCGCGAGGGGATCGCCTACGCTCATCTTCCGGATCTGGGCGGCCGCCGCGGCCGACCCGCCGAGAGATCGGTCAATACCGGGTGGCGGACGGCTCAGTTTGCCGCGTACGCCGACTACATGGCGACCGAGGAATTTCACCGGGGATTGGATGCCTTGATGGATTTCGGTTCGAGGCACCGCACTGCAATGATGTGTTCGGAGGCTGTGCCGTGGCGATGCCACCGTCGGCTAATTGCCGATGCATTGATCGTGCGGGGCTGGGAGGTACTAGATATCATGGCCAGGGGAAGAGCGTCGGATCGGACGCTGACAGAATTTGCGCAGGTCAGGGACGGCCTGCTGATCTACCCGGAAATCGAGTAGGGATGTTCCTATCTTTTCCGGAAGCTGCAGAGTAGATGGATGGCAAGTTCGCGGAGCATCGGGCAATGGCGCGCCCGGTCATCGACAAATGAAAGGTTAAGATCATGCTGACGATCAAGAAGATTTTATTCGCTGCGGATTTCGTTGAGAGGGCAGTTCCGCGCCTTTCGTATGCACTCGCGCTCGCTGAGCGTCTCGGAGCGGAGGTCCACGTGTTCCATTCCAACGTGCTGCATGGCGAGGATCCTGAAGCCGGCGGTCCGCAGCCATCCACGCCCGACGCCGGCGTCGAGGCTCTCAAGGAAATGACGGACGCCGCCGCGCAGGCGGGCGGTCGGTCGGCGGAGCTTGTTACGCAGCACGTCATTCGGCGCAGCATTTCGGCCGGGCCTGCTATTCTGGATTATGCCGCCGAGGAAGATGTCGATCTGATCATCCTCGGCACGCACGGTCGCCGGGGATTCCAACGTATGATGCTCGGAAGTGTCGCGGAGGAGGTGATTCGCCTTGCAAAATGTCCGGTCCTCACGGTTCGCGCGAGAGAGCCGCGAATGGTTTACAAAGGCAAGGGGCCGTCCATCCTCGTGCCGATCGACTTTTCGAAGCATTCCCGAAGTGCGCTTCAGCACGCTGTCCAGCTTGCATCCGTACTAAACGCGCGTCTCAGCCTGCTGCACGTCGTCGAAGAGACGCTCCATCCTGCATTCTACGGCATCGCGCTGCGGTCGATTTATGACGCGGATCCAGAGATCGAATCAAAGGCCGTGAAGCGTATGAAGGAGATCCTTGCGGAAATAGACGGACAAAGTGAGGCGGATTTCGAGGCCAGACCGGGATCTGCGGCGCGGGAGATCGCTGCGTACGCGGAGGAGAAGAGGTCTGATATGATCGTGATCGGAACGCACGGCTTGACGGGTCTGGAGCATTTCTTGATGGGCAGCACGACCGAGCGCGTGGTCCGGCGTGCTGAATGCCCGGTTTTCACGGTCAAGAGCTTCGGGAAGTCGGTGCTTGACTCACAGGTTGACACGGGGGACGAAATCCGCTCCGCGACGGGTCAATCGGAAGCGTTCGATTGAGAGGCTAGTATCGCGGCACGATCTGGTCTCCGTTCTCGTCGAATGCCCACAGGGCGTCCACCGGACATACCGCGCAGGATTCGATCAGGCGATCGCGAGCAATCTCCTGCGCATCCTCGAGAAATGTGACAATAGAATCGTCCCCGAGCTCGAAGACCTCCGGCGCAACATGTACGCAGTTCTCGGTTCCGATGCAGACGGTCCGATCGATGCGAATAGTGAGGCCGCGAAGTGTTTGCTCCTCAAAATCGTTCATCGCAGCTGTTCTAGTCGTTCGTCGGGTGGTCATTCGCGGGATAATCATGCGCGGAGTAACCACCGAGGGAGTATTCACTCGTGCCGCGCATCAACAGACAACGCAAACTTAAACTGTTCGAGATCGACTTCTCGGATGGCATTTATCGCGCATTCCCAGGCACCCTCGTGGCAGAGACCGCTAATTTTGGCGTCCTCGTATCTCTGAAGGGCCGCTACGACACAGGCGTCTCGAACGTCTTTCGCGAAGTTCACGCGCCGCTTCGCGTCGAGGGCCACTCGATTGCGTGTTTGATGCATGTCCGCCGTCACGCTTCGTTTGCCATGGGATGCGGGAACGCGTTTTCGTCATCAGGACGTTTATGCAAGCATTCGAAATCCTTCTCTACGAGCAAGTGCAGCTGTCCTCCTGATTCGAGCGGTTCAACCGCCTCGAAGCCGACGCGGTCGGTATCAGACCATGTTTTCAACCATGACACCGGCATCATGAGCGTTAGAACGTCATTGGCGAATCGGGCGGTGAGGTGATCGACGTCGTCGGACGCTTCGAGGGCATAATGGAGGCGACGGCCGCCGGGAAAGTGCAGGATTTCTTCTACCCGGTTCGTGCCGGCGAAGCGGCTCAGTTCATCTCTCGTGAGTCGCAGCCGTATGGAGTCGCCTTTGATTCGCAGTTTCATTCTTCGTCGTCCGTATGCCGCGTCGTGG
>CAZKNF010000012.1:0-8172 GCA_964554105.1 uncultured Rhodothermales bacterium | reverse complement strand
TTGTGCTTACCGGAATACCGGTGTCGGAGATCCGACGATGATCCACATCGATCAGCTGGACTCAGACGGTTCCCAGATCGCCTTGAGACGATATGCACCGTTGCGGAAGCCTCCGCTGAGGTCCGCGATCGATACGGTTTCGAACATAGATGCCAGGCGAGCTCGTTCGGCGGCCCATTCTTCGTGCAGCGGACATGGTTTCTCATCTCCGCAGCCGGGGAGTCCGAGCACGCATTCTGTAAAGAGTGCCGGACCGTCAATCGCGACCAGAATCTCGAGGGGCGTGATCTGGCGTGCCGGTCGGGCGAGGCGAACGCCTCCCGCAGGCCCTCGCTGCGAGACGAGCAGTCCTGCGTCTGTCAGCTTCTGGAACGTTTTAGTGAGGAAGTGAAACGAGATGTCGAGCGCCTCGCTGATCGAGCGGATCGAGACGTACTCGGTGGCATTCAGGCTCGCGAGATAGAGCATGGCTCTAAGTCCATACTCGCAGCTTTTTGAAAGCATCGTTGAGAAACGGTTCGTTTGCAGTGAAGACGTGCTCGTCGTGAATCCTGCCTTCAGGACGGTAGTAACTACGTCGAAATAAAGACAAAGAAGTCTTAAATAAGCTGCGCGCCGGATCGCCCGGTTTTGTTTTTGGCGCTATTTAAGACTAAAAACTCCGCAAATGGGGAAATCGTTCGGAGGCGTCCTATGAAAGACAACATCAAAAACATTCCAAGATATCGCTTTTTCGCAATCGGAATACTCGGCCTGGTCGTCGTCGTCGGCGCCATCGGGATGGATCGGATGCTGACTTCGAAGAATGACGCTGCGGCGGGGACATCCGCTGAGTTGGCTGCGGCCGCTGCTGTCGACCCCGCACACACGGCCGAATCACCCCTCGGCACTGCGCCACGCCTGCGAGGTGCGGTGAAGAAGGCGGAGGCGGGAGATGCGAGAGCGTCCTCCATATCGCTACCGCCGCTGCGCGGCGAGGAGCAGGCCACCCTGACGTATGCTCCGGAGGTGCCGCCCGTCATTCAGCGCGACCATGCAAGCCGCGTGGTGGTTGATCTAGAGGTACTGGAGGTGGTCAAAGAGCTGGCTGACGGAGTGCAGTACACGTTCTGGACGTTTGGCGGTGAGGCGCCGGGTCCGATGATCCGCGTTCGTGAAGGGGATCTCGTGGAGTTCCACCTGAAGAATCATCCTCATAACAAGGTGCCTCACAATATCGACCTTCATGCGGTGACGGGCACCGGGGGCGGTGCCGAGGCGACGCTGATCGTGCCGGGGAAAGAGGCGTCGTTCGAGTTCCGCGCCATCAAGCCGGGATTGTATGTCTATCACTGCGCAACGGCGCCGGTTGGACTCCACATCGCGAACGGTATGTACGGGATGATCCTCGTCCAACCGGAAGAAAACCTGCCGGAGGTGGACCGCGAGTACTACGTGATGCAGAGTGAATTCTACACATCCGGGAAGTTCGGTGAGAAGGGTCTGCAGGCATTCGACATGGATAGTGCGTTGCGAGAGGATCCGGCTTATGTCGTCTTTAACGGAGGCGTAGATGCGCTGACGGGTACGGGCGCACTCCAGGCGGCTGTCGGTGAAAACATCCGGCTGTACATGGGCAACGGTGGTCCGAATCTGTCGTCCTCGTTCCACGTGATCGGGGAGATGTTCGATGCCGTCTACACGGAGGGTGGCACGCTTGCGAACCAGCACAACGTCCAGACTACGGCTATACCTGCTGGCGGAGCCTCCATCGTAGACTTTGAAGTCGACGTGCCGGGCAAGTATACGCTTGTAGATCACGCCATCTTCCGTGCCTTCAACAAAGGTGCCGTCGGCATACTTGATGTGGTTGGACCTGAGAACGAGGCGATCTATACGGGGCAGCTAGACGTGACGACTTACGCACCCGACGGTGTGGATCCGTTGGCCGCCCACGACAACTAGCCGGCTCAACCAAATCCAGGAGATCACGCGGTCAATGAACAACGTTCTCTCGATGTGGATGCAAGGATTGACACTTTGCACAGGAGCGGCAGTACTTGCTGCAGCTGTAGTGCGCATAGGGCCGGAAGACCAGAGTCAATCCGACGCTCCGATGGGAATGGTTTACGTCGCAGGTGGCGACTACCAGCCGCTGTACTCGGATCCGTCCGGGACGGCGGCTGAGGCCGTCGAACCCTTTTACCTGGATCAGTATCCCGTAACAAATGCCGAATTTCTGGCATTCTTGCGGGAGAACCCTTCGTGGCAGCGGTCGAAAATCAGATCGCTTTTTGCGGATCCCGGATACTTGAACAGCTGGTCAGGCGACCTTGATTTCGGTCCGGATTCGCTCGCCGATCGACCAGTCGTGAATGTGTCGTGGTTTGCGGCGCGTGCATACGCTGAGTGGAGAGGGTTGCGGCTGCCGACGACTGCAGAATGGGAGCTGGCGGCCGGCCAGACCAAGGCGGGTCCGGTGGAGGAGTACGATGCCGCGTCTCGCCGCCAGGCGCTTGCCTGGTACAGCCGCCCAGCTTCTGCCACGCCGGATCGCGTGGGATCGACCGACTGCAACGAGTCGGGCATTTGCGATTTGCACGGCCTCGTATGGGAATGGGTGGATGACTTCAATTCGGCCCTCGTCACCGGGGAATCGCGAAACAACGGGGATCTGGATCTCACGCTCTACTGCGGAAGCGCGGCGATCAGTGCATCGGAGTTCGATGATTATGCTGCATTTCTCCGCTTCGGGTTTCGCAGCGGTCTCGAGGCGAGCTATACGGTAGCGTCGCTGGGTTTTAGATGTGCGATCGATGCCACTGACGTGAATGCAAGACCTGGACCGGCGCTATGAAAGCTATCAACTTTCTGTTCAGGGGCCTTCTGGTGATCGGGGTGAGCACGCTGCTCGTCGGCTGCAGCACCGAAGACGGTATCTCGCCTGCCGGTAACGAGCCGTCGCCGGCTGCGGTCATGGATGAGACGGCCTTCTCACACGAACCGGTCGATGCCTCGATCTACGCGCATGATGCATCATGGACAGATCACGACGGCGAGGCTGCAGGATTTGCTGCATTTAACGGCCGGCCGGTGGTTCTGTCAATGATCTTCACGAACTGCGCGAACGCGTGTCCGATGATCGTGAATGACATGAAGAGGATAGGTGAGCTGCTGCCGTCGGATGTGAAGGATCGGGCTGCCTACGTGCTGGTGTCGCTCGATCCAGATCGTGATACGCCGAATGCCATGCGCCGATTTGCGGAGGGTCATGCTTTAGATTTGAATCGGTGGACCCTACTGCGTGGTCGGGAGAGCGATGTTCGCACGCTAGCGGCCCTGCTTGGGGTTCGGTATCGCGCACAGGCAGACGGTCAGATCGCCCATACCAGCACAATCGCGGTTTTGAATCAGGAAGGAGAGATGGTCTTTCGCCACACCGGGTCTGGCGGCACCTTCAAAGCGGACGCCGAGTTGTTCGATCAGATACTATAGTATAACATGATCGAATCCTACTAATAACCATGCCACTAACTAGTTATATAGGTTATATAATGACAAAGATGAAAAGTACTTTATTGAGTTCGCTACTAGTCATTCTGCCGGTGCTTGGTTTGACTGCCTGCGGCGGCTCGGAAGGCAGTGATGCATCCGCTGCCGTGGACGACGCAGTCGCGTCGGGCGAGGTTCACATGCAGGCGGTCGGAAACGAAATGAAGTTCGACCGGACGTCGTTCAATGTCGAACCGGGACAGGAAGTCACGATTGTTTTTGAAAACGTGGCCACCAGCCCGGCCATGCAGCACAACGTGGTGGTTATTGATTCGGATGACGACGCCGAGGTAAACCGCGTCGGTCAGGCTGCCATGGCTGCCGGGGAAGCGAACGAGTATATCCCGAATGACGACGCCGTTCTAGCGTATACGCCGCTCGCACAGCCCGGCGAGACGGTCCGCGTCTCGTTTACAGCACCCGAGGAGCCGGGTACGTATCGATACATCTGCACCTTCCCTGGACATTACATGGTCATGCAGGGCACGATGACGGTGGCCTAACATTCGCGCGCGGGATCCCGAGACATCGTGGGTGCCGCCTATACTGCACCGTACGCTTGCTGGAGCCAGCTTGCGATAAGGTATGCCAGCAATGCTGCGCCTCCGCCGGTGAGCAGTGTTTCCATCCCAGCCATGACGCGCGACCGGTGTAACACGTGGCCCTTTACAAGACCAATGCTGAAGAAGGCGGCGCCGGTAGCGATGGCACTCGTCACGAACGTGTACTCGGGTAAGAAACCTGGAATGACAAATGGGAGCAGGGGAAGCACACCGAATCCGACGAAAGCGAGCAGCGTTGCGAGTGCAGCTTTCATAGGGCTCGGTCCCTGAAGCTGGAGACCGAGCTCTTCCCTTAGCATCGTGTCCAGCCACAGAGATCGATCGCTGGTGATTACCTGGACGATATTCTCGAGCTCGTCGCCTGAGAATCCCTTTTGGGAATATATCTGGCGGATTTCTTCCCGTTCACCCTCCGGGTACATCTCGATGTGCCGCAGTTCATCGTGCCGCGACTTTTCGACGTGCTGCTGGTCGCTTTTTGTGTTCTGATAGTTGCTCACTGCCATGCTGAATCCGTCGGCAAGGAGGTTGGCGAACCCCAAGACGACAATCACGATGCTCGAAAACCCGGCTCCAATCGCGCCTGCTACTACGGCGAACGTCGTTACGCAGCCATCGATCGCGCCCAGCACGGCATCCCCGAGATAACTGGGGCGGTGCTGTCGCGCCAGGCGTTCGCGGATATTAGCCGGTCGGTGCTCCTCTACATGTGTTTGCTTCTGAAGGTGGTTCATTCCCTATGTGTCTTTGAGTCAATGACGAAAAAATGCCCTGCTCATGCGCATCACATGACGTTCGGGCGATGGGAAAACCCTCGACCCTACTCTTGAGCGTAGGAATGTAGGGGAATGACGAGGCGTCTTGTAGATGAAAATGCATGCGTCAGAAAAAGAAAAAGACGCGTCTCGAAGGCGAAGTGCATAAGGGAGTTTGAAAATAGAAGTCGAAAAGTACGTGAAGGCAGAAACCCTTGAGCATGGTCAAGGCCGTATTACATTCGCGAACCCTGAACTGAATCGTTGAAAGCCGGCGCTGAAACTACAGGTTTTGAGTCATGAGGCATTTGTCTACCGGAGAAGTTGCCGAACAGTCGAACGTGAATATCCACACAGTGCGGTATTACGAGAAGCGAGGACTGCTGCCGGAGCCGCCGCGTACGCCCTCAGGCTATCGGAAGTACGGACCTGAGCATGTGTCCCACGTTCGCTTCATCAAACGTGCGCAGGACCTGGGCTTTCGCCTCGAAGAGATACGCGAGCTGCTTGAACTTCGAGTCGTGCCGAGAGCCGGCTCGGACGTGCGGGCGAAGACGGCGGAGAAGGTCGAAGAGATAGAAGGCAAAATCCACGACTTGCAGAGAATCCGCGCAAAGCTCATCGAGCTTTCCGGCGCATGCGACAAGCACGGGTCGGTGGAATCGTGCCTCGTACTTCATGCACTCGAAGAGCCGCTCCCGAGCGTAGATCAACAGATTGGATAAACAACCATCACAGATGGGAGGACAATCATGAAAAGGATCAATACCAGACGATCTGCACTCGCACTGTTTTTTGCGGCCTTTTTACTGGTGCCGGAGAGTGCGATCGCGCACTGCGACACGATGAACGGACCCGTTGTGGCCGACGCGCAAACGGCGCTGGAGACGGGAGACCTCATGCCTGTGTTCAAGTGGATTGCGGAGGAGGACGAGAGTGAAGTCACCGCTGCATTCGATAGGGCACGGGTCGTGAGGGTTAACAATCGCGATAGCCGTGAACTCGCCGACCTGTACTTCTTCGAGACGGTCGTGCGGCTTCACCGTTCGAGCGAAGGGGTGCCGTACACAGGGATAAAGCCGGCTTCCACCGACGTCGGACCGGCTACTGCCGCAGCGGACAGAGCACTCGAGAGCGGATCCGCCGACTCGCTCGCGGAACTGTTGACCGCGGAGATCGATGCTGCCGTTCAAGGGCGTTTCGCGGACGCATATAGGGCTTTGCAGCAAGCCGATGACAGTGTTGCGGCGGGGCGGGAATTCGTCAAAGCATATGTAGCGTTCACGCATCTGGCAGAGCGGATCCACGAGACCGTGGAACATGCTTCGCCGGAACATCAAGCTGAGGCCATACAGACCAAACATGCCCACTTTGAGTAGCCTGTTTGAAGATAAAAGAGTCGATTATCTCCATCTTCGTCCGGCGTCGTCCGCCGGTAGGATGGCGATTTTCAACCAAAACAAAGATCCACAAGAAGAAGGTGATTGAAATGGACACCACTCAACGAATGAACGACCTCTGCAACCGACCCGTCGGCGAGGTGGTCGCTGAAGACTACCGACGCGCGGAAGCGTTTAAGAAGTACGGCATTGATTTTTGCTGTGGTGGAGGCAAGTCCGTGAAGGAGGCGAGCGAGGCGATGGGAGTCTCTTGTGACGACCTACTGCAAGCGTTAGCTGCAGTCGAGTCGGCGACTGAGGGTGGAGTGGCGGATCATCTCGACGTTCGATCCTGGGAGCCCGACTTCCTGGCGAGCTACGTGGTGAACATTCATCATCGATACGTGCGCGAGACGACGCCGAAACTGCTGGAGCTGACGAAGACCGTCGCGCGCGTCCACGGGGGCACGCATCCGGAGTCGGTGAAGATTGCCGAGCTGATGGAAGAGCTCGCGCAGGAGCTCGACGAACATATGGCTAAAGAAGAGCAGGAATACTTCCCTTATGTAGAGGCGCTCTGCGGGGCAGCACGAAACGGGAAGGCTGTACTAGAAGCTTCGGACGCGGATGTCGAGGAACTCGAGCACGAACACGACGCGGCGGGCGGGCTCATGAAGCAGATTCGGACGCTGAGTCGAGACTTCGACGTCTCGGGGGCACCCTGCAATACGTCACGAATAGCCTTCAACGAGCTTGCGAAGTTTGAGACGGATCTCCATCGGCACGTCCACCTGGAGAATAATGTCCTGTTTCCTGCGGTTGCTCGCCTGAACAAGGAGTTGGAAGGTTTCACGGCGTAGGCGATCGCGAGCAGCCAGGCGGCCGCTCCGTTCGCATACACCTGAGAAGATTCGCAGCTGCTTTTCTTCCGAGGATTCCGCGCCGGCGTGTGACTAGGTCGACATCATGACGAATAAATTATCCCAGCCAAGATTTTGTCATCGGCAGTTGTGAAAAACGATCTACCGTGCGAGGTAGCCTCCGTCGACCGGGTAATATGCGCCCGTCACAAACGACGCCTTCTCCGAACTCAACCAGATGACCAGCTCGGCGACTTCCTCCGGCTCGCCCAGACGGCCGATGGGATGCATGGACAGAAGCATCTGATTAGTGGCCTGGTCTTCCTCCAGCTCCGCGATCATCGGAGTCCGGATGAACGCCGGCCCGACGGCATTGATGCGGATGCCCTGCTGAGCGTACTCGATCGCGGCGCTCTTCGTCAGTCCGACGATCCCGTGCTTCGCGGCGACGTAAGCGGGCGCGGTTGCGAATCCCACCTGGCCCAAAATGGACGCCATATTGATAATGACGCCGCCGGCTTGCGTCATGGCAGGAATTTGATAGCGCATGCAATAGAACACGCCCGAAAGGTTGATGTCGATGGTCTTCTGCCACCCTTCGATGCTGTACGAGCCGGTTGAATTCGATTCGCCGCCTATCCCCGCGTTGTTGCAGGCGAAATCCAGACGGCCATACGTCTGGAGTGTTTTCTGGATAAGTGCTTCGCAGGCGGCCGGATCGGACACGTCCGCTCGGACGAATACAGCGTCTTCTCCGGCATCCCGGATGAGCTGTACTGTCTCTTGTGCGGCATCCGGGGATACGTCCGAAACGACCACTTTCGCGCCTTCCCGGGCGTAAAGCTGGGCCGTCGTCCGTCCGATGCCGGACGCGGCTCCTGTAACGATGGCGACTTTGTCAGTAAACTGGCCCATTTCCTTGTTGATCGATAGGTATCGGTTGCGCGGGACGCAGACTACGAGCAATTGTAAAGGTAGTCTGGCGGGGACGCACGGACGCTTTTGTGGGGATATCTCCTACACACATATCCCGGCGGTACTTACGTATGGTCGGTAGTCCGCACCTTACTTTCTGTAACAGACC
>CAZKNF010000011.1:57161-70974 GCA_964554105.1 uncultured Rhodothermales bacterium | reverse complement strand
TACGCGCTGAAGCTCGGTCGGACTGGCCAGTACACCGTCTTCAGCGTGGCCGAGGATCCGGCGGAGCATGAGGTATTGGCGAGCTTTGATGCGCCTCCGGCATATATTCACAGCTTCGCGCTTACCGAGCGCTACGTCGTTCTAATCATCTGGCCCACCCACCTGAATGCGTTGAAGCTGTTGTGGAACCGAAATATTACCGACAGCATGAGTTGGGAGCCGGAAGCCGGGACTATCTTTCACGTGGTGGATCGGCGGCGGCGAAAGCTCGTTGCCCGCTATCAGAGTGAGGCTTTCTTCGCCTTCCACAACGTCAACGCATGGAACGAAGGCGATGACGTGATTATCGACCTGTGCGGCCATGACGATGCGGCTGTCATCGATGAGTTGTTCGTCGACCGACTGCGCGATAGGACCACGGTTCCCAGTCTCGGTCGGATGCGGCGCTATCGCCTCGAGGACGTGTCCGGGGCGGACATCGACGAGCCGCGGCAGGTGTCCGGCCGGATCCTGTCGAGCGCTCCCATCGAGCTGCCCCGCTTCAATCAGCGCTACCACATGAGTCCGACGCGCTACGTGTATGGTATCTCGGAGGGCGACGGCTCGGACTACTGGAATGGCCTCGTCAAGATCGATGTGGAGACGGGAGACCACATGACGTGGAGCGAAGCGGATTGCTATCCCGGCGAGCCGATCATGTTGGCCGCCCCCGACGGCGAGAAAGAGGACGACGGAGTTGTCGTATCAGTGGTGCTCGACGGCCGAAACGGCTCCTCTTTCCTAGTGGTACTTGATGCCACCGACCTCAGCGAGCTGTGTCGTGCCACCGGCGCGCCCGCCGTGCCATTCGGATTCCACGGCAACTTTTACGGGGTGGACAAACAGGAACAATAGATCTGGTGCAACCAGTTACGTCGTGCCAGAGACCCCGCCCGGCGGAAATGCCGGCTTCGGCATTACAGCTTCCGAACGGAAGGAGCTTTATCTGAGACGGAGGATGATTACACGGATGCAGACGGATCAATCCGAACACATGTTCGAGCGGGCTCGGCGGCTTATTCCGTCGGGGACGGTGACCAATGCGAAGAGGCCGGACGAGCGGTGGCGCGGAGTGATGCCGTTCTATATCGAGCGGGCGGAAGGCTGTCGCATCCAGGACGTCGACGGCCGGTGGTACGTCGACTTTCGCTCGGCGCTCGGTCCGGTCATCCTGGGATACAAGCACGCGTCCGTGGATGACGCCGTGCGCGCCCAGATGGACAAAGGCGTCCTCTTCAGCATGGCGTCTCCGCTCGAGATAGAAGTAGCGGAAGAGATAACCGGACTCATCCCCGGGCTAGAGCAGGTCCGCTTCATGAAGACCGGCAACGAAGTGAATACGGCCTGCGTGCGTCTCGCGCGGGCGTACACAGGTCGAGAGCATCTCGTTACCTGCGGCTATCACGGACACGGTGACTGGTTCTCGTGCGGGACCGGCAAGGCGGAAAACTGGTGCCGGCGAGAAGGGAACGGTGTCCCCGCCGTACTCGATGATCTCGTTACCCGAATGCCGTACGGAGACATCGACGAGGCCGACCGAATCTTCGCGGAGCGAGGCAGCGAAATTGCTGCCGTCATCATGGTGCCGTACGACTGGGGAGACAATGTCGCGCGGGAGTTCGTGGCCCACATGCGTACTCTGACGGAGCGACACGGCTCCGTGCTCATCTTCGATCAGGTCTTGACCGGATTCAGACTCGCGCTCGGCGGAGCGCAGGAGTATTTCGGCATCATACCGGATCTGACCACGTACGCGAAGGCGATCGCCAATGGATATCCGCTCGCTGCATTCGGCGGTCGGCGTGATATCATGGCTAAGCTCGACGACGTCATCATTACGAGTACGTATGCCGGCGAGACGCTCTCTCTTGCAGCCGCTCGCGCAACGCTGGAGGAGATGAAGCGGTCATCCGTCATTCCACACATCTGGAAGATGGGGGAACGGTTACGGCAAGGCTTCGACCGGGCGGTGCGATCTGTCGGAATAGACGCGGAATGCTACGGCCTCCCACCGGCGTTGCAGTTCCGGTTCGGATCAGGTGAGACGGCGGGCGAAAGGCCGCAGGAGGACTTCTTCCGCGAGCTGTATCGCAGGGGTATCTTCGCCGGCACGCCGTTCCTGCTCAACTACGCACATCGGGACGCCGAAATCGATCAGACGATCGAAGCCATGGAGGGCGCGCTTGCCGAAGTGGCTGAACGCCATCCCGCACTGGTGTAGGGAGGCCCCTTCCGGTTCATCGGGCTGTTCGCAGATCCTCGACGTCCATGCCGGCGTGCTCGAGAACGCGGAGCATATTGCCTCCGAGAATCTTCTCCTTCTCCGTTTCGCCGATTCGGCTGTAGACGACCCATCCAAATTGAGGAATCGGATCGCGCATGGGCGCATCGGTGCAGAATAGAACCCTGTCTGACAGCCCCTCGTCGACGAAATATTCGATGACGCCGTGCAGAACGCTGGTGAAGGTGAGATCCAGATAGATATTCGGCCGCTCCCGAGCGAACGCCGCCCGGCTGCGCGCGATCTCCCACGTCCACGCCGAATGCGCGAGCAGGTAGTTCATGTTTGGATACCGCTTCGAGAGGTCCGCGATCTCGTCGAGAAACGAATCGCCGATTGCGGTCTGATGAAGCTTGACGAACGCGCCGATCTCATTGCCCTTCGCATACCAGGCGTCGTACTGCGGCGAATTGTACGGCAGTCCGACACGCGGATTGTACGGTTTGAGCCCGGGAAAGCCGTATTCATCGTGACAGAGCCGGATGTCGGCTTCGAAGTCGTCACTCTTCTTCGGATCGATGGTCGCATACCCGATGACGTCATTCGGATAGCGCTGCGTGAGCTCGTGAATCAGCTCATTGCCGCGCCGGTAATCGATCCAGATGCCGATCCACGACGAGCAGCAAAACCGGTCGATGCCGAGCCGGCGGTTGCGCCGAATCATGTGTTCGGCGTCTCCGAAGGGCATGGTGAGGTAGCCGGAACCCATAAGTCCGTCGTGCAGCACGTGGGTATGCGGATCAATTACCGGAATATGGTCCAGCGGCAAGCCTTGCCTGGCTTTCGAGAGGATGCGATCGTCGTCAGGCGCCGGATATGGTTCCGGGAGATCGTCGAGCTTGAGCAGGCGGGCTAGATTGCCGCCGCCGACGGCCGCCTTGTCGCCGGGCGCGAGTTCGCAATAGTCGATGAACGACCGCGCCGCACCGGGGCTCTTGAACGGCCATTCGGTTCCGAGCAAGAGGCGGTCGGCGCCAATCTTCTCCGCCATGAACTCGAGCCCGTAGTGGATCTGGAAGCTCGAGAACTCGATGTACGTATTCGGGTGATCGATCATGAGCGCGGTGACGTCCCGCGTGCTTTCCCATCGCGCTTTCTGGAGGATGACCGGCAGATCCGGGTGTCGCCGACACAACCGGTCCACCTCCTCAAACGTGACCTGGAGATCCTCGCCGTACAGTCCGACGTCGAGAAGCAGCGGAATTCGGGCTCGCTCTAGGTCGCCGAATAGTGCTCCGCAGACGGATTCATCGAAGCGATAATGATGGCGCCGGGGAAACATCTTGGCCGCACGGACGCCGCGCTCCTTCATCAGTGAGACAACGTCCGGCCCGGCCGCCATCTCGCCGGTGTGATGCGGGAGGAGAACCCAGCACGGAAAGAGGCGGTCGCGATCGTCTGCGATTTCCTCGAGAAGCCGCTGATTGCCGAACGCCGGATCGTACTCGCGCGCGAGCCAGTGCCAGACGAGTGCTCCATGGATGCCGGTATGGCGCATGTCGTCGAGCAGCGACGAGAGCGACCACGGCACCCGCTCGTCCGTCGGACCGTGCATGCCCAGAGAAGCGTGGCAATCGAGATAGGCCATGAGGGTGTGTCTTACACCTCGATCTCGAATTCGGGAATTGCGTCGGTATCGTGGATGACGCAGCGGAACCGCCGATCTCCGAGGCTTCCGACGACCTCGTAAGCATCGCCTCCGGAAGCGCTGAACGCGATATTAGCTTCACCGTCCGTGCCGCGTTCTGGGATGAGGACGGTCGCGAGGACCGGAGTGAGGCTCGCCTCCTGTGTCGAGATCTCGGCGAAGGGATGGAGGCGGGCGGTCTCTTCCGGGATAGGCAGGACGTCCGTCCGGGCCGCGGCGCCCATAGGCGAGGTCGCGGAGCCGGTCAGCGCGGCGCCCGGCCGGATGGACCGGAAGCCGCTTTCGCCGGCCTCGACGCGGCCTCGGCCGTCTCTATTGTAGCCGAAGAAGCGCGCCTGTATCCGTGACGGATCTCGCTCTTTCAGCACCTTGTCGATGACGATCACCGCCGGGAATTCGTACAGCACGATCATCGTGCGCGTGACCGACGCCACGTCCGGAAGCACGAGCCGGTATGCCGGCGTGGCGTCGCTCGTCCACGCAGAGTATCCGTCGCGCTCGGTAACGCGAACGATGCGCGCCGCGGCATCGGAGGGGTTGGTGCCTTCGCTGCCGTCGTGGTACTGGTGTCCGCGACCGTCGATAAGAAGCGCACTGTGTCCCTCGGTGGTCCGCATCATCCACGAAGGATCGCTGAAGCTGTACGGCGGACGATAGGGGTCGGCGACGAGTTGTTCACCGAAACACTTCACAATGATGCCGTTGCGGTCGGCGTGTTCGTGATTGGCCGGACCTCCGCTGCGCATGGCGACGACGAGATCATCGGCGGAGTAGCCGGTGCGTGCCACCATCCAATCGAGATCCGACTGCCACAGGTGCGGCCGGTCCGGAGGCGGGTCGGGTGTCACGTCCGGATCGTACCAAATCAGCGACCACTCGTCGTGTTCGGCCGTCATCGTTTCCCCGAACCATTGGCTGCGTCCGTCTCGCGAGCGGCCGGCCGTCCAGTACGGCACGGCGGCGGTCGCGCCCCCCGAGCTGTCGCCGAAATTGACGATGGCGTACGGCTCCTCCGCGGTCGGCATCGCCATCTCCCGGAGGAAATCCACATACCCGGTCCAATCCAGAATGTCGTACAGGTCCAGATCGAACAGGCGCCACAGCACGGCTGCCGCCTGGGCGAGGTGGACCGTCGTATAGTTCGCGTACGAGACGCCCTCGTCGTAGGAGCCGTCTGCGGCGAAGAGATCGCGAAACGTGCGCAGGCTGAATACGGCCTGCTCCTGCCATCGATCGGACGCGTCGTCGTCTCCGAACCGCCGGCGGTATGCGGCCGTACCGACCGCAAGCGCCGAGGCGGGCACCGCCTTTAGGTTCGTACGGTCAAGGATGCGCGGCCAATTCGACAGATCCATTCGGTCGCCCGGACGGTGTTCGAAATAGGTGCTGCTTTCGTCGATCGTCCAGCCGGCGACCTGATCAGGATGACGCATGCCGTGCAGGGCGCGGTAGTTCGGCTCGAGTCCGCGCATCCCCATCGTGCGAAGCCATTCGGTTCGCTCCTCTTCATCCACGAGGTCGCCCAGCCAGTCGGATGCGAGCGCCACCGCCATCGAAGCCGCGGGCGCACGCTGCAGTCCGATGATGTGCTCGTCCGCTTCAAGGAAATAGTCCCAGTGCGGGAAACTCATCAAGCTGCGGACGGCATCGATCGAGAGCGATCCGGCGTCCTCGTCGTCCGTCATCGCATAGTAGAATGCCATGTCCTGGGCCGTTCCGCTCACGCGCGCGATGTGGATGAGGTGGTCGTTGTACTGCACCTCCGACTCCAGAAAGCGGCGTTCCGCCTCGCGATCGAAGGTCGAAAGCCGCTGCTGCAGCGAGGCGAACTTCGGCTCACTCGAGAACCGCTCCTGCAGCGCGGAAAGGTCGGCTTCATCGAAGAAGAGGCCGAATGTGATGCGCGCGCCGGGGGTCGCGGCATCGACCGGCAGCGCTCCGGAATCCACGCCGGCAAGGCTGGATAGACGCCGCATTCCCGGCGCACCTTGAGAGGGGTGCGCAAGGGAGGGGAGGAGCAGCAGCGGTGTGCCGAGGCACGTCAGGTGCAGAAAATCACGACGAGTGGGCATCGCTCGGGCAGTTTTGCGATGGAGAAAGCGGCTCACGCGATGAACGGCACGTGAGGTGTTGCATCCAATTATAGGACACGCGCCTCAAAACGGCGAGAGCTGTGCCGCGCGCTCGCCCTCGATCCGCGAAAGCATCTCTTCGGTTTCCTCCTTGATCTGCCGCACGTCGCGGGCGTCGTCTACGAGGAGCTTCTCCAACCAGTCCTTGCCGAGGCGCACGTGGTTGATTTCGTCCGACCAGTCGTGATCCGCGAAGAGCTGTGACCGTGCGTCGTTGGCGCGGCCGTATTCTTCGAATCGCGGTTTCTTGCGCGGCATATAGTACGGCTCGAGCACCAGTGTAAGATAGCACGTACGATGAATCAGCGGCATGGCGAGGCTGTTGCGGAAGAGCCGCTGATCGCAGCGGTCGGGTTCGTAGCCGAGCTCTTTTAGCCGCACCGCGCCGAATTCCGAGTGGCGGCATTCGTCCCAGAACTGCCGCGTGAAGTTGTGGATGAAACCCCACGGGAGGTGTTGTTCGAAGCTGTCGTACAACAGCGCTGCGAGCATCGCGGCCGCGTACACCTCATTGAAGAAGACACGAAACTGTTCGCGGAGAGCTTCTTCGTACGGGAGCTGGACCTTCTGATCGTGCGGCATCAGCGGCTTGTCCGTGATCCGCTCATCAAAGACGATGCGGTCCGGAAGCATAAAGTGCTTCGTGAGTGGATGCTCACCGATGGCGTCTGCGCCTGAGCTTATCCGGCAGGTGATGCCGCCGATTGCGTCGAGCGAATCCCGCAGGTACGCTGCCCAGGCTTCGGATTGCTCAGGATTGGGATCGGAAGAAAGTGCGTCGCGGCTCCAGGCGATCTGCTCGCGAAGTTCCGGGATGATCCGGTTCAGCAGCCGGACGTCGTAGGCGTTTGCCGAAGGGTCGCATTGCGCCAGCATCTCTTCGTAAAATTCCAGCAGCTCTGCCTTCAGCACCTGATAGGCGCCGCGGATGTAGGCGTACTCGTCCGGTGCGTGCAGCGTCAGGTCGAGGAATGCCAGCAGTGCCGGCTCGATGCTTGCGCCGGCCATGCCGCCGCGCAGCAGTCGGAGCCGCTCCTGGATCCAGTCGGCATGCTCGGCATGATCCCAGGCGTGATAGCCAAAGCGGTGCTTGAGCTCGTACGGCCGGGCCGCGATGAACCAGCCGCAGAGGTGCCGGATCGACGTCTGTTCGATGAGCGCCGCTCTTCGCAGGCGATCCGTCAGCGGAAATACGGAGAGACCTGTTTGCATGACAACCTCCGAATCTGTGCCGTCCAAAACTTCCCAGTGTGGGCCATTCGAAACATCCGTATCTCGGCCAACCGCCTCACTGTTCTCCCAGATAGTTGGTTTTAAACGTCGGCTCCGCGGCGGCCAGCTTGAGGAAGACGTCGAGAGGCACAACCTCGAATTCGTCGCCGAGCTGATCGAGGATGCTCTTGACGTGCTCGATGCTGCGCCACTGGCGGACGTGCATCGTGAGAAAGTACGGCCGGTCCGAGTTCAGCCGCGCCAGCTCCTCGAGGTCGGCGACGGCCTCTTCCACGGGACGGCGTTCACTGAGATAATAATCATAGGAGACGAAGGGGCGTCCGTCGCGGACGTCGAATGTATGCGCCGGGCCATAGCCGTTCACGAAGCCGATGGCATCCGGCATGCCCTCATAGTACGCCTCAACGACCGCCTCCGGCAGATCGAGATTTCCTTCGAGCCGATTGCCCTCCGAGTAGTCCATGATCTCGAATACCCGCAGGTCCAGATCCTTCATGAGGTCGTTCGCCTCGTAGATGAGAGGCGGCAAGTGTTCACTCGGAATCGGCTTGGGATACATGTATCCGGGCCCCGACAGCACACCGATGAAGTAATCGCTCGGGGTGGCCATGTCATAGAAATACTGAAGGAGCGCCGGGGAGAGCCAGGACCAGTTCATCGTGACTTCCCATGCGTACGGGATCTCGCCCCTGCCGGGCTGCAGCCAGGCGCCGATCCCCAGGCCGTCGGTCTGGATCGGAGTGACGTAGACCTTCTCCTCGGGCACAAGCGTGGTGTCCGGCGCGACGTTATGGTTGTTGATGAAGCGGTAACCGGGCGTCGTCGGAATCTGCGTGTTGAAGCTGGTGTTCGGCAGCGAGTTCAGCCCCTCCATCTTGAGGCCGTGGCTGGATGTGAGGGTCACGTGCTGGCCCTCCGTATCCTTCCTGTAGGAATGCCAGCCCATCACGATCGACCGCGTGTTCATCTCGCCCAGGAGCTTGTCGGCGAGATCGTACTCGAGCGTGTCCGACGGATCGGCCGAAAGGTCGGTGAAGAATGCGTCCTGATAGATCCCGAAATCTGCGACGCCGGGCTCCATCACATTGCCGTGTACCCCGCCCATCCAGACCACGTAGTCCTTGCTCGTCCGGTCCCAGTACTCGTCGTACGCCCACTGATATATTTCGTAATCCGACCACCCGCTGAAGCGCCCTCGAAAGTCTTCGACGGCTTCGAGGCCGTGTTCTTCGACGAGGGGGATGAGGTCTTCGGACACCACGACGGCATCCTCGAGGCCGGCAACAGTGAAGGCGACGATTAGCGACGTGCGCTCGTCGGTATCCCACACGACGTACCCGTCGGCATGGCCGGCAAACTCCTCAAGCGCCTCTTCGGCCGTCGAGAGCTCCGTGAATCGGATGTTGTGTGTGTCGCCGTAGTACTCGTAGACGGATTCGGTGAACGTGAACGTCCAGTCCGGTGGATAGATGAAGTAGAGGCGCGGGGCGCCCTGATTCGCCAGCCCCTGCAGGCTGATGAGCATGGAATTGGTGGGGAGGGAGCCGTCGATCGCCCAGTCGTCAGCCAGCCTCATGACGTGGGCATCCAGCGGCTCCTGGGCCGACGCGGTCGGGGAGAAGGACCCCGTCGCGACGGCGAGCATCAGGATGCACGACATGATGCGGTTCTGGATGATCATGGTTCCAATTCGCCGAATAGCCATGGAATAAGGGCGTGTCAACTTTCGTCCGAAGCCCTGCGGAAGGTGTAGGCGATCGGACGGGCTCTCGTCGAGCGCAGTTCGACCACCTCCAGGTTTTCGCCGCCCGGCGACGAACGATATTCGGTATAGATGCGAAGCGGCGTGGGCCCCTGCGAGGTGATGACGGACATGCGCTGTTCGACCGCGAGCGTGCGGTCGGCGTCTTTCCATTGGGCCGAGACCTCGCGCGGCGTATTCGGATCCACGCGTACGCCGAGGTGGCGGTTGTCCAGCCAGAAATCCAATGGAATTTCGCGAAACGATCCATCCGGCGTGACGCGCATGGAATCGGTGCCCCGGACGCCGCCGGAGCCGGACCAGCTGCGTATCAGTGTGATCTCCTCGCCGTCGATGCGTACGTCGATCGTGAGGCTTCGCCACGGGTCTACAGGTGTTCCGCGGTCTTCGATGAGCTCCCATGTGCCCGCAAGGTCGTCGCTCTGCAGAGCGGCGAGCGTAAGCAGCGCCAATAGAGCGATCCCGAAGCCACGTTTCATATATGGAATACCATTTTATCTATGAATCGGACATCAATTTATACTAAATTCAGTGATGTACTTCCAGTTCGACGTGGGGAAAGGCACTTCTTTTTTCACTGCCCTGGGCCGCCGTGCATGGTTAACGTCGCGACGTGGAATTCGAGCTTCGACATCTAAACGAGGTCGATTACGTAGTCGTCGGCATATATATGCTGATGGTGGTCGGCGTGGGCATCTACGTTGCGCGCTTCAATCGGCAGACGGGAGATTACTTCAAGGGGGGCGGGCACATCCCGTGGGGCCTCTCGGCCGTTTCGCTTTTCGTCTCGGGCTTTTCGGCATTCATGTTCGTCGGTGCAGCGGGATACACGTACCGCAACGGCGCGGCGGCAATCGCCCTCTTCAGCCTGGCGTTTCCCGCCTACCTGCTCGGGTATTTCATCTACGGCCGCCTCTGGCGACGCAGCCGCATCGATACGCCGATGCAGTTCTTGAGCCGGCGCTATTCGCCGGGAACGACCTATTTCTACACGATATTGTCCGTCATCCCCAACATTCTCGTTCTGGGAATCTCGATCTACACCCTGTGCATCTTCATTTCCACGGCTCTCGGCTTCGGCAGCGAGCCGTTCGATCTCGGACTCGTCAGCGTGACCGGATTTCAGATGACGCTTCTCGTCACCGGCGCAGTGATCGTAATTTACACGCTGTTCGGGGGGCTGTGGGCGGTCATGGTGACAGACGCCCTCCAATTCCTGGTGCTCTTCCTGGTCACGCTGATCGTGCTGCCGGTCGCCTATTTCTTTCTTGGAGACGGCGATGCCGGGGCAGGGGTCATCCGGCTTCTGCGGGATGCACCCGAGGGCTATTTCAGCCTCTCGGTAGAGGGACAGCCGGCGCTGTTCTGGACGGCCTACTTTATCAATATCGTGCTGGGCTACAACGTCAACTGGCACATCGCTCAGAGATATTACAGCGTACCGGACGAGGACGACACGAAGAAAATGGCGCTCTGGTGCGCGGGGCTGAGCCTCGTACTTCCGCTGATGTGGATTTTGCCGGTGATGGCCTCGCGCATTCTCTTTCCCGATCTGGCGTCTATGTGGCCGGCGCTTGCGGAGCCCACGGAAGCGGCGTTCGTGACCCTCGCCATGGCCATCCTGCCGCACGGCATGCTCGGCATCATGGTGGCCGCCATCTTTGCCGCGACGATGAGTTCGGCGGACACGGCATTCAACTGGCTCGCGGCCGTGGTCACGAAGGACGTGTACGTGCCGATTCACAGCCGCGTGAGCGGGGGCGCGCCGACCGACAGGATCCAACTCGCGGTGGGAAAGACGAGCGTCGCGATCATGGGCGTGCTGGCGATCTGGATCGCGTTGAGCATGGAGCAGTTCGGCGGCGCCTTCGACGTGTACCTTCGTGCCAATTCGCTCTACAGTCCGCCCATGTTCATCCCGGTCATTCTCGGACTGGTGTACACGCGCACCCCCTGGTGGTCGGGCATGACGGCCTTCGGCGTCGGCGTCGCGGCCGTACTCGCTGCAGCGGCAGCGGCGAACGTTTCGGTAGGGATGCCGGTACGTAGCTTCGGCGACATCTTCTCGGATATCGAATTGAGCCTGTTCGGGCTGCAGATGGGCCGCTACGAGCTGAATACGATGGTCGGTGTGATCGCGTCGTCGGCCTGTTTCTTCGGGTCGGCGCTCGTCCATCGAAGGCGCGGCGCCTTCGCCGAGCGGATTGTTCATCTCGAGACGGACCTTCGAACGCCGGCGCACGCCGCGAGCCGATTTCTTGATCTACGCGGGCTGCAGGCGTATCTACTGGCCGGATGGCTGGCGGTCGCCATCGGCGGCATGCTCATTTTACCGGCCGTCTTCGATCTCGGCGGCGGCCGATCGCTGCTGAACGCAGCGGCAGGAATCCTCTCCGGAGTCATCGGCATGCTCGTCGTCCGCATCACACACCGTTATCGGCGGCGTGCCCTCGCGGCGAGAGAAAACGCGGCCGCTGCGCCCCTCATCAACAACCATCGAAACACACCATCATCATGAGAACACGTACCATTCCGACGCTCGCATTTCTGCTGCTGTGCATCGCAGCCTGGGGGCTCCAGCCAGTGGACGCCCAAAAAGCCCGATACCTGCAATACGTCGAGGAGGCAGCGGAATACGAGTGGGAGCGATATCCAGAAGTCATCGCCGACTGGCGAGAGAACGTCAATCCGAGCGTGCTTTGGGGATACGACGCGCCGGCGCAGCCCGTCTATCTGGCCGACCTTCTCGGATTTCTCTATGAGGAGACCGGCGACGAGACGTATGCCCGCCGCGCGGCGCAGATCCTGGCCGAATACGGAGATCTGCGCGACGCCTATCCGGAGGGATACGCCGAGACGCGGGCCGAATACGAGAACGGGGTTCCGTCTCTGGCTAATTTCTTCTTTCTGCCTCCATACAGCCGGGCCTATCTGCGGATAAACGATAGCCCGTCGCTGGATCAAGAAAGCAGGGAAACGATCGAACGCGATCTCGCCCACAGCCTCGACTTCGTGTTTCATTTCCCGGAGTGGGGTGCGCACAACCGGGCCATGCTGCGCGCCGAAGGACTATACTACGGCCATCTCGCGCTGCCGGACCATCCGAGCGCGAGCCGATGGCTTCAGATGGCGGAAATCATTGCCTCCGACAATCTCGGCGAATGGGAGATAGAGGATGCGAGTCTGTACAGTGCCGTCTGGCTGCGGTCGGTGCTGTCCTATGCGGACATATCCGGTCGTGAGGATATCCTCGACGGGCCGATTCTTCGCTACAATGCGGAGTACTTCAAACGCCTGTTTACTCCGGCGGGCACGATAGCCGATTTCGGTGATTCCGACTGGAATCCGATGCCGCATTACTTCGTTGCCGTTTTCGAGCGTTTTGCGGCGGAATACCAGGATCCGGAGCTCAAATGGATCGCGAATCAGATGTATGAGAAGATGGAGGAGGAGAGCGGCAGCCGCACCGTAGGCAGGGCATCCAATTTCATGCAGGCCTATCAATGGGCCGACGAAGACCTCGAGCCGCAGCGCCCCTCGTCGCTCAGCCAGGAAGTCCTCGATGACGTCGTCGGCAAGAAGGTCGTCTTCCGCGACGGCTGGTCGCCGGAAAGTACGTTCCTCCTGCTGAATTACAGGGACGAAGGGGACGGCGGATACGCGCACCGGGAGTTTCTGCGGAACACGCTGTCGGTGGAGGAAGAGAAGATGCATCACGGCCACTCCGATGAAAACAGCATCATCATGCTGCTCCACGACGGATCGGTGCTGCTGCACGACGGCGGCTATCGGGATGGCCTGCCGAGCGGGCCCTACGGCGGCTTCCGCTCCGACTACTTCCACAATCGGATGGTCGTTCGCAAGGACATGCGCGACCGGTATCAGGACGTTCCGGATTTCATCCGCACCTCGGGCGCGTACCGCCCCGTGCGGACGCAGAAAATCGATTTCCTCACGTTCGAGGACGTGGACGTGAGCCGAACCCGGCTCACCGATGATGCGATCGGGTATTCATGGGATCGGATCGTCACGTATCTGAAGCGGGAGGAAATATTCCTGGTCGTCGACGCCGTCAAGGCGACCGAGACGGACTATTACACCTATACGAATCTCTGGCATACGCAGACGGTGCACGACAGCGGTGAGCAGTACTACGAGACGTCGATCGATTCCATCGGCTCCGTGGTGCTGCCTCAGAATAAGCGGCTTCTCATCGCTTTCCTCGAAGGCTACGCCAAAGAGGACAGCCTGTATACGCAGGATCGGCACTTTCAGGAAGAACAGGCGATCTACCAGACCCAGGCGAGTCACTATCGTGCCGGCGACTACGAGGTCTTCGTTACTGCGCTGATTCCGAAGGACGCTGACGAATCGTCCGAGGACCTGATCGGTCGGTTGGAGATGATCCGCCCGTCCTCGTTTCCGGAGGCACTGGGTGTGGAGATCGAGAACGGAGAGCGCACGTCGTATCTCGGCTTCAAGATCGACCTGGAATCGGAGCTCGAGCGGGAGAACATCCGGCCCCGATACACGTGGGACGCCGGCCGCACGCAGTACGGCGACCTTGAGACCGACGCCCATTTCGTCTATGCGACGGTCGCAAACGGCGAGATCACATACGCCGCCTCGCAGGTCTTGAAGGTGATCTACGACGGCCAGGTGCTGATGGAGGCGCTGCCCAACACGCATGGCCTGCAGCTCGACGGCGCCGAAGATCG
>CAZKNF010000011.1:1391-57061 GCA_964554105.1 uncultured Rhodothermales bacterium | reverse complement strand
GCCCGCTCGAGCATCTCCTCCGGAGTGAGATGCCCGTAGGAGAGACGCTCGACGTACGAGCCGAGGATGGCGAGCGAACGCTTGTCGTGAGGGAATTTAGGAGGGATATAGACCGGCTGCTCGAGGAACGTCCGCACGAACGGATCGCCTGAAAACTCCGGCAGCTCGGCCACCGACTTCAGCATCGGCAGCTCGTTGAGCGTCTGCATGTACTTCTCGTACGGTCCGTCGCTCATCAGAAACTCGATGAATCGCCAGGCGGTGTCTTTGACTTTGGATTCACTGCTCACGACGAACGGATATGAGCCACCGGAAGAGTATGACGTCATCGACGTATCGAGGACGGGTATTTTCGCGACGCCGAAGTTGACGTCCGGGTAGTTCGTGTGCATCCAGTCGACCACATGCAGCTCGCGGATGAACATCGCGACGCGCTCCTGGCCGAAGCCCTGCTGATCCCCTTCGTGCTCGACCGAATCCAGCTTGCGCCTGAACACCTCGTCGTAGAATTCGGTCGCCGCACGGCCGGCATCGGAATCGAACAGACTCTCACTGCCAGATGCATTGAAAGGTGTGCCGCCGGCTGAGTAGAAGAACGTCAGCCATTTCTCCGCGACACCGGGGCTGTAGCCGGTCTTGCGCAGGGAGATTCCGGCCCGCTCCACGCTGCCGTCGCCGCGCCGCTCCGTCAGCAGCTCGGCGTACTCCAGCAGCTCGTCCCAGGTCTCCGGCGGGCGCTCGGGATCCAGGCCGGCCTCGCGAAACATATCTTTGTTGTAGTACAGAGCCTGCCATGCGGCATTGTGAGCGATGCCGTAGCAGACGCCGTCAAAATATGGAGCCTGCCGGATCATCTCGTTCAAGCTGTTCTCCTGAACGATCCGCTCGATATAGGGCGGCGCCGGATCCAGCAGTCCGAGGTTGACGAACTCGGCGAGCTCATTTTCGCGAAAGTACCAGACATCGGGCGGACTGCCGCTGGCGTACTGCAGCCGGATCTTGATCTCATAATCCTTCAAAGAGGTCCCCGGAAACTGTTCGAATATGACATCGACGTCCGGGTTCAAGGCTTCGAATTGCTGTTCGGCCCACTGGTAGAACTCGACTTGCTTCGTACTGATCAGGAGGAAGAAGACGCGCAGCGGCTGTCTTTCGCCGGATACCGTCTCACCGTCGCTCCGGCACGAAGCAAAGATGGGCACCAGCAGGGCGACGATCAGCAAACGCTTGACGAATCCCAGAAAATCCAACGGTCTCGTAGTTGTTGTGGATAGGATCGGCATGCTAAAAATTCGGACTTGAGACTTAAAAGTATCTTGACTATTACATCAATGTACGGTAAGGTGTTTATATGGAAAACATCGTTTCACATATGAAATGAACGAGCGGTACGTTATTCCCTCGCTGGACCGGGCGATCAGCGTGCTCGAGTTTTTATCTGACGCCCCGCGAGGGCTACCGTTGGCCGAACTCGGCCGGATGTCGGAGATTCCAAAGAGCACCTTGTTTCGCATACTCGTGACTCTGCAAAAACGCCACTGCGTTACGTGGCACGAAAAGGAACGGGTCTACCGGTTAGGGTCTCGGCTCTGGGAGCTGGGAAACCGATTTCTCGATCAATCCGATCTGTATCCGACCGCGTCGCGCCACATGGAAGCACTTGCTGACAGGTGCGGTGAAACCGTTTTCCTGGGCACGCTGGAGGATGGTGAGATCATCTATCTCCGCCGTGTGGAGAGTCCGAAATCCATCACCATCGTCAAAAATCTGGGGCAACGGGTGCCCGCGCATTGTACGGCGACGGGAATGGCTGTACTGGCGTTTTTACCGGAAGAGGAGGTGGATGGGATCTGGGACGAACACGGATTACAGGCCTACAACGAGGCCACTGTTATCGACCGAGCGACTTTGAAGCATAGATTGACGGAGATTCGGGACAACGGCTATGCCGTCGTCGACGGGGAATACAACAGCGAGTTGCTCTGCATCTCGGCACCGATCTTCGATCACACCCACTATCCCCGGGCGTCCTTGACCGTTGCGATGCTGACTTCGCAGGCTAACGCCGATCGCGTCCGCAGTGTTGCGGGCATGATCCAGGAAGCGGTAGGAGAAGTCTCACGATCGATGGGATTTCTCGCCGACCGCGACGGCAGCGCCACCCACCATCAATTGACCACCGCGACGTCGGAATGATTGCCTGCCGGCGATGCCGGCGAGATCGACATCATCCGACATAGACCGAATTCATTGTGCAACGTTCACCTGATCAGAGAGAAGGCCATATGGGACGCCAGACCGTTACCATCCCATGTCTCGCATTGCTTGTTTGCCTGCTGCTGCAATCTGTTTCGGGCACAGCCTGGGCCCAGACAGGAAAATTAGCCGGCACGGTTACAGAGGCGGACACCGGTGAGCCGATTCCCGGCGCCACCGTCGTACTCCAGGGAACGAACCTGGGCACATCAACAGATTCGGAGGGCCGATACACGATTATCGGACTGAGTCCGGATCTCTACGACGTGCGTTTCTCGTTCGTCGGCTTCGCGACGCAGGTGTTCGAAGGCATCCGCGTCACCTCGGACCGTACCACCACGGTGGATGCAGAGTTGAGCCCCGAGGTTATCGAGGGCGACGAAGTCCTCATCGAGGCGGCACGGCCGGTCGTGGACGTCAATCAGACCACGTCCCGCGCGATGGTGACCGGCGAGGAGATGGACCGGCTTCCGGTGACGAGCCTTCGGGACGTCATCGATCGTACCTCCAATTCCTATAAGGGCTTCCTGCGGGGCAGCCGGCGGTATGAAGCGAAGACCGTGCTCGAAGGGATCGACATCACCGATGCCTTTTACGAGCTTACGCCAACGTCGAACAATGCCGGAGGCTATGGGGGACTGGTCTACAACAACACCAACCGCGCCGACAAGACGGACGCGAGCCTCTTCACGCTGAGCCCGGAGCTCATCTCGGAGGTGACGGTGAATACCGGCGCGACGGATGCCAGCTATACGTCCGGATCCGGCGGTGTCGTCGCCGTAACGCTCCAGGAGGGGCGAGGGCCTATTACCGGCTCGATCACTGCCCGCGTTTCGCCTCAGATCAACGTCCCGGGTCCGGATTCGCTGACCTTTTATCCCGATGATCAGGTGCAGGATTACATGGACTTGCGCGACCAGCTGCTCTCCGATCCTGATACGCAGGATAGGGGCGAGCTCTTCGATTGGACCGAAAACAGGTACGAGTTCGCCAACGATCCGGAGGTCGATTTCCGCGCCTCGGCTGGCGGTGCGATCACCGACAACTGGAATTTCATCGCCGGCGGGCAGTGGTTTCAGACGAATGGATTCCAGCCTAACAACTTCACGAAGCGTATTGGCGGTACGTTGAAGACGTCGTACACGGTCTCCGAAAACTCCCGCATCACGGCCCTCGGCATCGTCGAAGACCGCGGCCTGTGGGGCGGCTGGAATAACCGTAATTACCACGACTTCTGGCGGTATTACCTGGAAGGCGTAGCGCAGGATGACGGCGCCAGCTACCTGGGTTCGCTGCAGTGGCGGCAGGTCCTCTCGGCAAATTCCTTCGTGTCGGCGCAAGCCTATCGCACTATGAAGCGCACGCGGTACGGATATGTCGATGACGACGGCAATGGATTTACCGATCCGGGCGAAGACGGCGACTTTCTCGACTTCACGGATCCCGATGTCATCGATCAGTACATCGGAGTCGGCGAAGAAGGCAAGATGTTCGCGACGAACATCGCCAATGCGTATGCCGACATCACGGGCATTTCGGAGCCGGGTGGAACGCGTCTTCGCACCGCTCAGCCGCTGCCCTATTCCGAGGACGTGACGAGTACGCTCAACGGCCTGCGCCTCGATTACACGAGCCAGGTGACGTTCAATCACCTGATCCAGGCAGGCGTGGACGTCAAGCTTCGGCAGTTCGATTACGATCAGGTGTACGGAATCGACACGGATGGTGCGAAGTTGAACGGAGCCGTGGAGCCGTTCGTGCACAACGACTGGGTCCGGAATCCGTGGGAGATAGCCCTCCACGTTTCGGATCGAATGGAGTACGCGGGCCTCGTCGTAAACCTTGGTCTGCGTGCCGAATTCGTCAACCGCGACATGGACGAGATCGTGGATCACTTCTATCCCTTCGTACGCGACACGGTGCAGGTCGACGGACGTCCTCTGGCGCGAAATTTCTTTAATCGCGGGGAATCGGTGCCGACGGATCTGTTCTTGAATCCGCGAATCGGGGTTTCACATCCGATCGGATCCAGCGCGGCCATGTACTTTTCGTACGCTAGAAACCAGCAGCTGCCGCCCTTTACGCAGCTGTACGAATGGTACGACGGCAACCATTCCAACAACGTATTCTTCCAGTACCAGGACCCCAATCAGGATCCGATCACCTCGAACAACTACGAGCTCGGCCTGCAGTGGGAGTTCTCCGCCGGCTGGGGCGCTGACGTGAATGCGTACATGCGCAGCATCGACAATTACGGCCGAGTCGGCTTCACGGCGACAAATCGCAATCCGGAAGATGAGCCCACCCTCGTGGGTGCGCGGCACGTCTTCTCGACGAGCTTCGGCTATGCAGATGCCCGCGGTATCGAGCTCGTGCTGCGTCGTGCGCCACTGGATATCGCGCCGGACTTCAATCTCGGCGTCACGGCTTCCTACACCTACTCGTCGGTCGAACAGGCCGATCCTGTGGCCGGAAGCCCGTCCTTTGCGGACAACGACCCGGACAACCCCATGACGCAGCTTCCGTTCGACGTCGCGGATGACCTTACGCACTTTCCGTTGAACGTGCGCGGTGGAAGCTCAACGCTCACCGGCGGCTACGACCGGCGGCACCGTGTCGTGCTCCGATCCGTCGCTGCGCTGCCATACGACATTTCCGTCGGCTTGACCGGCAGCCTCGAGAGCGGCTTCCTCTATCGCAAGCAGATCGATGCCGATCCGCGCGATCGCG
This sequence comes from uncultured Rhodothermales bacterium, assembly GCA_964554105.1. GTDB lineage: Bacteria > Bacteroidota > Rhodothermia > Rhodothermales > VXPQ01 > CAZKNF01. The sequence goes on along the minus strand of CAZKNF010000011.1, from coordinate 52,075 downwards.
AGCTGCTCACCGGTCCGACGAACCATCAGATCGATCTCCGCCTCGAAAAACGGTTCTTCTTCTTCGAGCGCTCGGGCGTCGATGTGTTCGTCGACATCATCAATTTGCTGGACCACGACAATATCATCGCATTCAACTCCAACCCGCAGTCGGACGAGCCGGAGATTTTCGAGCGTACCGGAAGTCCCGGCAGCCGCCTTATCCAGCGCGACGGCTCGGCACTGTACGGAGTGGCGCGAAACGTGTACTTCGGCGCTCGCCTGCGCTTCTAATTTCAAGGTGAACTCCTCTTTTCGGTCATCAAACCTCTTGTACCATGAATAAAGGATCCATCACCTACTGCCTGCTCGCGATCTTCGGCGTCACGGTGATTTTCGGCGCCATGGTCGATTCGGCCGCGGCCCAGAGCGGCGACACGCCGTCCAGTCTCCTCGAGTACAACACGTTCAGGCAGTACACACCCGGCGACGGGTATATGGTCGCCGGGGACCTGTGGGAGACGGTCAAGCCTCTGAATACCAATGAGGACAACCTCCTCAACAACTCCTTCCGTGGGATCGGCATGACGAGCTACATGCACATGGGCTCGAATGACGCCACCCACAACAACCCCGGCGGCATGTGGCCGGCAGGGTACCGGGTCATCAATCTGTTTCGGAATGCCCGCAAATTCGGCTTCCCTGTCTTTAAGTCGGATGGATGGGCCGGATACGTAGAAGGCAACCCGATTTACGATATCGATGAGGGGAAGGATAGCCGGTTCATGACCGCCACCTACGGCCCGAACGTCGCCGGGGCGGGCGACCCGGCTCGTGATTACCAGCGCGAGGCTCGGTACACGGACGAGAGCCGCACACATCTGGTATACGAAGCAGGCTGGCCGTCGACCGCGGGCATCGACTTCAAGCTTCGTGCCCACCAGTTCACGTCGAACGAGCAGAACATGAACGACTTCGTCGTGATGGAGGTCACGATGACGAACACGGGCGAAGTCGATAGCGACGGCGACGGCGATCTCGAGGCTACCGGCAACGCGATAGACGCCGTCACCGCCTCGCTGCAGGGTGAGACCGCGCCGGCTGTCAAGATCAGCTTTAACGGCCGTCGACTCGGCGGAACCGACGGCGGCAGCAAGTTCGGCGCCGGCCGTACGTTCGGCTATGTAGGTGCTCCTGACGAGGACGGCGTGCCTCACGACATGCTCGCGTGGTTCGCCAATGTGCCGCCGGGCCGCACCGGTGGACGGTCCGTTCCGCCCCCGGGAGAACGCGACTTCGGCGTCAATAATTACACCAACAAGGACGGATACACCGACATCTGGAACGCGTGGCGCTGGATGGGTGTGAAGCAGGGCAGCATCGAGGACTTCAACGGGAGCTATGCGAATCTCGGGAGCATCAATGCGGCCTCGCCGGACAAGCAAACCCTCTTCGACACGCACCCGATCGGCGAAGGCCCCGAGCGCGGCTGGTACACGTCGCACACCTTCCAGTCCCAGCTCGTCACCTATCGTTACAACGATTCGGCGAAAGAATTTCGAGCTGCGACGGCAACCTGGTACGAGGACTACGGCCGTACGGCGGACGGTGGTACGCGTCCGGTCGATCTTGCCCCGAACTCTCGGTTCTTCGCTTCCGGAACGGCGGACGACGTAACGACCTTCGTCGCGCAGGGCAGTCCCGAGCGCCCGCACGGAGATTTCAAGTACGCCTCTGAAGACGAGGGCAAGGAAACCGGCATTCAGCAACCGGTCTGGGAGCCCGGCTGGAATCCGACGCTCGTCGGCAACGAGAGCCCGTCGGATGCCGACTTTTACGATGCCATCGGCTACACGCGCGAATGGACCTTCGGTGAAAGCAACAAGACCGGCGTCGGACCTTTTAGCCTCGACGTTGACGAGTCGATCACGTTCGTCTTCGTAGCGGCAGCAGGATTTCGATTCGACGGCGTCGAGGATGCGATGGACGCCGCGGAATGGGCCTGGGAGCGTGGCTGGGATATTCGCAGCGAACTGCCGGCCCCACCGGCACCCGAAGTGCAGGTGCAGAGCACCGTCGACGGAACGGCCGTCGTTCGGTGGACGGACGTCCAGAATCTCGATTCCGAGGTGGACGGCTACAAGATCTGGCGCGCCGCCCAGTACCGCCGGCGTGATTACCTCGAAGAAGGCATGCGTCTGGTTGACCAATTCCACCACCAGCATGACCCTGAAACGGGCACCGATGCCTTTCTCGATCCGATCAATCCATACTTCGATGCTGCGGAATTTGCGTTCTCAGGGTCGGATGTCGCCGGAACATACCAGCCCGAGGAATGGGGCACCTACGATCTCATCGAGAACATTCCTGCGAGTGAGCTCGGTCAGTACGGTGCGGCATCCGGTCCGTATGATTATGAATTCGAGGATGTAAATGCCATCACCGGCTTCACGTACTGGTACTACGTCTCGGCGTACAAGGAGGATGGCAGCTGGACGGGTCCGCAGGGTCCTGTGACGGCAGGCCACCTCGAGTCGTCGGGAGTGATTAATCGCAACGGGCGCAACTCTCCGGAGGCTCCGGTCGGAACGATCGGACTCGACACGCCCTGGAGCGGCACGTATCCATTTGCCTACCAGAACGAGAACTACCCGGATGAAGGGACGCTCGCATTCAAGAACATCGGGACGTCCTTTACCGTGACGCCACCCGTCGCGGATGCGGATGACGTGGAGCGGCTCATTACGGTTTCGCCGAATCCCTATAAGATCACGGGTCTCAACGATGTGCGGACGAACCCGTCGAGCCACAATCTCAGCTTTCTCAATCTGCCGTCCGACTTCACCATCACGATCATGGATGTGTCCGGGCAAATAATGCTGCAGGAATCCGTCGAGGACGCGAGCGACGGCAGATTCGTATGGGATATGTTTTCGAAGGACGGAGTCGAGGTCTCCAGCGGGCTCTACATATACCATGTTTCGTACGACGGAAGAGAAGTAGTCGGCCACTTCGCGATCCTTCGATGAGGGCTGCTGAAGTCTCCCCATTCATTGCTCACTTTGACCGGTCCTGGACCTTGAAATCCGAGAGGACATTATGAAAGAAAAGCTATTCCTGATCATTCCGTTACTGCTCGCCATTGTGGCCACGGACGCGCTGGCGCAGCGCAAAGCCGGACGCACGGGGGCTGCCTTCCTGGAGATCGGGGTGGGGGCACGTGAGGCTGCGCTCGGCTCGGCGGCGACCACAATTCAGAACAGTGCCAACCAGATCTTCTGGAATCCAGCGGGCACGGCGCTCGCGCCGGATCAGCGCCTGAGTGCTGCGTTCTCCTACAACGATTGGATCGCAGACCTGAGCTACACGGGCGCGGCGGTCGGCTATAATATGGGAGGCACCGGTACCGTGACATTGGGAGTCCAGGTCTTCGGCGTATCCGACATTCCCGCGAACCGCGAGAACGGCTACACCGACCCCATCCTACAGGATCTGGTAACGGACACGGAGACGTCGAGCACGTTCGACTACCAGGACCTCGCCGTCAGCGCCTCGTTTGCCCGGTACTTCTTCGACCGGCTCGCCCTCGGCACGACAGTGAAGGTGATCAACGAGTCCATCGACGACGTGTCCGCGACGGCCGTCGCGTTCGATTTCGGTTCGGTGTATAACATCGGCATTGCAGGATGGCGGGTGTCGGCGCGGTTGAGCAATCTGGGCAGCCCGATAAAATTCTACAACCAGAGTAATCCGCTTCCGCTCACGTTCTCGATCGGCACGTCCATCTATCCCGTCAGCACCGAGCACACGCGTCTTATGCTGGCGATCGATACGGCGAAGCCGCTCGATGCGGACCAGCTGTTCATCGGCGGCGGCGAGCTTTCGTTCTATGATCTACTTTTTCTCCGGGCCGGCTATAAATTCAATTACAGCGGCATCGAAGATGGTGGTACGGCTGATCGCGACCCGATCAAGACATCAATCGAAGGCGCGTCACTGGGCGGCGGCCTGCAGTACGAGATCTCAGGCTATGCCGTGGCCGTCGACTATGCCTTCACGCAGATGGACCTGCTGAACGACGCCCACCGCTTCACACTGCGAGTCGGTTTGTGAGGCCGACGTGCTGAACGTAGAAACGACTTCAGGGAGATGGGGTGCTTTTTGCCGGCAAATTCTCGCTTTTCTGGATGCAGACGTAATCGACCTGGTGCTCGATGGGTCGCCCGTTCAGGGTTATCGGAGTCCGGATACACCGGCCCTATGGATTCGTGATCATTCCGATATACTCCGCGGAGGCAAGTACGTCCTACCTGACGTGCGGAGCGCCGTCTCCGCTTTCGCCTCGACGCAGGCGACGAGCGGCCGCGTTTTCGACTACGTAACGACCTACCCCGAGAAGAAGCCGTGTGAACGGGAAAACTGGGAGAAATGGGTCCGCGTACCGGTCGAAGCCGACGTCGAGTATCGATTCGTCAAGGCGGCCTATCTTGCCTGGCAGGCATCGGGAGCGACCGAGTGGCTGGATGATCTGATTCCGGCGTTGGAGGGTGCGCTCACTTACAGCATGACGCATCCGTGGCGGTGGGACGAAGAGCACCGGCTCATCAAACGTCCCTACACCATCGACACGTGGGACTTTGACTATACGGCGGGCCGTGCGCCGTGGCTCAATTTCGAGGTTACGGACGATACCTACTGGGGCATCATGCACGGCGACAACAGCGGCTTTTACGAAGCAGCGGCGCTGTTGAGCCGCATGTGCCGCGTCGTCGGGCGCGCCGACCGTGCCGATCACTGGAGCAGCGTGGCAGGGGAGGTGCGGGAGCAGGCCAACACATTGCTATTTAACGGGCGCTTCTACACGCACTTCCACAAGCTCACGCCGGTGACGATCGCGGGAGTGGATGAAGGTGAGCAGCTGAGCCTGAGCAATCCGATGGCCGTGAACCGGGGTCTGGCCACGCATGAGACCGCCGTGGCCATCCTTCGCGAATACCGACGACGGGGTGAGGCGGTCGGGGCATTCGCCGAATGGTTCAGCATCGATCCGCCGTTTCCCGACGGCATATTCGGGGATGAAAAGCTTAAGGGCGGTGCGTACGTGAACGGGGGCATCCTTCCGCTTGTGGGCGGCGAGCTCGCACGTGCAGCCTTCGACCACGGGTTCGAGCAGTACGGAGTCGAGACGCTGCAGCGCTACGCCGACATGATCGCACGCAGCGGCGAAACGTATCTCTGGTATTTTCCGGACGGCACCCCGTCGACCGACGAAGCCAGCACCAGCCCTGAGGCGACGCCCACGGACGGATGGGGCTCTTCGGCAATGCTCTACGCCTTCGTCGAGGGCCTGTGCGGGATCACGGACCTGGATCATTCCTTCCGCCGCGTGCGATGTGCGCCGCGCTGGTCGGCGACCGAGGAAGAGACGGCGCGCATCGACGTGAGTTATGCTGACTCCGGCTCCGGCTTCGGCTACACGTTCGATCATCATACCGAGAGCAAGCGCATCGAGCTCGACCTTCGAGCGAGCGACGCCGACGTCGAGCTCCTCGTCCTGCTGCCCGAAGGCGCACGTGCCGAGCGGATGCAGTGGGACGGTCGGGAGACTGCCCTGGAGGAGAGCCGGGTCGAGGAGAGTTTATATGCCGGAGCGCAGGGAAGTGTCAGGGGAGCGGCGCGCGTCGAGATTAAATATACCTTTGCTTAGCGGGTCCTTGAACATACGAAGCCTCTCCAGCGAGGCCCGATCTGCGTACCTGCTTTTGCTGCCGGTGCTGGCGTTCTTTGCCGTCTTTCAATACTACCCGATTCTGAAAAGCATCGTTATCAGCTTTTTGGAATACGGGCTCTTGAGGCGCGTGACCCCCTGGATCGGTCTGGATAATTACGTCCGGCAGTTCCAGGATCCGCTCTTCGTCTCGGCGCTCTGGAACACGCTGCTTTTCGTGGGAGTGGTGGTCGTCATAGGGGTGGCGCTCGCGCTGCTTTTTGCGATTCTCGTCGAGCAAACCGGTAGATGGGCGAAGATCTACAGAACCCTGTACTTCATCCCCGTAGTGACGTCGCTGCTGGCGACATCGATGATTTTCCGGTGGCTCTACGCCTCGAACGGCCTGCTGAACTTCATGCTCACGTTCGTCGGGCTCGAACCGCAGGCGTGGCTTCTCAGCGAGACGCTCGCATTGCCTTCGCTCATGGCGTTGACGATATGGAAGAATCTCGGATTCGACTTGATTCTGTTCGCCGCCGCACTGCAGGCGATCCCGGAGGAATACTACGAGGTCTCCGGCATGGACGGCGCGTCGGCCATGCAGAACTTCCGCTTCATTACGTTCCCACAGCTCAAGCCCATTTTCGTACTGGTCTGCATAACGGCGGTTATCCGATCGTTCCAGGTATTTACGATCGTCCTGGCCATGACGCAGGGCGGACCCATAAATGCCACGCGCACGATGGTGTATCACATATACGAACAGGGCATCCAATATGACGAGATGGGTTATGCGTCCGCGGCTGCGGTGATTCTCCTGCTGATAGTGGCCCTCTTCACATACGTGCAGATGCGTGTGGGCAGGGATTCGGTGGCGGCTGCGGCGTGATTTCGTCAGAGTTGAGATTTTCGAGTTGAGAGAGGCTATCTGGATGAACACGCGTCGTCGATTTCTTAATCGGGCGGTTCACGGCTCCGTCGGCCTGGGCCTCTGGTCGGTCGCTGGGTCGGAGCGCGATGCGGCACCGGCGGGGAATGCTGACGCTCGGAATTCTGCCGGCGCCGCATCCACCGATGCGGTGGTATCGGATACGGAGCGGCCTGCGTGGCCGCCGCGGTACGTCGACGACGACGATTTTTGGGATCTGGTTCGGGACCAGTATCCGCTGACCCACGAGCGAACCTATCTGAATACCGGCGGGCTCGGCCCCGCTCCGTACCCGGTGCTGGATGCCGTGCACAGGAGCGTGCTGGAGTTCCAGTCCATCTCCGAGCACGGACACCATCACATCGATGAAGCACGGACGCCGGTCGCGGCGTTTCTCGGCGCCCTCCCGTCGGAAGTGGCGTTCATGCGCAATGCGACCGAAGCCAATTCGACAGTCGCATCCGGATTGACCTTCCTACGGGAAGGGGACGAGGTGATTTTCGAATCGCATGCCCATCCCGGCGGCTCGATTCCGTGGTTGAACCGCCAGAAGCAGCACGGACTAAAGGTCCGTATTTTCGAACCCGACCCGACCAGCGAGGCGGGCAATCTGGAGCGGATCGAGGCGCTCATCACGCCGCGCACGAGAGTGATTCAGGTTAGCCACGTCACCGCGCCTACCGGGATCCGCCTGCCCGTCGAGGCGATCGCTTCCATGGCCCGCGACCGGGGCATCTGGTTCCATATCGACGGCGCGCAGTCGGCGGGGATGTTTCCGGTCGACGTGCACAGCATCGGATGCGATTCGTACGCCACGAGCGGGCACAAATGGATGGGAGCGCCGCATGGAACCGGCATTCTGATCGTCCGCGAGGAGCGTCTCGACGAGGTGATGCCCACCGAGGCCGGCGCCTACTCTGAAGCGGAATACGAGCTTCCCGACGAGTTCCGATACAATCCGACTGCACAGCGTTACGAGCCCGGCACGCGCGACGCCGCATCGATTATCGGCATCGTTGCCGCGGTCGACTTTCTTGAATCGATCGGCATGGAGCGGGTCGCACGATACGGCCGCGAACTGGCGCAGTATCTCCAGGCGGCCCTTCACGAAATTCCGGGTGTAGAGGTGCTGACGCCGTCCGATCCCTCGCTGTCAGGTTCAATGACGACGTTCAAAGCCGACGCGATGCCGTACGACGAGCTTTATGCCTTCCTCACAAACGAATGGCAGCTTCGGTGCCGCATCGTCAGCGAACGCGGGATCGACGCCGTCCGCGTGTCGACCCACGTATTCAACAGCCGGGCGGACTGTGATCGAGTCGCCGAAGCCACCCGCGACGCCCTCGCCTCCTGAACGTGACGTTTCCGACTACTTTATATGTCATCGATTCCCCCAGAGCCGCCTCCACAGCCAGGGACCGTCAGCGAGGCGGTACCTGCGCCGCAGCAGGACGTCCCCGGTGGCGGCGGGCAATGGAAGCGATATCTCCCGGCGCCGTCCCGCGTACTCGTCCACACCGTGCTCATCATCGGGTCGATCGTGATGGTCGGCCCGCTGATCTGGATGGCGCTCACCTCGTTGAAGACGCCCGCCGACGCGGAGGCCTTCTTCGAGACGCCACGCCGGCTCGGCGCCGTGCTGCGCAACCTTCTCCCGGATCCGCTCACCTGGTCCGCCTACGAGGCTGTGTTTACCGAGCGGCCGATGCTCCGGTATTATCTCAACAGCGGCATCTACACGGCGCTGCGCATGCTGCCGAGCCTCTTCTTCTGCTCGCTGGCCGGGTTCGTCTTCGCCAAGATGAAATTTCCGGGACGCGGATTCATATTCGCGGCCATCATCGTGACCATGATGGTTCCGTTTCAGGTGAAGATGCTGACGCTCTACGACATGATGGTGGATTTCGGCTGGGTCGATACCTACTGGGCCGTCGTCGTCGTCGCCCTGATGGAGCCCTTCGGCATCTTTCTGTTTCGCCAGACGATCATCAGCATCCCGGACGACCTGCTCGATGCGGCGCGCATCGACGGGTGCGGGCCGTTCCGGACGTATCTGAGCGTGGTGCTTCCGCTCATTCGTCCGACGCTCGCCGCCTACAGCATCTTCCTGTTCATGTGGTCGTGGAGCGACTTCCTCTGGCCGCTCATCGTGATCAATACGGAGGTACTCAAGCCGATCGAGGTCGGCATCCTGGGCTTCTCCGACATCCACAATCCGGAGTACGTAAAAATGATGGCCGCCTCGACGATCGCCGTGGTGCCCATCATCATATTCTTCCTGTTCATGCAGCGGCAGTTTATCCGCGGCGTGACGATGACGGGATTGAAAGGATAATCATCCCCCCAAATGAACCGATCGAACGCGCGCATATCCTGGCTGATGAGCGCCGGCCTCGCGCTGGCCGTCGCTGTTGCGTTCGGCGCGTGTCGGCCCTCCGGCGACAGCTTCGGGCCCGACGGGCGGCAGGTCGTGCGCGTGTACATGCTGCTGATCAGCACGCGTCAGGTCGAGTTCTACCGATGGGCGGAAGAAGCCTTCGAAGCCGCGCGTCCGGATGTCGACATCGTCATCGAGCAGTTTCCGGGCAGCTCCCTGAAGGATTTCGAAATCAAATTGAGGCTCCGATTCAGCAGCGGCAAGGAGCCGGACGTGTTCGTCGCCTCGGAGGTCGTCACCGGAGAATATGCCCGGCTGGGACTGCTCTCGCCGGCCCCGGCGGAGATCGAACGGATGGTTCAGGAAAACGCGCTTAACGACATGCTCCGCCAGGCTCCATATTATGCGGATACCTGTTACGGCATCGCCGGTGATGCGGCGTGGCAGGCGCTATTCTACAACAGGGACATGTTTCGCGAGGCGGGCCTGGATCCCGATCGTCCACCCGAGACATGGAACGAGCTGCTCGAATATGCCGACAGGCTGACGGTGCGGGACACCGACGGCCGGGTTCTGCGGGCAGGGCTATCACTTCGAAAGACGGGCTACAAGCCGGGGACGGCGGAGAAATGGTTCACCTTTCTGAGTTCGGCGGGGGGAAGGCCGTTCGACGACGAAGGCACGCGCGCGACCCTCAACACCGAAGCCGGAAGGGAGGCGGTCGCATTTTATGAAACCGTCCTCTTCGACAAAAACATCGATGCGGTCGATCACGACGGTGATCAGCAGGGATTCGGACAGGGTCGCGTCGCCATGTTCCTGCGGGAGATGCACGTGATCCGGTGGCTGGAAGAAAATTATCCTGCGGTCGACTTCGGCGTCGCGCCCGTGCCGGCCCGCGAAAGGTCCGTCAGTTTCGGCGCCTCGTACGTGTGGTCAGTGAGCCGCGACTCGCCGCACCAGGACGCCGCGTGGGAGTGGGTCAAGTTCTTGATGGATGATGAGGCCTACACGCGCTATATGGATATCGGAGGCATCCTGCCGGTCATGAAATCGGTTGCGAGCCAGCCGAAGTTCAGCGAGGATCCGCATGTGAGCGTGTTCCTGGATCAGGAAGTCGCTCCACCCTACAAATTCCCGGGGTACACCCGGGCGACCGATCTGCTCGGCGCCTACATCGAGCGGCTCGCCTATGGCCGGCTGGACGGCGTAGAGATGCTGGAGCGTGCCGAGAACGACATCAACGCCATTCTGGCCCCCAATCGCGAACGTATTGCGCAGGTGGACAATGAGTAGAACGCTCGATATCGGAATTGTGACGGACGAGGTCTCCCGGAATCTGGCCGATGCGCTGGAGACCGCCCGATCCTGGGGACTCACCCTCTTCGAGCTTCGCGAAGGCGGTGAGCGGCGTTTCCCCTACTTCACCACAGACGAAGTAGGCCTCGTGGAGGAGATCATGCGTTCCGGAAGCCGCATCACCGCCGTGTCGCCGGGCATCTTCAAGGGGAATGTTTCGGATCGACGGACCATCCGACAGGAAATCGACGAGGTACTGCCGCGGTCGATTGAAATGGCTCGGCGCTTCGAATCCCCGATGTTGATCGTGTTCGGCTTCGAGCGGCGGGTTGATGACGATGAGGACCGGACGCTCGTGATGGATGCGCTCACGGAAGCGGCCGAAGCGGCGGCCTCCGCCGATCTGACCGTAGCCATAGAGAATGAACCGAATTTCTGGTTCGATCAACCGGCAGGTTCCGTGGACCTGCTCACCGAAATCGATCATCCCACCCTGCAGATCAACTGGGATCCCGCCAATCAACACTGGGGTGGAGCCCGCCCCAATCATGAGAGCTTCAAGACCCTGCGGCCGCACCTGGTCAACATCCACGTGAAAGACTTTTATCCCGATGATCCCAAGGCTCCGTGGCGTCCGGTCGGCACGGGAGCCACGCCGTGGGAGGAGATTCTGGGATGGATCATCGACGAAACGGATCTGGGGCATGCGACGGTCGAAACCCACTGCATGCCACTCGTGGAAAGCTCACGTCAGAGCGTCGATAAGGTTCGGAGCATCATCAAACAAAAGACAAACCGGTAGACCTGGTTGGTCGGCCCAAAAACGAAGTTGGCAGAGAGTAAAAACATAGAGAACGGACCCGTACGCACGGCCCTCGTGGGACTGGGCGGCCATGGAGTGACGATCCAGGAAGCCGCCGCATCGGCGGCGAACCTCGAGGTGGTGGCCGTCTTCGACGTCGCGGAGGCGGAGCTCAAGGCGTCCGCGGAACGCTTCGGATGCGAAGCGGCGCCGTCCTACGAGGCCGTACTCGATCGCTCGGATGTCGAGGCGGTCGTACTCGTGACGCCCAATCACCTGCACCGGGCGCAGGCAGAGGCTGCCTTTGCAGCGGATCTGGATGTCTTCGTCGAGAAGCCGATTGCGAATACCGTCGCCGACGGACTCGCCATCGTCGAATCCGCCGGAAATGCGGGGCGTCTGCTGATGGTGGGTCACAACATGCGGTTCGGCCGGGCGACACAGCGGGCGCGCGAGTTTATTCTGGATGGCCGACTGGGCGCGATCGTCAGCGCAGAGATCCACTTTTCCGCGGCGGGCACGCGGCGGCTCTCCGCGGATGCATGGCGGCTGCGGCCGGATCAATGTCCGCTGCTTCCCGTGATGCAGCTCGGCATACACGGAATCGACCTGGTGCATTACCTGCTCGGTCCGGTTCGGGAAGTCTATGCCTTTTCGCGGTCGGTAACCACGCCTCCGGAGGTCGTCGACAGCGTTTCAGCTGCATTCGAGCTTGCGTCGGGTGGGACCGGCACTCTGGTGAGCAATTATTGCACACAGGTGCTCTTCGAGTACCGCATCGCGGGCACGGAGGGCACGCTGCGCTGCACGCCGCATAGCTGCTGGTTTCGCCGTACGGAAGATACCGACGGGCACGGCGACGGGCCGGCCGAGAAATTCGATTACACCGAGTACGACCGCGAAAGCTACGTTCGCCAGATGGAAGCGTTCGGCCGCGCCGTTCGCTCGCGGGAGCGTCCGGAGATCGACGGGTGGGACGGGCTGCAGGCGCTCGCTGTGGTGGAGGCCCTCCAGCGGTCCGCCGCAGAACGGTCGCCGCAGCAGGTCCGGTCCTTCGCCGATCGACGCGAAAGCGCCTCCGCCGAAAGACCCCTGCACGCCCCCAAATAGAAGCATCATCGCAAGCCCATAAATAGCACAGTCCATTCGACACACAGAGAGACGAACATCCGAACATACACGACCTATGACATTCATCACCTGCATATGACCATCAGCGCCACATCGCACGTGCTCTATGCCGCAGTTCTCGAAACGCGCGGGTACATCGTGGGCGAGGCGAATGCTGCGAGCGGATTGCATCGCTACGAGGGCGACGGGCGCTGGTCGCAGCTGGGATGGTCCAACCTTCGACACTCCGGGATCGCCGTCGAGAACGATCATCCCGAGACGATGTATCTCGCCGCGGGCAACGGCGTCCTGCGGAGCACGGACGGCGGCGGCAGTTGGCGGGTTACGACGGGCTGGCAGATCACCGAGGTTCAAGAGGTTGCCATCGATCCTCATGCGCCGGAGAGGGTGTATGCAGCCACCGCGTACGGCGTCGTCCGGAGCGATGACCGCGCTGAGTCGTGGGTCGAATCCAGCAGCGGAATTCCGGCACCGACCGCCACATTCATACAGTCTATCACCGTCGATTCGGGGACGTCCGGGCGCGTGATCGCCGGCAGCGAGGAAGGATTGTTCGTCTCCGAGGACGGTGCAGATACGTGGCGTCCCGCCGGTCCGCGCGGCGTGGCCATTCGGTCGGTGCGGCAGAGTGCCGTCGAGCCGGACCTCTGGCTCGCAGGCACGGAGGATGAGGGAGTGCTTATTTCCAGCGACCGCGGCACAACCTGGCGCTTCGCCGGCGGATCGGTTGCGCGAGCGACGTGCTACGCCGTGGCACTCGATCCGGCCGAGCCGGCACGGATGGCAGCGGCCGGATACGAGACGGGTGTGTTCCTCAGCGAGGATGCCGGAGCGACGTGGGTCTCATGGGCTGACGGCCTTCCGGAGCGCACGATCCATGCGCTGGCATTCGATCCGCAGCAGCCGGGATGCCTGTGGGTGGGCACGGTAGGGCGCGGCGTCTTCCGCATAGCCCCGGACGCTCGCTGGACGCATCTGGGTCTCGAGAAGGCGACCATCCGTGACATGCTGTTCGTGCGGAGAAATTGATGACGACGAGCCCCACATACGAATCGGTGCACACCCGCGACGCCTCCGACCTGGATGCCGCGTACCGGGAGCGCTGCGAGACCTTGATCAACTTCTATGCGGATCGCGAACCGGGCGGATATCTCAGCCGGGTCGATTTGATCGAGGTCGCCGCGAAGCTGTATCTGCGCCGCGATCTATCCGGAGCGATCGCCCTTCTGGACGAAATCATTCCGCGACCCAACGGCGACATGTTCTGGATGTACCCGAACGTGCTCGTGAACTATCTCGGACGTGACGTCCTTCCGGAAGATTATCTCCGCCGTCTGCGCGACCTCTGGCGCACGTTCACGCCGTATCGCGGCGACACCGAAAATCACTGGGTAATGTACTACGCCTCGCTCTATCTCATGGCGCAGCTCTACCCGAATCAGCCGGGAACGGCGTGGTACAACGGTCGGAGCTCTGTCGAGAACCTCGAGGAGGCGCGAGACTATCTGGAGCACTGGGTGGAGACGACGGTCACGATCGGCCAGGGAGAGTACGATTCGCCGCACTACATGGGCTTCTTCATCACGCCGATGGCGCTGCTCTATGCCTTCGCCGCCGATGAAGACATGCGGCGCCGCGCCCACATGATGCTCGATTACCTGATCGCCGACTTCGCCGTCGACACGCTGAACGGGCAGTACGCCGGCGCATTCAGCCGGATCTATCCGCAGCCGCTGCTGGAACGGTGGAAGAACGGCAGCACAAGCTTTGCCTGGCTGCTTTTCGGCAATATACCGTTCCGGCCGGACGGCGTGAACGTCATCCTGCCGGCAATCGGCTATCGCCCGCACGCTATCGCGGTCATCCTCGCGATGAGCGGGTACCGTCCGCCGGAAGTCATCCATCACATCGCGACGGATCGTTCCGAGCCCTTCGTGCACCGCGAGCTGAAGCGCACCCGCTACCGGATTCGATACAGCGACGACCGTACGGAGCCGGTGTACAAGTACGCGTACGTTTCGGGCGATTACGTGATCGGCTCCACGCAGGGCGGGCTGCTGCAGCCCATCCAGCAGCACACGTGGGAGTTGTTCTGGTCTGCCCGCGATCCGTACGAAGGCTACAACATGCTCTTCACCCTGCACCCGTACTCCTCCGGCCGCGAGCTGGGGATGTACTTCCCCGAGGAGCCGAAGCTTCTCACGCGGTCGGTGCTGGAGGAGAAAAAGGAAACGTATGATTCTCCGGATAAATGGACAGGCGCGTCGCCGTTCGAACAGGTATTTCAGCACGAGGACGCGGTCGTCGCGCTGTACGACATCCCGGAAGGCACCCGCTTCCCCCACATCAGCGGATTCTTCTCACGTCACCTTTCAGAGCGGCAAGAGGATGAGAGTGGATGGATTTTCGCGAAGGGCGGTAAAGCGCTGATCGCGTATTTTCCGCTGGCTCCCTACGAATGGAGAGACGAGCCGGGCGGCGACCGACGCCTACACAGCCCAAATCTCAAGAACGGAGCGGTAGTTCAGGCTGCATCCGCATCGTCATACTCTTTCGATGCGTTTCGAGCCGCCGTGAAGGCGCAGCCGCTGGAAGCCGCGGCCGAGCCGGTGCCGCGGGTCCGCTTCCAGACGCTGCGGGGTGCCGACCTCGACGTGACCTACGGGGACATTCCTCGGGTGGATGGGCAACCCGCGGATTACGACGCATGGCCGCTGTTCGGCAACCCGTTCATGCGGCAGGACAGGGGAAGCAAATTACTCGAGCTGCGCGCGAGATCGATACGCCGCGTTCTAGATTTCGAGAATCTGATTATCGAGGATTCGGTTTGAACCCATTAGATCTGAAACACCGAGCATCCGCTGCATGAATCTGACTCGAATCATACTCTCCCTGATTGTGATGGGATGTTTTTCCGTGTCCTCGCCGGCGCACGCCCAGACGGAGCTTTGGGCAGGGCTCGTCAAGACGCAGGGGTATGTCGTCGGATCGCCGCTGGCCTCGAGCGGGCTGCATCGATTCGATGGCGACACCACGTGGACACACGTCGGATGGAATATTCCGCGCGTTTCGGGCCTCTCCTTCGACCCGGAGAATCCCGAGGTCATGTTTCTCGCCGCCGGAAACGGTGCGCTGCGCACGCTGGACGGAGGGCAATCGTGGCGGATCACGACGGGCTGGGAGGTGACGGAAGCGCAGGACATCGCCGTCGATCCAAACGAACCCGAGCACGTCTACGTTGCCACGGCGTACGGCGTCTGGCGAACGCGCGACAGGGGGGCTAACTGGATCGAGGCCACCGCCTCACTCCCAGAGAAATACACGCAAGTGGTGGCCGTCGATCGGACGCAGGCCGGCCGCGTGCTCATCGGCACCTGGGGCGGGCTCTACGTTTCGGAAGACGCCGGAGAGTCGTGGGAACGCGTTGCGGCAGAGGGAATTCCGGTGCACGATCTTCAACAGAGCGGCTCCGACCCCGACACGTGGATCGCCGGCACGCAGGACCACGGTGTGCTGATTTCTGTAGATGGCGGCCGCACGTGGCGTTCGGCGGCAGAGACGCTGGATGGGCACACATTTCTCGGAGTGGCCGTCGATCCGTTCGATCGCGCTAATATGGCCGCGGCGGGATTCGACGGACTCTTCCTTAGCGCCGACGGCGGAGAGCACTGGGAAAAGCGGACGGAAGGACTGCCGGTACCCGAAACCTATGAAGTCGTCTTCGACGCCGTCGAATCCGGACGCCTCTGGGCCGCTACGGTCGAGAACGGCATTTTCTATTCTGATGATTCCGCCTCGAGCTGGCACTATGCCGGGCTCGACGGCGCGCTCGTCTTCGACATGATTTTCATCGATTCGGAGCCGAAATGATGAGCCTATTTCCTCGCATACTGTCGGCCGTCGGCCTCCCAGCCGGCCTTGGATTGTGCGCAGCCGTGATTGCGGCCGGCGCCGTATTTCTTATCGCCGGCTCCGCAACCCCGGTCCGAGCACAGGACCTCGGGGAGCAGCGCATCAGCAGGGCCGAACTGCTCGAAGCCTACCACGCCCGGCGGGACTCGGTCATAAATTATTACGCCGACCAGGTCCCGCCCGACGACTTCAGCCGCGGGGGTTATTTCCAGATTGCCGCGAATCTCTACCAGGACCGCAATCGGGACTGGGCTCTCGCGCGACTCGACTCCATTCTGGCCGAAAGTCCGCGCGGCGACATGTTCTGGATGTTTCCTTTCGTGACCGCCTACTTCGCCGGCAAGGACGACCTGCCGGTGGAGTACAGGCGCTCGCTGCGAGATCTCTGGCGGACGTACATGCCCTATCGCGGAGACACGGAGAACCACTGGGTGCTCTACTACGCCACGCTTTACTTGATGTCCGAAGAGCATCCAGGTGAATCCGGCGAGCGCTGGTACACCGGGAAGAGCTCCGAGGAGAATCTTGAAGAGGCGCGTTCGTTCCTCGAGCACTGGATCGATCTGACGACCACCATCGGGCAGGGTGAATACGATTCGCCGCACTATCTTACAGTCTTCATCGCTCCGATGGCGCTTCTCTACGCACATGCAAAGGACCCGGCGATGAAGCAGCGCGCTCAGATGATGCTGGATTACCTGATCGCCGATTTCGCAGCGGAAAGTCTGGAGGGTCTGTACGGGGGGGCGCACAGCCGGCTGTACGAGCGAGAGGTCGTGGAGCCGTGGCTCCCCGGAGCCACCCGCTTCTCCTGGCTGCTATGGGGCAATGTCCCGTTCGGTCCCAGCGGCGAGACCTTCATCCTCGCCGTCAGCGGTTATGAGCCGCCCGAGATCCTATATCACATCGCCACCGATCGATCCGAGCCGTACGTGCATCGGGAATTGAAGCGCACGCGGCATCGCATTCGCAACAGCCCCGTGAAAAACGCGCCCGTCTACAAATACACGAAAATGCGGCCGGAATATGTCCTCGGATCGAGTCAGGGAGGGCTGCTCCAGCCCATCCAGCAGCAGACGTGGGATCTCACCTGGGCGGTCGACGATCCCCGCGACGTGCACAATACGCTCTTCACGCTGCATCCCTATTCATCGCCCCTCGAAGGCACGATGTACTTTGCCGAGCACTGGCCGATGGTCACGGAACTCATCGTGCGCTCGAAGCGGGAGTATGATGAGCCCACGAAGTGGACCGGCGGATCTCCATACGAACAGGTTTTTCAGCACGAAGATGTCGTGGTCGCGCTGTACGACATCCCCGAGGACACCCGCTTCCCTCACATCAGCGGCTTCTTCTCTCGTGATCTTAGTGAGCTGGATGACGATGAAAGCGGATGGATTTTCGCGATCGGCGGAGAGGCCTACATCGCGTATTATCCTCTTGCGCCGCACGAGTGGCAAGAGGAGGAATCAGGAGACCGGCGGCTGCACAGTCCCCATCTGAAAAACGGCGCGATCGTGCAGGTTGCTCCGTCGTCTTCCTATCCGACGTTCGAGGCATTTAAGGCAGCCGTCAACGCGCTGCCCGTCGAGACTTCGACTTCGCCGACGCCGGAGGTGCGCTTCACCGCACTCGACGGCTCGGAGCTGCACGCGGCCTACGGGGACGTGCCCACCGTCGACGGCCGGCCTGTAGATTACGAGAACTGGCCGCTTTTCGAAGGCCCTTTTCTGAAGGCGTCGAAGGACAGCAGAAGTCTGGAGATCCGATACGGTCCCCGGCAGCGGCTGTTGGATTTCGAACGCCTCAGCGTCGAGGATCGAGTTGAGAATTGAGGGTTGTGAGTTGGTCTTATCCATTTGCCATAAACGAAGCTGAATCATGTACGACAATTTGTTCAAAACAGACTATCCGGTTTCCGATGACCAGATCGCCTTCTTTCGCGAGAATGGATACGTGCGTTTCGATGACGTGCTCAACGACGAAGAGGTGAACGTGCTGAGGAACGCGATGGACGAGCTGCGCACCGAAAGGAAGGGTCTCATGCGCGATCTCGCGGGGGATGATTCGAACGCAAGTCAGGAGAAACGAGAGCGGATCCTGCAAATGCTCAATCTCTGGGAGAACTCGCCGGCCGTGAAGGCCTACGTCTTCGGCGGCCGCGTCGCGCGAATCGCCCGACAGCTTACCGGCAGCTCCACGATTCACCTGTACCACGACCAGGCCTTGATCAAGGAGCCCGGCCCCAGTGCGGCGTCGCCGTGGCATCAGGATCAGCCCTACTGGCCCTCGAAGGAGCCCGGGATGATTTCGTGCTGGATGGCGCTCGACGACGTAACTGTCGAGCGGGGATGCATGCAATTCATTCCCGGCTCGCATAAGTGGGGTGAATTTCCGCCGATCGAATTCTCAGGAGACGGGCCCGGCCTGCGGGATCACCTGACGGACGAACAGCAGGAGCAGTGGAATCCGGTTCCGGTCGAGCTCAAGGCGGGAAGCTGTACGTTTCATCACGGCCTGACTTTTCACTTTACGAATCCGAACACCACAGACCAGGTGCGGCGGGCCCTGGTGATCATCTTCATCCCGGAGGGCGTCACCTACGCCGCCGACGAGAAGATGGATAATCCGTTCACACATACCATCACCAGCAAGAAGGGCGAACCGCTCAGAGGCACGCGCTTTCCACGCCTCTTCTGATCGTGATTCGTGTCCAATGTCACTTGTCGCCAACGGCCCGCGCCGCCATTAAATAGTTCTCATCCGTGATCGACCTGAATCATACGCTGACTGCCGCGTCCCTCCAGCCGAAGATCGATCGGCTGTGGGAGCTCTCGGCGGCGAAGATTAGCGCTATCGAGGCGGATTACGACGTGTCCGGGGGAGCGCCGGTGTATACGGTCCGCGGTCGATACACCACGCGAGGGTGGACGGAATGGACGCAGGGCTTCCAGTTCGGATCAGCGATCCTCCAATTCGATGCCACGGAGGAGGCGGAGTTTCTGGAGCTCGGCCGCAGCCGAACCGTCGGCCTTATGGCTCCGCACGTCACGCACAAAGGCGTGCACGATCACGGCTTCAATAACGTGAGCACGTACGGAAGTCTGCTTCGGCTGATGAGCGAAGGGCGGCTGGAGCACGATCCATGGCAGCGCAGATTCTACGAAATGGCGTTGAAGTGCTCGGGGGCCGTGCAGGGGATGCGATGGACGGATCTGCCCGATGGCGGGTACGTGTACTCGTTCAACGGTCCGCACTCGCTCTTCGCCGATACGATACGATCCATGCGCGCGCTGGCCGTGGCGCACCAGCTCGGCCACGTCCTCTCCGACGAGAACGACGTTCGCATTTCATTGCTCGGCCGCTTGATCGAACATGCCGAAACGACGGCGCGCTTCAACGTCTACTACGGCGACGGCCGCGACGGCTACGATGTCCGCGGCCGCGTGGCGCACGAGAGCATTTTCAATCTGAATGACGGCCGCTACCGATGTCCGAACAGCCAGCAGGGATACTCGCCGTTCAGTACGTGGACGCGCGGACTCGCCTGGATTTTGTGCGGATTTGCCGAGCTGCTGGAGTGGACGGCCACACTGCAGGACGATGAGTTGGCCGCGCACGGGGGGAGGAAAGCGGTCGAAGGGATGATGAAACGAGCAGCGCGAGCCGCTGCTGACTTCTACATCGAATCGACGCCTACCTGCGGCATTCCGTACTGGGACACCGGCGCTCCGAACCTGCACCGTCTTGGAGATTATCAGAACCGTCCCGCTGATCCGTTTAACGACCATGAGCCCGTCGACAGCTCGGCGGCGGCGATCGCGGCGCAGGGCCTTCTGCGGCTCGGACGTTTTCTTCGCCAGAGCGAGACCGGCGATGCTGATCGCTACGAGCAGGCCGGACTCAAGACGCTGGACAGCCTGCTGAGCGAGCCCTATCTGAGTACCGACGCCGATCACCAGGGACTGATCCTTCACTCGGTTTATCACTGGCCGAACCGATGGGACCACATTCCGGAGGGACGCCGCGTCGCATGCGGCGAGTCGACCATGTGGGGAGATTATCACGCGCGCGAGGCCGGCCTCTACGTGCAGCGCATCGTCCGCAATGAGCCGTACCTTACATTCTTCTCCATCGCTGACCCCGCCGAACCTTCAGCAGTCGCCTCGTAATTCAATGATGTCGATCCATCTACGCAACCCATACCGCACATGATTATCGCCGATCTGAATCAGATCAACGGCCGGAGCTTTCCGGCCGGAAGGATCACGAAGAACCTGGTGGGTGGAGCATCGGCGATCAAGGCCGATCATTTCAGCCTCGGATATGTGACGCTAAAGCCGAAGGGCGGCCAGGTGCCGTGGCACAAGCAGGATCAGGAAGAAGTCTACTTCATCCTCGAAGGTCGCGGCGAGATGTGCCTGGGCGAGGAGAAGCAAATCGTACGCGGAGGTCAGGTGGTCTTCATCCCACCGAATGAGTTTCATCAGCTCACGAACGTCGGCGATGATCCGCTGGTGATGATCTACTGTTACGGTCCGGCCGGCGACGTAGCGCACTGGCGCCAGGAACTGGAAGACACGCTGCCGAAGGCGGGTGCGGACGTACCGGCGCTCCCCGAGGGCGCTTGGCCGCAGCACACGGGAAATCATGACGGTGAATTCGACGCACACAATGACTGAACGGAAAATACATAAGGTCGGCATCGTCATGAACGGCGTCACCGGCCGAATGGGGTCGAATCAGCACCTCCTTCGGTCGATCGTTGCGATCATCGAGCAGGGCGGTGTGAAGCTCAGTGAGGGCGAATCGATCATGCCCGACCCGATCCTGGTGGGGCGCAACGCGTCGAAACTCGAGAAGCTGGCTGCGCGGGCAGGAGTCGAAAAGTGGACGACTGACGTCGACGCCGCGGTGGCCGATCCCCACAATCAGATATACTTCGATGCGCAGACGACGGATCGGCGCGTGGAGAGCGTGAAGCGCGCCATCGAAGCCGGCAAGCACGTCTACTGCGAAAAACCGACGGCTTTGAATTCGCACGACGCCCTCGAGCTGTACGAGGCGGCCGAGTCACACGGCGTCAAACACGGCGTCGTGCAGGACAAGCTGTGGCTTCCCGGATTCATGAAGCTCAAGATGCTCCGCGATACCGGCTTCTTCGGAGAGATTCTCTCGGTCCGCGGCGAGTTCGGCTACTGGGTGTTCGAGGGGGATGTCGTGGCGCCGCAGCGTCCGTCCTGGAACTATCGCAAGGAGGACGGAGGCGGCATCATCCTCGATATGCTCTGTCACTGGCGCTACGTGCTCGACAACATCTTTGGCGAGGTGCGCGCTGTTTCCTGCCTGGGTGCGACGCACGTACAGCGGCGCTGGGACGAGGAAGGCCGCCCGTATGAGCCAACGGCCGACGACAGCGCCTATGCCACATTTGAACTCGAAGACGGCATCGTCGCGCACTTTAATTCGTCGTGGTGCGTCCGCGTGCGCCGCGACGACCTCTTGACGGTTCAGGTCGACGGCACCAAAGGGTCCGCTGTGGCGGGCCTCCGCGAATGCCGGATGCAGTCCTACGGCGCCACGCCGAAGCCTGTGTGGAATCCCGACATCCCGCAGCCCATCGACTTTTACGGCGGCTGGACGCGTGTCCCCGATCATCAACCGTACGAAAACGCATTCAAGGTGCAGTGGGAGAAGTTTCTGCGGTACGTGGTCGTGGACGATCCCTTCCCGTACGACCTGCTCGAAGGCGCCAAGGGCGTGCAGCTCGCCGAGCTGGGACTGGAGTCGTGGCGGAGACGGACGTGGATGGACGTGAAAGACCTTCAGACCGCTGAGGTCGTCGGATGAGAAAAGTGGCGATGATAACGGGAGGCGCCGCCGGCATCGGACTGGGCGTATCGGAGAGTCTGGCGAAGGAAGGATACGACCTCGCCGTGTGCGGCCGGCGCGACGAATCCGCCGTCAGCGAGAACCTGGACATCCTTCGCGATCTCGGCAGCGACGTGCTGTATATGCCCGTCGACGTAAGCAATACCGAGATGCGGCAGGCATTCGTAGACGGCACGCGCCGGCACTTCGATCGACTCGACGTACTCGTCAACAACGCCGGCGTCGCACCGGAGGAGCGGCGCGACATTCTCGACGCGACGGAGGAGAGCTTCGAACGCGTCCTCGGCATCAATCTGCGCGGCCCCTACTTCCTCACACAGGCGGTTGCGCCGTGGATGATCGAACAGCACCGGGCCGATCCCGCCTTCTCCGGGACCATCGTAAACATGACGTCCATATCCGCGACCGTCGCATCGACGAACCGCGGGGAATACTGCATCTCCAAGGCCGGTCTCGCCATGGCAAGCAAGCTCTGGGCGGTCCGGCTGGCCGAATTCGGAATCGGCGTCTACGACGTGCGGCCGGGGGTCATCCGCACCGACATGACCAGCGGCGTCGAAGAGAAGTATGACCGCCTTATCGACGAGGGGCTTATCCCGCAGGCACGATGGGGTGATCCGGAAGATGTCGGCCGAGCCGTCGCCATGCTGGCCCGCGGCGACATGCCGTATTCTACCGGCCAGGTGCTGATGGTCGACGGCGGCATGACTTTGGACAGACTCTAACCTGTACAACAGAGGACTGGAAGATGGATACGACGACTCAAAACATCCGGTTATCTCCCGACCAGATCGCAGCGTACCGCCGCGACGGCTACCTGATCGTAGAGAATCTGTTGACCGATCGCGAGGTCGACGACTTCGTCGCCTACGAACGTGAGCCGAAGCCGGACGGGTGGCGGGAAGATCTCCATCACCACGATAATGACGAGCGCTGGTCGATTCTCGCGAAGCATCCTAACGTGATCGGCCCCGTCCGACAGATCCTGGACGGCAAACCGATGATCGTGCAGAGCATGTATCTGGAGAAGCATCCCGTTCAGGAAAACAGCGAAACCGGCCGCGGAATCGCGCTGCATCAGGATCTCCACTATCTCCCCTGCGAACCCGAGACGCTCATGGCGTGCTGGATGGCGATGAGCGACACCGACGGCGAGAACGGGGGGCTCTGCGTCGTTCCGGGCAGCCACAAGCGCGGTCTGTACGATACGCACAAAACCGAGAACGCCGAAGAACACGATGCCTGGGAGGTCGAGTACGTGATGCGCGACCCGGACGGCAAGGAATGGAAGCAGAAGATGTATTCCTTCGAGATCGAAGGCCTCGATCCCGGCGAGATCCTCCGGCTGACCGTCCCGAAGGGAGCCGGCGTGTTTTTTAACGGCCGCACCATCCACGGGTCCTACGCAAACCGGTCGGAAGGCCGCGTTCGCAGGGCGCTTGCCGTCCACTACGTTCGGGAAGGTACCTGGGTGTATCGGGCGGACGTACAGGCGGTGACTCCCGCACTATAATGATTTCGGAATCGATCGAGAATGAGTATGGATGACATGGACAAAGCAATACTGACGACAACAGTCGGGTCGTATCCGATTCCGGACTGGTTGGCGGCGCTGCCGAGTGAGCAGGCGCTCGTCGACGCGACGCGCGTAATTTTCGACCTGCAGCGCCAGGCCGGCATCGATCTCCCCGTCGACGGAGAGCTGTACCGTTTCAACATGAATCATCCCGACACGAACGGGATGATCGAGTACTTCATCGGAGGCATGGACGGAGTCAGCGGGCGCCTGGGCCGCTCCGATTACGAAGCATTCCGGAGCCTCTCGCACATGGGATTTCGCACCAAACCGGCCGGCATCGTGACCGGACCCCTCGGCGAGGGCCGGCTCAATCTGCTGGAAGACTGCCGGCGCGCAGGTTCGGTGGCGGGCGGGCCGTTCAAATTCACGGTCACGAGCCCGTTCATGCTCGCACGGACGCTGCTGGACCGGCATTACGGCGATTTCGACGCCCTCACGCTCGCGATTGCGGACGTGCTGGCCGAGCAGGTTCGCGACCTGCCGTGCTATTGTCTCCAGGTCGACGAAGCGAACATTCCCGGCAATCCGGAATCGGCGCCGCTCGCCGCCAGGGCCATTAACCGAATTCTCGACGCGTTCGAAGGGGAGAGCGCCGTGCATTTCTGTTTCGGAAATTACGGCGGGCAGACGATCCAGAAGGGGAGCTGGACGGCGCTCATCGAGTTTTTGAACAGCCTCCATGCCGATCACCTCGTGCTGGAGCTGGCCCATCGACCCGACAGTGATCTGGATGCGCTCCGTGAAATAGACGACCGCATCAAGCTGGGCATCGGAGTCGTCGACATCAAGGTAAACCAGGTCGAGACGCCCGACGAAATCGCCGCGGCGATCGAGAAGGTCGAGAGCCGCGTCGGCCCGGGTCGCGTACGCTGGGTCCATCCCGACTGCGGATTTTGGATGCTGAAGCGTTCGATAGCGGATCGCAAAATCACCGCGCTCGGCCGTGGGCGCGACGTCTACCTCCAGAAGCTCGAAGCCCTTACCGACGGGCGAGACACCTACCTCGGCACGTGATTCCTCGTCCAGCAGCCCGGGACAGCGGCGCCTATCCGTACGTGGCGACGTACGTCCCCGGCATTCGACGACCGGATGCGGAGACGCGTGACATCGACATCGGACAGCCTGCACAGAATGCTTGATCCAAATCGTATCGAATCGCACAACCGTGCGCGCGAATTGCCGCAAGCGCGCGATTTCGAACACGCCGCCGATCGGCTGAGCCGCATAGGATTGGACGTCGAAGAAATCATCGCCGGAATTCAAACCTTCGAGGTCGCCGTACCGTCGTGGGCGCTCGGCACCGGCGGCACGCGCTTCGGCCGTTTCCCCGGCAAGGGCGAGCCGCGGAACGTGTACGAGAAGATGGACGACATCGCGGTGATTCATCAGCTTACCGGCGCCACGCCGCGCGTCTCGCTCCACATCCCGTGGGATGAACCGGACGACCCGGCAACACTGCGGGACCATGCCGAAGCCATCGGTCTGGGCTTCGATGCGATGAACTCCAATACCTTTCAGGATCAGCCCGGGCAGGAACTCAGCTATAAATTCGGCTCGTTCAGCCACACCGATCCGGCGGTGCGGCGCCAGGCGGTCGAACATCATCTGCACGTCCTGGAGCTTGGGCAGGCGCTCGGGTCGACAGCGATCACGATCTGGCTCGCGGACGGCAGTAGCTTTCCCGGGCAGATGCACCTCCGCAAGAGCTTCGATCGGGTGCTCGACAGCCTCCATCGCGTCTACGAGGCCCTCCCGGACGGTTGGCGGATGTACACCGAGCACAAACCGTACGAACCCGCCTTTTACGCGACCGTCGTTCAGGACTGGGGCTCGTCCCTCATGCTCGCGCAGGCGCTCGGACCCCGGGCTATGTGTCTCGTCGACCTGGGACACCATCTTCCGAATACGAACGTCGAGCTCGTCGTCGCGCGGCTGATCTCCGCCGGACGGCTGGGCGGGTTTCACTTCAACGACAGCAAGTATGGGGATGACGATCTGACGACCGGATCCATCAAACCGTATCAGCTCTTCCTCGTCTTCAATGAGCTCGTCGATGCGGCGGCCGAAGAGGTCGAGGGGTTTGCTCCCGACTACATGATCGACCAGAGCCACAACCTCAAAGATCCTCTCGAGGCCATGCTGCAGACCGTTCACGAGCTGCAGCTTGCGTATGCGAAGGCACTACTGGTCGATCGTGAAGCCCTCGGAGTACATCAACGCACGAACGACGTCGTCATGGCGGAGCGGACGCTGAAAGCGGCGTACGAAATGGATGCGGGTGCGCTCGTCGCCGAGGCACGTCAGCGCCGCGGCGCCGCCGTCGATCCGATCGCCTCGTTCCGAGCCTCCGGCTACCGCGAAGAAATGGCGGCCGCGCGCTCCGGAAGCGACTACGTCCCGCCGCAAAGCCTGTGATCCTCGACGAAAGCGCATGAATCCCTCCCGGAAATATATCGCCTTCGACCTGGGAGCGGAGAGCGGCCGCTGCGTCGTCGGTACGTTCGAACGCGACCGGCTCGCACTGCAGGAAGTGTACCGATTTCCGAGCCATCGGGTGAGCGTCCGCGGCGAGTGGTTCTGGGACATCCTGGCCATTTTCGAAGAGATGAAGAGGGGCCTCATGCAGGCCGTCACCACGTGCGGCCGGCACTTCGACGGGATCGGAGTCGATACGTGGGCCGTGGACTACGTTCTCGTCGATTCGGACGGCCGGCTTCTCGGCTATCCGTACCATTATCGCTCCGAGCGGACGAACGGCGTCATGGAGGAAGCGTTTCGAACCGTTCCGCGCGAGCGCATCTATCAGCACACCGGCATCCAGTTCATGCAGATCAACACGCTCTACCAGCTGCTGGCAGAGCGGCGCCGCCGGACGAATCTGCTGGACGTCGCCGACCGGATGCTCATGATCCCTACCTATCTCCTCTATCTGCTGTCCGGTGTGGCGAAGACGGAGTTTACCGTCGCCTCCACGACGCAGCTCGCCGACCCGGACCGGCGCGCGTGGTCGTGGGAACTGATCGACGCGTTCGGATTCCCCCGAGGCCTCTTTTCAGAGATCGTAGAGCCGGGCGCACGTCTGGGGCCGCTCTCGTCCGAGCTCGCCGAGGAAGCGGGGATGAGCGGCGCACCGCCGATATTTGCCGGCGCGACCCACGATACGGCTGCCGCCGTCGCGGCGGTGCCGGCGACAAACGGACACTGGGCATACCTCAGCTCAGGGAGCTGGTCTCTGATGGGCGTTGAGCTCGACGAGCCGCTGGTAAGCGAGGCCGCGCTCGCCGGCAACTTCACGAACGAGGGGGGCGTCGACGGGACGACGCGTCTACTGAAGAATATCTCCGGACTGTGGCTGCTGCAGACGTGTCGCCGCCGCTGGGCCGACCTCGGCGACGAGTACGACTATGCGGAGCTGGTCCGGCAGGCGGAGGCGCAGGGGCCGGCGCAGGCCTGGATCGACCCCGACGACGCCCGCTTCCTGGCGCCCGGCGACATGCCGTCCCGCATTGCTGATTTCCTGCGCGAATCCGAACAGAAAGCACGCGAGGACGTGGGATGGATCACGCGATGTATTCTCGAGAGCCTTGCATTTAGATATCGACAGGTCTTCCGGGAGCTGGAAACGGTGGTCGGATCGCGAATCGACCGCCTCCACATCGTCGGCGGCGGCGTACACAACAGTCTGTTGTGTCAAATGACGGCCGACGCGCTGCAGCGAAAGGTCATCGCCGGACCCGTAGAGGGCACGGTTGTGGGAAATCTGGGTATCCAGGCGATTGCTGCAGGGGATCTGCCCGACGTGGCCGCCCTGCGCGCGCTGGTCGCGCGGTCCTTTGATTTGCAGGTATACCGGCCGAACGCTCCGGATTATTGGAACGAACACGAGGCCGCTTTTCAAGCCGCCACCACTGGCCGCACCGTACCTTGATTCGCCGGGCACGCGGGCGCATTCAGTTCCGGCATTCATCAGACTCAATCCTAATACATATACGACGCAATGGAGTTGATTACGACGGAATTCGAGCACGTAGAGAATCTCTGGGAGGATGACGTCGCGGACGGACTCGATCCGCTGGCGCGGCTGGTGTACCGGTCGAACATCCTGGGCGCCGACTGGCGCATCACCAACACGGGAGGCGGCAATACGTCCTCAAAACTCGTGGAAAAGGACCCGCTGACGGGCGGTGACGTGGAGGTGTTATGGGTGAAAGGATCGGGTGGGGACCTGCGGACCGCCGAGAAGGTCAATTTCGCATCGCTGTACCAGGATAAGCTGATGCAGCTTCAGGATATTTACGCCGAGGCGAATGACCGGGGACCGAAGACTCCGGCGGAAGATGCCATGGTAGGCATGTATCCGCACTGCACGTTCAACCTCAACACGCGCGCTCCGTCGATCGACACGCCGCTCCACGCCTTCGTACCGTTCAAACACGTCGACCACACGCATCCGGTCGCCTGCATTGCCGTCGCCACCGCGGCGAACGGCCCCGAGCTGACGCAGGAGATTTACGGTGACGAAGTCATCTGGGTCGATTGGCAGAGGCCGGGGTTCGAGCTGGGACTGCAGCTTCAAGAGGTGTGCCGCCAGCATCCGGACGCGAAGGGAGTGATCCTCGGTGGTCACGGCCTCATCAATTGGGCGGATGACGACAAAGAGTGCTATCTGCTCAGTCTCGCCCTCATCGAACGCGCGGCGGCCTACCTGGCGGAACGAGGAGCGGATGCATACGAATTCGGAGGTGCGAAGTACGAGAGCCTTCCGGAGGACGAACGGCGCGACGCGCTGGCAGCGATTCTGCCGTGGCTCCGCGGCCGCGTCAGTGTCGAAAAGCGATTCATCGGCACGATTCAGGACGACGAGGCCACGCTGAGATTCGTCAACTCGAAAGACGCGAACCGCCTCGCCGAGCTGGGGACCTCCTGCCCCGATCACTTCCTGCGGACGAAAATCAAGCCGCTATACGTCGACTGGAATCCGGGCACCGAAAACCTCGACGATCTCAAGAAAAAGCTTACGGCCGATCTTGAGGCGTACGGAGAGGATTACGAAGTCTACTATCAGGAGCACAGGTACCCGGATTCCCCCGCCATGCGCGTGACGAACCCGACCGTTATCCTGATACCCGGCCTCGGAATGATCGCATGGGGCAAGACCAAAAGTGAAAGCCGGGTGACCGCCGAATTTTATACCGCCGCCGTCGCCGTCATGCGCGGCGCCGAGGCCGCTTCGACGTACACCGCGCTGCCCCGACAGGAAGCGTTCGATATCGAATACTGGAAGTTGGAGGAGGCGAAGCTGAAGCGGATGCCTCCGGAGAAGGAGCTGTCTCGCCGCATCGTGGCGGTCGTCGGCGCGGGCAGCGGCATCGGAAAGAAAATTGCCGGGAGACTCGTCGACGAGGGCGCCGTCGTAGCCGCTCTCGATCTGAATGAAGACACCGCGCAGGAGACGACGAACGGGATTTTGGACCGCGTCGGCATGGGGATCGGGGTGGCCGGATCCGGCATTTCGAATTGTGGAGACGCCGTGGGCCTGTCGTGTGACATCACGGATCGCGCGTCCGTCGCTTCGACGCTGCGAGAGGTGATGCTCGCCTACGGAGGACTCGACCACGTCGTCGTCACGGCCGGACTCTACGTAAGTCCGGATGTGGAGGGACGCATTGCCGACGAGGACTGGGCCAAGACCTACGCGGTAAATGCGACCGGGCCATACATCGTCGCGGACCAGGCGGCGAACGTCTTCCGAGTACAGGGGCTCACGGGCAGCATCGTCATTACCACAAGCGTCAACGGGACGGTAGCAAAGAAGGGGAGCTTCGCCTACGACACCAGCAAAGCGGCAGCCAACCACCTCATCCGCGAGCTCGCGATAGATCTGGCGCCGCTCGTCCGAGTCAACGGCATCGCCCCCGCGACGGTGGTCGAGGGCAGCGCTATGTTTCCTCGAGACAGGGTCATCGCCTCGCTCACCAAGTACGACATCCCCTTCGAAGAGTCGGAAGACGACGACGCCCTGCGCCGCCGACTGGCCGGCTTTTACGCCGAGCGGACCCTCACGGGCCAGGCGATCCTGCCCGAACATCAATCCGAAGCGATCTTTTTGCTGATCGGCGAGCGTCTCGGCCGTACGACGGGGCAGATTCTCACGGTGGATGGCGGCCTGCCCGAGGCGTTTCTCCGTTGAGTGAATACGCCGTGCGTTCGCGTCCGGAAGGGGTGATCCGCTTGCTCGACGAAGATCGAGTAGAACAAAGCGGGCGGGGCGCCGTAGGACCGCTCAACACACCCCGTTGCCGGTTCTCTTAATGACTGGACGCGGATCATCTTAACCGCTATCCGGAATTTGCCGGCTTTCCTGTTGTAAGCGACAGGCCGATCAATGCATCGCGCCTGCGTTCCCACCTCTCGGACCCCCATCCGCACGGTGCGCGCCACCGCCCTCTGAGGCCACGGCGCCTTCGCTTCTCACCGATCTCGCGAATCCCCGAACAGCTTTATTTTCGTTACTTCGGCTTTCCCGCATCTATCGGGAGGCCTCTATCAACATGTATGCTTTATGATGACTTTTAAATCGCTAGGCCTTGCAGACAACGTACTTCGCGGTGTCCTCGCAGCCGGCTATTCGTCCCCCACAGAGATTCAGGCGCAGGCTATTCCCCCTGCCGTCTCC
The DNA here is from genome assembly GCA_964554105.1 of uncultured Rhodothermales bacterium. Taxonomy (GTDB): domain Bacteria; phylum Bacteroidota; class Rhodothermia; order Rhodothermales; family VXPQ01; genus CAZKNF01. The sequence continues at coordinate 21,791 of CAZKNF010000011.1, read as the reverse complement.
GGACGCGACCTCATCGGGTGCGCCCAGACCGGCACCGGCAAGACGGCCGCCTTCGTACTACCGATGTTGAACCGCCTGACTTCGAGCGACGACGCCCGGAACGGTTCAAACCAGAGTGACGGCCCGAACCAGAATAACGGATCGAACCAGCGCAGCGGCTCCGGCCGGCGCGGTGGCTCGAACTTTCGTCATGTGCGCGCCCTGGTCGTGGTGCCCACACGTGAGCTCGCCGTCCAGATCGAAGAGTCCGTAGCGACCTACGGGAAATTCGTCGACGTGCGCAGTACGGCCGTCTACGGCGGCGTCGGCATCGGCGGACAATTCAAGCAGCTGAAACGCGGTGTAGATGTCGTCGCGGCTACGCCGGGACGCCTTCTAGATCACATGGAACGCGGCACCATCGACCTGTCCGGCGTCGAGGTTCTCGTCATCGACGAGGCGGATCGCATGTTCGACATGGGATTCATCCGAGATATCCGGAAGATCGTCGCCGACACGCCTCACACCCGTCAGACCCTCCTGTTCTCGGCAACCATGCCGAACGCCGTGAGGGATCTCGCACGCGAGATACTCACGAAACCCGCTCAGATCGAAGTGGGCGAGCGCCGGAATCCGGCCGAAGGCGTGATGCAGCAGGTGTGCATGGTGCGACAGGAACGAAAGATGGACCTGCTCTTCCACGTACTCAAAACCGAGCCGGTTCAGAACGTGCTCGTCTTTTCGCGCACCAAACGCCGTGCGGACCGCATCGTTAAAAAACTCGGACGGCAGGGATTCAACGCGACCGTGATGCATTCCAACCGATCCCAGAATCAGCGCCAGCGTGCGCTGGACGGATTCAAGAGCGGCCGGTTCAGCATTATGGTGGCCACGGACGTGGCTGCCCGCGGCATCGACGTCGACGGCATCACACACGTGATCAATTTCGACACGCCGAATCAGGCGGAGGATTACATCCACCGGATCGGCCGCACCGGGCGCCACGAAGCCGCCGGCGATGCGATTACATTCGTCGCCGGTGACGAGCAAAAGCAGCTCCGGGACATCGAGCGTCACACGGGAAGCAAGCTTTCACGAAAGGTGTATCCGGAATTTGCCGTCTCCGAAACAGCGGACTCATCCGGTGGAGACGACAGGTCGGGCGGCAGCCGGAACGGCCGCTCCTCGGGTGGCCGAAACAACGGTTCGTCATACGGACGCAGCGGAGGCTCGTCACGCGGGCGGAATAGTGCTTCGTCCAGGAATACCGGGCGAAACAGCGGCCGCGGCGGGGGCCGAGGGCGCTAACATTTGCGATTTCGCCTGTTTCCAGACTTCGAGAGCCTGGTTTCCATACGGAAGCCGGGCTCTCGTCATTTATAGCGTCTTTCCAGAGGGATGGATGAGATGGCGCAGCCGGGTCCACTCGGGGCCGTCGAATCAATCGACGATTTGCGTCATAAAATTAATATTGGCGGAAATTTTCGCCGAAATGTCACCCCGAACAGAAAGGAGGTACGATATGGCCGAGAGAGTAGACCAGGCGGATAAGCGAAGAACGGACCGGCCGGCATCAGAACGGTCCGCGGCGGAACCGAAAACGACCGCGGCACGGAGCGACACTGCCGCCGGGAGAACGACGGCGACCACTGCACGAACCTCCGGCATTGCCGCGGGAATGCATGCGCTTCTCCGAATCGGCGCCGGACTGCTTTTCATGCAGCATGGCGTTCAGAAGCTCTTTGGCTGGCTCGGAGGCGAACCGGTCGAGCTTATCTCTTTGATGGGGCTCGCCGGCGTTCTCGAAACGTTCGGCGGCCTTCTCATCGTCCTGGGCCTGTTCACGCAGCCAATAGCCGTGATTCTCGTTATCGAGATGATCGCTGCCTATTTCATGGCGCACTTTCCGCAGGGAGGATTCCCGATCGAGAACGGAGGCGAGCCTGCCCTGTTGTTCGCGATCATCTTTGCGTTTCTCGCGGCGAACGGCCCCGGGCCGGCGAGCATCGATCGCGCCATGGCCGATAGGCGACGCGTTTAACGCTCCGCGGCGGCGCCGCTCCGGACACGGCTTCCGGGCTGTGGCGCCGCTGAGGTTAAGCCCAGCGTTAGGCGGCGGCGATCCGAGCCTCCGAATTTGAGGATGCGCTCCGATCGTGGTGGACGACCTGTGCGCCCTCAGCCTACTTCAAGAGCGTCATCGTCCGCTGCGTGACCGCCCCGGACGTCTCCAGACGATACAGGTACACCCCGCTCGGGAAATGGTCGGCATTGAAGGTCCTTTCGTGAAGGCCTGCGTCGAAGACCCCATTGGCCAGCACGTCCACTTCACGACCCGTCGCGTCGTAGACTACGAGCGACACGGGACTCGCATCCTCGAGCTCGAATCGGATCACGGTCGCGGCGTTGAAGGGATTTGGATAGTTGCCCTCCAGGACGGCCGATGATTCCAGATTGTGGAAGGATGCGACGCTGTCGCGAAGAACCGCCGCCTCCATCTGATCGATGGTGGGAGCCGGCCGCTTTCCTGCAACCCATCCCATCATCACACCGATGGAGCATCCATATTTTCGATGTCCGCTGCTGGCGCCGGTTGCTTCGATGATCTGCTCACACGAGCATCCGCCCGTGTCGGACGTCGTGATGCTGTGTGCGGTGCGCCAGCTGCGCCCTAACGTTCCGGAATCGAACGAGCCGTCGTCACCGGCCAAGGCGTAGCGATTCGGAAGGAGCCGCTGCATCGGAACGGATTCGGGGATGATCGTGCCGGGACATTCATCGATCCCGTCGTCGACACCGTCGTTGTCCGAATCCGCTACGGTGGCGTCGTCGTTTGCACCGTCATCATCCTTGCCGGCGCTATCGTCGTCGGCCGTGCCGTCCGAGTGAACCACGGCTGCCACGGCCGAACTGCTCCTGAACTCGACGCCTATGTCACTACAAGTGAACGCGCCGATCCCGTCCCCAAGACAGACCTGATTGATTCCGTCGCGAACGGCAAAGACGAGATCGGGCTGATCATCGGCGTTTACATCCGCCGCCGCCACCTCCAGCGAGTTGCGGATCGTGCCGTCGACATTCGAACACGTGAAGGTACCGCTGCCGTCGTTCAGGCAAACCGTGTTCAAACCGCCGAACTGGGCGAATGCCACGTCGGATGCGCCGTCGCCGTCGAGATCAGCGGCCGTTACGCCGACGGTGGGTTCACCGGCGGAGCTCACGTCGGCGCAGGTGAGGGCTCCCGTCCCATCGCCGAAGCACACGCTGTTCGGCTGATCGAGGTTCGCAATCACTAGATCCGAATGGCCGTCCTGATCGAAATCGGCTGCCGCGATGCGCTGGCCGGGACGGGCAGGAGTGCCGGCATCGACGCAGGAGAAACCCGCCTCGCCATCGTTGAGGCAGATCATAGCGGACTGGCCGAAGTTGCTGATGGCAAGATCAGGTGCGTCGTCACCGTTCAGGTCCGCCGCGACCAGCCCATAGCTGTTGCGCACGGCCGTACTCAGGTCGGAGCAGGCAAATCCGCCGCCGGCTGTTGCAAGGCAGATCTGGTTCCGCTGCCCCAGATTGGCAAACGCAAAATCCGTCAGCCCGTCGTCGTTGAAATCCGCCGCCTCCACGTCACGGCTCGAGGCCGCATCTTCGGAGATGTTTGTGCAGACGAGCGAGTCTTCGGACGGGCCGGAGCAGATGCGGTTGGGTTCCCAGTCAGAACTGAAGACAAGGTCGAGATAATCTCCGCCGTCACGTCGCGCCGCCGCCACACCGGAGCTGCGAAACGCCTCGGAAGCCAGATCGATGCACGAGTAGCTCCCCTCGTCATCCACAGAACACAGTTCATCGGCCTGGCCGAAGTTGGCAAAGACCAGCTCCACCTCCTGTGCATAACCCTGTGTGTACAGAGGCGCAACCGCGATCGAGAGACACAATAAGAGTATGACGCGCGGGAAGCCCACGCGAGAAACCGCCGTTTCCATTTCCGACACCTATATTGATGATTGGATGGATGGAGGACGCGCGGCAACGATGCCGACGTGTCCAGGCGGTGGTGACTCCGGCCTTGAAGGACCTTTCTGTCGAGGGAGAGAGCTCCGACCGTCCGCAAGAGGGGACGGCCGGCGAGTTGGGCCTCGAACCATCCCGAGGTGAGAAAAGCGTGCCATCGAGGCGCCGGGCACGACGGCAGCGGCCGGAGAACGTCCTAGGGCGGTCATTCGCACGTTCCCGCTGCAAAAACCGATCGATTCGGCCGCGCACGTGCCGCGAGCGTGGACCGGTTCGAAAGTACACGCTTGCAGAAAAAAAGAAACGGCCGCTAGTCCTCGATCAGATCCTCGAGGCGCGTCATGAGGTCGCCGTACTCGCCCCAGTTTCCGGTTTCGAGCGCCTGGCGGACTTCACGCCATGTCGAGCGGATCTCCGCCAGCTCGCGGTTCGTCACTTCCTGGACCAGAGAGTCGACCATGGCCACGTCCTCGGTGGGATCGCCGGTGGCAAGCTCGCCGCGCGCCGCCTCCGCGAACACCGGAGCGGCGATGTCTCCGAACAGATCGAACAGGGCCTCATCCATCGTCGGCTGCATCGCGAGGTCGTCGCCGATCGCCACAATCACCCGCTGCAGCTGCGGAATGTCCACATCCTCAGCCAGCAGAAATACCGGCTCCACGTACAGGAACGAGCTTTCGATCGGGATGACCATCAGATTGCCGCGAATCACGCGCGATCCGCGCTGGTCCCACAGGGCAACCTGCGTCGATATCTCGGGATCCTGATCGATCCGCGCTTCGATCTGTGCCGGCCCATAGATCAGCCGCTGTTTGGGAAGCTTGTACACCACCAGCTGCCCGTACTCTCCGGGGTCCGACATCGCAGCCATCCACGAGATCATATTGTCCCGATTCGCAGGCGTAAGCGGGCTGATCAACATGAACGCGAGATCTTCTTGCTCCGGCAGGCGGGCGAGAACGTAGTACGGCGCCATCAACTGCTGCGCACCGCCATATTTCTCGATCGGCCGTTCCCACAGGTCCTCATTGTTGTAGAATACCTGCGGACCCGTCATGTGATACCGGTTATACACTTCGAGCTGGATTTCGAAGAGATCCTGCGGATAGCGGAACTGCCGCTCCAGCTCCACGGGAATCTCCTCGATCGGCTTAAAGACGTTCGGGAAAATCGCGTCGTAGACCTTCAGGACCGGGTCATCCGCGTCCACGATGTAGTAGTCGACCGTCCCGTTGTACGCATCGACGACGATCTTCACCGAATTGCGGATGTAGTTGTGATTTTCGAACGGTTGTGCGTACGGGAAATTCGACGCGATGGTGTAGGCATCCTGAATCCAGTACAGTCCTCCTCGATCCAGAACGAGGTAGGGGTCGCGATCCAGCTCGAGAAACGGCGTAATGCGCCGGATGCGGTCCTGCAGCGATCTCCAGATCTGCAGCCGACTGTCCGGCTGGATGTAGTCCGAGAGGAGAATGTTGATGTCGCCGAGCTCCCAGGCAAACAGGAGCTGCCGAAACCAGTTGCTGAAGGGAATGCCGCCCACACCGTCATAATGTATGTACACATTCTCGTCACCGGCGGGATAGTGGAGCTCCGGCGTTCCCGTGTTGACGATGTTGTATCCGGAACTCGCCTCGCCGTAGTAGATGGCAGCATTCTCCACAGCCAGATCATCACTCTCGAATCTCGGCGGCAGATCGCGGATGGCGAGTACGGGCTCGCCCTGTTGATCGGTCTCGGTGACCGGACTCATGGCCAGGCCGTACCCGTGGGTGAACTGCAGATGCCGGTTGACCCACGTGTTGGATTGACCCGGAAGGTTCGGCGCAATCTCGCGCGCGGAAAGCATCATCTGGGTGACGTCCCCGTCGACCTCGTAACGGTCGTTGTCCACTGAGTAGAATTCGTAGTATGAACGGATTTCCTGGAGCTGCTTGTAGGTCTGAATCAGCAGCCGCGGGTCCCAGAGCCGGATGTTGTCTACCGCGTCCTGGTTGTTGCGGATGTCTGTGATGCTCAGGGTGTCGTCCGCCTCGTATTCGACCTCCCTGACGGCGTCGAGCTTGTAGGCCATGCGCGTCATGCGGATGTTGTGCTCTATAAACGGCGTCTCGAGCTCGAGCTCATTGGGCTCGACATTGAAATTTTGAATCACCGCGGGAAGAAGCGCTCGACCGCCAATCCACACGACCAGGGTCGCGATCGACGTGACGGCGATGAGTTTCCGGAAGTTCATCCAGCGACTGAGCGCGACGAGCACGGCCAGGACGAGGACCATGATCAGCGTGACCCAGATCGCCGGCAGCTCGACGTGGACATCCGTATACCCTGCCCCGAAAACCAGCCCGTCACGCCGGAAAAGCAGTTGATACCGGTCGAGGAAGAGTCCGCCCGCCAGAAGCAGCAGCCAGATCACCGCGTTCGTCTTGATCTGGTTCATCACCATCGGATGCGCGACCAGTCCCTCGCGGCCGTCCATCCGAACCAATCCCCCGAAAAAGTAGATGGCCACCAGAAAGGCCGTGACGAAAAATACCAGCACCGTCAAGGACGTTTGCACCAGCTCCCAGAAGGGCAGCTGGAAGAGATAAAAGCCGATGTCGCGACCGAACACCGGGTCCGACTCTCCAAAGGGCATGTGCCATACGAATCGAATGGATTCATCCCACCGAACGGAAAAGCTCAATGCGAAGAGGAACGCCATCACGATGCCCGCGACCGTCAGGAATTGTTTGAGTCGCTTGTGATGATCGGCTCGCGCGAGATCGAGATTGAGGGGTTCGAGCGGCGTGCCGATGAACGTCGCCGAACGCAGCCGGTCGGCCAGGATACGAAGGTTGACCGTGATGAAGACCGCGCTGACCACGAATGCGGCGGCGAGCAGGGTGGCCTTGGCGAGCTTCAGCGTCCAGAAGATTCCGACGTAGCCGAGATTGTCCATCCAGAGCCATTCCAAGATCCAACCCGTCGAGACGACGAGGATCACAAATGGAATCAGGATGTAGAGAGCGATTCTTACCGTGCGTGGGGACATATATCAGTCGAATGAAGGAAGGCGTTTCTTGGCACAGGCATAGTACGACACGGAACGATGAGTCGTTCAGATTCGCCTGATGGCTACGAGGGTCACATCGTCGGACAGCCCGACGCCGCCGGAAAATGCCCGCAGAGCCTCCTCGATACGGCCGAGCGCTTCCGATGCCGACGACGCCGGTGTGGAGAGAAGTTGCAGCAGGCGTTCTTCGGTAAAGAAGCCTCGCGCCGCATCACGAGCTTCCGTGACGCCGTCCGTGAACCCGAGCAGCAAATCGCCGGAATCGATCCGCGCCTGGCGGACGTCGAAGGGTGCGCCCGACATCAGCCCGACGGCCGGGCCGGACACATCGAGCCGCCGCATGCCGCCCTCAGCGTCGACGATTACCGGTGGGAGATGTCCGGCGTTGACGTACTGGAGTCGGCCGGTCGACGGCTCGAGAATGCCGAAGAAGATCGAGGCGAACATGTGGGCGCTCCGGTGCACGGTGCGGACGTAGCCGTTCGTGGCAGTCATCGCTTCGATCAGAATGCCCATCGCGGCGGATCCCGGCGACACGCTTGCTCTATCTGTATAGGCGCGTATGAGGCTTCGAAACAGCGCCATGAAGAGGGCCGCACCGACACCTTTTCCGCGGACATCCGCGATCAACAGGCCGATCCGGTCTCCACTTACGTCGAAGACATCATAAAAATCACCCGCCACCTGCTGGGCGGGTTCGAAACGGGCCGCGATGTCCCAGCCGTCCGGCCTCGGCAGCTCAGGCGGCAGAAAACTCTGTTGGATCTGCCTGCCGATTTCGAGCTCCTTCTCGAGACTGCGTGCATACCGCTGCTCGCTGTCGTGCAGCCGCTTTCTCGTGAGACTCGCCTGCACGCGCGCATTCAGGAGGGTGGGATTGAACGGCTTTGACAGATAGTCGTCCGCGCCGAGCTGTATGCACCGAACAACGCTGTCGAGATCATCGACGGCCGAGATCATGAGCACCGGTACGTGGCGGTGCGTGTCGTTCGATTTCAACCGCTCGAGCACTTCATACCCGTTCATCTCGGGCATCATGATGTCGAGCAGAACGAGATCAAAATTGCCGTTATGGATGAGCTCCAGTGCCCGCAGGCCGTCGACGGCCACTTCCACGTCGTAGCCGCCGCGCCGAAGACGGCGCGACAGGAGGTCGCGGTTCGACTCGTTGTCGTCGACGACCAGGATCCGGCCGGTGCCGTTCGACGACGTCACTTGCGTGGATTGACTAGCGAGTGGCATGCGATCGTTCGGTCGTTCAATCGATTGGTTATTCCCCGGTCTTCAAACGCCCGGTCGTTCAAACGTGCAGTGCGTCAATTGCGCGATACTTCAAATGCGCAGTCATTCAGAGCAAGGTCTCGATTTTGCTGAGGAGCCGGTCGAGATCGACGGGCTTCGTGTCGAAGTCGTCGCATCCCACGTCTCTGGCCCTCGCTTCGTCGCCCGCCATCGCGTGTGCCGTAAGTGCGATCAACGGGATACCTCGCGTCGCCTCATCCGCCTTGAGCATTCGCGAAGCGCCCCAGCCGTCGAGCACGGGCAGGCCGAGATCCATAAGGATTAGATCCGGTGCGGTCTCCCGAGCCAGTCGGACGCCCTCCTCACCATCCGCAGCGGTTACGACGCTGTATCCTCGTCGCTGAAGCCTGCGGGAAAGCATGTCTCGGCTCATCTCGTTGTCTTCGATCAGCAGGATCGTGCTCATGCTGGCGAGGATTCCGACGGATTCAGCGGCAGCCGTATCGTGAAGGTCGTTCCTCGACCGGGCTCACTTTCGACTTCGACGTCGCCTCCCAATACTTCCGCGAAGCGCCGCGTGATGGTCAGTCCGAGCCCCGTCCCGCCGTAGCGTCTCGTCGTCGACGTATCCGCCTGCATGAACGGCTGGAAAAGTCGAGACATTTGTTCTTGCGTCATGCCGATGCCCGTATCAGCAACCCGAAACACGATTTCGTCCGGCGTTCGCGCTGCGGTAAGCGTTACCGTGCCGTTCTCGGTGAACTTGGCGGCGTTCGAAAGCAGATTGAACAGCATCTGCCGGAGCTTCATCGTATCCGAACGGATCACACCGAGATCCGGCGCGAGATCGATGACGAAGTCGTTGTCTTTCTCATTCACCACGGACTGCAGCGTGCTCTGCACGTTCTTGACGAGGAGCACCACGTCGACATCCTCGAGGGCGACCTCCATCCGACCCGCCTCGATCTTCGAAAGATCGAGCACGTCATTGATTAAAGCATGCAGATGGCGGCCGGCGGTCTGGATCTTCTCCAGATCGGGAATGAACGTCTCATGCCCGATGCCTTCGGCGTCCTCGACGAGCATTTCGGCGTATCCAATGATGGCATTGAGCGGCGTGCGCAGCTCGTGGCTCATATTCGCCAAAAACTGGCTCTTGGCCCGACTCGCATCCTCGGCCTGCACCTTCGCAACCTCCGCGTCATAGCGTGCCTGTTCCAGCTCTTCGGCGTGCCGCTTCTGCGCCGTCATGTCGCGGAAGAACCAGATACGGCCGTAGTATTCCCCTTCGCTGCTCACGATCGGGGCGCTGTAGCGGTCGAACACCCTATCATCCTTCAGGAGGATTTCGTCGCGCGCCTCGACGTCCGGATTCGCATACAGATATTCCACGCGTTCGAGGAACGTCTCGGAGTCCTCCACCTGATCGATCACCGCCTGCAGCGCCGCATCGTCGGATTCGGATGCCACCACATCGTCCGGGATGTGCCACATCTCCACGAAGCGGCGGTTGTAGGAGAGGATCCTTCCCGCGTCTGAGACCACGAGTATGCCGTCGATCGAGGCTTCACCCTGCGCTTCGAGCAGCGTTTTCTGCATCCGAAGGCGGCGCTCAGATTCGACGCGCTCGGTGACGTCTCTGGAATTGACGATGATGCCCGCCGACGGGTCGTCCGGTCGCAGCGTCCGACCGGTCGCCTCCAGCGACCGATACGTGCCGTCCTTATGCCGGAAGTGAAATTCGGCCGAGATGGTTTCGCCCGGATGCTGCACGACATACTGCAGCCGCTCCAGCGTAAAGGCAACCTCCTCCGGCAGGAGAAATTCGAGGACTGATTTGCCGAGGATTTCGCCCGGTTCGTAGCCCAGCATGCGTGTCACGGCGGGGCTTTCGTACCGGACGACGCCGTTCTCATCCAGAATCGATATGAGGTCTGATGCATTCTCGATCAGCCGCCGGAAATGCTCTTCGCTCCGGCGAAGGGCGGCTTCGGCCTCCACACGATCGGAGATGTTGCGCGCGACGGCAATCACGACATCCTGCCCGAAATACCTCGCCGGAGTCAGAACGACCTCCTTTGGGAAAACGGACCCGTCCTTTCGCCGTCCCCACCAGTCAAAGCGCTGCGACTCTCCTTCCACGGCACGCCTGAAATGCTCCTGGGTCGCCTCCAAATCGACTCTCTCCCGATCCGCCATGAAATCCGGCGTCTGGCCGATCATCTCTTCGCGCGTATAGCCGTACGCCTGAAGTACGGCCTCATTGACGTTAAGAAATCGGCCGTCCAGCCCCTGTATGTAGACGAGCTCCGTCAGGTTGTCGAAGAGATTGCGATAGCTTTCCTCGCTCGCGCGCAGTGCCTCTTCGGTTTGTTTGCGCTCTGTAATGTCGAGGAGGGACGAGGCCACCGCCGGATCGCCGTCGTACATGAGCGGCTGGATGGACAGGGAGATCCATATCGGCGTACCGTCGGCCTTCTTGATGCGGAGCTCGTAATCTCGTACGTATCCCTGCTTCTGTACGTGGTCGATGACGTCGGGCCGATCGGTCGGATCGTAGTAAAAATCCGGCGTCTTGCGCCCCATCAGAGAGCCGGGCTCGGCGCCGATAAGGTGCTCGAGCCGCTCATTTGCAAACAGCACGGTGCCGTCGGACACGCTGCTCAGCAGCAGTGGCGTCGGGCTTGCCTCGACGATCGCTCTGAATCGCTCCTCCGCTTCGGCGACTTCGGACGTCCGCTTTTCTAGCTCCGCTGTCCGCTCGTCGACGCGTCGCTCGAGATCCGCCTGCGCCTGGCGGAGAGCCTCCTCAGCCTCGACGCGCCTCTCGACGAGGCGAATGTTGCGCCATGCCGTCGCCGCGAGGGTGGCGAGGATTTCGAGCAGCTCGACGTCCGCCTGTGTGTACTGATTGGGCGTGTAGCTCATGACCGACAGCACACCGAGGACCTCATCATCGACGATGACGGGCGTGCGGATGGAGGATTCGGATCGTCGGCCGGTCCCGGACAACATGGCGCCCTGTCCGCGCGGATCGTCGGCAGTCGCGATCAGCAGCGACTTCCGCTGCTTCAGCACGCGCGCCGCAGGCGTTCCTTCGGCGGGCGTCAGGCTGGGCTCCGTGTAGACGCCTGCATCATATCCGCCTACACCCTGGAAGGAATCGGAATCTTCCTCATACGCCAGCAAGAAGAACGTATCGATCGGCATGATTCGGCTGCATGCTCGCTCGAGCACACCGCGAAGTGCTTCAATCGAATTCGCGCAAATGAGGCCTCTCGCCGCATCGGCAACCACATGGATATGCCTGTTGCAGCTGGTTGACGCGGTGCCGTGTACGTCCGCAGTAGAGCCGTTCTGATCCGGAACCGATGGAGCGTCGGAGTGCTGGGAGGACGATGAACGGGTGTCGTTCATGGTCGTGGGCGAGCGTGTGCTCGGTCGTGGAATGCCGTGGTGGGTTTTGGAACGCCGGCTGCCGGGGACGCCCCATGTGGCGGAACGTCCAGGTACTGCTGGAATGCCGCGGTAAGGACCCGCCGGACAGCCGCTCTAAGCCCATTCAAACCGCGTGCAGAGACCGACGTTCCGTCTGAAAAGTGACACTTTTCGAGGTACTTCGACTATTGCATGCCAGAGCGTCATAATCGAATTTGGAGGCGGCCCCTGGTCGCTGGCGCCGTGTGATGCTTCAATCCTTACAAGCCCGTGGCAACACACGTCGAAACTCGCTGCCGTTCGCGGGATTTGGACGCTCACCAACGGACCGGAAATAAATTGTGAGGCAATCATGGAAACGGCAGATAAGCACCGTGATGCAATTTCACTGTCGCACCTGCGGGACGAGCTGGAGAAGCACATCGAGGATGCCGTGCGCGATTTCGAGCGGGACCACGGCGGGCCCATCGAGCTCGACATGAGCATGGTGGAAGGGGAAGGCGCCGCAGAAAGCGACGGCAGCCTTCGGCAAAATGTCGCGTCGATCGTCGAAGCCTTCCAGAGAAATCCCGTCGTATCGAAAAGCGGAGTGGTCGTGCACAGAGTCACAGCCATCGACTCGGATGCGGACGGAGAGATCGCCGTGCGCGTCTCCTATGAATATCCTAACGTGCCCTAAAACAGCAGCGAAACCAGCAGCAACACCGGCAGCAGAATGAACGACGTCGTCTCCCAACCCTGGCCGTGGTATGTCGCGGGCCCGCTCATCGGGCTCGTCGTTCCGATGCTTCTCCTCCTTGGAGGTAAGGTCTTCGGCGTCTCCGCCAATCTTCGCCACATCTGCGCAGCCACCATCCCCGGGCCCGTGGAGTTCTTCAGATACGATTGGAGAAAGGCGGGTATGTGGAATCTCACCTTTATCGCCGGAGCGCTGATCGGCGGATTTATAGCCGTCCAGCTCGTACCCGTCAGCGGCGTCCCGATCGGCATTTCAGAGGCCACGAGGGCGGATCTCCTGGCGCTCGGCATCAGTGATTTATCGGGCCTCGTACCCGATGAGCTCATCAGCTGGAGTGCCCTTACGACGCTCCCCGGCCTGGTTGCCGTCATACTGGGTGGTTTCCTGGTCGGATTCGGAGCTCGCTATGCCGGCGGCTGCACGTCCGGGCATGCCATCTCCGGACTCGCCGATCTCCAGTTTCCGTCACTCGTTGCCGTTATCGGCTTCTTCGTGGGCGGTCTCATCGTGACGCACGTGGTTCTGCCACTCCTTCTCTAGTTCAAATTCTTCCCTAGATCGCACGGTCATGGCATCCTCATCCGCAGATCTGAAGCATACCGCGACGCTCGACGGCGAAGGCAGTCAGTCGGTCGAAACGAAATCCGGCGCCGGACTGCTGATCTATCTCGCCGTCGGCATCTATTTCGGCATCGTACTGGTCCGCAGCGAGGTCGTCTCCTGGTTCCGGATTCAGGAGATGTTTCGCTTCCAGGCATTCCACATGTACGGAATCATCGGCTCGGCCGTGGTCGTGGCGGCATTGTCGATCCAGATCATCAAGCGTCTCGGCATCACGACCGTCACGGGCGAACCGATCGTTCTTTCGCCGAAAGTATGGGGAACGGGTACGAGATACTGGTTGGGCGGGACGATTTTCGGATTGGGATGGGCTCTGCTCGGCGCGTGCCCCGGCCCCATCTTCGCCCTTCTCGGCAGCGGAGTCACCGTGATGGTGGTCGCCCTTGCAGCGGCGCTCCTGGGCACGTGGACCTACGGACTCCTTCGACCGCGACTGCCTCATTAAGCCTCACGGCTCCGTCCGCGCCGGAGTTCTTCACCGCTGTAGGGGAATTCCCCACATAAAAATGCGGGAATTCCGCACCTGTGCGTAACATTCGCCGGGATCCTCCGTGCACTGAGAAAAGCAATCGTCACTATCTTCCGATGAGACGATGCACTGCGGAGCGCATGGCGCGCCGCGAGCCCGGCTGCCGCGCACAGTCGGGCTCTTTTTTGTTCATTCGGGGATCAAATCCTTTTGTTCATTCGAGGATCAGATCTAAAAGCTCGATTAGCTGATTTCGCAGCCGGCGGCGATCGACGATGAAATCGATGAAGCCGTGCTCGAGCAAGTACTCGGCGCTCTGAAATCCCTCCGGCAGGTCCTGTCCGATCGTCTCGCGAATCACCCTCGGACCCGCGAACCCGATCAATGCTTCCGGCTCGGCCAGATTGAAGTCGCCCAGCATGGCGAACGAAGCGGTGACGCCGCCGGTCGTGGGATTCGTCATCAACGAGATGAAGGGAAGCCCCGCTTCGTGGAGACGGCTCAGGTGCGCACTCGTCTTCGCCATCTGCATGAGGCTCAGCGCGCCTTCCATCATGCGCGCCCCTCCGCTCTGCGAGATGATAAGCAGCGGCGTCTTCTGAGTGTAGGCGCGTCGAATCGCGCGCGCGATGATCTCACCGACCACCGAGCCCATCGACCCCCCGATAAACGAAAAATCCATCGCGGCGACCGAAATCCGGTGGCCTCCGATATCGCCCATAGCCGATCGTACCGCATCGTTCAGCCCTGTCTTGGTCTGCGCAGCCTCGAGTCGGGCCGAATAATCCTTTCGGTCCTTGAACCCCAGAGGATCGGTAGAGAACAGATCCTCATCGTAGGGCTCGTATTCCCCGTCGTCGAAAATAGTCTTGAGATAGCCCAGGCTGGTCATCGCGAAATGATAGCCGGAGCTGGGCACGACGAGAAAGTTCTCCTCGAGCTCTCGCTTATTGACGATCTCTCCCGTCTTAGGACACTTGACCCATTGCCCCTCGGGCATGTCATTCTGCTCTTTGCGGTCGGTCAGTATGCCCGCCTTCTGTCTTTTAAACCAAGCCATTCCGTGAATGTCGATTAACTCGTCGAAGCTTGGGTTTCCGTCTCCTTGCATAGCACCGCACAAAACATAGCGCAGATGATGACCTGATGCACTCGAAACTGTGCATTACAGTACGGGGATTTATCAAATAATGAATGTTAGATGATAGACGTTCCACGTCTGGCAAACAGGCAGGACGGTGGGTCGGATCCGTGGACGCTCTAGATAGAGAGCTTTTCGAATGCTGTGGCCGCCGGCTTTTGCGCGATGAAGTCCTTCAGGTAAAACGGCTCGAATCTGGTGGGGTCGGCGGTCTCACCGCGAGCCAGACGGGCGGCACCGAGCCGCGCGACGGAGGCCGCCGTCGGATGGGCGTCCGCATCGGACATGATCCTCGCAGGCGCGCCGTTTTCGCCCCACTCCTGGGCGATCTTCGCCGCTCCGTCCCCGACGAGCAGCACGGTGCCGTCGACGTCCCCGAGCCGACCGGCTACATCGCCGGCGGAGATCGCGACGGTTTCCATCCGGATACCCAGCGATCCATCCGGGGCGCGCTGAAACGCAGCCGCGAAAACCTCGTCCCGCCGGGCGTCGAATGCAGCCACAAGTACATCTGAATCGCCGATCGCATCCCGCAGTGGAAACGCAAGGGCCTCCAACGACGGCACTGCGACGAGCTCCGCATCGACCGCGACGGCGAGTCCCTTGGCCGTACTTGCGCCGATCCGAAGTCCGGTGTACGAGCCCGGCCCCGCAGAAACGGCGACCGCATCGAGATCGGCTGGTGTCAGCACGCCGAAGCGCAGCGAATCGGCAATGAGCGGTACGAGATTCTCCGCGTGCGCGCGCGGACGATTCAGCGTGAGTTCGACAGCCACTTCGCCATCAACCAGAAGCGCTGCGCCGCACAGGGTTGTCGACGTTTCGATGGCGACAAGATTCAATGCCGGGTGTTCCTTGATTATTTTTTTGCGGGGCGTATTTTAGACGACGCAGCGTCGCACGGGTTCTAGCCGGATGTAGTCGGTATCACTCGGATGCCTCTGGTCTCTTATTGGTCGTGTCCGACGTGCGCGGGGTGCTTCAGATCGCTCTTCTCTCCTCTCTGCATGAAGTTCTATGAATGTCTACGATGCGGATCATATCAGAAATGTAGCTCTGGTAGGGCACCAGGGCAGCGGTAAGACGATGTTGGCTGAGGCCATGCTGTTCGCGAGCGGTGCCATCCGCAGGATGGGAACGATCGAGGCGAACAACACCACCAGCGACTACCATCCCAGCGAGCACGAGCGGCAGATGTCCGTATTCAACTCCCTGCTGCATGCGGAGTGGAAGGGGCATAAGATCAATATCATCGACACGCCGGGGTATCCGGACTTCATGGGCGAGGTCATCTCGGCGCTTCGTGTCGCCGACACGGCCATTTACGTCATGGATGCTGTCGAGGGCGTCCAGGTAGGAACCGAGCTCGCCTGGACCTATGGAGAGATGACGAAAAAGCCGTCGATGTTCGTCATCAACCATCTCGACCGAACCGATGCCGACTTCCGCGCCCTGGACAATCAGCTCAAGGAGCGATTCGGCCACGGAGCGACGATCGTGCAGATCCCGGGCGGCCGTGGAACGCGGTCGATCATCGACGTCCTCCTGATGAAGCAGCTCACGTTCCCTCAAGGTGGGGGCGATGCCGTGATCGGCGACGTCGATGATGCGTTTCGTGAAGAGGCGGAGCAGCTCCACACGACGCTGATCGAAGACATCGCCGAGAATGATGAGGGCCTGATGGAGCTCTACTTCGATAAGGGAGAGCTGTCGGAGGAAGAGATGCGCAAAGGATTGCACAAGGCTATCCTCAGTCGCCAGCTCTATCCGATTTTCATAGTCAGCGCGACCGAGAATGTCGGCGTCTCGCGCTTGATGAGCTTCATCGACAACGTACTTCCGTCACCGATCGAGATGCCGCCGGTAGACGTCGTGGCAGGGGAGCCGTTCGATGCCGATCCATCGGGCGACCCGCTCGCGCTGGTATACAAGACGATGGCCGAACAGCACGTGGGAGACTACTCGTTCGTCCGCATCTTCTCGGGCACGTTCGAGCAGGGCATGGATCTCGAAAACGCCCAGACGGGAAGCGGCGAACGGCTCGGGCAGCTGCACGCAATCAACGGCCGCGAGAGGGACCCGGTCCAGAAGATGGTCGCCGGCGACATCGGAGCGCTCGTAAAGCTGAAGAACACGCACACCAACAGTACCCTGCGCCCGAAGGGCTCGGAGGTCGTCATTCGCCCGATCGAATTTCCCGAGCCACGCTACCGCATGGCGATTCGCCCGATGCGCGAGGGCGAGGAAGACAAGCTGGCCCAGGGGCTGCATCAGCTCGTCGAGGAAGACCCCTCATTGATCGTCGTGCACGATCAGCATCTCAAGCAGATCACGCTCGGCGGGCAGGGCGAAATGCATCTCGAAGTCGCGAGATATCGGATGAAGCACCGGTTCGGCGTAGACGTGGAATTCTATCGTCCGCGGATCGCCTATCGCGAGACGATCACATCCCAAAGCCGGTCGACCTACCGCCACAAGAAGCAGACGGGCGGCGCGGGCCAGTTCGCCGACATCTCGATCATGGTGGAGCCGTTACGCGGCGAGTTCAACCCGCCGTCAGACATCTCGCTTCGCAATGAAGCTGACGTCGAGACGGACTGGGGAACGAAGATCCACTTCGTGGATGCGATCGTCGGCGGCGTCATCGACATGCGCCGGTTCTTCGGCGCGATTCAGAAGGGGGTCCTCGAGGCTACGCAGGACGGCCCGATCGCGGGGTACCCGGTCGGCGATTGTCGTGTCGTGATCTACGACGGCGGTATGCATCCGGTCGATTCGAACGAGAATGCCTTCAAGACGGCCGCCCGGATGTGTTTCCGCGACGCGTTTCGGACCGCGAGTCCGGTCATTCTCGAGCCGATCTACAACGTGACGGTGACGGTGCCCGAAAATTTCGTGGGCGACGTGATGGGGGATCTCAATACGCGGCGCGCTCGGATTCAGGGGATCGAGGCCGAAGGTGTGTTTCAGAAGATCATGGCCCACGTTCCGGAGGCCGAGTTGTATCGCTACTCGACGGCGCTGCGATCGATAACGCAGGGCCGGGGCATCCACCATGCCGAATTCGCACGCTACGACGCCATGCCTCGCCACGTGCAGGATAAGCTCGTCGAAGACTCGGCCGAAATGCAGGAAGCGTAGATCGTCGACGAACCGCGGCAAGCGTAGATCGTCGGTGAAATGCAGCAATCGCAAATGTCCGATTGCAGCCTACGCGGTGCCCGGCTCCTCCACACGCACGTCCGTATGCACCGAGTTTGCGATGAAACACTTTTCGTGTGCATCGTGATGCATCGCAGACCTTTCTTCCTCGCTCGGCTTGCGGCCGGCATAGCGTACGTCGGGTCTGAGCACGACGCGCGTGATGGCCGTTTTTCCCCGATCATCCTCTTCCATCACACCCTCCGCCGTGTCCTCATACCGCTCTACGACGAATCCACGCTTCGCGGCGATGGAGAGAAAGAATAGCATATGACACGATGAGAGGGCCGCGACGAATGCTTCCTCGGGATCCACGGCCGCCATATCAGAGAGTGGCGGCGGAACGACGTGGGGAGATGCCGATGCGGCGATCTCGGCTCCGCCATCGAAGCGCCAGACGTGGGATCGACTGTACCCGTTGTCGGTGAAGCGATCGCCGGTTTGCTCCCAGGCAACCGTGGCGCTGTAGCGAGTCATGGCCAATGCGTCAAAATAAACGAGGGCTGCGTCCGGATAAATGTGGACGCCGGCCGGCTTCGCGCACCGATTTCTGCCGTCGCCGTTCGATTTCGCGGTTGTACTCCGCTATCTCATCGAACCTCTTCCTGGAGCCTCGGTTTCCCCGAGCGGCCGGCAGATTCCGGTCCGCTATCTGAGTCGATCGCGGTGCGCAGTGCACCCAGGAATGCCTCGGGCTGATCGCGTGCTGGATCGTCGGCACAGTTCTCGACCACGTGGAGCGGCCATCCATAGCGGGCGCCGGCCGCTTCGGCGATCGGCAGGTGGAGGGCCCGATCCCCCCGTCCCCAGATCAGTGTGGTCGGAACGTCGATGCGTGCGAGGTCATCCGGCGAGATCTGCACGATGCCGAAGTCGCGCATCATACGACGCACGATTTTCGCGCCCGGCCCGCGGGCGAGTTCGAGGGTGTACGCGACGAAGGGGTCCCAGCGCGCTCCCATCTCGTCGCGAAGGCCGTCGAGGTCGAGGGAGCACTGTCGCATGAAGCGGTAGTAGGAGCGCTCGGTTGGACGGACCTGTATGCGGATCATCGCAAGCGCGAATCTTGGAGATGGCCGGAATGGAGCGAGGCCGAGAGAATCTACGAGAACGAGGTGGTCCAGCTGGTTGCTCCGGCGGATCGCAAAGCGTGCCGCGATCGCCCCGCCGAGCACGTGCCCCACTACCACAGGTGGTGATGGGCAGGTGCGTTCTATCAACTCACCGAGCCAGTCGCACGCCAGCTCGGCATCTACACCTGCCTCGAGCACCTCCGATGCGCCATGCGCCGGCAGGTCCGGGGCGATGACGCGATGGCTCTTGACCAGTTCCGGAATCACCCTTAGCCACTTTGCACCGAATTCGCCGGGTCCGTGCAGCAGGACCATCGGCGGGCCTTCACCGCCTTCGAGCACGGCGGTCGAGATGCCGGCCAATTCCAGTTGCCGTTCAGTGACCGGGATTCCCTTCAGTAACCGAGCGCGCGCCTTTGCACCGACAGGGCGCACCTCGTGCGCATTCACCTCATTGCGATTCTGCATCGTTTGCCTCCTATCGCGAGTCTTCGATCGGCTTTCAGACTCACAATAAGGTGGCGGAAATGACATCGCATCGGAGGAACCACCCAAATTTCGGCGGTTCGCGATGTGGGTGATATCACCCAGCGAAGGACTACACGTTCAGCCGCATGAACTCCGGGATGGTCGGACCGATGCCCTCGCGCCCTTCATATTCGAGGACGTGATCGGCGCCGCGGAGCCACTGGCACATAAACGTCTGGAGGTCGTCCGCCGATCGGGCCGGCATCTTCGAAAGCAGACGCAGCGCCCAGAGAATCTGGAAGTTCGTAGTGGTCGGCGGCAGCAGTTCATGATCCAGGTCGCCGCCGAGTCGCCGGGCACGAAGTCTGGCTTCCCTGCGCAGGCGCTTCACGGCGGCATCCGCCGAATCATCTGACGACGCTAGCTCACCGGATAGCTGCCGAATCACCTCTACACATTCACGGCCTTCGATGGGCTCGATGTATTCGGTATTGAGCTCGCGGTACAGATAGAGATTAATCGCAATTTGATGCAAGTTGCCCTTCCATATGACCGCAAACTCTCTCACGTCCGAAGCCATCCGCGCGAACCGTTCACGGGCGTTCTGGAAAAGACGTGGCAGGGTATCACGATTTGCAGGAAACGTCGTACTCCGCACGAACTGGCTAAACCGGTCGAGAGACGGTGTAAGTCGTTTAGACTTCCAATGTGATACACTGGTCATCGAATCACGAAGTACGTCGTTCAGTGAATTGAACGTAAAAGCATGGAAGAATGCTGTTCGCTCATCCGGATGGGCCGACGATTGTCGTGCTCGCAAAGGTATCGGCGAAAAAATTCGGGATGCGATAAAGAGCAGCGCCAGAATAATGATTCCAAGAGCAAACGCTATATGATATAGCGCGATATCCTCCCAGCCCAATGATGATAGACCGGCAGCAGATGCCATGGATCTCGAAAAGT
>CAZKNF010000011.1:0-1291 GCA_964554105.1 uncultured Rhodothermales bacterium | reverse complement strand
GAGGGAGGTGACCGCGTTCCGGTCGCCGTCGAGCGCAGCCACAACACCACGTGTAAGGTGCGGAAAGACAGGATCCGCCTCAGATGGATAACCGTGAGCTGCATAGACGCTCTTGCGAACCTCCGAAACCTCGGTACTGACGATGTCCCGGCCATAAATCCAAAGATTCGTACGAGTCGTCAGATCGCCGAGCAGATCTCTCCAGCCGTCGACGGTCACCGGTTTCCACCGGCTCGCCGAGGAGCTAGGATCGGCGACATATTCGAGCGCATCGAGAAATGCGTCGGCCTCAGGTGAACGCGGTGCGGTTTCCAGCGGGACTCTGACGATCAGGGGGACGATCTCGGCAGCGCCGCTGTCGGGTTCGTAGGCGTTCAGAGCCAGAAACGTCTGGCCGTTCGCGTCGAACTCCATCCATTCAACGTGTACAGATTGTCCGCTGGCGATTCCGACCACAAAGGTACACAGCAGGAAGACGATGAGATGGGCGGTGCGGCCCCTGACCAGGGTGCCGGTAAATTGACGAGTGCTCATTTGATACTCCGACGCGAGCTAATAACAGGACGCTTCTACGCTGACGTGCAGCCAGGTGGTGCATACAGGAATGCAACCTGCCGCTGCACGCAAGTCCTTTGGTAATTCACATTCTCAGATCCCGGGAGTTCCTGCCGGTCGGTTGATCATACCGTCTTGTAACGCGGCGGAGCACATGCTTGTAATGCGGCGGAGCATATGGCCACGGACATTTGGAGAATCGGATCTGTTCATACCCGCCATTTTTGTCGGCCTCCGCCCCATGTACCGGTGCTCGGACCGCGATAAAATGCCGAGCATCCTTAAGTCTCCCGCCGAAATGCCGATCTCAGAAGATGTGAGCCGGCGTCGCAAGCCGCGCCGGAATGTGCTCATTGTCGGTCGAACGAGGTGCATGAATGAAGATCATCAATCACTGCGGAGTCTTCCTAATTTTCATCGGATTGATAGCCGCTGCGCCTTACGTGCTGCTGCTGTTGCAGGAGCTGACCCCGACGAAGGTCTTGCTGGCACCAATCGGAATATCCACCGTAGGTGCGATCATGTTCTTGTCGACCTGGAGGCGACTCAAGCATCGGGATGACGAGCGCGACTTCCAGACGTCACGAACGGAAAGCGTCGCCGCGAAACAGCAGCGCGAGGTCGAGACCTGGTCCCAGATGTACTAGAGACCCTGCCCCGGCAGGAGTCAGAGTATAGAGCGAGGCCCTACAACGACGCGCCCGTTCGACTGCTGCAGCTCCTCGTCCGTCACGGT
>CAZKNF010000010.1:43840-77286 GCA_964554105.1 uncultured Rhodothermales bacterium | reverse complement strand
GTAAAACGATTATCTACAGGACTTCCACTTCCGCCTGTTAAGCGCGGGTGAACTTCGGTGCTTTGAGACGATTTGCCCGTGACGGTCGCCGGCCGCGGCAGGACTAAAAGCATCGCGGTCGGCAGTGCTCCTCTAACGACCGAAACTGAAATCAGCTGTACACCTACGTGCACATCTCCACCTTGCCAATGAGATGAGAACGCGCATAAACATAAAAAATCGACCCTTACGATACCGTAAAGGCCGATTTAGCGGAGTCGGGGTGGCGGGATTTGAACCCACGACCTCTTCGTCCCGAACGAAGCGCGCTACCGGGCTGCGCCACACCCCGAAAACCATCTCTAGTATACCGCCCGATTCCGAGCGGACCAACCAAACGATCCGCATTCGATCAGGTTTCAAGCGCGGAGGCGATCCTACCGCTGGCCGAACAGTGCGTACATCTCGTCGATGATGTCGGCATACTTTTTCTCGATCAGGCGGCGCTTCGGCTTCAGTGAGGGTGTGAGCAGTTCGTTCTCGACCGTGAACGGCTCGGCGATCAATCGAAAATCGCGGATTTTCTCGTGGGCGGCCGCAATTCGCGAGTAGGAGCGGAACTCGTTTTCGAACAGGTCCTGGATGATCTCCTCCTTGAGGAGACCGTCCGTATCGGAGAACTCCAGCGACTGCTTTCGAGCGTAGGACTCCAGCGCCTCTAGCTCGGGCACGACGAGCGCGACGAGAAATTCTCGGCCCTCTCCGACAACGAGAAGCTGATTGATCCACTGCACGGTCTTGAATGTGTCTTCGATCGGCCCCGGATAGATGTTCTTGCCGCCGGCCGAGACGATCATGTGCTTTATGCGATCCGTGATGAGCAGATACCCGTCATCGAAACGACCGACATCCCCGGTATGAAACCAGCCGTCTTTATCGATGACCTCTTCCGTCGCGTCGGGCGCCTGCCAGTACCCGGTCATGATGTTCGGCCCTCGACAGATGATTTCCCCCTCGTCGGTCGTCAGGCTGGATGGATAATCGTCGCCGGCCAATTGGCCGATGACGCGTTGGTCTGAAAGCCGCTGGATTGCGATGGTCACACCGGGAATGACATGTCCGACCGTGCCAAAGCGAGGATCGCTGAGAGGATTGATTGTCAACACCGGCGCCGTCTCCGTGAGGCCATAGCCTTCTATTATCGTGATGCCCGCCGCCTGAAAAAATTCGCCTATCTTCTTCGGCAGCGCGGCTCCACCTGCAAAGGCGAACCGCAATCGTCCACCCAGCTTCTCATGCAGCTTCGCGAAGACGAGCTTGTTGGCAATGGCCTGGCGGCCGCGCAAGAGAGGTCCGACGCGTTTACCCTGCGTTTGCCTGCGCGCCGTCTTCATTCCCGTGTCGACAGCCCATCGGAATATGCGCTGCTTGGTCGGCGAACCCTCTTCGACCGATTTCGCGATCGTGTTGTAGATCCGTTCAAAAAGCCTTGGAACGGAGATCATGACGGTCGGAGACACCTCTTGCATATTTCGGCTGACCGCATCGATGCTCTCGGCGTAGCTGATCAGAGCGCCGGACGACATAACAGCCGTATAGCCCGCCGTTCGCTCGAGGGAATGGCACAGAGGTAAAAATGACAGGTGGTGGTCCTCTGGACCGATCGGCACCTCACGCAGAGCCGCCTTCGTATTGGAACTGAAGTTCCGGTGCGTGAGCATCACGCCTTTGGGCTTGCCCGTTGTCCCGCTCGTGTAGATCAGTGCGCTGAGGTCGTCCGGCTTTACGGATGCCGTCATCCGGCGAATCTCATCCTCGTGCTCCTTCCAGGCGCCCCGGCCGTTTCGCATCGCCCCGTGCCACGGAACGACGTAGGAAGGCTCGTCGCCATTCAAATCGTTCATCGTGATGATCTCGTCGAGCTTTGGGCAGCCATCGTATATCTCGATGGCCTTGCGCTGTTGGAGCATGGTCGAGACGACGAGCAGTTTCGATCCGGAATCCTTGACGATATACTGGACCTGGTCGGACGGTATGATGGTGTACAATGAGACGTTGACCGCGCCGAGGATTTGTGTGGCGAGGTCAGTAATTGCCCATTCCGGACGATTTTCGGACATGATGGCGACACGATCGCCCGATCGAACGCCGCGGGAATAGAGGTGCCCGGCAATCGAGTGGACGGCGTCCCTAACGTCGGCCCAATGCAACGCCGACCATTCATTTGTGCTGCGGTCCTTATGACGCAGCACGGGACGGTCGTGCGCCTCATAATGTTTTTCGAGCCCGTAGAACAGTTCCGGAATCGTGTTGAAATCGACAATAGCAGGCATCGGGTGGCTTCGGTGAGCTAAGCAGTGTTCGAATAATTCGTTCTCGATCGCATTATGTGTCGACACCCACGGCGTCCGAAATGCGTACAAAACCGTCGCGGTCCAGAAGTTCGATCAAACCTTCTTTGATTTGCCGCACCAGCGATGGTCCCTCGTAAACCAGTCCGGTATACACCTGAACCAGGCTCGCGCCCGCGCGGATTTTGCGATACGCGTCTTCCGCCGAAAACACGCCCCCGACCCCGATGATCGGAAGCTTGCCGTCAGTTAAGCGATAGAGATAGCGGACGAGGTGTGTCGACCGTGCCTCGAGCGGACGGCCGCTCAGGCCTCCGTGCCCGATCTCACCGAGTACGGAGTCGGCGGTCTCCAGGCTCTCGCGGTCCGAGGCCGTGTTGGTAGCGATAAATCCGTCGACGCCATATCGCCGGGCCAGCTCGACGATTACGTCCACCCCGCTGTCGAATACGACACGATCCGAAAAGGTCGGCGATAGCTTTACGAGGAGTGGAACGTCGCGAAATACGGCGGCCCGCTCTTCGCGAATCGCTTGTAACAGGGATTCAAAGGCCGAGGGATCTTCAAAAGTTTTCCCCTCCGACGTATTCGGACACGAGATGTTTAATGCGATGTAGTCCGCATACGGAGCGAGAAGGCGATAGCTTTCGCAGTAGTCCGCGACGGCCGCGTCACCGACGATGGACGTGTCATGCGTCTTGGCGATGTTGACGCCGAGGACCACGTCCTGGTGTCCGTTGATCCGTTTGAGCCGGCGAGAGATTTTGCGTGCACCCTTGTTGTTCAAGCCCATCCGGTTGATCAGCGCGTCGTCATCCGGGAGTCGGAAGGTGCGCGGACGTGGATTTCCTCTCGAGGATTTGGCCGTCACTGAGCCGACTTCGACGAAACCGAAGCCAAGCGAAGACCAGAAGGGCACGAGGGAGGCATTCTTGTCGAATCCGGCGGCAAGCCCGATAGGATTCGAGAACCGCATCCCCCACACCTTCTGGTTGAGTCGTGCGGCTTCGAATTCGAATGTGGACTTGATGAACGCGTCGGTACGCGTGAGATGGGCGATCCGCGCGGCGGTCGTGGCCAGCGTATGCGCGCGCTCGGGATCCATCCGGAAGAGTGCCGAGCGAATAAAGTCGTACATGGATGGTTTCGTTCGGCCGGAAAATGCAGCGTGGTCGAGGCTGGAATCTACATATCGCTTGATAGAATGTAGAATTTACACGCACAGCGTGCCGGATAAAACCGAAATCGACCAGATTGCCGCGGCGCGTCGAACGCTGTTCCAGAGAGATTCATCGCCGCCACCTGTCCAACGCAGAAGGCGGAGAAGCCCCACCCCGCTCAGATGAACTACGCGACTTGAAGCTACCAGCCCGGTGCGAGCTGAAAGCCCAGCTGCCAACCCTCTCCCGGCCGCTGAAATGGATATGCGTAGTACGTTTCGAGAACGATGTATCCGAGGATGTTCACTCGCGCGGAGATGCCGCTGCTGACGACCGGTATGCGATCCAGAGAGTCCCGATCGAACTTGATGATGGGCGCCTCGTCCCTGGACCACGTGACACCGGCGTCCGTGAAGAGGGAAATTTCCGTAGGTAAGTAAGGGAAGTTGATCAGTCCGAGGACTTCACTTCCAAACAGCGGAACCCGCATTTCGATGCTGGCCATGGCGAGGTGCGTGCCCTGGAGGCGCTCGGTCTCGGCACAGACGGGTCGTCCTTCGGGACCCGGTCTTGCGGTGCACTCGCCGGAATCGAATGAATTGAAATTATAGCCCCGGATAAAGCCGGGGTAGTACGCATAGCCAAGGTACTGAGCACTATAGAAGTCATCCGGATCAGCGCCGTAGCTGCCGACGTGCATCGCACGGTACGCGAGGGTCAGCGGATTGAAGAACCGGTAGCGGCGGTAATCGGCCAGCGCCGTCACGTAACTCGCGGTACCCACTTGCGGCGACACCTGAAATCGATAGCGGCCGCCCTCCACCGGTGATGTGAAGGCAAAAAATGAATAGTCGCCGACGTAGGCGGCACTACCCTGAAAGAAATAGATGGGGTCACGATCCTGGACACCTTCAAAGAACACCGACTCATCGGGATCGATCCTGTTTCGGCCGACCGGCCCGCCACCCAGTGGTACGCTAAATTGCTCTACTTCATTGTTGAAGCCGTACCGCACGAATCCTGCGGAGCCTTCCAGGCGCCGCGTCGTGCTCAACGGATACTGCGCGATGCCGGAAGCCTGATCGATGAATATCCGCTGCCGCAACTGTTCGACCAGCTGCACGCCTTCTTCGGGAAGGATCGCAGATCGGGCGTATCCGAACAGCAGCGGTATATGGCCGGCCGTGCCGCCGAAGTTGAGCCGATCGCCAAGATCGATGTATGAGACTTGGCCGCCGATGTCCTTAAACGTACCCTGAGCCTGCGCCGCGATCGTCAGATTCTTGTTTCCGAGCATGTCGGAAAAGAAGAATCCGACCCCTCCGCCCAGCTGCGTCCCGTACACGCCGCCCGCGGAGACTCCGACGGTCGGCGGAGCTACATAGTCGAGCCTCAAGCCGCCGGTGTACGACCTTTCCGCTACCGCGACGTCTACCGGAGGCAGTCCGGTAATAGGATCGTTCAAGTAATTTCCAACGAGTCCCCGATCGAGTGATTGAATCGGCGGCAAGATATTGGCGGTAGCCACGGCATCTCCCAGCGGTTCGACAGGTTCGCCTTCCGTTTCATTACGCTCCAGGGAAAAGACCGTGTACTTGTTGTCGTAAAAGACGGAGTACATCATCCGGCCGCTTTGGGCTGCGACGGACATCGCCGGCGACATGTCCGTGATGCCGCTCACACCCGTCGCGATGTTCGTCACGCGATGCACCGTGCCGGAATCGAGCGCGAGACGATATACATCCTTAAATCCGTCCTGATCGCTGATGAAATACAGGCTGAGGCCGTCGGGCGAGAATTGCGGATTGTGGTGCAGCGCGTTTTCGAACGGCTGAAGGGTTTCGATCTGATTCGTCTGCGTGTCGTAGATCGCAAGCCTCGGGGTGCCGTAATCCAGCGTCTCGAAATCCGTCCCCGGGTCCGTACCGGCGTCCGCGCCCTCCGCACCACGGTCCGTCGTGAAGGCGATATAACGCCCATCCGGCGACCAGGCAGGCTGGACATCCGTATACCGGTCATTCGTGAGCTGACGGACGGCGCTCGTGTTCAGGTTCAATACGTACAGGTCGCTTATGCCCCCATCCAATCCGGTGAAGGCA
This sequence comes from uncultured Rhodothermales bacterium, assembly GCA_964554105.1. Lineage (GTDB taxonomy): Bacteria > Bacteroidota > Rhodothermia > Rhodothermales > VXPQ01 > CAZKNF01. The sequence continues at coordinate 71,697 of CAZKNF010000010.1, read as the reverse complement.
ATCGACTCGCCGTCCGGGGACCATGAGGGATTGGTCATCGCCGCGACGCCTTCTACCGCGAAGCGTTCGACGACGTCACGGGACTCGATGTCCAGTATCGAAATCTCGTTGTCACCTTCCGCAAAGGAGATGAAGGCAAGACGTGTTCCGTCCGGCGACCATGTACCCGCTGAGCTGATAAAACGCAGCGCATCCATGTGCGGATCGGCGGCCGGGCTTCTGAGGCTCGTAAGGACCTCACCTGTCTCCGCATCGGCGACGAAGAGGTTTATCGTGAAGATGTCACGCTCAGAAAGAAAAGCCACGTACTGCCCGTCGGGGCTTACGACAGGGCCTATATTCATTTCGCCGGCATCCTCTTCAGCCGAGAGGACGACGCGACCAGCTTCATCCGGCGGGGTCCGGCCCTCGATGAAAGGTTCGTAGGTTTCGGTCACAACCTGCTGCCATTCGGTCGAGAGCGAGTCGGTTGTGATGCCGAGCGTATACACGAACGCCGAATCGACGCCGGCACGCCCCGCAAGCTTATAGAGGTTGGCGACGGCCGCATCGCCGTACTTCCCACCGATGTACGCCATGTAAGCCTGGCCGTACCGGTAAGGAAAATAGGTGACTCCCCTCGTAAGTTGATCGATTGACGGGAGGTCGTCACGCAGGACGGCGTCGCGCATCCACATCGCCGTATGCGAATCCTCCCGGCCGACGGACAGATACTCGGCGGTTCCCTCGACCATCCAGAGCGGCAGCATGCCGATGTTGAATCGGAGGGTGTCCTGGCCGCTGAAGGCGATGTCGTATTGAAACGAGTGGACGAGCTCATGTCCCAGGACGTGATCCGTTTCGGCATAGCTGCCCGTCAGCGGCATGACCACGCGCTGCTTCAATCCTTCCGTAACGCCGCCCGTACCCTCGCCTATGAATCCGCTAATTACGTTCGTCTGCTGGAAATCCGCGTCATTGGCATAAAATATGATTGGTTTCTTCTCCTGAAACTCTCGAAGGAAAGTTCTCGAGTGGCGTTCGTACCACCGTTCCGCCATGCGTGCAGCATCCCGCACAGCCTGCTCTTCTTCAGGGTAGTAGAAGATTTCAAAATGCTCCGTCTCCAGAATGCGGAAGTCGAAGTCGTCGTACTGAACCTTGTTGCGACCGAAGTATTGAGCTGCGGCCGGCGACGTCGAAGCGGCTGCCCAGAGGAGAGTGATGAAAAGAAGAGAGTACGAGCCAAATCGACGCATCAGGATATGTAATTCAGCTTGACGAACGATGTGGTTGGTAATGTCGCGGCAAACCGGTCCGCACAAACATCGAAATGCGAGGAGGTAGTCTGCCGATGAGTACCATGTAAAACGAAGGTCTTCCCGCCCAGTTCATACGGAGGCGGGCTATCTTGTAACGGTATTGTGCGACGGGCGTTGCCCGGGGGTGTGGAAATGCCCTGTTTGGAATTAGTTACACGGAAGCGATACGGATGCGCAATCGGAACTGAAATTGGCGTCTCATGCTTAAACTGCTATCAAGGAAGAAGAGGTAGTCAGTGATTGTTTTTAAAGGACTTAGCCGGTGTTGCGCGTAATCGATCTCGACTGCGCGTCCGCTGTGCATGCCAGTGGAATAGATCCAGATGGATGAATATAGAATTCGTGTTAGAATTTTTATCGGGATAATTCTGGCCCTGCTCGGGATTCTCGGGCTGCGTCTAGGACAACTCCAGATCATCGACGTCGAGGAGTATACCGGTGAATCGCGTTCGAATGCCGTCCGTGAGAACCGCGTCCGGCCGGCACGAGGGGCCATTCTCGATAGGAACGGTATTTTGATGGTCGACAATGAGCCCACGTATACCGTCACCCTTACCCCCCGCACGTTCGACGTAGAGAAGATTCCGCTGCTCGCTGAACTGCTCGAGGTTCCGGATAGTCTCGTAATCGCGAGGCTCCGGGAAGCCCGAACGTTCAGCTCGTTTCAGCCGAGCAAAGCGTTCCGCGAAGTGCCCTTCGACATCTTCAGCCGGGTCAACGAGAATCTGTACCGCCTGCCGGGCGTGTTCTATGTAGAGGAGTTTAAACGGCGATACCATAGCGGCGCTGCATCGGGGCATGCGCTTGGGTACATCCGCGAAATTACCGAAAATGAACTGCGTTCGCTGCGGGAGAAAGGCTACCGTCAGGGTGATCTGATCGGGAAGTCGGGGATCGAAAAGAATTACGAGGGTTACCTGCGGGGCCGACTGGGCAGCGAGCTCATGATGGTGAACCGCCACGGGCTGGAGGTCAAATCCTATCAGGATGGTCTTCATGACGTCGATCCGCTCAGCGGCTTCAACCTGCACCTAGGGATCGATGCGGGAGTGCAGGCTCTGGCGGAGTCGCTTTTCGTCAACAAGCGCGGCGCAGCCGTTGCCATCGATCCGAGTACGGGAGCGATTATCTCGATGGTGAGCAAGCCGGACTTTCATCCCGGCCTCTTCTCCCAATCCGTCGATCAGGAGACGTGGGAATACCTCAATACGAGCCCGGAACGGCCTCTGTACAACCGTGCGACGATGAATCTGCTGCCCCCCGGCTCCACCTGGAAGCCGTTTATGGCGCTGATGTCGCTGCAGGAGGGAAATGTCACGCCGACGCAGACCATTTATTGTCCGGGGTATCACCCGTTCGGTCGCGGGATTCGTTTTCGTGACATGAACGCGCACGGCAACATCGCAGTGCGCGAGGCGATACAGCGGTCGTGCAACACCTATTTCTTCGAGATGATGCTGCGTACGGACGAAGATACGTTCGCCAGGTACGCCCACATGTTTGGTTTCGGCGAGGAGGCTCCGACCGATATTCGTGAACAAACGCCGGGGCTGATTCCGGATTCCTCTTACTTCAATAGAGTGTATCCTGCGGGGTGGACCGCAGGATACAGCATCAATCTCGGCATCGGACAGGGCGATATGGGCGTCACGCCGCTACAACTTGCCCGATACGCCGCGGCGCTTGCGAATAAAGGCGCGCTTCATCCGCCTCACCTCGTGACGAAGCTGGAGCACCCCGAAACGGGCGAGGTGATCTATCCGACACTTCCGACTCCCCGTGACATACCGATTAAGGAGGAATACTTCGACATTGTTCGTGAGGGTATGCGGCGTGTGATGGAAGCCGGGACGGGCTACTGGGTCCAGATTCCCGGTATTTCGAGTGCCGGCAAGACAGGTACCGCCCAGGCTTCGGGGGATCGCGAGGACGACTCGGTGTTTATCATGTTCGCGCCGTTCGACGATCCAAAAATCGCCGTGGCCGTCCAGGTGGAGAATGCTGGATACGGAGCTACCGCCGCGGCACCAATAGCCTCCTTCATGGCGGAGCAGTATCTAAAGGGTGAAATATCGCAAGAGCCGCAGCGGCAGAACCGGCTGAATGCCGTACTGGCGGTCGAAAGTGAGCCACTTGCGAGTGCGACGGAATCGGCCGGTGAAGAATGAGAACCTGGTATAGAAATCTAGATTATCTGTCCATCCTCGCCTGGATGACGCTGGTGGGCATCGGACTCGTGGCCATCTACAGCTCGACGCATGGCCCGGCGTCGCTGTATCTGACCGAAAGCGTGCAGCGCAACTTCGAACGCCAGCTGATGTGGGGATTCATCAGCCTTGCCGTTGTCCTGATCTCGCTGATGCTGCCTGTCCGCTTCTTCCAGAAGGCTGCGTATCCAAGCTATGTGGCGACGATTCTCCTCCTCATCGCGGCGCTGCTGTTCGGTCGAGAAGTGAATGGCGCGAAGAGCTGGCTCGTCATCGGCGGGCTGAGTTTCCAGGTCTCGGAGCTGGCCAAGGTTGGGGCGGTACTCGCTGTGGCCCAGCTCATTGCATCGAAACGCCCTAACACTAAGAACCTGCGGTATGCTGCCGGTGCCGTGCTGCTTTTGACGATACCCGGCGCGCTCATCGTGATGCAGAACGACGCCGGCACGGCAATCGTCTTTTTCGCGCTGATACCGATCATGCTCTTCTGGAGCGGCCTGCCGATCAGCACCGTCCTTCTGATGATATCTCCGGCGATTACCGGATATCTGGCGATCGTGTACACGCCGGCAGCGATCGTTTTCGCGGTCTTGTTTACGGTCCTGGTGTACTGGCAGACGAAGGAGCGCCGCTACGGACTGCTCGCCGGCGTCTTTACAGGCGGTACGATCGCCACCGTCTCTTTTGCGCTGACGAAAGTGCTCCAACCATACCAGATCGCCCGGATTATCTCGTTCACCAATCCGGAGGCCGAGGAGTTCAGGTCGGGGGTCGGATATCACCTCGTGCAATCCAAGGCCGCGATCGGATCGGGTGGACTGGTGGGCAAGGGATTCATGGAGGGGACGCAGACGCAGGGCCTGTACGTACCAGAGCAGTCGACCGACTTCGTCTTCAGTGTGATCGGCGAGGAGTGGGGCTTCATCGGTTCCGTAGTCCTTCTCGTCGCATTCGCCCTGCTGCTCATTCGGCTCGTGCGACTCGGAACCCAGGTCAAGCATCCGTTCGGGAGCATGGTGGCGGCGGGTGCGGCCGGGATTTACCTCATCCACGTCTTCATCAATATCGGAATGGTGATCGGCCTCCTGCCGGTGATCGGCATTCCGCTACCCTTTATATCCTACGGCGGTTCGGCCCTGCTCGCCAACACGATGATGCTGGCAATCATGCTGAACCTCCATATGCGGCGGGATGATTTCTCGATCTACGGCTACTGACGCCGAATGAGCAGTTCCTTCGATCGCGCAGTCGATCTCATAGGGGAGGATGCCCGGACCCTCCTGGAATCGGGCCTGCGCTGCGGCGGTATGCTCGCCGAGCTTTTTATTGAAGAGTCCCGCGCTCACCAAATGGCACTTCGCTATCGCCGGGGTTCTCCGCACGAAAGTCGAACCGCGCGTCGGATCTCGGGAGCAGGCGTCCGCGTGATCGATCGGGATGACTCGTGGTATGTTTCGATCGACGGCCTGGAGGCGGACGACATCCACAGGGCAGCATCGGACGTCGGCAGCCGAGTGCGCTCTTCAGCGATGGCACCGATCGCCGATCTCGGAACCCTGACCACGTACAGTGCCCTCCCCCCGGACGCACCTGCGGAACGTTCTACTGCCGAGATCCGGGTGCTGCTGCAGCAAGCAGCGGATACGGCATTCGGACTGCTGCCCGGTCTCGAGAGTCTTGAGATCGCCTTTCAAGGAAGCACCCGGCGCACGCTCGTCGTGTCGTCGGACGGCCGATTCGCGAGGACGGCGCGATCCGTAGTGGGGCTACGCGTCGAAGCCGCTCGTGCGGGACACTCCGCCTACGCGGTCGGCGGCGGAGCCGGTGGTCTCGGGCGTTTCCTGGAAACAACGCCCGAATTAGTTGCTGCGGAGGCCGTACGGCGCCTGCAGATTGTCTCTAGTGCGGATGCATTTGATCTTCCGAGCGGCGGCGAGATGCCGGTCGTGCTGGCGGGTGGATGGGGCGGTGTCTGGCTGCACGAAGTAGTAGGCCATATGCTCGAGGCCGATGTGGACGTCGCAGGCTTCACACCGGACTGCATTGGACGAAACGTCGCCGATGAGGTCGTCACCGTCGTGGACGATGCACGGCCGTCGGCAGGCCGAGCAGGCGCCGGCATCGACGATGAAGGCTGTCCGACGAAACGTACAAAGCTGATCGAGGGCGGCCGGCTGAAGGCGCTGCTCACCGATCGCGCGTCGGCGATCAGGATGGGACTCCCCGAGACGGGCAGCGGCCGAAGGCAGGATTATCGTTTCGAACCGTTGCCAAGGATGTCCAACCTCCACCTTGCCGCGGGAGACGCCGACACCGAATCACTCGTGTGGGAGGCCGGTGCAGGGCTTTACGTTACTATGATCGGCAACGGCATGGTGACCCCGGCACGGGATTCGTTTTCATTTGACGTGCTGGAGGGATACGTTATCGCAGGAGGACACATCGATCGCCCCGTTAGATCGCTCCGGATCAGTGGACGGCCCTCCGAAATATTGAAACGTATTCGTGGAGTCGGAAACGACTTTCGACAGGATCAGGGACGAGGAATCTGTTCGAAGAAGGGACAGGTCGTGCCCGTTTCCGTCGGTATGCCCTCCGTGCTCGTCGATCACATGTTCGTCGCCCCACATTCATGAAGGAAACCTTTGACATCGGAATCGTCGGACTCGGCGCCGTCGGAAGTGCTGCGCTCTACGAGGCGTCGGCACGGGGGCTGAGCGCCGTTGGATTCGACCTTTACACGCCGCCCCACGTGATGGGATCGTCGCACGGAGGCAGCCGCATTATTCGCAGGGCCTATTTTGAGGGTGCGATGTATGTGCCGATCCTCAATCGAGCATACGAGCTCTGGCGCCAGCTCGAGAAAGCCGCCGGCAGAGCGCTGTTGCATCTGAACGGATGCCTTACCATAGGTCGCTCCGGCAGTGAGCTGATCGACGGCGCGCAAAGAAGTGCGGAAGCCTTCGACATCCCCCTGGAACGTCTCGACCCCGACGAAGTGCATCGCCGCTTTCCGGCCTTTCGAGTGCGTGAGGACGAAACAGCATTGTGGGAGCCTGAGGCCGGTTGGCTGCATCCGGAAGCCTGCATACAGGCACACCTCGATCTGGCTGGAGAGGCGGGGGCACAGATTAGATCTGACGAACCTGTGCAGTCCTGGGGGGCGTCAGGCGAGAGCCTCCGCATCGAGACCAAGAGCGGTACGGTCGATGTCGGCCGGCTTATTCTGTGTGCAGGAGGATGGATCGCGCCGCTCCTGCGTGACGTCCACATTTCACTGAGCGTTGAGCGCCAGGTGAATGCCTGGTTTCGACCGGCGGCCACCGACGATCGGTTCGCTCCGCACCGATGTCCCGTTGCCGTCTGGGAATATGCAGCAGATCAGGTTCTATACAGTTTCCCTGACATCGGCGATGGGGTGAAGACGGGACTGCATCACCGTGGCGATCGGGTCAGTCATCCCGATGATCTCGACAGGGGCGTGCACGAGTCAGATGTGGATGCGCTGCGCGAGCAGACCCGCCGGCTGCTTCCGGAGGCGGCCGGGCGTGCCGGAGACGGCAGCATCGCAAAGGCATCCACTTGCTTTTATACGAATACACCCGACGAGCATTATCTGATCGACCTGCATCCGGGACTGGATCGCGTAGCATTCGCGTCGGCCTGCTCCGGCCATGGATTCAAGGCGTCCAGCGCCGTCGGCGAGTCGCTCGTCAGAATGCTCCTGGGCGAAGAACCGGCGGCGGATCTCAAGGCGTTCAGCGTAAAGCGGTTCGCGAAAGCGAAGACGGAGCCGCAGAATGCAGGGGCAGGCGGTGGGCCGCAGGCGAGCTCCCAGGCGCGATGAAGCCGAGAGGAGCGCGCCTGAAACCCCGCTCTGTTTTCCGCTTACATAGAGCCCGCGAAAGCCGATCCCCAACACGCTCGCGGCTGCGTAGCGCTGCCCGGGCAAAGCCCCATTTGCGTGCAAAAGATTTCATATGAAAGAGTATCTCGCAGAGCAGATCAGCGACGTCCTTTCGTCGATGCAGGACGTTCCCGGTGACTTCGTTGCGGAATTCGAGAAACCGAATAATCCCGAGCATGGGGACCTGTCATCCAACGCGGCCATGCAGCTGGCGCGTCACCTCAGGAAGGCCCCTCGGCAGATCGCCGAGGATCTCGCACAGGCGCTGCGGGAAAAGCCGCTCGATCCGAAGCGTATCGCCGTGATAGAAGTGGCAGGTGCCGGCTTTCTCAATTTCCGCTTTTCGGAGGAGTATCTCGCCTCCAGCGTCGAAGACCTGCTTGGCGCCGGAGCGGATTACGGTCGATCGATACGAGGCAAAGGCCTGACGGCGATCGTCGAATACGTCAGCGCGAATCCGACAGGGCCGCTCACCGTCGGACACGGACGAAATGCCGTCCTCGGCGACACGGTCGCAAATCTGCTCGAGTGGTCCGGATACGAGGTCACGCGAGAGTACTACTTCAACGACGGCGGCCGCCAGATGCGAATTCTCGGCGAGTCCGTTCGGGCTCGGTACCAGTCGCTGGTGAACGACGACATCCCGCACAAGCAGATTAAGGTTGGCGAGAATGAGTGGGTGGACGTTCCCGAATCCTTTCCCGATGACGGTTACCTGGGGGAGTACATCCACGGTATTGCACAGTCGCTCCACGAAGCGCATGGCACCGGTCTCGATGTGAACGACGTCGCAGTATTCCAGGAAGCGGGCGAGAAGGCGATATTCCGCGACATCGAGCGGACGATGGATCGCCTCGGCATCCGAATGGATTCCTATTTCAATGAGTACAGCCTGTATGAAGACGAGCGGGTTTGGACGACGCTCGATGCGCTGCGGAAGAATGGGTACGTCTACGAGAAGGAGGGTGCCGTCTGGTTCAAGACGACGGAATTCGGCAAGGAGCAGGACACCGTCCTCGTGAAGAGTAGTGGTGAGCCAACCTACCGTCTGCCGGACATCGCCTACCACGCCGACAAGCTCGAGCGGGGATACGATCGTGTAATCGACATCTTCGGGGCTGATCACATTGCGACGTATCCGGATGTCCTCGAAGGCGTACGCGTGCTGGGCTATGATCCTTCAAAAATAGACGTCGTCATCTATCAGTTTGTGACCCTCGTCCGCGGCGGCGAGCCGGTGAAGATGAGCACGCGAAAGGCCACGTACGTGACGCTCGACGAGTTGATGGACGAGGTCGGTGAGGATGTCACACGCTTCTTCTTTCTCATGCGCTCGCCGAACACGCACCTCGAGTTCGACCTGGATCTGGCCAGAGAAGCGAGCGAGAAGAACCCCGTCTTCTATCTCCAGTACGCTCACGCCCGCATCTGTTCGATACTTCGAAAGGCGGAAGAGGTCGGCTTCACGTTTGCCGACGGGGCGGACCTGTCGGTGCTCGAGCACGACAGCGAAATCGCGTTAATGAAGGAAATTCTGCGGCTGCCGGAGGTCATCGAGCGAGCCTGCGATCTAATGGAGCCGCACACGGTGGCCAATTATCTGCGCGACGTCGCCGTGGCTTTTACACAGTTCTACGGCAACTGCCGTATTATCGGCGAGGAGAAAAAACTCGCAACCGCACGAATGAATCTTGCCGAAGCCGCGCGCATCACACTTCAGAACGGGCTCACGGTAATGGGCATTTCGGCGCCGGAGCGCATGTGAGCGCGGGCCCATTTCCGAAGAATCACTCGCTGTCGAATATGAGAATTGCATTTCAGGGAGAAATCGGTGCCTTCAGCGAAGAAGCGGTGATGGCGCTTTATGACACTGCGGATCTGTTTCCTCGACCAACGTTCGAGGCGGTTTTCGGCGCCGTTGCCGGTGGTGACGCGGAACGGGCCGTCATCCCGATCGAGAACTCGCTCTTCGGAAGCGTGCACACCAACTACGACCTCCTCCGTGAGCACGATTTATCGATCGTCGGCGAGGTTCAGCTCCGCATCAGACACAATATCATGGCCTGCGACGGCGCTTCGCTCGCCGGCCTGCGCAAGATACATTCACACCCCCAGGCGATAGGGCAGTGCCTGCCATATCTGAGACGGAACGTTCCGGGTGCCGAGATCATCCCCGCGTATGATACGGCCGGGGCGGCGAAAATGGTGTCTACCGAAGGGAGGCTGGATGAGGCCGCGATCGCGAGCGCGCGCGCGGCGAAGGAGTACGGACTTGCGATCCTTGCAGAGAATGTCGAAAGCAATCATCAAAACTATACGCGCTTTCTGGCGCTCTCTGCGGAACCGGGGACGCAGGATTCGGGACTGAAAACCGCAAACCGCGATTGGAAAACATCCCTCGTATACTCCATGAAGGCCAATGTGCCCGGCGCGTTGTTCAAGAGCCTGGCCGTGTTTGCGCTGCGGGAGCTCGATCTGTTCAAAATCGAGAGCCGCCCACTGGTGGGCAGCCCCGGCAGCTACCTGTTTTATCTAGATGTAGAGGGGTCGAGGGCGGATGAAACCGTGCAGCGCGCCCTCGAGCACCTCACCGAAATTGCGTCATATCTAAAAGTGCTCGGATCTTATCCGATAGGAGATACGGTCGACTAACTCTAAAAACCGAAGTGCCTTTACCCTACAGCATCAAAGAAGGACTCGCTGGATTCCAGCGCGCCAAGTTCGCCGTACTCGCGGCAACGGGGGCGATGACCGTTGCTCTGGTTCTCATCGGCCTGTTCGCCATGCTCACGTATGAGGCGCAGAAAGTGTCCACGTGGCTCCGGCAGCGTGTCGGCGAGATGGAGATGTTTCTGGAGGAGTCGATCACGCCTGCCACGGCGGAGGCGCTCTATTTTCGTGCATCGACAATGCCCGGTGTCGATGAGGCCGAATATGTCTCGAAGGAGCAGGCCCAGGCGATCTTCCAGGAGGAGTTCGGCGAGGGGGCGGAAGTATTTCTCGATGAACCATTCCTTCCAGCATCTATCCGAGTGCGCGTCCAGTCGAATTACGCGAATCCCGATAGCCTCACGACCATGGTGCAGGAATTCGGCGACTGGAATCGTGTGGACGAGGTCGTATTCAATCAGCCACTGCTCGTGAAGGTGCAGCAGAATCTTCGAATCCTTCAGGCCGCGGGCCTGATGCTGGGTACTATTGTCGTCCTCGCATCCATTTTCCTCGTCGCAAACACAATCCGCCTGACGATTTACGCCCGAAGACTCCTTATCCGCACGATGAAGCTCGTCGGCGCTACCGACAGCTTCATTCGAAGGCCCTTTCTAGTCGAAGGCATCGCGCAGGGGCTGCTCGCCGGAGTGCTGGCGGCCCTTGTGCTGTCGGGGGTCTACAGCCTCATTTTCGGTTTTCTACCCGAGACGGATGCCTCATCGTCGACGGCTGCTCTCATCGTGACGATCGGTATAATACTGTGCGGTGTCGGGCTCGGCTGGATTGGCTCGCTTTTCGCCGTGCGGCGATTCCTTCATAAGGCGGTCCTTCGCTAAAGCGGTCGTTCGGTACGGCTGTCGTTGTACATTGACATGGCGCTGCAACGCAGCAGTGCGCATCATAAGTAAGGGATCAGTGGCCATGTAAGCGGGGTTAGAATCCGGCACCCTGAGAATCAATCGGATCACATGATGCGCGCTCTCCCGGTACGGCGTCACCCCCCTCGCAGGTCGTTCGTTCCATACCGAATCGCGACTCTTAGCTCTGCTGCGGCACTGCCGGTCATGACGATGGCCCTCATCATGGCCATCCTGCTGTCGGCCTGCGGTCAGGCTACCGATGATGTCGGAGAGTCGGAAGAAGGCGGCCTCGTCCTAGGCCACACCGAGGAGAGGGAGGTGACGGAGAGGGGCGTCGCACCCGGTGGTCGCCTCCTTGTCCTGGAAGGATATCATGGCAACATCAGCCTCGAGGCCACCTCTGATCGATTCGCCACACTCGAGTTCGAGAAGACGGCCCGCGGGGACGACAGCGAGGGCGCGCTCAGGCTGTTGGATGAGGTGGACATCACGGAAGAAGGGAGCGATGACGCCTATCGCTACGTCATACAATCGTCGGACAATCGGCGTACCGCCGTGAACGTGCGCGGGACCATGCCGGAAGGCACCAATTTGCAAATCCAATGGGAGAGTGGTCTCATTTCGCTCTCCGGGCCCGACGGACCACTGCAGATCAGGAACGGAAGCGGGGGAGTTCAGGTGGCCGGCATCGCCGATAATGCCGACATTCGCGTAAACAACGGAGCGATTTTCGTGGGTGTAGAGGATTTGCCGTCCAATACGACGATCGAACTCGAGACCTCGAACGGTGACGTCACGGTGTCGCTTCCGTCCACGGCGTCTGCGCGGATCGAGGCGCAGACATCCGCAGGAGCGGTTCAGATATCAGGCCTGTCGTTTGTGGATCGAAGCCTTGATCCGGAAGGGGCAGGTGCTGAGTTCAACGGCCAGATGGGCCAGGGCAACGCGAACATTCGTCTTCTGACGGAAAATGGGTCGATCTACCTGAATGAAGGCGGGATGGACCGGCTACCTGCAGGCGATACGCTGCAGGTTCCTGTCGATACGGCTTCGGCGTCACCTGCCGACACGATCACGGTGCCGCCCTCTGACACGGCCGCAGCGCCTGCAGCCGGTGCCAGGCGGTCCGGTACGGACTCGCAGCGGGACACGGCCGATACCGATTCGGCCCTTTAGAGAACAGAGCCCGGGACCTATGCTAACTATGGCACAAGTGCGGCAATTCGCACCGGTCCGCCGCTTCCTCCCTCGATCTTCATCGGTAGTGCAATGACGACGGCACCTTCCGGCGGAAGCTGGTCCAGATTCGCCACATTCTCCAACGCTGGTATATTCTCACCGGCCAGCATCTGGTGCGTCTCGAACTGCCGCGATTGCCCGTAGTCGATGCTTGGGGTGTCGATCCCGACAGCCTTGATGCTCCGATTCTCGAGAAGCCACCGCGCTGCGCCCGCATCCAGTCCGGGGAAGTGAAGATCGGCGACAGCCTCAGGGCCGCGCTCGTCCGTACCCATATATTGCGAGCGGTCCGGCCAGAACTCGCCGAATCCCGTGCGGAAAAAAACGATGCTGCCATCAGGTACAGGACGATTTTCAGCTTCCCATTCCTGGATGTCTTCGGCGGAGATCCGGTAATCCGGATTGGCCGAAACGTGCTCGCTAACGTCAATGACGACTGCGGGGCCAATCAGCCGATCAAGCGGGATCTGGTCGACCGACTGACCACTCTCGGAGAAGTGGATAGGGGCATCGATATGTGTGCCGCCGTGTTCGGCGGACGTGAACGTGCCGGAGGCGTAGAAGTAGCCCTCATCCGTGACGCCTTCTGCGGTAGCGACACGGCTGAAGTCCTCCGCCGTCGGCCAGTAGATCGTCTCCGAGTTGAATGGATGACTTAGATCGATGACATTGCCTGTCGGAAAGTCCATCGTTCCTGCATCTTCATCCTCGGCCTGCCGGGCACCGTCCGCGCCGCAGGCGGATAAAAGCAAAGCAAGAAGGAGTAGAATGCTGCTGCGTCGTACCATCTGATGCTTCAAATAGATTGCGAGTGCGGGTTCCCATTTGGCTCGTCAATTTGGTGCATCGCGACCATGGACGCAACCTGGCGTGAGCTTCGGCAGCCACCTGTAAAGTATTTCGGCAAGAAGTATTGTGGGCTTTGCGGCAATCGGATGCAGATAACCTCAGGCTCTTTATTGACTTTACATCAATGTGCTGGTAGATTCACAGACCAGTCCCACCCGTCCCGGTTCTTACCCCTCTCTTCGGCATCTCACGAGCCGTATGATCCGCGTCCTCTTTATGATTGTGGCAGCCGTTGCCGCGATCCTTGGTTTTGTCCTGAAGTGGCCGCTGCTGTTCGTGGCGTCCGGTGTGGCTCTCGCCGTCTCGGTTGCTCTCATACTGCAGCGAGTACAGCGCCGGCGGGCGAGTCACCAGAAGGTGTCCTCTGCCTACGCGCAGAAGCAGTCGACGGATGACGATGAGTTAAACGCGCTTGGAATTCTCGACATCAAGCCGAGAGACCGTTCGATGCAGTCGGATGCGGACGAGACATCACCCCGCGATACGGCCGCCCCGAGTGCAGCGGATCGGGCATCAATCGAAAGAGAAAAGGATTCGGTGGAGAATGTGGCGACAAAAAAAGGTGTTTCGGCGTCGGGTTCTGCCGAGTCAAACGGCATCCGTCCTCGGAATCGTCCGCAGACGACGCTAGCCGTCAAGGAGCGGTCACAGACCATCCGCGCATCGATGGACGAGGACTCGGATGGTAGCAAGGACGTCTTGTTGCCGTACCTTCAATCGCTTCGCGCGGTGCTGGGTGCCCAGACCGTCTGCCTTTTGAAGCAGGATGAAAAATCGCTTCATTACCATATTGAAGGCGTCGTCAGCCTCAATGCGTATGCTCGCAGCGGAGGTGATTTCGCAACCAGAGTGCCGCTCATCCAGACGCGGGATTCGAAGTCCGCGACCTGTATTCGACGCATATCCGAAGACGACTTGCCCCCGGGTAATCTCGGCTACTATCGCGAAACGATCGCCGTGAAGCAGCTCGCAGTTGCGGCCGTGCCTCGCCCGAGTGCCCCATCGACATATTTTCTTCTTGCGGATTCGATGCAGGAAGGAGCGCTCGATACGCCGCGGCAGCGGGCGCTCTTGAGCCATTTTGCGCGTCTGCTCGGAGCGATCATCGAGCCGGGCGACCAGGCGGAAACGCTCGACGTTTACGATTATGTCCGCCCCCGACGCGAGATCATCCTTGAGGAGATCGAGCAGGCGAGAAGCAAGGAGCTTCCGCTCGCGCTGGCACTGATTCATCTGAACGACGCAGAGCTGATAGCCCGCCAGGGAGACGGCGACATAAAGGAAGCGGAACGCGCTCTTGCTTCGCAGCTGCGATACACGGCGCGAGATGCACGCGTCGAGCGGTTCGGGGAACTGACGTACGGCGTCTTTTTCCATGCCGATGGACCGGCAGTGGAAGGATGGGCCGTCGACTTGCAGCACGGACTTACGGAAACGCCCGGACCGCTGCAAGGCGGCGTCTCCATAGGCATCGCATTTCTACAGGATCGGCATCGGGATGCCGACGCATTCCGTCAAGATGCTACCGACGCACTCCGGGAGGCCTTCGATACCGGGATGTGCACCATCGTCGAATAGCGTTTCACAAGAACGTCCACGAGGGGCCGCCTCGCGGGTGTCAGGTAATCTCGCTCAGCCGAACGGGTCTGTTTTCATCGTACGATCGTCGCGCGGCTAGTCCCATCACGACGGGGATCCGCCCGTCCTTTCCGGTTACTGCTACGACTTTACCACCGTCGATCACGGCCTCGACGAAGGCACGCATCTCTTCGACGTAGCTTTCCGAGTAGCGCTCGAGGAAAAAGTGAAGCGGCAGGTCGCGTGTGACCGATCGCGGACCGCTCAAGATCGCGGCATTCGGATACATGTTGTCGGTGCGGATGCTGCCGTCGCTGCCGAAGATCTCCGCACGTTGATCGTATCCGTAGACCGCCTTTCGGCTGTTGTCGATCGTGCCGATGGTGCCGTTCCGAAAGCGGAGGATGATGACGGCGGTATCCACGTCGCCGGCGTCGGCGATCCGCGGGTCAAGGCGCACGGCCGCCGCGGTAAACACCTCTTCAACCTCACTCCCGATGAGAAATCGCGCCATGTCGAAGTCGTGAATCGTCATGTCGACGAACATCCCACCGGAGCGCCGCACATATTCGATCGGAGGCGGCGAAGGATCCCGGCTGATCAGGTGTAGGATATGTGGATCGCCGATCTCCCCGTCGACGACCGCGTCGCGAAGGCGCCGGTAGTTCGCATCAAACCTCCGGTTAAAGCCGATCTGCAGCGCAACACCAGCTGCCTCGACGCCTGCGAGGGCGCGGTCGATCGCCGAAAGATCGAGCGAGATCGGTTTCTCGCAGAATATGTGTTTGCCGGCGTCCGCTGCGGCTTCGATGATCTCCGCGTGCGTGTCCGTGGAAGAACAAACGGCGACGGCATCGATCGACTGGTCGTCGAGCACCGCACGGTAATCGACGCCAGCAGACACGGCGCCGAATTCTCTGGCGCACTCCACGGCCGATGCCTCGTCCACGTCGGCGACGGCTACGAGGCGTGCTCGTCTAACGCGATGCGCGACGTTGGCGGCGTGAATTCGCCCGATGCGCCCCGCTCCGATGAGTCCTACTGCCAGTTCCGTCTGCATGTATCAGAGCCCGAGTCTTCTTAAAAAACGGCGGTTGCGTTCGGCGCTTTCCCGTGGTGCGCCCATACCGGGCAGAACGTCCTGTTCGACGACAATCCATCCGTGATACTCAATCTCGCGCAACGCCTCCATGACGGATCGAAAATCGATGCATCCGTCGCCCAGCTCGCAGAAAAGTCCGTGCTCCAGCGACGTGAAATAATCCCATTCCTCACTCCGCGAACGGGCAGCCGTGGCGGCGCTGCAATCCTTGAAATGCATGTACCGGATTCGAGCGGCGAATCGGCGAAGCCCGTCCGGCACGCTGTCGCATTCGCCGGATCCGAACGCGTAGTGTCCGGTGTCGAAGACGAGACCCACGAGATCGGGATCGGTGTGATCCATCAGTCGCTGGATCTCGGCAGGCGTCTCGACGAAGCCGGCGCAATGCGGATGGAATACGCACGAGAGGCCCGTGTCGTCGTGGACAGTTCGTGCGATTCGGTCGACTCCGGCCGCAAACACCTTCCATCCGGTGTCGTCGAGCATCATGTCCGGCGTGGTTCGGCCCGCATTGGCCGTGCGCACAGGATGCGAGCCATTTTCATCGGCAAGCACGACGAACGGATTGTGCGCCGGATCGCCGACATCCGCCACGGCGGCGAGAAGCCGGGCGACGTTGAGCGCAGCGGCCTCTCCTGCATTGTGTGCGTCCGTTTGCGCGAATGCAACCGGCACGAATGCACCGAGCATCGTCAGCCCACGACGCGTCAATTCTGCGCGGAGCGCGTCAGGATCCGTCGGCATGAAACCCCAGTCTCCAAGCTCCGTGCCCTCGTATCCGGTATCGACGAGCTCGTCGAGCATCTGGTCGTGCCCGATCTCACTTTCGCTAAATCCACCAAACTCGAGCGTGCCCCACGAGCAGGGCGCATTGCCGATCCGAAAATCAGATCGATCAACCAGGCCGTGTGCATTGTCGGAAATCGTCATAGGCCCCGGTCAAATTCGTCGAGTTCATCGCCTAGCTCCGCCAGTTCCTCGCCCCCGGCCATCAAGCTGAGCATCTTCTCGCGGCTGATTTCAGATCGATTGAACGTTCCATAGCTCCGGCCCCGGTTTAGAATCGTAAACCGATTTCCGATGGGGTAGGCATGGTGGATATTGTGCGTGATGAAGACGACACCGACGCCGCGTGCACGCGCTCGCGCGATGTACTTCAGTACGATGCCGGCCTCTTTAACGCCGAGGGCGGAGGTCGGCTCGTCTAGAATCAGCAGCCGCGCGCCGAAGTGAACAGCGCGTGCGATCGCGACCGACTGCCGCTCCCCGCCGGAGAGGGTTCCGACCGGCTGTGACGTGTCACGGATATCGATTCCCATGCGTCCGAGCTCTTCTCGCGTGACGGCATCCGCCATGCGCACGTCCAGCCTCCGGAACGGCCCCCATCCGACGGTGGGTTCAGCGCCCAGGAAGAAATTGCGGGCGATGCTCAGGAGCGGAATCATGGCGAGATCCTGGTATACCGTGGCAATACCCAGATCGAGCGCCTCGCGGGGAGAAGCGAATGTCACGTCGCGTCCGTCGACGAGCAGGCGGCCTTCATCAGGTGGGTGTACGCCTGACATGCATTTTATGAGCGTCGACTTTCCTGCTCCATTATCGCCCAGAAGACACATGACCTCACCGCTGTGCACGGTCAGGGATACGTCATTGAGGGCGACGACATTGCCGAAGTATTTCGACACCCCTCGCAGCTCGATGAGGGGCGCGGCCGCCGCTTCGCCGGGAGTCGGTCTCGCGGCTGGGTCACGTGTGCTTTCATCATTCATCGGCGCACCTCCATGGCCCGGCGCCGGACCCAGTTGTTGATGAGCACGGCGAGGAGGAGCATGCCGCCGAGGAAAACCTGAAACCAGTCGGCGTCGACCCCGCTGAAGACGATTCCCTGGCGCACCATCCCGAATATGAGCGCGCCAAAAATGGCGCCGATCGCCGATCCGTATCCTCCCGTCAGCAGCGTCCCACCGATGACGACGACGATGATTGCGAAAAACTCGCGGAGCTCACCGCGCAAAACGTCCGCTCCGGTGAATGCCACCGTCTGGATGACCCCGACGAGACTGGCGGCTACGGCCGTCAATACGAAGAGCGTCACCTTTACGCGCGCCACGGGCACGCCGGCGCTGCGGGCGGCATGCGCGTCGCCGCCTGCACCGTAGATCCAATTGCCGAACGCCGTTCGGCGCAGCACCCACGTGGCGATGCCGGCCAGGCCGATCCACCATACAATCGAGATCGGAAATCCCGCCCCGCCGATGGAAATCTCACTCGCAAAAACGGTATGCGCTGAATCATATCCCGGCACGCGCGATAAGCCGCCGATCTGGGTGCGGCCGGTGATGAGTCGTGTCAGCCCTATGGTTGCGCCGCGGAAGATGAACAGCGTTGCGAGCGTGACGATGAACGACGGCAGACCCGTTCGGATGACGAGATAGCCGTTGAACAGCCCCGCAAGCACGGCGAAGGCGAGCACGGCGATAAGCGCCGCCCACAGACTCCATCCATACTGAACGGAGAGGATCGTGAGCAGCATGCCGCTGGCACCGATCATGGATCCGACCGACAGGTCGAATTCCCCTCCGATCATGAGCAGCGCCACGGCGATCGCCAGAATGCCCAGCTCCGCCGACACCTCCAGATAGGTAGCAGCTCCTCCCAGTGAGAGAAAGCCGCGGTCACCGGCGATGACGGCGAAGAAAATCCACACCACCAGCGCACCCGCCACTGCGCCGAGCTCCGGCCGTGCGACCAGCCTACTGAGCAGAGATGTCTCCAGGAGCCGCTCGTCGGCGTGTACCTGTGTGCTCATCTCAGCGGGTGCCTGCGAGGCTCAGTTCCCGGAGTCGTTCTACGTTGTCGATCGTGATGAAACCGGGCCCTGTTCGGACGACGTCGTTCGCCACCGTATTCTCATTCCGCAGCCTGAGGGCGAGCAGCACGACGGGCATGTAACCCTGTAGATAGGGCTGCTGGTCGATCGCGAAGAGTACGTCACCATTTTCGATAGCGTCCAGTATTTCCGGGGATACGTCGAATGTCGCAAATGTCAGGTCGCCGAGCAGATCGGCCGAGCGGAGCGCCCGAATGGCAGGCAGCGCGCTGGTGGGGCCGAGGGTGATGATGCCGTCGACGTCGGGATTGGACGAGAGGCCGGCTTCGATGCGCTGCTGCGTTTCCGTCGGATCGCCCATCTCTACTGCAAGCACCTCGGCTCGTGCACCGGCATCCTGCATGGCATCGGAGACACCCTGGCATCGGAGATCGAGCGCCGAGTTGCCTACTTCCGAGTTGATGCAGAAAGCGTAGGTGACGCCCGCTTCCGCGAGGCGCTCACCGCCTCCGAATCCCGCCTCGTATTCCGTTTGACCGACGTGTGCCATCACCCCGAGTTCTTCGGCCACGTCATATCCGGAATTGATGGAGATGACCGGGATGCCGGCGGCGATTGCTTTGCCGACCGAGCCGCTCAGCGCGTCGGCGTCGGGCATGCTGATGACCAGTCCGTCGGGCGAGGAGGCGACCGTCGCGTCAATCAGCTGTGACATCGCGACCATGTCGAACGACTCGGGCGCCTGGTACTCAACTCGAGCGCCGAGATCGGACGCCGCCTGGTGAGCGCCGTTTTGCACGACGTTCCAGAACGGATCCGACGCCTGCCCGTGCGTCACAAATACGATGCGGAGCGCGGGGCGATCATTCGCATCATCGCTGGTCGCTCGGCTGCAGCCGACGGTGGCGAGCAGGATGAGTAGGACGAGGGTTCGTAAAGGAATCATAGCAATCAACTCACAATCAAAGGTGGTCGTCAGATGCCGGAAAGTAGCGTTCTTTTGTGCGCATAATTTCCCATTCTCGGCGGGCTTCGGCGACCGATGCACGGTCGCTGACCTCGGCCACTGGTACGTCCCACCAGCTCTGATATCCAGGGACATCTTCGTATCGATCGTTCTGGATATAAATGACAGTCGTCCTTTCAATTGACTTCGCCCGATCGAGCGCATCAACCAGGTCGTCGTAGGAGTCGCAGCGCAGCACTTGTGCACCGAGGCTCTCGGCGTTCAATGCGAGATCGACCGGCAGCGTGTCGACGTTCGAGACGCCGTCACCCGGCAGCGCACCGTCGGCTGGGTATGCGTAGCGTGTGCCGAATCCATCCTGTCCCAACGAGCGGCTCAACGCGCCGATGCTCTTGAAGCCGCTGTTGTCCATGAGGACGATCGTCAGCTTATATCCCTCCTGAATCGACGTGATGATATCCGCCGAGAGCATGAGATAGCTGCCGTCACCGACCAGGACGTACACTTCTCGCGTCGGGTCCGCCATTTTGATGCCGAGGCCGCCGGCGATCTCGTATCCCATCGTGCTAAAGCCGTATTCGAGGTGATATTGCTTCGGATGGCGTGTGCGCCACAATTTGTGGAGGTCGCCGGGAAGACTGCCGGCAGCACAGACCATCACGGCTTCAGGATCGCCTTGCTCGTTGACGGCGCCGATCAATTCGCCCTGACTTGGAAGCGGCTCGTGGCGAATCGCGAAGATGCGGTCGACTTCCTCTTCCCACTCATCGTGCAGCCGCGCGGCTTCGGTGCGGTGTGCCTCGTCGGCGCGCCATCCGTCGAGCATCGCGTCGAGGTCTTCCAGCACGACACGCGCATCGCCGACGAGCGGCAGCGCGTTGTGCTTGTATGCGTCAAACTCGGCCACATTGATGTTGATGAAGCGGACCTCCGGGTTCTCGAATGCCGTCTTGCTCGCCGTAGTGAAGTCGCTGTATCTGGTGCCGATGCCGATCACGAGATCGGCGCTTCGAGCGATGGTGTTGGCAGCGAACGTCCCGGTGACGCCCACGGCGCCGAGATTCGCCGGATGATCGAAGCGAAGACTCCCCTTTCCGGCCATGGTCTCCCCGACGGGAACACCGGTGCGATTGACGAACTCCGCTAAGGCGCCGGTCGCTTCACTGTAGATAACGCCGCCGCCCGCAACGATCATCGGTCGCTTGCTCTCGCGAATCCACCGCGCAGCCCGCTTCAGCATCTCGCGATCGGGTCGGTTTCGAGCGATCGTCCAGACTCGTCGGCTGAAAAGCTCCACCGGATAGTCGAATGCCTCAGCCTGCACGTCCTGCGGGAGGCTGAGCGTGACGGTGCCCGTGTCGGCCGGACTCGTTAAGACGCGCATCGCATCGGGCAGCGCAGTCAGGATCTGTTCGGGCCGATTGATGCGATCCCAGTATCTGCTGACCGGCTTAAAGCAGTCGTTCACAGAAACGTCCTGGGAGTGCTCCGACTCGAGCTGCTGCAGCACGGGCGCCACGTTGCGCCGCGCAAAAATATCGCCCGGAAGCAACAGCACCGGCAGGCGGTTGATAGTTGCCACGGACGCACCTGTGATCATATTCGTGGCGCCGGGACCGATCGACGACGTACAGGCGAACGTCTGCAGTCGATTCTTCATCTTCGCAAAGGCGGCCGCCGTGTGCACCATCGCCTGTTCGTTGCGCGACTGATAGTAGCGGAACTCGATCTCCTGCTGCAGCGCCTGACCGATACCCGCGACATTTCCATGACCGAAGATCCCAAAACATCCCGCAAAGAAAGGCTGCTCATGCCCGTCGCGCTCGACGTGCTGGTTCTTCAAATATTTGATGATCGCCTGAGACGTCGTTAGTCGAATGCTCTGCATTGATCAAAGTCCTCCTCGCTCATTCGCGAAAGCTATGGCCTCGTCATAGGTGGGCATGAAGTTGGCGCAGCCGTGCGAGGTCACAACGATGGCGCCGCACGCATTCCCGAGGCGGGCGGATTTTCGCCAGTCCCAATCATGGACGTAGCCGTAGAGAAACCCCGCAGCGAACGCGTCGCCTGCACCGAGGATATTGTAGACGTCGACGGGAAATCCGGCCGCCTCGATTTGAGACCCGCCGGCCAGGTGTATGCGTGCACCATCCGCCCCGCGCTTTTCAATGACCGCCCCTGGCCCGAGCTGGAGCAGCGCTTCCACCGCCTCCTCGACGTTACCGGCGACTCGCGTATCCGATACTTGAGAATGCGTCACGTGTACCTGCTGCGGATCGGTCAGCACGGAAGCCTTTATCTCGTCCTGTGTACCGAGCACGACGTCAACCAGCCGCAGGGCCGACCTTGCCGCGACGCCGTAGGCACGTGGATCGTGCCACTGATCTGGCCGAAAATCGAGGTCGAAGACGACGCTGCCACCCGACGTGCGTACCCGTTCCGCTGCAAAAAGCGTCGCACTTCGGCTCGGATCTTTGCTCAGGTTCGTACCTGCGAATTCGAACGCGCTGACGTCGTCGATCGGAGCGGAAAGAACGTCGTCGATCGTCAATTCGATGTCGGCGCAGTTGTCTCGATAATACACGAGGGGAAAGCGGTCGGGCGGCTCGATGCCGAGAACGACTGCGCTCGACCGGTGTCCCGGCTTTCGGGGGATGAAGCGCGTTTCGACCCCCTCATCGTCAAGAAACTTCTGCAAGAAATCCCCGACCGGATCTTCTCCGAAGGCTGTCAGCAGTGCGGTTCTCAGCCCGAGACGATTCGCCCCCACGCTGATGTTTGTAGGCGAGCCGCCGACATACGCCGCAAAGTTCTTGATCTCCTCGAACGGCGATCCCACGTCGTTGGCGTAGAGGTCTATCGAGGATCGACCCATAGTCAGAAGATCATACGTGCTCACGACGGCACCTCGTAGATAGGAATCGCGGCGTTGCGGCCCGAGTAGGTCTCCTTTACCCACGCGTAGCGCGGATCGTCGCTGTTGGCGAGCGACTGCGCACTGCCTGCGAGCACATTGAGATAATAGGTCGTATAACCGGGTGCGCTCACCACCGGATGATAGCCCTCCGGGACGAGCACCACGTCGTTGTGCCTCGCGAGCACCAGTGCGTCTATCGGATTACCGGCACGATCGAGCGGGGACTCCGGATCTGTGTAGATCCGCTGATACGCATAGCCGTCCGGCCGGTCGATCTGATAATAATAGATCTCCTCGAGATCCGCTTCGATGATGGTTCCGTCGTCGGCCGTCTTGTGGACGTCGTGCTTGTGAGGCGGATAGCTCGACCATCCCCCGCTCGGCGTATAGACCTCCACGACGACGAGGCGGTGGCAATCGAATCCAGGTGGTATGATTCCGTTGATCTGCCGCGTGACGTTGTCCCCACCGCGCACTTCGACGGCGACGTCACCGGGCGTAATGAGTTTTGGTGGATGATCTTGGTCTGTACGGACCCATGCGACGGCGAACTGGGCGTTCGTGCCGGCCTCCACCGTGAATGCCGTGCCTCGCGGCAGATAGACAGCATGCGGCGGCCCCGCGAAGACGTTGGTGCGGCTGCCGACATCCTCCCATGTCCCGCGACTCGTCTCGACGTCGACCCTGCCTCCCAGCAGCACGATAGCGAGCTCGTGTCCTGCCGTCTCGCCTTTCCAGGAATCTCCGGCCCGCAGCCGACGCGCCTGGAAATGAATGTAGTCCCAACCCGCGCGATCTGGCGTGACGTCGACGATGATGGGGTCATCGCCTGATTCAGTGGGGTGGACGATCAGGTTGTCGGCGTCGTATTGCATAGCTGCTGATTGTTTCACGAATGCTCCATGGCTTCAGGTGTCCATCCGCGCCTGACGTCTTCGAGGTAAACGCACTCGCCGGTTTCGGCCGCATACGTCGCCGCCAGACTGATTTCGAATGCGGCGAGTGCATCGGCTCCACTCGATGTGGGTTGGCGCTTCTCGCGGATGCACCTCAGGAAATCCCGAATCTCGTCCCTGTATGCAGTCCCAAACCGCCTGGTGAGATAATCTCCCGCCCCACTGATCGCACCGCCTATCGGACGCTCCGCTGAGAGCAGCAAGCGATCGTTCAATTCGTCGCCCCCTACTTTGACGGCGGCCTTCGAACCCAGGACTTCCGTCCGAATGTCGTATCCATAGAACGCGTTTCGACTGACTTCTACGTTGCCGATAGCGCCGCTTTCGAATCTAAGATTGATCACGGCATTATCGATATCGCCTGCGGCGCGGAGATCGCTGCAGACCATTACCGTTCCCTCCGCCGTCACCCGCTCGATTTCGACACCCATAAGCCAGCGGGCCAGATCCATGTCATGGATGGCCATGTCGACGATCAGACCGCCGCTCCGGGCGGGGTTGGCGAACTCCACGTGCGGACAAGATGGATCGCGGCCTACGCTTTTGAACGTCACCGGCCGGCCGATGTCGCCGGCCTCGATGGCCGCCTTTGCCCGAATATACTGTGGGTCATACCGGCGCATGAAGCCCACCTGCAGGGGAACGGCGGCACGCTCGACGGCTTCGAGCATCCGGTGGGTGTCGTCCAGCGAGAGCGCGAGCGGCTTTTCGCAGAAGATCGCCTTCCCTGCCTCCGCCGCGGCAATTACCAGGTCTCTGTGCGTGTCGGTTGGCGTGGCGATCACTACGGCATCGACCTCTTCAAGCGCGAACGCATCTCGAGCATCGTCGAATACGTGCGGTACATCGTAGTCCGCCAGAAAATGGACCTCGCTGGCAAGCGACGTCGTTGCCACGGCGAAGAGGCGTGCGCCTTCCAGATCGTCGATCGAACGCGCATGAATCCTTCCCATGCGGGCGAGACCAATGACGGCAATGTTGAGGTCGTCCATCATGGGGCGCCGTTGATACGTGATGTACTTTCGCGCGAGATTAGGGCCGGCTCCAGCACTTGATTGATGACCGGTTTGGAATCGATCAGGTCGATGAGCATCCGCATGGCCATTGCTCCCATCTGGCGCTTCGGCTGCACGACCGTGCTCAGAGGAGGGCAGACGTATCGTGCCACGTTTATATCGTCGAAGCCGATTATGCTGAGGGCGTCGGGCACGGACCTACCTGCACGGCGGCAGGCGAGGAGTGCGCCGACGGCGACCATATCGTTGTAGCAGAAAATTGCCGAGACATCGGTGCGGAGGAGCCGCTCCGTGACTTTCTCCCCCGCTGCGACGTCGCCGTCGTCGATCGTCGGAACAGGCTCGATCACGTGGACCCACTCCTTGCCCGGCTGAATTCCAGCGGCATGGAGTGCGTCGTGATAACCGCGGAGGCGCCGGGCGTTGGATTTCGGCCGGTTGCCGAGTCCGACATATCCAATGTGCCGATGCCCCAGCTCTAGCAGATGTTCGACCGCTTGCCGTGCTCCAGCGCGGTCGTCAACGGCGATCGAGTGGAGGAAGTCATATTCTCCCTCGGCCTCGCTGTTAACCAGGACGACCGGTACGCGGATGCGCGCCAGGTAGTCGATGTGGTTGGATCCTATGCGCGAAGAAGCCACGAGGATGCCGTCGACGCGCTGGCGATGAAATGTCTCGATTACCTGGATCTCTTGATCCGCGTCGTTATGCGACGAGTTCAAGAAGACGCTGAATCCCGCCGGACGTGCTTCCCCTTCGGCGCCCCTGACTACATCCGCAAAAAACGGATCGTCGATAGAAGTCACGACCAGGCCGATGATGTGGGTCCGGCGCGTCTGCAGGCTCTGGGCGACGGCGTCTGGAGTGTAGCCCATCTCCCCGGCCAGGCGCTGGATCCGCTCTCTCGTAGTCCTGCTGACCAGCGAACTGTCGTTGAGCGCCCGCGAAACGGTCGGATGAGATACACCTGCCGCGGTTGCGATGTCCTTGATCGATACGCGGTTACTGGCCACGATATCGCTGAATCATTAGAAACGAGGGACAGCGGTCGATTGACGCAACCATCACGGCCGAGGCAACGATTCGTCGCTTCGTCCTGGCGGTACGCGCTTTTGTGTAATTGCACACGTGTGCACGACGATACGGGATTAATGAACCTCGATCAAGTACCGCACGCGCAATTCTGTCTAGCGGTCCGGAAGAAGAACGGAAGATCGTCGGAAGAACGGGTCGTTAGAATAGAGCCATCAACGAACGCACAGACGCAAACATAAAGGAGGTTGACGTTATGACTTTTCAATCAACATATACGATTCCAGGCACCGCTGCGGTGTTCATTGCGGCAGTTTTCATGGTGTGGTGTTGGTCGCCGGTGGCGGCTCAGAGTACCGCGCAGGATCATCTGACGTATCAGCCGGCGGACGTCGACTGGCAGCCGGGTCCTCCCTCACTCGAAAATGGAGCAGAATTCGCCGTACTGGAGGGCAACCCCGGTGAGGCAGGCATTTTCACACTGCGGATAAAAATGCCTGATGGATTTCAGATAGCGCCGCACTGGCACCCCGAAGTAGAGCGCGTGAGCGTTCTTTCCGGGACGTTTCTCCTGGGGCCGGGCGAAGTTGCGGATCGAGCTGCCGCTGACTCTTTCGAACCAGGAAGCTACCTGGCCATGCCGCCGGAAATGCGGCACTTCGCGATGGCTGAGGGTGAAACCGTCATCCAGCTCACGTCCATGGGGCCGTGGGAAATCAATTATATCAACAGCGACGACGACCCGCGACTGCGAGACTGAACCGCTTGCGTCGAGGAGTCTGAAGGCGGCCAGGGACGCCCGTCCAGCAGGCAAGGCCGAGCAGGTTCGGGCGTCTTACTCCATAGCCCCGCCCCCCTTGCCTATGAGGGGCACGAAGCGGAAGATGTGCTTCTCGACACGATCGTAGTTCTGCTCTCCGACTCGACGGATCAGGTTCATTTTCTGTCCGCGTGAATCACCGATCGGGATGACGAGGCGTCCGGCCGGCCTGTCATCGTCGCCTTCGATTCGGAGCTGCTCGAGCAGCGGCTCCGGAACATCAGAGGCGCCGGCGGTCACTACAATGCCGTCGAACGGAGCGAAGCCGGGCCAGCCGAGCGTGCCGTCGCCGTGCTTGAGCACGACGCGGTATCCGAGGCTCTCCAGAATTCGGCGCGTGCGGTCCAGCAGCGGCTTGTGTCGCTCTATCGAAAACACGCGAGCGCCCATCTCGGACAAAACCGCCGCCTGATACCCGCTCCCCGTGCCAACCTCGAGGACGCGGTCGCCCCGGTTCGGTTGGAGGAGCATCGTTTGATACGCGACGGTGAATGGCTGCGAAATCGTCTGATTCATCCCGATAGGCAGCGCCTCGTCTTCGTAGGACCGGCTTCGCAAGGCCGGCTCGACGAACGCATGGCGCGGAACGGCGGCTACGGCACTGAGAACGCGGTCGTCATCGATGCCGTTTTCGCGGAGCAGATCCACGAGCCGGTTACGCTGGCGCTGATACTTTCGGGTTTCTTGCATGGCATGGAACTGCATCCTGGGTGCTGCTGTCAGGCATCGGCCGAAGCCAGTTCGCCGGCCTCCGAGGCCTCCGTGGTGAACGCATCACGAAGATGGCGGCGGAGATCGCTGACCGACAGCTTTGAGATGAGATTGCCGTCAAAAGAGACCGAAATATCGCCGGTTTCTTCCGAAACCACCACGACAAAGGCATCGGACTGTTCTGTGAGTCCGACGGCCGCACGGTGCCGAAGTCCGAGATGCGGGCTCAATCGCATGCTGGTGGATACCGGTAAAATGCAGCGAGCCGCTTCGATGCGGCGATTCGCGATGATGACGGCGCCGTCATGAAGCGGATTCTGGCCGTAGAATATAGTGATGAGGAGGTCGCTGGTGACCGCCGCCTGAATCCGCGATCCGGTCTCTACGTAGTTTCGGAGCCCCGAAGAACGCTCGAAGGCGATGAGCGCACCGATGCGCTCACTGCTCATCTCAGCGACGGCCGTCGTAACCTCTGAGAGCACATCGTCCTGTGCCGATGAGGTGACGAAACGCCGCACCAGCGGATTCTGACCGAGCAGCAGCAATACGCGTCGGATCTCCGGCTGGAACAGGATGATGATCGCCAGCACGAACACTTCTCCGATGGACGAAAAGAGGGCCGGCAGCATCGTCATGTCGACAGCCGTGACCACAGCCTGCATGGCATACAGAGCCAACAAGCCGAGGAAGATCTGCACGGCGATCGTGCCTTGCATGAACCGGTAAAGCTTGTACAGGATGTAAGCCACAATCGCGATCTCGAGGAGATCGACGACTCTGATAGGAATGATCCAGTCGAATATTTGCACTCGTTTGTCTGAGGCTCAGAGTTGGAAAATCAGAGTTGACATTA
>CAZKNF010000010.1:42638-43740 GCA_964554105.1 uncultured Rhodothermales bacterium | reverse complement strand
CTCTGGTGCTGTGCGCCTCGGCGGGCTTGGCGATAAAGCAATCATGAATTCAAAGTCGCCCCTATTAACCTAAGCATTTCCACGGTCGGGGCTACGTCGTGCGTCCGAACGATTGATGCGCCTCGCAAAACGGCGACGGCCGTGGCGCCGAGTGAGCCGAACAAGCGCTCACCGACCGCTGCCGGCTCCGAATGACTTCTGAGAGCAGCACCGATCGTGCTCTTCCTGGAGACGCCGATCAGCACCGGACGTCCCAGGCCGAGGAGCGATTGCACTTCACGGATCAATGTAAGGTTCTCGCGCGGCGTTTTTCCGAAGCCGAATCCGGGGTCCACGACTACATGTTTGACGCCGGCAGCGCGTGCTCGTTCGACGGAATCCTTCAGAGATCGCCGCACGTCGCGCACCACGTCCTCGTATTCGGCAGACGCCGGCATCTCACCCGGCCTGCCGAGTGAATGCATGACGATGAGCGGTGCGCCAAAGCGAGCGGCTAGTTTCGCGGAATCCGACGTGTAGCGGAGTCCGGTAACGTCGTTGATCATGTGCGCACCCGCTTTCAGCACAGCGTCGACCACTACGGGCTTGTACGTGTCGACGGAGATCAGCAGCTCCGGAATACGATCCGCGATGCCTTCGACAATTGGTACGACCCGCCGCAGTTCTTCGTCCGCCGCGACCGATTCAGCGCCTTCCCCGTACGCGCTGCCGCGCGGGCGAGATGATTCGCCGCCGATATCCACGATGCGCGCACCCTCCGCAAGTATCCCCTCCGCTCGCCGAAGGGCCGCATCGATCGTCACGTACCTCCCGCCGTCGTAAAAGGAATCTGGTGTGACGTTCAGGATCCCCATGACGTGCGCACCCTCGTCACGGAAGGGACGACAATCGAGCGATCTTCCACGGCAGTCCAGAACGAAGGAGGCAGGATCGAAATCGGTGAGCGTACTGTTATCAGGCTGCATGTGTCGTGCTTACATTCATCGCGTGCGCATTCTTATTCTACGCCGGCGCAGCGTCCCTATTCTACCATTGCATTTGCATTTTACGCTCGTGCACGACGAGAGCTTCGGTTCGCACGAATCAAGATAGATTCGCCGGT
>CAZKNF010000010.1:20616-42538 GCA_964554105.1 uncultured Rhodothermales bacterium | reverse complement strand
GCATTCGCCAACGAGTACTCCGAAAAGATCCCATCATCATGGTTCATCTGCACGAACTCACAGCGAGAGCAATCGGCGGGCTCCGTCTGCCTCCGCTTCGGCGCATCGGCGCGTTCACGTCCGACCCGGTCGGAACGCAGGAGCGCTTGCTGCGCGATCTCCTCGAACGTGCTTCGGACACGGAATGGGGCCGGCGGCTCGGCTTCCGCGAGATTGCCGCTGCTCGTGACGTCGTCTCAGCATATCAAGATCGGGTGCCGCTCCACGACTATGAAGCCCTGCGCGGCGACGTAGAACGCATCCGCCGGGGTGAGGAGGATATCATCTGGCCGGGTGGATTCAAACACTTTGCCGTATCGAGCGGCACGGCTTCTGCCGGAAAAATCATCCCGGTGAGTCGCGAGATGCTGAAAAAGAATCGATCGTTCAGCGTCGCGGTCGGATTCTCCTATCTCAATCGTACCGGCAACACGGCCTATCTGATGGGCAAGCATCTCTCGCTGCCGGGTCGCATCGAGGAGGATGCCGCGTACCCTGGTACGCTCGTGGGCGAAGTAAGCGGGCTCCAGGCGGAGTTCGCTCCCGCGTTCTTCAAATACGTTCTCCAGGCCGTCCCGAACGAGGTCGCATTTCTCCCGAATTGGGAGCAAAAACTGCGTACGATCGCCGAGCGGACGGTGGATATGAACGTGCGATCGGTGATCATGGCGCCGACCTGGGCGCTCGCCTTCTTCCGTGAGCTGATGCAGGTCCACAACGATCGCAACACTCGCAGTGTCTCGACAGTGGGCGAGCTGTGGCCGAACCTGCAGCTCTTCATATCGGGCGGCGTGGCGCTGAGCTCGTATCGCGATCTGCTGCAGGAAACGATCGGACTACCTGACCTGCATTTCCTCGAGACGTACGGGGCTTCGGAGGGCTTCTTTTCATTTCAATCCGAGATGAACGACCCTTCGATGCTTCTGCACCTCGACAACGGCGTCTTTTTCGAGTTCGTGCGAAAGGATGAGCTGGATGATCCAAACGCCCGCCGCTTCACGATCGCCGACGTGGAGCCGAACGTTCGGTACGGACTGTTCGTGAGTACGTGCAGTGGACTGTGGGGATATGCAGTCGGTGACGTGGTGCGCTTCAGTTCCGTAGATCCACACAAGATATTGGTTGCCGGAAGAACGAGTGAGATGTTGGATAAATACGGTGAGGCGGTTTTCGGGGAGGAAGCTCGAGGTGCGCTCGCGTTCGCGTGCGAGCGGACCGGCGCCCGGGTGCGGGACTTTCATCTGGCACCACGGCCGCTCGAACGCAGCAGGCCGCCATCCCACCAATGGTTGATAGAGTTCGAGGATGAGCCGCCCGGTTTGGATGATTTCGCCGGAGCGATTGACGAATATCTATCCGAGGTCAACCGGCATTATCAGATTCGACGTGAGGCGCGTTCGTTCGATCGGCCCGACATCCTCTCACTTCCGCGCGGGACGTTTTACGCCTGGCTCAAAAGCACGAAGGGACGAATCAGCGGACAGACAAAGATGCCGCGGATGAGCGAAGAGCGCGAGATAGCCGACGGTGTTTTGGCGTTCGTTGAAACAAAACCCGGCTCAGTTTCTTCATAACGGGAGCCGAATTACGGGACCAGCCGGAACAACGTCTTTCGTGAAACGTGGATCTTCGCCGGACCTTACGAGCTCCTGGCGACCTGTTGACTGGCGGCTTGCGTGTTTTTCAAGCAGTTGATTCTCTGGCAGCAGTACAATCGTCCACCACGGCCCGGATAGGTTTCGGCTTCGGACATTCTAAAGCAGACCAACTCCCCATCTCGCAAAACCGCTACAACCACCCCTAAACCGCTGATTGGCCTATGTATGTCCCCCGCCAGCAACGGATGCTGGATCAGTATCTCCAGGAGATCGGCCAGATCCCGCTACTGACTCCCGACGAAGAAGTCGACCTCGCTCGTCGCATCAAACAGGGAGATCAGGAAGCGCTTCACAGGCTGACTCGCGCGAATCTTCGATTCGTCGTATCCGTCGCAAAAAAATATCAGGGCCAGGGCCTTTCCCTCGCGGATCTGATCAATGAAGGAAACTACGGCTTGATCAAGGCCGCCCAGCGCTTTGACGAGACGCGGGGATTCAAATTCATCTCATATGCGGTCTGGTGGATTCGCCAGGCGATCCTGCAGGCGCTCGCAGAGCAGAGTCGCGTCGTACGGCTTCCCCTGAATCGGATCGGCACGATCTCGAAGATCCGGAAGACTAGCGCGAAACTTGCGCAGGCGCACGAACGCGCACCGAACATCGAAGAGCTGGCCAAAGAGCTGGAGATCGATGTCGAAAAAGTGCGCGAGGCGATGCAGCATACCGGCCGCCATCTCTCGATGGACGCACCGTTCAATGAGGACGACGACAATAGTCTCCTCGACGTGCTGCCCGACGAAGAGGATATCTCGCCGGACGATCCGCTGCTCGATGAATCGGTCAAGATCGACATCGAACGCGCCCTCAGCCTCTTGCATCCCCGAGAAGCCGAGATTACACGCCTCTACTTCGGCATTGGCCGCGAACATCCGCTGACTCTCGAAGAAATCGGCCAGCGCTTCGGCCTGACGCGTGAACGCGTCCGGCAGATCAAGGAAAAGGCGCTCCGGAAACTTCGTCAGAAGCATCGCCGCGAAGAGCTCCAGATGCATATCGGCTAGAACCTATCAGGCAACAAAAAAGAAAGGCACGTCTCACTTCGGGACGTGCCTTTCACTTTATAGGCGAGTTGCACGTATCCGACCGGCGCACGCGGCAGCCAGCGCGAACGGAGCGATGATGCCGATCTCCCGCCCGATCTTCTTTACATTTCGTCGCGTCATCAAGCCCGTAAGGAAATGCCCCTTCGTCGTGTAAATGGTCCGGAAGAGCGGCCGGTCGGCAGCAAAGTGGTGCTCCGATACCGGCCATAATAGCGGAAGCCCATCCGCTGCGTCTTTGCCGAAGTAATCCAGCAGGAGGTGTGAGGTGTAGCTCGCGGTGCCGCGAATCATCGGGGCGAGGAAGCGGCCTCCCAGAGCGCGCGCCACGAGGCCGGTGGCCGCCCCTGCCGCCAGAGCGGCGCCCAGGCTGTGCGAGCGGCGATGCGTGTAGTCGATCCGTCTCCGCCGGAAAACGTCGATCAACACGTCCAGGTCAGGCGTGGCAGCCAGCAAAGCGAAAGGCCAGGTCCGATGGATCGATCCATCGGACCTATCGACGACTCCGACTCGGGTGACGGCGAATCCGGCAAGAATGTGTCCGACGGATGACGGCATATCGGCCAATTCCGCCCAGTTTAATCTGGAGCGGTGAATGTGCATGAAATTAACTTTTCTCGACCACGGCCCGATATAACGGATGGGATGATCAATATTTCCACCAGAAATCTGCGCTCGACAGCAGACTGACAAACGGACCATGACCGACTCGGGGAAGCCAGGAGCGGCAATGCTACGCACGGCAGCAACGTTTCTCTTCCTCGTTGCCGTCGCGTGCAGTCTGCCGAGAACTCTGACTGCTCAAACGCAGCGTCTCGATTTCGAGCACGTCACAGTTAATCAGGGCCTTTCCCACAGTACCGTCTTCTTTGTCTTGCAGGATCCGCAGGGATTCATGTGGTTCGGCACCGAAGACGGACTGAATCGATTCGATGGATATGACATCAAGGTCTATAAAAGTGATCCTGATGTTCCAGGCAGCCTGAGTGGCAGTAAGACAGTAACTGGACTGATTGACGAAGAGGGCCAACTCTGGATTGGTACGCTCGGTGGAGGGCTCAATCGATACGATTCTCGCAGAGATCGATTCGTTCATTATCGGCACGATCCGGACGACCCGCACAGTCTGGCTCAGGACGACGTCTGGACTCTTTTTCAGGACAGCCGCGGATACATCTGGATTGGCACGTGGGGCAAGGGGCTCGATCGCTACAATCCCGATAATGAACGATTTGTTCACTACGCGCACGATACGGACGATCCACATTCCCTCGGAAATGGCAGGGTCTCGGCCATTCATGAGGATCGCAAGGGACAGATCTGGGTCGGTACGTGGGACGGCGGCCTCGATCGCTACGATCCGCGAACCGAGCAATTCATCCACTACCGTCACGACGACGATGATCAACACAGTCTGAGCCACGACAGGGTGTGGGCCATTCAAGAGGACCAATCCGGCCGCCTGTGGATTGCGACCTCCGACGG
Organism: uncultured Rhodothermales bacterium; assembly: GCA_964554105.1. Classification (GTDB taxonomy): domain Bacteria; phylum Bacteroidota; class Rhodothermia; order Rhodothermales; family VXPQ01; genus CAZKNF01. The sequence continues at coordinate 38,316 of CAZKNF010000010.1, read as the reverse complement.
ACTCAACCGATACGATCGCGCTGCGGATAATTTCGTGCGGTACAATCACGATCCGGGTGACCCCCACAGTTTAGCCGCCGATCAGGTGGTGGAGATATACGAAGACGGGCAGGGACATCTCTGGGTCGGCACCGATGGAGGCGGCCTCGACCGATACGATGCGGACACGGGACGATTCATTCATCACCGGCACGATCCTCTGGATCCATCCAGTCTCTCACATAATGTGGTCTGGTCGGTGCTCGAGGATCAGTCCGGTGTGCTCTGGGCCGCGACCCTCGCAGGCGTGAGTCGTTTCGATCGGCGGCGTCAGCAATTCGCCCATTATAGACATGCACCCGGAGAACCGGGAAGTCTCAGCCATAATGAGATACGTGCGTTCTACGAAGATGAATCCGGTGTCGTGTGGATCGGCACGGACGGTGGGGGACTCAATCGCCTGGACCGGTCGACCGGCCGAGTTTCGCAGTACCGCCATGATCCGGACGATCCACACAGCCTCAGCAGCGATGTAGTTCTATCCGTGGAGGAAGACCGGCAGGGTGCGCTCTGGATCGGAACGTTCCAGGGTGGACTCAACCGGCTTGACCCAGAAACCGGGCGGTTCACCCGTTTTTGGCATGATTCCGATAATCCGAATAGTCCAGGGAGCGACTTCGTCCGGCATGTTCACGAAGACCGCGATGGCATTCTCTGGCTCAGTACCGTCGGCGGCGGTCTGGATCGATTCGATCCTGAGACCGCGACATTCACCCGTCATCGATTTGATCCAGGTGATGCCGAGGGATTCGGGACTGATGTGACCACCTTCTCCTATGAAGATCTAGCCGGACGCCTTTGGATCGGTACGGCTTGGGGAGGCCTTGGATGGCTGGATCGCGAGACGGGACGGATCACCCATTTTCAGCACGATCCGGATGACCCGATGAGTCTCAGCAGTGACGGCGTGTATGCGATCTATGAAGACCCGAACGGTGTGTTCTGGGTGGGCACGAGTCGAGGGCTGAATAAGATGACCGTGGATGGTGACGGTTCGCGGGCCAGGTTCAAAGCCTACTTGCAGAAGGACGGTCTTGCGCACGACATGGTCTATGGCATCCTGGCCGACGGCGAGGGGCAGCTCTGGATCAGCACGAATGACGGTCTCAGCCGATTCGATCCAAAAAGCGAATCGTTCACGACCTATACCGAAAGCAGCGGCCTCCAGAGCAACGTGTTTTACCAGGGTGCTTACCATGCGAGTCGGCGAGGAGAATTCTTTTTCGGGGGATCGAACGGTTTCAACGCATTCTTCCCGGACCGAATAGAGGCCGATCCACACGAGCCGGCCGTCGCCCTCACGGATTTCCAGCTCTTCAATCGTTCCGTTCCTGTCGGACGCATGGACGGAGGGCGTGCAATCCTCGAGGAATCAGTAAACACGACCGACGAAATTGTTCTTTCCTACGAAGAAGACGTCTTCTCCTTCGAATTCGCAGCGCTCCATTTCGCCGCTCCCGACGAGAACCGCTATGCGTACATACTCGAGGGATTCAATGACGAGTGGGTTCATACGAGCGCCGATAAGCGATTCGCCACCTATACGAATTTGGATCCGGGGAAATACACATTTCGCGTCCGCGCTTCGAACAAGGACGGCGTATGGAATGAGCAAGGTGCAGCTCTCCGAGTCATCGTCCAAAGCCCGTTCTGGCAGACGTGGTGGTTCTACCTTCTGGGTTTTTCGGGATTAAGTATCGCGGTCCTCGGTTTCGTTTATGCGCGTACGCGCAGTCTCGAACGCCACCGCGAGATGCTGACCGACACGGTGAGCCGGCGCACGGAGGAGCTTCGGCGGGCGAACGACGAATTGACGGCGGCGAAGGAGGAGGCGCAGGCTGCCAGCAGAGCGAAGAGCGAGTTTCTCGCCAACATGAGCCACGAAATACGCACCCCGATGAACGGAGTGCTGGGAATGACCGAACTGATGCTCGAAACGAAGCTCACCCCTGAGCAGAACGACTACATGAAAATGGTGCGCTCGTCGGCACAGTCGCTTCTGCGCGTCATCAACGACATTCTCGATTTCTCGAAGATCGAAGCCGGAAAGCTCGACCTCGAAGCGACGGATTTTCGCCTGCGCGATCACGTCGGGTCTACACTAAAGGCGCTGGCGCTGAGGGCCCACACGAAAGGACTCGAGCTTGCTTTCAGCGTGTCCCCCGACGTTCCCGATGCACTGATCGGCGATCCGATCCGCCTGCGACAGGTGCTCGTTAATCTGGTGGGGAACGCGATAAAATTTACCGACGACGGCGAGATCGAGACATCGGTCGAACCCATTCTCGCAGACGTCGGCGTATCCGTGCAGACAGAGGAGAGCGTCGAGCTGCACTTCCAGGTGCGCGATACGGGAATCGGCATACCCGAGAATAAGCGGGCGCAGATCTTTCGGGCTTTCGAACAGGCTGACGGTTCATCCACCCGACGATTCACAGGCACCGGACTTGGCCTCGTCATTTCGCAGCGGATCGTGGAGATGATGGGCGGTCGAATCTGGGTGGAAAGTGAAGAAGGGCAAGGATCTGTCTTTCACTTCACGGCCAAGTTTGAGATCAGCGAACACGCCATGATGCGGCCGGACGACGTTCCGCAGGCGCCCCTGATGGGGCGCTCCGTTCTAGCGGTGGACGACAACGCGACCAATCGGCGCATTATTAAGGATATGCTGACCAACTGGGGAATGCAGGTTACGGTGGTTACAGGTGGAATGGAGGCTCTGAAGGAGATGAATCGTGCCAGGACACTTGGTACCGAATTCGACCTCGTACTGCTCGATTATCAGATGCCCGAGATGGATGGATTTGAGGTCGCGGCAGAGATGCGGAAAGCGCGGTCGCGCTCTAAGATATTCCTGTTGACGTCGGCCGTGCTGCGAGACGCTCACGCCCGGAGTCGTCGGCTCGATATCGATGCGCAGCTCATGAAGCCGTTCACTCAATCCGAGCTGTACGATGCCATGGCTGTGGCGTTCGGGGCCGATGATGTGCCTGTCGTGGTCGCCCAGACATCCGCTGAAAATGGGATCCGATCCGTGGACGAGCCGCGGCAGCTGCGGGTCTTGCTGGCCGAGGACAACGAGATCAATCAGCGATTGATGACAGGTCTCTTGCGAAAGCTGGGACACGACCTTGTGGTGGCCTCGAACGGCCGAGAGGCGGTAGCTGCTTTCGAGCCGCAGTCTTTCGACGTGATCTTTATGGACGTGCAGATGCCGGAAATGAGTGGTCTGGAAGCAACGGCCGCTATTCGACGGATCGAGAACGCCGCCGGAGGATGTACTCCCATCGTCGCTCTGACCGCGCACGCCATGGAGGGGGATCGTGAACGATGCCTCGAAGCGGGAATGGACGACTACCTTTCCAAACCGCTCGACAAGGGTGAGCTGATAAATGTACTCGAGGCACTTTCACCGTCTCCGGATCTGCGCGATGCGGGGAATGCAGAACCGCAAGATCCCGAGAAGGCCGCGGCCGAAATTGGTGCGGACGTGCTGGACATGGACGCTCTCGTGGAATGGTTCGACGGCGACGACGGTCTTCTAGCCGAAATCGCGCATGAATTCCTCAAATGGTATCCGGAGCATCTGTCGAAAATACGCGTGGCTGCAGCGACCGGAAACGTCGGAGCGCTCGGGCGCCTTTCTCATTCGCTGCAGGGGTCGGCAGGCAGCCTCAAGGCTTCGGCGACCGTCGAGACGGCCAGGAAAATCGAAGAGATGAGCGGATCCGGAGATGTTGCCGGCGCGGTGGCGATGGTGAAAACGCTGGAACGCGATCTCAGCCGGCTGCGATCGGTGCTCGTTGCGTTTGATCCCAACGGATCCGGCACCGAGAGTCCGGCGGCGTTGGAAACGTGACGTGATTAGAAAGGCACGCTCGTCCGAATACGATAGTAGATCTCGTAATCCTCGTCAATGCCGACGTCCGCCGCCTGCTGAGCGATACCGAACGCGTGGGCGAAGCGGAGAAAGCCGCCGAGCTTCAGCTCGTTTTTGAGCTCCAGACCGAGTCCAACTCGAGATACTCCGTTTTCGACGTCTGCGCCGGTCCAGACCAGTCCTCCATCCGCGAACGCAGCCGCCGCTACGCCCCCGAGAGAAACCGCTCCGAGAATCCGTGTCTGCAGACTCGAGAGCACCGGTACGCGGTATTCCAGCGTGCCGAACAGAAGGCGATCTCCAAGTGCATAGCTGCGGTGTCCTCGTACACGCTCAGAGCGGCCGAACGAAAACGGGACCGCATAAGGCAAGTCGATGTGGAAATCGTCGTGGCGTGATAGACCGACGAAATCTTGTGGAAAGGGTTCGCCATGCTGTACCTGGACGCGTCCGTAAGCGAACAGCCGGTGCAGCCCGGGTCCGCTAAATACCCCGAATGTCGATGCGTCACCTCGAATAAACTCACTGTCGGTTCCGATCACCCGCGCCGCCGCCGTGATCTGGAGCCGCGCGCCCAGACCGTCGAGCGGGTGGATCAGGTTGCCCCGGTAGGGACGCTGCTTCTTCCACGTCAGGACGGCCCGGATGTCTGCCTGCTGTCCTTCAGCCGGCGGCACAATTCCCTCCGGCGCATCCACATCTCCTCTGGTAATCGGGTCGATATCCACGAGGCGAAGGCGAAGAGCAAACTGCTCTGCCACAAAGGGATTGTCGGACCAGTCCAGCGGCAGGCTCATCGTGATATCGCCGCCCGCGTAGGTCTCGACGAGAAGATCGTTGCCGTAGATTCGGGCAGATCCGGGCAAGCGATACAGATTGATGCCGATCGTCGGAAACCACTGATTGTTCTGGTACGATGCGGCGCCGACGCTGGCCGAGGGACTTCGAGCAGAGAATGCGCCTCCAACGGCGATAGTATGCTTCCCGAGCGGCTCAATCCATGAGGTGAAAGCCGCTACGCCGAAGTCGCCGTCAAACCACGCGTATGGGAAAGCCGCCGACGCGACGTGCCTCAGATTGCGAATCGATCGATACGTATAGCGACTGGAAATCAAGCTCTGATTCCGCGGGATGGTCCGAGGAATAATGTCGGGCGGCCGGTGCTCGGTCCACGCGGCATATGCAGCGGGAATCAAAATCTGCGGATCGGATGCGAAACGCGAGGCATCGATTCGATAGGCATGATCGCCCGTTTTCGATACCTGGGACGTTATGATGAGCGTCTCCGTACCGGTTGAATCCGGCGGCAGCCAATCCACGACTTCCGCACCAGTTACGAGTGCTGTGACGCGCCGATGAGTGTCGGATCGGCGATCGTACACGAAGGTGTTGGGAACGTCATCGCGGAGTGATGTATACGCGATGTGCTGTCCATCCGGACTCCACACGGGACGCCGGTCGTCTTGCTCGCCGTCGGTGATTCGATCTGTCGTGCCTTCGTCCAGATTCAATACCGCAATATCACGCCGGCCATCTTCAAGAAAACGATCAAACACGATCTCGTTGCCTGCTCGGTGCCAGCTGAGTGACGAGATCTGGACGTCTCCTTCATATTCCGTCAGTTGATCCTCCCGCCCCGACTCGAGATGCAGCACGAAGAGATTGTCCGTTTCTCCTTCGGATGCGATGTATGCGAGCCGCTCGCCGTCTGGTGAAAACGACGGTGAACCAGCGCGCCGATTCTCCGTGACACGTGTCCGGTTGTTTCCGGTGTGGTCGGCGACATAGATGTCGCGCAGTATCGATCCGTACTGTCCGCGGCGCTGGCGCGAATAGGCGATGCGATCTCCTTGCGGACTCCAGGAAACAGGCGCATCGATCGCGCCTTCAGCGATAATGTTAACGTCATCCGACGATCGATCTATGACAAACAGCCGCCGAACCGGCCGCTGAAGCGACGTGAGAGAAAGGACGGCGACGTACGACGTATCGGGGCTGTACGCCACGTCGAAATAGTACTGTCCCGGAAGGTCCATGGGATCGGCGTCGAGCGAATCGGACCGTTCCATCTGTCCCGCCATCGTGTTGTAGTACACATTGACGTGGCGCCGCCATTCATCGTAGAAGTCTCGATACGACTCCCCGGTTTCGCTGCGAAAGGCGGTATGGAAGTCGTGGGATTTCACAAGTCCGAGCAGAACATTCTTTCTGTGCTTCAGAATGTTCACCAGGGTCGAATCCCCGTATCGTTCTGCGAGGTAGCGCACCTGCGAGTTGCCGATCGCGTAGAGCAGCCGACCGTTCCAGAGGGATCGTCCGTCAGTGTACGAGAGGTCGTCGTCGAGCACGGCCGCTCGGAGCCACCGGTCACCGCGCATCGCCGTCCAGTTTTCGGTCTGATATTGGGCGAGTCCTTCCGTCCAGAAGCGCGGCAATGGATCGGCCGTGACGAAGTTTAACCATCGCGGACGCGGGAGGGCGGCGCGGAAGTGAAAGATATGGGCGAGCTCGTGGGAAATGACCGTCCGCAGCCATTTCTCGCGGCCTGTGGTCAGGCCGGCGTAGGTGCTGGTGTGAACCCAGATATTCGTATGGCCCGTCCCCATCGGGACGGCAAAGCCGTTTGCGATCTCATCTTCATCTGACAGAAAGATGTCGATCTTGCGATCGAACTCCGTGTCGAGATTCCGTGCGAGTGCGGAATAGCTGCGTTCGGCGATAGGAGCCACCTGCGATTCTATGCCTTCGAGGTGGGAGGCATAAATGATCCGGAAGTGGGCTGTTTCGGCGACTCGCCAATCGAGCTCGGGATGATTTCGGCCGCTGAGTATCTGGAAGCCCTGTGCTCGCGTGTCGCCTGCGAATAGGATGAGGAGGATTGGTAGAATCGTGAAGAAACGAGGCACTGGTTGCGCAGGTCTGCCGCCGTTTCGAGTTGAGGTCGCGCGCGCGATTCGATTGACGCATCTGTGAAAGAGTTCGTCGAGGATACGATGTAAGCAACCCGACTCCGATCGTCGTTTTCTCGAGATCACAGGCTTCTTTTCTTCATCACATGGAAAATCGTTGATGGGTATGACAAAATGCTGTCATATCCCCCTCCTATCTTGCGAGCAGGTTATGAAGAGATCACGTTCTACGGGGAAAACCTACGAGGAAATCATGATAGACACTGCCATTTCATCGCGTGCATCGACGCCGGGGACGCCGCCCGGCTTTTTCGACGGTGAACGGCAGGCAGCCGATCACCCGGCAGCCGATCGGCCGGCCGCACGCCGCGCTTCAATCCAGACTACGCTCTTCTATGATCCACCCTACGAGAGTGATCTCGACGACCGCCTGGCGCGGTATCTCATCGCCTACCTGTCGCCGGCAGCATCTCTCGAATATAAGGGCACGGTTTGGACGCCCTGGATGGAGTGCCGGTTCGACTTCCTGATTGATCTCGGCACGAGGCGCGTCGCCATCGACTACACCGACACGCCGGAGGACCTTCAGAGAGCGCTCGTGGAGGACAACGACGCGCTGTCGCTGGGATCCAGCAATGTCGATGCGATTTACCGGATGCGAAGGCAGGATCTGGAGGACTGCCCGTTCGACGTGCTGCACCTTCTTGCGGTGTGGGAACCTGCGCTGTTCACGCCCTACGGCCGTCGGATCTTTGCGGCGAACGCCGCCGCGCAGACGTGTAGTTCGATTCCGGGGATGACGGAGGATCTGGCGGTTGTGCAGTTCGAGGCTCCGGTGCTGGAAGAGGATGCATTCGGAGAACCGTTCGAATGGCCGGAAATTGATCGAGACGACGAACTCGTGATTCGCCGCCTCGGTCGAGACAAGCCTTCCTACTGGGAGCCCCAGTACCAGCGCGCGTCTCTGATCTACGGAATGAAATGGGTGATGAGGAAAGTGCAGCCGCCCGAAAATCAGGAAGCCGCAGCATGTGGACCCGCTACGTGATCGGTGCCGAGCTGCGATTCTTCCCAGCGCCTCCGGGAGATGCCGCGGATTCGAGCGTACCGACCGGCGTCACGGCCGCCTTGTCTTCTTCTCCGGTTCGGATTCGATAGATCTTGTCCACGGGCAGAACGAAAACCTTTCCGTCTCCGACTGAACCGGTGCGCGCGGAAGCGAGGATGGATTGCACCGTGGCATCGACATACGTTTCGGAGACGCCGATGTCGAGCATCACCTTTTCGGTTAACTCCATCTTTACCGTAGTTCCGCGATACGTTTCTACCGGTTCTTTTTCGCCGCCGTGTCCGCGGATCCGGCTGACAGAGAGTCCGTGAACGTCGGCCTGAAAAAGTGCGGTGAGAACGTCGCCCAGCTTGTCGGGACGGATAATGGCTTTTATGAGCTTCATGACAGGTATTTACCTAAGAAAAAGGTGAAAGGAGGACGTTCAAGTTAATTACGCCATCGAAGGCTTCAGCTCGACGCCGGCTTTCGCTTTATGTGGTCTGGGTCTCATTTCGTCGTCTAGAAGCAGCACGGCGCCCTCGCCATTGGTGTAGGCTTCTTCACCATGATTGGCGATGTCGAGGCCGAGGCCTTCTTCATTGGTCTCGGTGCGAAGCACCATGACGTAGCTGAGCGCCTTCAGAATTAGGAACGTTGCCGTGCCGCTGTAAAGAAAGACGGCAACTATCGAAATCGCCTGGATGCCGAGCTGTCCGGCATTGCCGAAGAGCAGCCCGTCCGTGCCGCCGTTCCAGGCGGCCTGCGCGAATACACCCGTCAAGAGCGCCCCAGTGATGCCGCCGATCCCGTGGGCAGCAAACACGTCCAGTGAGTCGTCCAGCTTCGTCCGGGCTCGCCAGACGATTGCGAAGTAACTCGGCACCGCCGCAATGCCTCCGAGAAGCAGGGACGAAGTCGGAGAAACAAATCCTGCCGCAGGGGTAACTGCTACGAGTCCGACGACGATAGCGGTGGCAGCTCCCACAGCTGTGACCTTTCCGGTCCTGCCGAGATCGATGAAGGTCCAGACGGTGAGCGTCGCGGCCGGAGCGAGCAGCGTATTGACAAAAGCGAGCGAGGCAATCCCGTCGGCAGCAAGAGCACTGCCTCCGTTAAATCCGAACCAGCCGAACCAGAGCAGACCGGCGCCGAGCAGGACGAACGGCACATTATGTGGAAGCAGCGCCTGCCTGCCGTAATCCTTCCGCGTCCCGAGAAGCAGTGCCGCGACGACTGCAGCGGCGCCCGCATTTATATGTACGACGGCTCCTCCGGCGAAATCCAACGCGCCGAGCTCGGCGAGCCATCCGCCTCCCCATACCCAATGGCAAATCGGGGCATAAACGAGGAGACCCCATAGAGAAATGAATACGATGTACGACGTAAACCGCATCCGTTCGACGATTGCGCCCGAGATCAGCGCCGCCGTGATGATAAAGAACGTCCCCTGAAATCCCATGAAGAGCAGATGCGGAATCGATCCACTCGCTTCTAGACCGACTCCGTTGAGGGCAGCCATCGAAAGGTCGCCAAACCACTTCGAACCTTCACCGAAGGCGAGCGAGTAACCGAGGAGCGCCCACAATACGCCGGCGATACCGAGCGACACGAAGCTCATCATCATGGTATTGAGCGCATTTTTCGAACGGACGAGCCCTCCGTAAAAGAAGGCGAGGCCAGGCGTCATCAGAAGGACAAGCGCGGTGGACATGAGCATCCAGGCCGTATCCGAGCTGGAAATTGCCGCCTCCGCCGCAGCGTCTTGAGCAAAGGCCGGATGTGCGACTGCGATAGAAAGGACCGCGAGTGAGATGAGGTAGCGCATGGACAAAGGCAGTTTCTGTTAATATCCTTAGTGCATTTCGGTATGATGCCGAAGATTCTAAGGTATTTATCGCCTATTGTCAACTCTATTTAAGGTGCGAAAGCGCTTCCGACACATATTTTATGCACGAATCCACGTAATCGAGCCATAAAGATCCCTGCCGGTATTCTCCGGAGAGGCAGACGTGAGCAAGTCCGCGCCACGACTCCTACAGGTCGAGCGAGATGCTCAGAAAGTGGAGCAGCGCCATCTCCTCACGATCGAGATGATCCGTTCGATCCTGGGCTAATCCTTCCTCGAAACGCTCGCGAAAGGTTCCGTCGAGATAGCCGTCGAGCACCGCCGGGTGGATATAATAGCTGCGGCTGACGGCCGCCGTGTTGCCGAGCAGCTTCGCCACCATCTTGACGGCCGCCACAACGTGCTTTTCGGCTGCCTTTCTATCTGCCGGAGGATCGAGTTCGTTGAGAAAGACGGCAGCCTGCACAGTGGCGCCCCAGGTGCGGAAATCCTTTGCCGTAAACGGTTCGCCGGTGATTTCGCGCAAATAGTCGTTCACATCCGAGGAACTGATCCGACAGCGCGTGTCTTCGGCATTGTAATATTGGAAAAGCTCGTATCCGGGCACGTCGCGGCAGCGCCGAACGACCCGGGCGAGCCGGGAATCGTCAAGTTCAATGGACTGCTTCTTGCCTCCCTTTCCGATGAACTCGAACGTACATCGAGCACCTGAAAAATCGACGTGTCGATCCCGAAGGGTCGTCAGTCCGAATGAGCCGTTTCGCTGCGCGTATGTCTGATTGCCGACGCGAATCAGCGTCCGATCCAGGAGCGCGACGGCCGCCGCAACGACCTTTCGAGCGGGAAGTCCGTGTTTTCGAAGGTCTGATTCGCATTGAGCGCGAATCGTCGGCAACGCCTCGCCGAAGACGAGGAGGCGATTAAATTTCGCCTCGTTTCGTGCCTGCTCCCATTTCGGATGATAGATGTACTGCTTCCTGCCGTCCGCGTCGCGCCCCGTCGCCTGAATGTGTCCTTCCGGATCCAGACATATCCAGACATCGGTCCAGGCGGGCGGAATCACCAACCCGTCGATACGTGACCGGACCGCTTGATCCGATACATGCTCTCCGTCGGGATCGATATACGTGAACCCTCGGCCCCACTTTTTTCGATGGATTCCGGGTTCGGTGTCGCTGACGTAGGTGAGTCCCGCCTTCTCAGCGGAATCCCTGGGATCGAGCTCGACGTCGATATGTGCGGAGGCATCCACTTTCACGCTCTTCCTTTTCCCCTTCTCGAATATGCCCTTCTTTCAACCGCCTACCACTCAGGGCCCCAGGCCGGGTCCACAAGGCGTTCCCCCTGAGCGAGGCCGAAGATGCTGTCCATCTCCTCAACCGAGAGTTCGAAATCGAAGATGTCGAGATTCGACCGCCTGTGCTCCGCACTCGACGCTTTCGGAATGGCAGCGATGTTCGGTTGCTGAATGAGCCAGCGCAGGGAGACCTGCGCCGGAGTCTTGCCGTGATGCCGGCCGATCTCTCGAAGCGTTTCATCATCGGATACGCGACCTCGAGCAATGGGGCTGTAGGCCGTCAGTAAATAGCCGAACTCGACGGCCTGTCTCGTGAGATCCTCCTGCGAGAGAAAAGGATGATACTCGACCTGATTGGCTAGAATGCCGGCATGCTCGGCGGCCGCCCTGGCGAGGTCCGGCGGAAAATTGCTGACGCCGAGGTGCCGGGCCTTGCCTTCCTCTCGCAGCTCGATCATGGCGTCCAACGACCTTTCGAGGGGAACGTCATCGCTCGGCCAGTGGATGAGCAGCAGATCCACGTAATCCGACTTGAGCTTCCTGAGGCTCCCGTGCGTCGAGGATCGAACGCTTGCAGGATCAAGATTATCGAGTGCAACTTTCGTCGTAAGAAAGATGTCGCCGCGTTCGACCGATGCATCAGCAATCCCGCGGCCGACATCGTCTTCATTCCCGTATGATTGCGCCGTATCGATGTGACGATATCCCAGTTCGAGCGCATCTTTGACCGCTGCCCTGCACTCCGGTCCTTGAAGCCTGTATGTTCCAAGGCCGAGAGCCGGAATTCGCTCGCCCTGAATCGACTTTAAAATCATGCGTATTCTTGGTGGCACGTGACTGATTCATCGCACCCGTGGTACGACCTCCGACAAAGGCCGGTTCGGGTGTTCCTGTTTCGAACTTGTATCGACATCGCTCGTGGATACGCCTGAATCCAAAGGATCCTGGAAGGATCTTACCCTTTCGATCGACCAGGTCATCGGCCTCGGCCTTCGATGGCTGCCGGCTATCACCGCGTTTTCCTTCCTTCCCTATTTTTTGCTGCAGGGATTGCCGGACCTCTCCTGGCCGGACTCGATTGGACGTGCATTTCTTCGCGGAATAATGTGGATGGTGGTCGGAGTGCTCGTATATGGCGTGAGTGCGCTCATCCATGAGGCCATACACGTCATTGGGATGTTTGCTTTCGCCGGGGTTCCGCCGTCGAGCATCAGCTTCGGCTTCCGGCCCCGGGACGGGGTGCTGTATGTGCACACGGACGAACCGATGTCGGCGAGGGCGTATCGAGGTGTGCTTCTTCTACCTGCAGCAGCACAGGGCGTCGCCCCCATAGTTTACGCCTCGATCGGCGGGGTTGGATGGCTTGCCTTCTACGGATATGTGATGCTGGTGTCCGCAATTGGGGATCTCGCGATCTTCCAGCTCATCCGCCATTTGGATTCACGAGATCGCGTGCGCGACCATCCGACGGGTGTCGGGTGCCAGGTGTGGCGTGGAAGTGATGACGGATGACGTCCTCCGCGGGTTTGTCCTGGGGTGTGAAGTCTAGCGCTCGCCGGTTCGGGCGCTCTCCGCCCGGATACATCTTCCAGACAATAGCGCCCGCGAACCACGGCTTCGGCCAGATCACCTCGAAGAATGCCTCAAACAGGTCCGATTGGATTTCATAGTCCGGTTCCACGGTGGCATTCTCCTCCCTATCAGGCCAGCGCCACGGCTCGGCGGCGGCGTACGAGATGCTTCTGTAACCAATTTCCGTGAACAATACGGGCAGACTTTCACGCCGCGATACCTTCTCGAGTGCCTCGACATGGGGGCGCCATCCATCCACCAGGTCGGCTGTGGATGGACTTCGATGCTGAGCGATCGGGAAGTATGCCTGTACGCCGATGTAATCAAGGGCATCCCAGAACGGTACGGTCTCGAAGTCGTCGTGCCAGTTGGCACCGTAGGTCAGCTTTCCGTCATAGACCGCCCGAACGTCGGCGATCAGCCGCCGCCAGAACACTTCTCGAGTCCTTACGGGATTCGCGAGCTCGGTACCGATGATGAGCAGCTCGGCGCCGATGACTTCGGCGAGCCGTGCCGTATGCATCAGGTATTCGCGATACTGCGATTCCCAGATCGTCCAATCGGCCTCCCGGGCGAAATCAATCTCAGCCGTCCATGCTCCGCCACGCAGCCAGATCTGCGGTTTGAGAATCACGCCCAGCCCGTGCGCACGCGCACGAACCGCGATGGAGCGAGCACCGGATTCGCTCTCGGAATACCAGCGGACATCCGGACGAAAGCGAATCTCCGGCGACGAAGCATCCTGCTGGAAGCCGAATGAAACCAGACTCAGGTGCGTGGCGCCGAGATTGCTTAACATCTCGAGTGTCGAATCGCCAAATTCCTCACGCGCGTCGAGCACGACAGATTGGATGCGCGGCTGCGACATCCCAAACGCCGGCTCGGCTCCGTCGCCGTCATCCCTCGCGTCATTCGTCGGACTGCGTGATTCACCTCCGCGGCTGCCATCAACTCGGTCGCATCCGAGCGTCAAGAGAGTGATCAGCGCGGCGACCTGCAGGAACGTGACACTGAGGCGGCCATGACGTAGATTGACGTTCATGCGTGATGCATTCGGCGAAACTAAGATCATCCAGAGCGGCACTATTCGAGGCCACACCATCCAGAGTCACACAATGTACGGCAAATTGCGCTTCCTACGGACGATAGCCGACCACTCGGGCGGGCGTGTACGAAGCAGCAGCGGGAATCCAAGTTTATGAAGTTCGATGTCGCCATCGTGGGCGCCGGCATTGTAGGCCTGGCAACAGCATACCAGCTTGTCAATTCTTATCCCGATCTGGCCGTCGTCGTGCTCGATAAAGAGGGCCAGATCGCGGCGCATCAAACCGGGCGCAACTCCGGAGTCATTCACTCGGGCATCTATTATCGACCCGGCTCGCTGAAGGCCAGAAACTGCCGTGAAGGCAAACGCGCGCTCGTTGATTTCTGCAAGCGCGAGGGGATCGCACACGAGATGTGCGGAAAGGTGATCGTTGCTGTCTCCGAGAAGGAGCGCGAGGGACTACATGCCATTCTGAAGCGGGGTCGGGAAAACGACGTTGCGTGCGAGCTGATAGACGCGGATCGTCTGAAAGAGCTCGAACCGTACACGAACGGAATAGAAGCCATCCACGTGCCCGAAGCGGGGATTGTCGACTACAAAGGCGTTGCGCGGCGTCTGGCTGATATCGTTGTCGGACGTGGTCATACTCTCACGCTGAACGCGGAATTGCACGCAATCATCCCGGACGGTGACGAGGTCGTCCTTCAAACGACCGCGGGGGATATTTCCGCGAAGCATGTAGTTACGTGCGCAGGACTCTATGCGGATCGTGTGGCGACGCTAAGCGGTCAGGATCCCGAGATGCAGATCGTGCCGTTTCGCGGTGAGTATTTCGAGTTGAAACCGGAAGCGCGCCGCCTCTGCAATGATCTGATCTATCCTGTCCCCGACCCCGCTTTTCCGTTTCTCGGGGTTCACTTTACGAGAATGTTCGACGGGCGGATCGAGTGCGGGCCGAACGCGGTGCTTGCGTTCGCTCGCGAGGGATACCGTTTCGGTGACGTCAACCTGGCAGAGCTCAGAGAAACGCTGACGTATCCCGGATTCATTCGTCTCGCCCGGCGACACTGGAAAAAAGAAATCTTCGAGATCTGGAGATCGCTCAGCAAGGCAGCGTTCGTGAAGACCCTTCAGCGGCTGGTTCCGGAGGTCACGGCAGCCGACCTCGAGGAATCACCCTCCGGCGTACGAGCGCAGGCGGTGCTGCCGGACGGACAGCTCGCGGATGACTTCGTGATCAAGGAATCGAAGCGAGTGTTGAACGTGTGCAACGCGCCGTCCCCGGCCGCCACGTCATGTTTGAAGATCGGCGAAGAAATCGTCGGGCGTCTGTCTCGCCAGCTGCAGGCGGTCTGAGCCCGGAAGATCGATTCGCCGCACGCCGGAAGCTGAGCATTGCCAACCAATGAGTCACATTACAATTTATGTCCGACACGCCTGTCGAAATCCACTCGATCGACACACTCCACGAGTTCTGCCGTCGCGTTTTCATGCATCTGGATGTTCCGGAATCGGATGCGCGGCAGGCCGCGGACGTGCTTGCTGCGGCCGATCTCAGAGGCATTGATTCACATGGTGTCGGTCGCCTCAAGACCTACTACGACCTGCTGCGCCGGGGCCGGATCAACCCGAAACCGCAGGTGAAGGTGGTACGACATACGATGAGCACGGCGACGGTCGACGGCGACAATGGACTAGGGCTCGTAGTGGGTCCAAAAGCCAATCGGATTGCGATAGCCAAGGCCGAACAATCCGGTTCGGGCTGGATTTCCGTTTTTAATACAAATCACTTCGGCATCGCCGGCTACTACGTGCTCGAGGCGCTGGACCACGACGTCATAGGCATCGCCATGACGAACACGACGAGCATCGTGGCACCCTTGTGGGGGAAAGATCGGATGCTCGGCACGAATCCGATCGCCATCGCCTTTCCAGGAGACGAAGAACCGCCTGTCGTGATAGACATGGCGACGAGCGCGGCGGCCTACGGCAAGATCGAGATCGCACAGCGGAAGAATGAGGCGATTCCGGAGGGATGGGCCATCGATCGCGAAGGTAAGGACACAACGAATCCCGACGATATGGTGGAAGGCGGAGCCCTTCTGCCGCTGGGATGGACGCGGGCGCTGGGCGGCCACAAAGGCTACGGCCTCGCCGCGATGGTCGACATTCTATCCTGCGTACTCAGTGGCGCCAACTGGGGTCCGTTCGCGCCGCCGTTTGCGCTGGGACAGGATATCCCTGAGAAAAGCGTCGGCAAGGGCATCGGTCACTTCTTCGGCGCGCTGCGCATCGCAGGATTCATTCACCCGGACGCATTCAAGCAGCAGATGGACGATTGGATTCGGACCTTTCGCGCCACTACGCCTGCTCCCGACACCGATGGCCCGCTCATCCCGGGAGATCCTGAACGTGCCGCTGAAAAAAAGCGGCGGGCGGACGGCGTACCCGTGCTGATGCCCGTCGTCGACTCGATGCGCGAAATCTCCCGTGAAACGGGCATTCCGTTCGATTAGCTACGACGTGAAGTCAGGGGCGGAACGGCCCTCTAATACTTCGGCATAGAGGGATCGATCTCGTCGCTCCAGGCCAGCACGCCGCCGGCGAGATTGACGGCTTTGTTGAAGCCGTAGCTCCGCATCATTTCTACCGCCTTGCCCGAGCGGGCGCCCGACCGGCAGTACACGACGATGTCCTCGTCGCGATGCTCCTCCAGTTCGTCGAGGCGATCCTCGAGCTCCCCGACCGGGATCAAGGTACCGCCAAGCGTGCAGATCTCAGCTTCGTACTCCTTCCTCACATCGAGGACGAACGGTTTGTCACCGCGATCGCGCATCTCCTTGAATTCGCGGACGCTTATCTCAGGGGCTAAACTCACTTCTTCCTGACCATTTGATTGGTTGGGGATCCCACAGAATTCCTGATAATCGATCAGCTCAGTCTGCGTCGGATGGTCACCGCACACGGGGCAATCCGGATTCTTGCGAATCTTCAGCGTTCTAAACTTCATGTCGAGCGCATCGATAATCAACAACCGGCCGATGAGCGGCTCGCCGATCCCGGTGAGCACTTTGATGACTTCCGTCGCCTGCAGCGTACCGACAAATCCGGGCAGTACTCCCAGAACACCACCCTCCGCGCACGACGGTACAAGGCCAGGCGGAGGCGGCTGTTCGTACACGCAGCGGTAGCACGGTCCATCCTCCATCCCGAACACCGAGACCTGCCCCTCAAAACGGAAAATGGATGCGTAGACATTCGGAATTCCGAGGAGCACGCACGCGTCGTTCACAAGATAGCGCGTCGGAAAATTGTCCGTGCCGTCCGCAACCACGTCGTAATCTTTGATGATGTCGAGCGCATTTTCGCTTGAAAGCGCGGTCTCGTACGTCTCGACCTCAACGAGCGGATTTATGTCCTTGATGCGGTCACGTGCCGAATCGAGCTTTTTGCGACCGACGTCCTTCGTCCCATGGAGTACCTGCCGCTGCAGGTTTGTCTCGTCCACGACATCGAAATCGATGACCCCGATGCGGCCTACTCCGGCCGCCGCCAGGTAGAGCGCCAGCGGCGAACCGAGCCCACCGGCGCCCACCAGAAATACGGACGAGGCTTTGAGCTTCCGCTGGCCTTCCATCCCGAATTCCGGCAGCGTCAGATGACGACTGTAGCGGCGGATTTCCTCGGACGTCAGCGTCTCACCGCGTGCCGCGGCAGCCACGCGGGCCGGACCCGGCTGCTCGACCGGCTCTGCCGGCGCTTCCACGCCTCCCGCTATCGAGGGCACGATCGAAAGTTCGTCGCCGTCGCTCAGCGTCGTGTTCTCGCGATCGAGGTAGCGAATATCGTCGTCATTTCGGTAGACGTTCACGAACGAGCGCAGCTTCCCCTGTTCGTCGTAGAGGTGCTGCTTAATCTTCGGATGCGTGCTGACGAGATCGTTCAGCGCCTCTCCTACCGTACCTCCGTCGACGTCCAGCGCTGTCCGGTTGTCGACGTAAATTCGGAGCGGAGTCGGTATATGTATCTTAGGCATTCGAGCTTCAGAGTTCAGAGTTCAG
>CAZKNF010000010.1:16875-20516 GCA_964554105.1 uncultured Rhodothermales bacterium | reverse complement strand
TTCAGAGTTCAGAGTTCAGGAGTCATAAGATTGCAATTCAAGGCCCCGGCGTAACAGGCAATGTGCTGAGCGCACGGTTCAAAGCTTGGCGGCGGCCACCTCGCGGATGCCCTCCGTCAGAAAGGTTGAACGATCCGGCGCAAGTGACCAGGCCGTCATGTCGGCCGCCTGTCCGTCCTGTACCGACACGATCAGGTAGGTATATCCGGGGAATGTGGCCGTCTCGAGGTCGGTTTCGGATGGCTGCGCGGGGTGATCCGGATGCGAGTGGTAGATGCCAACCACGTCCCATCCAGCCTCTGCCGCGGCTTTCTCGGCCGAGCGGTACTCATCGGGAGTGATCACGTAGCGATCTTCCCGGCGATCCTCGTTGCGGTTCGTCGCCTGACGGGCCACATAGATGACGTTTCCGTCTTCCGCCATCTTGCCGAGCAGGAAGCCGCAGCATTCTTCAGGATATGCAGCCTCGCCGTGCCGCCTTATTTCGAGTACCACTTCTCTGGGAATCGTCATTCGCCCCCCTCGTCAGCCCAAAACGAATCGCTCAAATAGCGCGTTCCTGAATCACAAAGTATGGTGACCACGTTGCCTTCCTGCAGGCCGGCGGCGACTTCTAACGCGGCGCTCACGTTTGCACCTGAGGAGACGCCGACGAGGAGTCCTTCCTCACGTGCGAGCCTGCGCGTCATTTCGAATGAGGCCTCCGTCGATACCCGCATCGTAGCATCCGGAAGCCGAGCATCGTAAATGCCCGGCACGACCGCGCTTTCGAGGTGCTTCAAACCTTCGATTCCGTGAAGAGGCCCGTCCGGCTCCACCGCAACGCACCGGAGATCCGCGTCGAATTCCTTCAGCCGCCGAGTCACACCGATGAAGGTGCCGGTCGTGCCGAGACCTGCAACGAAATGTGTGACGCGGCCGTTCGTCTGTTCGAGGATTTCGAGACCTGTCTCGTCGAAATGCGCGCGCCAGTTGGCGTCGTTGTTGTACTGATCGGGGTAGAAGTACCGCTCGGGCTGTTCGTCAACCAGACGCCGGACATATTCACGCGATCCGTCGGTGCCCTCCATCGGATCGGTCAGGATAATCTGCGCGCCGTGGACTTGCAGAATCTTGCGCCGCTCCGGAGAAGCATTCTCCGGCATCGCAAGTACGACAGGGATGCCCAACAGCGCACCGATAACCGCGTAGGCAATGCCTGTGTTGCCGCTGGTCGCATCTATAATTGCTTTGCCCGAATGCAGGTCCCCGCTGCGAAGGCCCTCGAGAATCATCCGTCGAGCAGCTCGGTCCTTCACGGAACCGGTAGGATTTAAGTGCTCCGCCTTCGCATAGAGCTGCACCGATTCGGGCAGGTCTCGGCCGATTCGGTCGAGCTTGATGAGCGGCGTGTTTCCGATCCTTCTGACCAGGTCGGGCAGTGGAGATCCCTCCCCGTTCCGCCTTACGCTGGCGGCCGCCTCGTCGTCCAGCAAGTATTCCGTCGTTCTAAGACTCATATTTATTCACCGATTGTCCGCCATCCAAAAAAAAACCCCTCGCGGCGGGAAAACCGGAGGGGCGACGGTGCGGAAGCAATGCTTTTTTCAGGCTTTCAGCGTCAATTCACAGGATCATGAATGGCTGCCGCACGTGTCTCCCCGTCGTCGCGACAACAGCAACAGTCAATGCGATTTGCAAAGCGAAGAAGAGACATCTGATGCAGCAAAAACATCTGGCGCAATAACGACGTGTGATACAGTCGTGTGATACATCGGCTACCCGCGTCGCCGTGATGGCGCAGGGCGTGCCCTACAGGCTCTTGAAGATTCCATGCAGGAGTATTCAGTGCACCTGACCGGTACGAACGTTACAGACGTACCGCAAACGCGGGCAAAAGTTCTACGGTCGTCACTATTCCACACTGTGACGGCTTCTATACTCAGAACCGATGATCGGACGCTGCCTGGGCCTCCTCCGAGTCCATCCGAACATGATCCTATAAGTTCGAACCTCATGTCGTTAAGCATCAGACCAACTCATCTGAAGCGGTATAAAGACATCATTCGCCTCCTGGCGAAGTATGGGAGTACGGATTTCGTGCGTGCGGCCAAGATCAGCGATTTCATGCGCGAGGAAGGAGAGCCGGATCCGGTCGAGTTGAGTAAGAAACCTGAAGCGCTCGCATCGGATCTCGAGCGACTCGGACCGACCTACGTAAAGCTCGGCCAGCTTCTCTCCACACGCGCCGACCTGCTTCCCGTGGCCTACCTCCGAGCACTTTCTCGCCTGCAGGATCGGGTCGAGCCGTTTGCGTACGAACGAGTCCAGGAGATTGTACTGAAAGAAATCGGCGTTCGAATTTCGAAGGCCTTTCAGCAATTCGACCCGGAGCCGGTCGCTGCGGCGTCCCTAGGGCAGGTACACCACGCCGTGCTTCGGGACGGCCGGCACGTGGCGGTCAAGGTTCAGAGGCCCAATATCCGCAATCAAATACTCGACGACCTCGAAGCGCTCAAGGAACTCGCGGAATTTCTGGATGAACACACGGATACCGGAAGAAAGTACGGGTTCGCCTTGATGCTCGAGCAGTTCAAGAAGACGCTTATACGCGAGCTCGATTACCGTCTGGAGGCGCAAAACCTGGTGACCCTCGGGCGAAATCTGCGTAAATACGAGTTGATCTATGTTCCGCAGCCGATCGAAGACTACTCGTCGTCTCGTGTCTTGACGATGGATTTCGTGCGGGGCCGGAAGGTGACGACGCTGAATCCGGTCATCCGAACGGAGATCGACGGCGAAAAGCTGGCCGAGCAGTTGTCGAAGGCCTATCTCGACCAGATTCTGGTGGATGGTTTCTTTCATGCCGATCCGCATCCGGGCAACGTTTTCGTGACCGAGACACACCGGCTCGCTCTAATCGACCTCGGGATGGTTGCACGTATCGAACCGACGATGCAGGAACGGCTGCTCCGTCTGCTGCTCGCCGTCGTAGAAGGGGAGGGCACCGCCGCAGCCGAAATTGCTCGAGACATCGGCGTGATCAGGGAGCAGTTCGACGAACCGAGGTTTGAGCGCGAGGTCGCCGATATGGTGATGCGGTACCAGCACGCGACGCTCGAAGATATCGAAGTGGGTCGCATCGTGGTTGACATTGCGCGGATCTCGGGCGACTGCGGAATCCGACCCGCCTCCGAACTCACGATGCTCGGAAAGGCACTCCTCCACCTCGACGAAATCAGCCGGCTCCTCGCACCCGATTTCAATCCAAACGAAATGATCAATCGCCACGCCGATTCGATCATGCGCCAGCGCATGTTCAAGCGCGTGACGGGTGCGCACGTCTTCTCGACAATGCTTGAAGTGAACGAATTTGTCCAGGAACTGCCGGCGAGAATAAACAGGCTCTTCCGCACGCTCGCGCGCAACGAATTCGAGATCAAAGTTGAGTCCTTCGATGAACTCCGGCTGCTGCGAAATCTCCACGCTATCGCGAACCGGATCGCTCTGAGCATGGTGCTCGCAGCCCTGATTCTCGGTGCTGCCCTGATGATGCGAGTCGATACGGCGTTCACCATTTTAGGCTATCCGGGCATCGCTATGATCTTGTTTCTCGGGGCTGCGGCGTGCGGATTCATCCTCATCTTCAGCATCATCTTCGA
>CAZKNF010000010.1:0-16775 GCA_964554105.1 uncultured Rhodothermales bacterium | reverse complement strand
ACCTATTTAAATCGTTTTTCGGCCCAAAGGATCGGCCGAATCAAGGGATCAGCCGAATGCGGATGCCGTCCGGATCCGTGATCATCTCGCCACCGCGATCCGACCCGCCGTCCCGATTCGGAGCACGCAGCGCGAAATCAATCATGCCGATCGTTTCGTCGCCGGGCGGGGCGGCATCGGGACCCGCCCACGTATTCAGTCCGATGTGATGATGATATCCGCCCGTAGAAACGAAGAGCGCACCCGGATAGCTCCGGACCATCACATCGAATCCCAGATTATCCGCGTAGAACGTTTCCGCCCTGTCAATGTCGGCGACGTGCAGGTGGATGTGTCCGATGGTCGTGCCTTTCGGCAGCGAGGCGCTGCGATCCGCCTCCTCGACGAGGTCCTGCAAATCCAGAGGGTCCGTCGTCATGTACAGCTCACCGCTGTCCGTGTACGTCCATTCCTCCTCGGGCCTATCGCGATAGATTTCGATGCCGTGACCATCGGGATCGGACAGATACAACGCTTCGCTCACGTGGTGATCCGATGCGCCCTGAAGCCCGGTACGGGTCTCGCCGAGGCGGCGAAGTATGGCCGCGAGGGCGGGCCGATCCGGGACGAGTAGCGCGTAATGAAAGAGTCCCAGAGCACGCGCAGGCTTCGGCTTCGCGTCCGGCGCTTCCACGATGCGGACGAGCGGTGAAGACGCATCCTCGATCCAGAATTCGCGCGTGGCATTGCCGATGTCTCGCACGTGCAGTCCGAGGATGCCTTCATAGAAGGCCGTCGACCTCCGAAGGTCGGCTACACGCAGCGCAACAGTTTCTATGACAGGAGTATTCACCACGTCTCCATGACCTTAGTTTTCCACCATGCACTCGCAGGTTAACTTGTGTATACTAAAAGACTACCATGCGTAGCCGAATATAGGTCCACACTCGCGGGCGCCCTCCGCCCGCACGCCCTCCGCCAGCCGTCGTCAAATAATCTAGGCCAAATAATCTAGGCCGCGCCCGCATGGCTCGATTGCTTCCAATCCTCCTCATTGTGGCGCTCATATTCGTATCCGCGTGCGATTCTGCAGGTGAAGACGACGATCGGACGGAGATTACTCTGCTGGCCGCCTATACGACCGCTGCCGCGACGGCCGCGGATGACGTGGCGTCGACGATTCAACGAGCGATCGACGATACTAATGTGGCGTATGAAAACAGTCGTATTCCGATTCGGCTTACGCTCGCGGGCAGCGCCGAAGTCGAGTACGAGCTGACGGAGCGCATTCAGGACCTCCGGAGACTCGTGCGAGATGGTGACGGGCACCTCGACGAACTTCACGATCTTCGCGATCGGAGTGAAGCAGATATCGTCGTGCTCGTCGTCGAAGAGCGAAGCGCGACGATCAACGCCGCCGTTATGGCGGATCCCGCCACTGCGTTCGCGGTCGTGGACTTCGGCACCCTCGGCGCTCCCGATTTTGCCCTGGCACATGAATTGGGGCACCTCCACGGGGCGCGCCATACCCCCGACAGCGATCCGAATCCCGAGCCGTTCCCGTTCGGGCACGCGTTTCGGAATGATTCCATCAAGACCATCATGTCGACGGGCGGGCAGCGAGTTCTACCGTACTTTTCCGGGCCGGACCAGACATACCAGGGCGTCGTTCTGGGTGACTCGACGCTGCGCAACGCGGCCGAGGCGCTTCGGCAAACCGCCGTGTATATTTCGAACTTCCGGGGGCCGCAGACACCGACCGATTTCGCGCCGCCGCGGACATGGCCGACGACCGATTATTGAGGCTGTTCGTGTGGAATCGTACGCTGCGGCGCCGACCGGAGGCATTTTCAAGGAGCTTGTAAACAACGGATAAATGGACAGAAGATCTTTCGTGAAGGGAGCAGCGGCCGCGGCAGCGGGCGTCACCATCGTGCCCCGCCACGTACTGGGTGGGCCGGGTTTCAAGGCGCCGAGTGATACAGTGAACGTGGCGGCCGTCGGCGCAGGGGGAATGGGCGCGAGCAACATGAACCAGCTCCGCAGTCAGAATATCGTCGCGATCGCCGACGTCGATTTTGAACACGTCGCGCGAGCTTTCATGGACGGCGGCGGCAATCCGCGGGAGAATAGGCAGGAGCTCAAGGCCGCATACGACCGCGCGCAGCGATTCACCGACTGGCGTCGCATGCTCGACCAGGTCCAGGAGATCGACGCCGTGATGGTCGCCACGCCTGACCACAATCACGCCATCGTGGCGAACACGGCGATGGAGCTGGGCAAGCACGTCTACGTGCAGAAGCCGCTGACATGGTCCGTCGCCGAGGCCCGCACTCTTCAAAAGACCGCTGACGAAACCGGCGTCGTCACGCAGATGGGCAACCAGGGTCATTCCCGTCCGGATGGACGTCGCGTGCTGGAGCTCGTGCGTGGAGGCGCCATCGGTCCGGTGCACGAAATACACGTCTGGACCAACCGGCCGCTCGGCTATTGGCAGCAGGCCATCCCCCGGCCCACCGAAACGCCTGCGCCTCCGCCCGACCTTAACTGGGATGTGTGGATCGGTCCGGCCCCATACACGGACTATCATCCCGTCTATCATCCGCACGACTGGCGCGGCTGGGTCGATTATGGCGTGGGCGCGCTGGGCGACATGGGCGCGCATCTGATGGATCACGCTTACTGGGCGCTCGACCTCGAGTATCCGACGAAGATGTGGGGCACGTCGACCCCCTTCGGCGGAGCGCCCGACGAGCAGGCATCCTGGCCGGCTGGAAATGTCGTCTATTACGAATACGCCGGCGAAGGCGGCGAGCCCGTCCGCCTGACCTGGTACGACGGCGGTCTGCTACCCGAGCGTCCGGCGATGCTGCCGGATGACGTCGAGCTCAGCCGAGTCGGCGGCGCGATCCTGGTAGGCGACCAGGGCGTGCTCACGTATGAAACGTACGGCGACAACCCGTGCATCTACCCGAAGGAGGTTGAGGAGGCTGCCCGCGAAATCCCCGAGACGGTCGCACGCGTCGCCGCGCCGACCCACGAGATGAACTGGATCAATGCGATTCTCGGCGAAGAAGACGTGTCGTGCCCCTTCTCCTACGCCGCCCCGCTCACCGAGAACATGCTGCTCGGCACCGCGGCCGTTCGCGCCGGAGAAGTCCTGCGATACGATCCCGTTGCGGTCCGTTTCCCGAATGCCCCGGAGGCGGATCAATATCTCGGACGCGCGTATCGCGAGGGGTGGACGCTCTGACGGTTCGGCCGAAGCGCTCGCTCCTCAAACCGCGGCGAATCGCTGCTCGTACTCACTTTCGAGCCGCGTGTGCTCGGCCCAGAATCCCCGCGATTCGCGGCCGTTGGTGCGATCTACCAGGATATTGAAAGCGACGTTTGTAGAAGGGCGGGACAGAGCGCAGTTTTAGAGCGGATGGCGCGCGGGCGCTGCAAAACGTCATGCGAATCAGGCGAAGTCGCGCATCCGGATTTAATTGACTATTACCAGACACCCTGCGAATGGAACAGCTAGAACTCCATCCTGATAGATTCTTTGACCCAGATCCAGGTGTCCGTCGCGTCGCACGTGAGCTATACGAAAGCGTGCAGGATCTCCCGCTGGTGTGTCCGCATGGACACGTAGACCCGCGCCTCCTCGCCGAGAACGATCGGTTTCCCGAACCGACTTCGCTGATCATCACGCCCGACCATTACATCTTTCGAATGCTCTATTCGCAGGGCATTTCAATGGACCAGGTTGGCATCCCGCCGGTGGATGGCTCGCCTGTGGAATCCGACCCTAGTGCAATCTGGCAGCTTTTTGCCGACCAGTATCACTTGTTTCTCGGAACCCCCACGCGCGCTTGGCTCGACTACGAGTTCTACCACGTCTTTGGCATCCGGCAGCGACTTGATTCGGATTCGGCAATGGACATCTACGATAGGATACACGGGCAGCTTCAAAGCGAACGCTTCCGTCCCCGCGCGCTGTTCGATCAGTTCAACATCGAGGTGCTAACCACGACGGACCGGGCATCCGACACCCTCGAGCATCACCGGGCGATTCGTGATTCCGGATGGGGTGGTCGAGTCGTGCCGTGTTTCCGGCCGGACGCCGTGTTTCGACTGTCCGCTCCGAGTTGGAGAGACGAAATCGTACGTCTGGCCGAAGTGGCCGACATGGCGATCGACAGCTATGGAGACTTCATCCGAGCGCTCGAGCATCGCCGCGAGTATTTCAAATCGGTGGGCGCCACGTCGACCGACCATGCCGTGGTCGAGCCTTTCACGATGAGGATGACTGAACACGAGGCGGAGAATTGTTTTCGCCGCGCTCTCAGCGGAGATGCCACGCCGGAAGATCAACGCAGCTTTGAAGCCCACATGCTGATGGAAATGGCTCGCATGAGCGTTGACGACGGCCTCGTCATGCAAATCCATCCGGGATCATTTCGAAATCACAACGAGCTTGTCTACGATCGTTTCGGGGACGACATGGGCGCCGACATTCCAGTTCAGACCGAGTTCACGCGAAATCTGAGGCCGCTGCTGAACGCGTACGGAACGCATCCCAACTTCACCCTCGTCCTCTTCACGCTGGACGAAAGCACGTATTCGCGCGAGCTGGCGCCGCTCGCCGGCCACTACCCCGCCGTGCGCCTTGGCCCCGCCTGGTGGTTCTTCGATAGTATTGAAGGTATGACGCGCTACCGGCAGCTCGTCACGGAAACGGCAGGCATTTACAACACCGCCGGGTTTAATGACGATACGCGCGCGTTTCTATCGATACCGGCACGGCACGATCTGTCGAGGCGTGTCGACGCAAATTATCTCGCCGGACTCGTCGCGACCCATCAGATAGCTGAAGCGGATGCACGGCAGCTCGCTCGCACCATGGCCTATGACCTCGCCCGCGAGACCTACCAGCTCGACGACTCGTCGGACGCGGCCGTCATGTGACACATCTGCCTTCCTTGCGTTCGACCGAGACATGAATTATGCTCCGTACCGGCTGCCCGAATCCGGATTGCCCTAGCTATTTAGCGACCTGATTCGCAATTCAATGGGCGCACCACGAGGCTCGCACGACCATGAGTAAGAGATTCGATCGAAGCGGCTACATGAGACGGAATTGGATCGAACCGATTATCGCCCTCGTCCTCTTGCTGTTCGTCTCAGCCTGCGGTCCACGGTCCGATGTCGTCGTCGTCAAGATGGGCCACGGCCTGGATGTCTCTCATCCCGTTCACCACGCGATGGTCGATATGGGTGAGCGGTTGATCGAGAAGTCGGACTCTACGATGCGGGTCGACGTCTATCCGAGTCAGCAACTCGGCACGGAGCGAGAGCTGCTCGAGCTGCTGCAGATCGGAAGCGTGGGCATGACAAAGGTTTCTTCCGCCGTGCTCGAGGGCTTCGTTCCCGAGTACCAGGTCTTCGGCCTGCCCTATCTCTTTCGCGACGAGAATCATCGGTTCGAGGTCTGGAGCGGTGACGTCGGCCGCGAAATACTGCAGAGCGGACAGGAGTTCGGCCTTCGCGGGGTCACGTATTACGACGCCGGAACCCGAAGTTTCTACACGAAAGATCGGCCCGTCGAGCAGCCGTCCGATCTTCAGGGATTGAAGATCCGCGTGCAGGAGAGTCCGGTCTCCATGCAAATGGTCCAGGCGCTGGGTGGATCGCCGACCCCTATCGCGTGGGGCGAACTGTACACGGCCCTGCAGCAGGGGATCGTCGATGGCGCCGAGAACAATGCGCCCTCGTTCTATCTCTCGCGGCACTACGAGGTGTGCAAGTACTTCTCCCTCGACGAGCACACGGCCGTGCCGGACGTCGTGCTGGTTAGCACCACGCTATGGGATGATCTCACTGAGCAGCAGCGGGAGTGGCTGCAGGAGGCTGCCGATGAATCCGCCGAATACCAGAAGGAACTCTGGGCCGAGTCGGTCCGCGAGTCGCTCGAAGCGCTGGAGGAAGCCGGCGTCGAGATCGTTCGGCCCCGAACGGAGCCCTTCGCCGAGCAGGTGGCCCCGATGTATGAGACCTTCCGCAACACGCCGAAAGTCTACGATCTCATCCAGCGGATTCAGGAGGTGCCGTAGTGATCCGCATGCGCAACGCCGTCGACAAAACGCTTGCCTGGGCGCTGATCGCGCTCATGTTTGCGGCGGTAATAAACGTACTCTGGCAGGTGTTTACCCGATGGGTGCTCAACGCGCCGAGTCCGTATACGGAGGAGCTGGCCAGATATCTTCTGATATGGCTCAGCCTGATCGGAGCAGCGTACGCCGCTGGCAAGAAAATGCACCTTGCGATCGATCTGCTGCCGATGATGCTTGAAGGCCGGCGACGACATGCGCTCGAGATCGCAATCGATGCTAGTATCCTGCTCTTCGCTTTGTTCGTACTGGTGATAGGCGGATATCGGCTTGTCAGCATGACATTGATGATGGGCCAGACGTCGGCCGCCCTCGGCGTCCAGATCGGGTACGTCTATGCGGTGTTGCCGATCAGCGGACTCATAATCGTGTTCTATGCCGCGCTATCCATTCGCGAACGATTCGTTGCTATGCGTGGCGGGGAGATCGACGTCGTCGAACCGGATCGATCCACTCACAAGCCCATCGACTGAAATCCACATCCTTTTATGGAGCTGGTCGGCGTTCTCGTCCTCATTGTCGTTTTCCTGGTGCTGCTGCTTGTCGGCGTTCCGATTGCGTTCTCGATCGGTATCTCGGCGGTGTGCACGATGCTCGTCAGCATTCATCCCGGACCCGCGCTGACAACTGCGGCCCAGCGGATGGCCGTGGGGCTGGACAGTTTTGCGCTCCTCGCTATCCCATTTTTCATCCTCGCCGGTCAGATCATGAACCGCGGCGGCATTGCGCGAAGGCTCATCGATTTCGCCAAGAGCCTCGTCGGCACGCTGCCCGGCGCCCTGGCCCATGTCAACATCGTCGCCGCGATGTTTTTTGGAGCCATCTCAGGATCGGCTGTCGCCGCGGCCTCCGCCGTCGGCGGCGTCATGGTGCCGCAGATGGATGCGGAGGGTTACGACCGCAGCTACGGTGCGGCAGTCAACATTACGTCCGCCACGACAGGCCTCATCATACCCCCGAGCAACATTCTTATCGTCTACTCGCTGGCCAGCGGCGGCGCGTCAATCGGCGCCTTATTCCTTGCCGGATACCTTCCAGGCATCCTGGTAGGGCTTTCGCTGATGTTCGTGGCAGGCGCAATCGCGTATCGGTCAGGATACCCGCGGGCAGAGCGGATCCGCGTGGGCGTCGCGGTCCGCAGATTTTTCGAGGCGCTTCCAAGCCTGTTTCTCCTTGTCGTAGTGATTGGCGGTATCGTTGCCGGCATCTTCACGGCCACGGAGGCATCGGCCGTCGCGGTCGCCTACGCGTTCATCCTCGCGCTCATCTACCGCGAAATCACCGTAAAGAACCTGCCCGACATACTGCTCGAAACGGCTTCGACGACCGCAATCGTCATGCTCCTGATCGGTACCTCGATGGGACTCTCCTGGGTGATGTCGTACGAAAACATACCCCAGAACGTCGCTTCGGGCCTCGTCGCTCTGAGCGACAGCCCGATCGTCATCCTCCTGATCATCAACCTGATTCTGCTGGTGGTCGGCACGTTCATGGACATGACGCCGGCGGTTCTCATCTTCACGCCCATCTTTCTTCCGATCGTGATGGAGCTGGGGATGGATCCCGTCCATTTTGGCATCGTGATGGTACTGAACCTCTGCGTCGGCCTCTGCACGCCGCCCGTGGGCAGCGTGCTGTTCGTGGGCTGCGGCATCGCGGATGTCCCCATCACGAAGGTCGTGCGTCCGCTCCTCCCGCTCTTCATCGCGATGATTATCGCACTCCTGATCGTGACTTTCGTCCCCGAGCTGAGCCTCTGGTTGCCACGCGTGTTCGGATTCTAAATCGAAGGACTTTCGGCCAGACGGAGATCGCGGCTATGAAGGACGACCAGAGGAAAGCATAAAGGATGAGCAGAGGAAAGCCATCACCCGCGCCAATCTCTTATCCTTTCGGGTGCGTGCGGACGAGACAACGTATCTGAGCAGCGCTCTATCGCCAGAGGTGATCGGCGAAATCGAGAAAACGCATCCAGTCGTAGAGGGTCAGATTGTGCGTTCCCCGCCGTACGTGGTAGCCGAGACGACCGAAAATTGCGGGCTGTTCGAGAGCCGGCATGTCATCGGGCGCAATATGTGGATTTCCCCAGAGCTCAAAGACCGGGGAGGCGTGCACGAGCGAAAGAAACTCCCCCCGCGGATCCGCCCACAGATCCTCATCCGCGCTGGCCACGTAGACTGCGCGCGGCGCCATCAATGCGATCAGCATGTGCTGATCGATCGGAATCTCGTTCTCGCGGCTGCTGAATTCGGCAAAGCGGTTCGTAAACCAGTGCGGGAACGACGTGGTGATCTGTTCGACCGTTTCGCCGAAGCGCCGCCGGCTCAGGGCCGCACCTCCCGCGCCTGACTCATTCGAGATGACCAGCGCAAAACGCTCGTCCTCTGCGCCGGCCCAGAGCGCGGCTTTCCCACCGCGCGAGTGTCCCAACACGGCGACCCGGGTTGGGTCGACGTCCGAGTCCGTCGTGAAATAATCCATCGCGCGGCTCGCGCCCCACGCCCAGGCGGCGAGGGCACCCCATGCGTCATCTGCGCGAGAACCGCTCAGCTCGCCGTCGAAGAGCTGGATTACACCCTCTCGAAAGTGCTCCGCATCATCCGGCGCAATCGCCTCATTCTGGACGGCGGCAATTCCATACCCACGCGCGATTACCTCCTCCGCGGGCCAGAATTCGGACCGCTCCGTCCTGCTCGGATCCGTATTGCTCGCGTCCCTGTTGTTGAGGAGGAGGACTACGGGTGCCGGTGCCGCCTCTCGATTCGGAAGGAAAAGCGTCAGTTCGAAGGTATGCTCTCGCTCATCCTGTCTGCTGTGAATCGCGATGCGGCGGAGTGTCGCGGCACCATCCAGGGCCTCCTCGTTCTCCTCGAGCAGATCGAAATGAAGGCTGTCAGGCGTGCCCGGCGAACGACCATACACGTTCGCGCGGAAAAGCTCGAGGATCTCTGTCCTTCGTGCGTCCCACGCCGGAGGGGAGGACACGGTTGCGCCGTCCATCGTCTCCAGCGGATCCGGCAGAGAATACTCCGGCACCCGCGATTCATCATAATTGAAGTCCGTGCCGCTGCCTCTGGATCGTTCCACTACCTCCGGATCGGCCTCCCATCCGGGCGTCTGCGCGGCCGCTCCCATCGCGAAGCCCACCAGGATCAGCGGGAAAGCTGTAAGAAAGAGTGTGTTCATGGTGATTTGTCAATCCGGATCAAAGGTCCACTGCCTGATTTCCGGGGTTGAGCTGAAGTTCCATCCCCTCCCACTCGAGAACGCCCGTAACTCCGGGCGGTAGTGTGACTTCACCTCGTAGGCCATCCTCGCCCTCGCGCTCTAGTCGAACGTCGATGTCGCCAGCAGGATGGGCGACGCGCCCTTCGGCGCGACGAAGTGGTCCGAGAGCCGGGGCGACATGGACGGCGCCGAACCCGGGCTCCGCCGGTCTCACCCCGAGGACCGTTGCAAGCAGTCCATAGTTCGGATGCGCGGTCCATGCGTGGGAATCGGATCGGGTCGGCTCCGGACGCTCCGGCGTCGTGGTGAGCCCGAGCTCGAGGAACGTCTGCCACGGCGCGAGCCGGTCGATGTAGCGATCACCGAGCCCCACCTTGTGCAGCGCCTCATCTATGTAGAATCGGAAGTAGAAGTTCGGCTGGGCTTCCGACGAATCAGCAGCAAGCCGCTCCATGAGTGGCCGCTGCTCTCCCTGAGGGACGATATCCGCGAGCACCGCGAAGGCGTTTACGTGGGGACTGAACCCCTCCTTCTCGGGAGTGTCGGCAAAAAGTCCGCGTTCCGCATCCCAGGTTCGAGCGTGGAGGGCCGCTCCGAGCGAGTCAGCGAGGGCGCCGAACCTCGAGGCGAGCGCCGGCTCCCCGAGTTCGATCTCCAGTTCCTGCGCTTTCCGCAGCGTGTAGGCGAACTGTGCCGTGATGACGGCTGAATTCCCGTCTTCCGCCCCGGGCGGTACACCGCGCGTGAACGCGGGGGAATCCACATAATTCCACCACGGCATCGGCCCCAGCAATCCGGTGTCGTCGATCCGCCGCTCGTACCAGGCAAGCACCGCTCGGGCACCCGGAAGGTACTGCCGTACGAATGCGGGGTCGTCCCGGTACATCAAGTAATCGTACAGCATCGTGACCCAGACGAGTGAATAGGGCGGGATGAACTGCGCCAGCTCGGACGGAGCTCGACTGGCCGTAATCCCTTCCGGAACCTGAGAATGTGCGAACTGGGTGATGGCGTTTCGCATCAGCCTGTCGTCGCCCGAAACGTAAAGGGAGATCAGCGCCTGGAGCCGCGTGTCCCCCACATACTGGAGCTGCTCGTAATACGGTGTATCGAAATAGGTCTCCCACGCACAGATCTCAGCCGTTCGCCAGTTAATGTCCCACATCTCCTCGAGCCAGGACAGATCACTGGAGAAACGCCCCCTCTCCTCGAAAGGATATGCGGTATAGATGCCGTGCACGTCGTGGATACGGAGTGGTTCGTCCGCCGTCTGAACCTCCATCTGGATGTAGCGGAAGGTCCGGAAGCTGAGCGGCCTGAACTGCCGACGCTCGCCGCCGCCAAATGTGAATCGATCGCGGACGCCCCGTATCGTCTTGCCCTCGACCTCGTCGCGATGACCCTTGCGGCCTTCTGCATCCACGGCCGCCTCGGCATACGTGAGCATGAGGGCGGCTTCGTCGCCACCGCTCGTCTCGATCACCGGATACGCGTTCGTGACGTACGTTTGATCCAGCAGCAGCACTGCTCGGGCGTTTGCAGGGATGACGAGATCACCCGTACCATTTAGAAAATCGTCGTCCGCATCGACTCCTTCGGCGCGTCGGAGGCGCGGGATTCGCTGGAGCGTCTCGACCATGGCTGGAATGCTGCGAGGCACGAGCTGCCAGCCGCCTGCCTCTCCATACGGATGGGCTCCACGCGGAAGCGCTCCCCGATCCGTACCTTCACGAAAGACGAACTCGCGCGCGGCCGGCCATTCCGCATCATCGAACTCGTCCGTTTCCCATCCCCACGGATACTCACGTGCATTCACGTGCTCTCCGGGCGGCGACGCATAATATCCGTTTACGTCTTCAAACGTGATCGGGATAGGCGCGTATGCACGATTCCAGAACACCTTCCACTCCGGTCCCGAGTTCACGACCGCCTCGCTCTCCCCTTCGCCCTGTACGAGGAACGCCGTGTGATAACTGAACTGCGCCACCGGACGATGTGGACCGTAGTTCCAGACCACGGCAGCGAGCGTATTGCGACCAGGCCGCAGGTGCTCCGCCAGATCGACCGTTTCATAGTTCCAGTGCATCAGATCCCCGCGGGCCGGGCCATTCGATACGTCCACGCCGTTCACCAAGAGGCGATAGCGGTTGTCCGCTGAAACGTACGCCACAAACCGGTCAGGCTGTGAATCGAGCTCGAAAGACCGCCGGAAGTGGTAAACCCCGAATGAATCTCCGGGCGCGACCGGATGCGTCATCCAGGTTGCAGGCCAGGGTCGGATCGCGGAATCCGGTTGATCAGACAAGACAACCTGCGCGGTGGCCGGAATCGGACAAAGAGCCGCGGCAAGAACGAAAAGGAATAAACTCAGCCGAACCCGCCGTAGAGATGCTCCATCGAATCGTGACTGTCCGCGTGTAATAGCCATTCCTCTCCGGCAATGCTTAGGGCAACGACTCCGTCACGGCAAGATAGAAACTGCAAACTTGTTAGCAAGTGGATGGTGTTGGTGCAGTTGCCACTGAACGGCTCTGCTTTCAGGCCGAATCCGCCGATTAGCAGGTGGGTCTTGTGCCAGATATCACCGGCTTTCGCGATACTCCCCTCATCAGCGGAACTGCGCGCCTACGACCGAGAAATGAAAGCCGCCGGATTGCACATCGTCCGCCTTCCAACGATGTCATGGACGAGGACGTGCGCGGTACCACCATCCGGCTTCGGCAGCGCTGCAAGAATGCGGACAATCGTCGTCTTGCCGGCGCCGTATGGGCCCAGCAAGCCGACGATTGTGCCGCGACGCACCTGCAGATCGACGCGGTCGACCGCACGAGTGGTGCCGAAGGACGTGATGAAGCCGGATGTTTCGACGGCGTACTCTGTGCCCGAAGTCATGATACGCGCACTTCAACTCATACTAAGAGTGGAGCCGACGAATCAGCCGCAAGAAGCTTGCAGCTGTTCGTCAGTCGAATGGCGCTTGCGTCCGTCTCCAGCCAGCGAACCTTAGGCGGAGTCGCCCATCTGCCGGGCTTCGGATTTGGCGGACTCGGCGACGTGCCGACCGCTCTCCTTCAGTTCGCTCTTTGCGTCATCTGCGACATTCTTTGCGCGCTCCTTCGCCTCGCCGGCCATTTCGGACGCGTCATCCATGGCATCATCGCGAATGCCTCCAATTCGGCGATCCTCAAACTCCGTCGATGGCAGAAGCGAGCCGAGGAACGCCCCTGCGCCCGCCGCAAAAAGTCCGGCCATGAGAGGATTTTCATGCACATAGTCCTCGATCGAACGCTCTGCGCGGCGTGCGCCCCGGCGGACGTTTCTCCTGGCTTTACGCGCCCCGTGGCGCGCTTCCTGCATGGTCTCGTCAGCGCGATGCCGCGTCTCCCGCATGGTCTCTTCAGCACGATGTTTCGCTTTTTGGATCGCCTCATCGGATCCTTCTCGCACCTTCTGGGCGGTTCCGGCGGCCTGCGCCTTGACGTCCTCTACCCGATCTCTCGTTCGGGATCCCTCTGATTCCGAGGAATACTGCTCGGGATAATCCGGGTAGTTGCGGTATTCAGGATGGCGGGACGGGTATACTTCGTCGCGGTAAAAATCCTCTTCGTAACCGGTATCCCACTGGCTACCGGTCCTGTATCGGCGGCGTGCATCTGATCGACGGCCGTCGTCGTCGCGGCCCTTCATGAACATGTAGCCGATTGAAATTCCGGCCACCAGTGCCGGCACGGGGTTGTCGCGTACTGTATCCAACATATTGTCACCTGCTCGTTTCGCTACTTGCTTCGGATGAATCTGCTCGCGCACCTTGTCCACGGTGTCGTGCAGCGTTTCCTGGATCTCGAACTTCAGACGTGCGGGCGACACGCGCGCTTCAATCTCATTGAGTGCGCCCGTCATTCGTGCACGCGTCCGCTGGATCTCTTCCTCAATCTCTTGAGCGGACATCCCATCCGTTTCCTGATGGGGTGAATCGCGGCCTACCTGGCGACCCGTCACCGGGTCGCGGGGATTTTCACGACTCAATGCGGCTGACCCAGGTGCGCCGGATCCTCTTTCACCTCTTCTGCCTCTTGCCTCATCCATAACTTATCCTCCTCAATGGTCCGTGCCGTCCTGTCGAGCTGCATCGACGTCTCCTTCAGTGTCGAGATTCCTGACGCTGCGAGCGCGCCACCGATGCCGGCAAATAGTACCGCCGTCAGCAAGAATCCGAGCCACAGCGGCATAAATGTGCCAAGCAGATATCCGATTGCAATTGCTAGAACCGTCAACCCCACGAGGGCGAGAATTACACCTCCGACTATCATGCCGGCGTTCTGGCCCACCACGGCCGCCTTTTCCGATAACTCCGTCTTAGCGAGTTGAATCTCCAGGCGTATCAGCCGCGAGAATTCATCGGATAGCCGGCCGAAGAGGTCACCGATACTCGGACGTTGATTTTGATCTGTCCGCCCGTATCGCCGAGATCTCGTCTCTTCCCAGTACTTCGCTTCCATAGTCCTTCGCCTCCACGTTATTTTGTTTGGTCTTTATCATCGATAAGGACCTACAACGTCGAGCCACGTACTTCAGGGGGCGGAGTGCGATACGGTTCGCGCTCATACGTGCGTGTTCGGCCCGCGTCGCGTGTGGGTCCGCGGTCTCGATCCATGGGCTCTCGCTCGAAGTAACGGGTATCACCACGCTCCGAGGGCTGCATCCGACGTCGCTCTGAGCTCTTCAGGAAGCGCGCGCCGACGATTCCGAGTAAGGCGGCTCCTCCGAGGAAAAGCGCGGGCTCGCGGCGAGCGATGTCCTCTACCTCCTCCAGGAGTTCGCCTACGGATCTATTGCGGAGATATCCGGACAAGCGATCTACCTGCTCGGCAGCCGTGTCTGCGAACTCTGCAATCCGATCCTCTTGACGCTCTCGGAGATTTGCTGACGTATCTCGAAGCGCAGAGCTGACGCTCTCAAACTGTTGTGTCGTACGCCGCTTCTGGTCGGATAGGCTCTCTTCTGCCTTTTTGCGCGCTTCGTGAGCGCCTTCGGATGCCTTATCTTTCGCGCTGTCCGCTGCGCCGGAAGTCTTGCCCCGACGGTCCTGTGCCTGATTCGCCCGATCGTCACTCGTCGGATTGGAAATTTCGCTGGGCATGTTCATCCTCCTCTTTTTTTCCTTCTCACATGAACCGAAGCCGGCATGGTCATTAGAATGATTACCCGGCATTTACTTCGAATGATTACATGGTTGCGCGCATCCTAAGATCCGCGCCATTTGACGGTTCGCCTAAACGTTACCACTTCCTCGTAATGCCACCTAAGGTCCCGAAAGTCATTTTTTTCAGCATGCGGGAATTTTCCAGAATCCGCAATATGTGAGTATCAGCAGACATGCAACTCTCTCTGACCAGTGGCGTAGCTCCGGCGGCCATGAACGGTACAGAGTACGTATCGATGACGCAGTTTGGACATCAATCGCAGATCCGTGCGTCATAGCCAGTCCGGCACATCGAGCCACACTGAAAAACACGTGAGATCTAATAGATGAGATCTAATAGAAGTGAACGAGACTAAGAAGAAAGTCGGTTTTCGCGATGTGCGGCGCGAGGCGTGGCATCTTGTTCGAGCGCAGCGAGGACCACTGCTCATCGGGCTCGTGCTGATGGTCATCAGCCGGCTCGCAGGTTTTGTGCTCCCGGCCAGCTCGAAATTCTTAATCGACAACGTCATTGGAGAAGGAAGTCTCGAGCTTCTGGTGCCGCTCGCAATGGCTGCGGGCGCGGCGACTCTGGTCCAGGCGGTGACCTCGTTCGGCCTCGCTCAGTTTGTGAGCATCGCGGCGCAGCGGGCGATCCGCGACATGAGGACCACGGTTCAGGCGCACGTCATCCGACTCCCAGTATCCTATTTCGACTCTACCAAGAGCGGCACGCTCATCTCGCGGATCATGAGAGATGCGGAAGGGATTCGCAACCTGGTCGGAACGGGTATCGTCCACCTCGTCGGAGGAATTACCACAGCGGTGCTGGCCCTCGGCGTGCTGCTGTGGCTCAACTGGGCGATGACGGTCGGAGCGATCGTCTTGCTCAGTGCTTTTGCCGGGGTGATCGGATGGTCCATGAAGAAGCTTCGGCCCATCTTCAGGGAGCGGTGGAAGGTCGAATCTGAAGTGAGCGGCCGGCTGGGGGAGGCGCTCGGCGGCGTCCGCCTTCTGAAGGTGTATGTGGCCGAAGATCGCGAACGCGGCATTTTCCACGAGGGTGTCAGCAAGCTGTTCGGCATCATTTCGAAAAGCATTACAGGCACCTCGGCGGTCGGCGCATTCTCTACTATTATTGTTGGTGCGATTAGTGTGCTGATCATGATCGTCGGGGGGCGGGCCGTTCTTGCCGAAACGATGACGCTGGGAGATCTCGTGATGTACGTCTTCTTTGTCGGGTTGATGGTGGCCCCACTGGTGCAGATGGCGAACATCGGAACGCAGCTCAGCGAGGCTTTCGCCGGACTCGACCGGATTCGCGAAATCCGGTCCATGACTACAGAAGATGATGAGGACGACCAAAGGATGGCGTTGGGCGAGATCGCCGGCAACGTCGAGTTTGAGGCAGTCGACTTCGAGTACGACCCCGGCGTCCCGGTGCTGCGTGACGTGTCATTCCTCGCGCCGGCCGGAACGACGACTGCTCTCGTCGGGCCGAGTGGCGCCGGAAAAAGCACACTCATCAGCCTCGTGATGGCGTTTGCACGGCCGACCAAGGGCCGGATTTTGATCGACGACCGTGATTTGACCCGTCTTCGCCTTCGAGATTACCGCCGGCAGCTCGGTGTCGTGATGCAGGAGAATGTCCTGTTTGACGGTACAATCCGAGACAATATCGCCTTCGCCAGGCCTGATGCATCTGATGAGGAGGTCGAGGCTGCGGCCAAAATCGCTCACTGTGACGAGTTCATTCAGCGATTCGACGATGCCTACGAGACGGTAGTGGGCGAGCGGGGCGTCAAGCTTTCTGGCGGACAGCGTCAACGCGTCGCTATCGCCCGTGCCATTCTCGCTGATCCCCGTATCCTGATTCTCGATGAAGCGACATCGAGTCTCGACAGCGAGAGCGAGGCACTCATCCGTGACGGACTCCAGACTCTTCGGCGCGGCCGAACGACGTTCGTCATCGCCCACCGTCTATCGACGATCCAGAGTGCGGATCAAATTTTGGTCATGGATGATGGACGGATCGTCGAGCGCGGCACCCATATTGAGCTGCTCGCCGAAGGAGGCCTCTATCGGCGGCTGTATGAAAAGCAGCGGATGCTGGCGGAGGATACGTACGTAAATCCTGGCGAGGATCCCGTTCCCGAGTCCGAGAGGGCAAGTGCCGAACCGGACGAAGACCGTGCGGTCGCCGCACTATCTCGTCGGATCTGATCTCTCGG
>CAZKNF010000009.1:57832-78934 GCA_964554105.1 uncultured Rhodothermales bacterium | reverse complement strand
GAATTTATCAACGGCCCTCTAGTGCTCCACCGTCTCCTGCAGCTCCAGAGGAGCCAGGCTGTCTGCCGCCCGAAAGATGAAGCGCCGGCCGTCGGCGTAGGTCCACGTCCGTTCGACGCCGCCGGAGGACGGCAGCGTGCTCGATATGTCGTCGGGAGGACCGTAGACGATGTAGATTCGAGCCGCATCGGTGCGAAGCCCGTCTGGAAAGGGGTGCCGTCCGGTCCGGAATTGAAAGGCGGCGTGATCGATTCGCCGGTAGTACTCATTCATGAGCTCGTTGAATGCTGTACCTGGCGTCGGGTCGCGATCCTTCCAGTACGAATTGAACGCATCGATCTGTGCCTCCCTCGATCCCTTCGACAATGCTCTGATCGTCTCGCGATCTTCGGTAAACTCGAGATGACGAATGGCCACATCGATGTCGTAAAGTGAAAGCGGCATGTCCCGCCACTCCGTCCGAAATCCGAACGTGCGGGCCATTCCCCCGTTCGGGGAGGCCATTTCAAGGATATACGACCCGTTCTCCAGCCGATCGGTCTGGAGCGGTATTACGGCAAACCTCGTTTTCTCATCCTGGGGCGCCGTCCAGCACAGACATTCGTCCTCGGTTTCCAGAATTCTCCCGATGGGCACGAGGGCGTCGGCCGGTACGGTGCCGCTGGACACGAGCACGTCGTCCGCTCCGACTTCGGCTGCTACGGGGGGCATTATCGATGCACCGCGAGCCTCGCTGCGACTTCGCCCCGTCCCGAACGCTCGTCCGGACTCCGCGACGCGGTACAGCTGATAAGAAAAGGACGTGTCGCCGGCAACAGGGATGGCGTCACCGTCGCGCGCGGTCCGCGCCCCGGTTGCTTCGCTCGCGGCCGCTGCCGAGCTCCCGAGAACGACCGGCACGATGGTCTGAACGTCGGCCCCGAAGGGCACGCCGCCGCCGAGACTCGCGGGATCGAGCGCAACCCGCTGCGAGTCGCTCTGCAGGTGTCCGAACACGAGGGAGCCGATAGCGCCGTTGACATCTTCAGGCACCTGAAATGGTCGGGACATCCCCCGCTCATCGTCGCCCTGGTCGCGCACGAGGAGACGGTACGTGTACTCTCCTGGGTCGACCTCAAAATGCACCCAGCCGTCCACATCCCGGGTTCTGCTCTGTGTGGCCTCGAAGTTCGCTGCGGTATGCTTCTTCCGCCAGCGCCTGTCCGCCACCTTCTCACCGTTTCGATGCAGCTCTACCGTCAGATCGACATCTGACACAAACTCGTCGCGCTCATGCTTGAAGACGAGCAGGCTGTTCGGAATGCGAAACGTCACGACAGCGCGCGCCGCGTCGACATCCGGAAAGACGCTTGCATTGTGAAACATGGAGGCGTGGCTATGCCGGGCCGCGATACGCAGGTATTGATCTTGAGCATGTGCCGACGGCGTGCATATCGCCAGTGCACACGCCGCAAGGACGAGAGCTGCTAGATTTTGGAACGACACGGTGAACCCTGGATGTGATGAAAGACTATCGGAACTACACTACATCCGATCTATTACGACGGGGGTCTGCGAAATCGCGCAAGAACTCCACCAGGAGCCGGACGCCGAAACCCGTCCCGCCTTTCGCTCGATACGGCTTTTCGCTTGTGATAAACGACGGACCTGCGATGTCGACGTGGATCCAGGGGTAATCCACGAAGTGCTCTAGAAATTTCCCGGCCGTAATAGTCCCTGCTTCACGGCCGCCGACGTTTTTGATGTCGGCTACGTCGCTTTCTATCTGCTTGCCGTAATGCTCCAGCATGGGCATCCGGTGCACGAGATCGCCACTGCGCCTGCCTGCTCCTTCGATGGAGTCGAGGCGTTCACCAGCGCCTGATCGGTCGTTGGTCATTACCGCCGCGACTTCCGATCCCAGGGCGACCACTTGCGCACCCGTGAGGGTGGCGATGTCGATGACCAGGGACGGCCTGTACGTTTTTGCATACGACAGCGCGTCCGCAAGAACGAGCCTTCCCTCGGCATCCGTATTGAGCACTTCGACTGTTTTGCCCGAATGCATTCGGATGACGTCGCCCGGCACGTACGCGTTCTCGCCGGGACGATTGTCGGTCGCAGGGATCAGACCCACCACATAGATCGGCAGCTCCAATCGGGCGATCGCCTCCATGGCTCCAGCCACGGCCGCCGCACCGGCCATGTCCGCCTTCATGTGATCCATCGAGTCCTTCGTCGGCTTCAGCGAGAGCCCGCCCGTATCGA
Organism: uncultured Rhodothermales bacterium; assembly: GCA_964554105.1. GTDB lineage: Bacteria > Bacteroidota > Rhodothermia > Rhodothermales > VXPQ01 > CAZKNF01. The sequence goes on along the minus strand of CAZKNF010000009.1, from coordinate 76,687 downwards.
ACACGATCCCTTTTCCGACCAGCACGATCGGCCATTCATTGCTTGCATTCTCGGGCTTCCATTCGAGAATGGTAAACGAGGGCGGCTCCTGACTGCCTCGATTGACCGCGAGCAGTCCACGCATGCCCTCTTCTTCGATCAGCTGCTTGCCCCACACCGAGGTCGAAAACCCGTGTTTCCTGCCCAGCTTCTCGATCGACCTGGCGAACGCCGTCGCCGTCTTGTCGTCCGGTGAGGTATTCACGAGATCTCGAGCCGTCATCACCGCTTCCGCGACTACGCGGCCGCGCTCGACGCCGCGGCGGCTTCCCTTATCCTGATCGACCACATGCAGAACGAGTCGATCGGCGCCCGTATAGCCGTCGGTCTCGGTTTTGTAGCGAAGAAAGCGATACGATGCCAGCATGAATCCTTCGACCAGCGCCTGGCTCACCGTCTCGGCGTCGAGGGAAAGATCCGGATGCACGATCGCCACCGTTTCCGCCTTCCCGGCCCGCGCCAGCGACTCACCCCGGGCGGCGACGCGACGCACAACTTCCGCATCAATCTTGTCTTCGGGGCCCATCCCAACGAGTCCCAATCGACGGGCGCGCGACTGCTCCGGGTAAACCGTGACGGCCTCATCGATCTTGCCGGAAAAGTCGTCGCTCGCGCGCTTCACGGCGGGTCCGAGATCGCTTGCGAGCTCGGCCAGCCGGTCCCCGGCGCCTTTCTCGGCCACAGGAATGATCAGAACGTCTACATCCAGCTCCGCGAGCGGGAGGGTTGTAATAGATACTTTCATGAATGCCTATTTTTCCTGTGACTTCAATTCCATCAATGTAGAAAGATACGACGCTTCGTCTTCCGACAGATGGTCGGATCCGGCGTCATCCGAGTCGAGGGGAAGATACTGAGGCGCCGCTGCAATCACCTGATCGACGGCTTCATCGAGCGGCGCGCGGAGGTACGCGCCGGATGCGTTCTTATGTCCGCCGCCCCCGAACGCCCGCGCCCACTCGTTCACGTGCGCATCCGCTTTAGAACGGAAGCTCATTTTGGTCCCGCTTTGCGTCTCCAGGAACATGACCGCAGCACGTACGCCCTCAATTGAGAGCGCGTAGTTCACGAACCCCTCGGTATCCTCACTGCTCGCTCCGGTCTCTCGAAGCATCCGCGGGGTGACGACGACGTACGCAACCGCCCCCGCATACCGAAGCGTAATGCTCTCGAGAACGCGACCCAGCAGCCGTAGACTTTCAGTCGTGCGCGTATCGTAGACGGCTATGTGAATGGATGCCGGGCTCAAGTCGCCGCGCTCGAGAATATCGGCCACGATGCGATGCAGGGCCGGTGTCACGGAGCTGTATCGGAAGGAACCGGTGTCGGTCACGATTGCGGCATACAGCGCCGTCGCGATCTCGGTATCGATCAAAACCGGATCGTACGCCGCTATCAGCTCATAAATCAATTCTCCCGTCGATGATGCGGTCTCGCGCTCGTACATCACGTCGAACCACGGCTCGGGATGGGTATGATGATCGATGAGCGCCTTGATACCACCGCTGCTGCGGACCGGAGGCACCAGCTTTCCCAACCGGTCGATCGCGTTTGTGTCGAGGATGAAAAGCACGTCGGCGCCGTCCACGGCCTCCCGCTGTTCAATCGACCCGTCGAACACCTGAACAGCGTCGATTCCGGGAAGCCAGTCCAGATTCAGGGGCGGCGGATCGCTGTTGATCACCACGACGTCCTTCCCCAGCTTGGTGAGAAACCCCGCCAGCGCCAGCTCAGAACCGAGGGCGTCACCGTCCGGACGGATATGCGTGGAGATGAAGAACCGCTGATGCTCTTCTATGATGTCGAGTATATCCTGGATCATCCCGTATCTTAATCTCTTCGCAATTCGTTCTAAACGACTGGCGGCGTGCGAGGTTCAGGGATGCCGGAGCGTAGAGTAGTTCCCTATGTTCACTGCCGCAAGGCAGCTCAGAGCCCGATTACGTATCCCGTCATTCCGCGCACGGCACGAAACCTGCCGACAGCGTAGACCTCTCCCTCCGTCAGCTCGCGGCCGCGGTCTGCAATCTCGCCCTGCAGCGTCGCCTCGAATCGACCTTCGATCAGGGAGTCCGTGACGGTCGTAAACGTCAGCGTACCTGATTCGGAGCGCAGATCCCGAAGCATGCCTTCTCGATAGATGATAAAGAAATCCTCGGCAGGTGCAGCCTGGATAGAATCGGCCGATGCGGAAAGGTCGAAATCCCCAGGCTCCGGAAGCGTGGTGTCTCGCCGCGAGATCACGATGCCCCCCGCAAAATCAAATCCCGTCGACAGGCGGATCACCAGCAGCTCTTCGCCGGTCCGCGGGTCCGCCACGCGTCCGAAGTTTGCATTGCCCTGCAGGGTATCGGAGACCGCATTGCCGAGCCGCACCTCATACTGAAACGGCGACTCCGCTGCTTCCTCTGCCTCCACCTCCCCGAGGCCTTCACCCGCACCGTCTTCCGATCCGCAACCCGACCAGACCAGGACGGCACACACTAAGAATCCCGCGAGATAGCCTCTCATTCCTGTTTCGAACCCTTAATACCGCCCAGGCTCTTCTGCGACAGCAGGTTCACGTCGTAGGTCCGTATGCGGCTGTTTCTGTCATGATGGCGTTTCCGAGCAAGCTCGATCATACGCGTAAGAAGCGCATCGAACGGCACGCCGGCCGGATCCCACAGGTAGAACGAAAAGGAGCCCGGAATCGTGTTGATCTCGTTGAAGTAAACGGAGCCCGTTGCTTCGTCGATCATGAAGTCTATGCGAGCAACCCCTCCGCATTCGAACAACTGAAAAACGCGCACGGCCAGCTCGCGGATGTGGTTGGCCATCTCGTCCTCAATCGGCGCTGGGATAATGCGATCCAGCGAGGCCATACCTCCCGAGCCGCCGGTCGAAGATTTCGACCCTCTGCGCGATCCCTTGGAGCGCTCACCGTCCTCCCCCCGCATATATTTCTCCTGAAACGTGAGCAGCTCTTCACCCTCGGTCCGCACAGGCTGCTCGAGCGCACTGGTCTCCGCCTCGTTCGGATCGCCCAGCACAGCACAGTTTATCTCTTTCAACTTCTGCACGGCATGCTCGATGACGATCTTGTCGTCATAGCGAAGGGCTTCCTCGATGGCGCGGTCCAGCTTGTCGCGATCCGGCGCCATCGAAATGCCGATCGACGATCCGAGACGCGCCGGCTTCACTACCACCGGATAGCCCAGCCGCTCTTCAATCCGATCCAGCCATTCGTCCTCGTGGTGAGCCCATTCGGATTCACGAAGCGCCACGAAATCGACGATCGGAATTCCCTGATCACGGCAAACGATCTTCGAAAGGATCTTGTCCATGCCGACGGCCGAGCCTAAAATGGTGCTCCCGGTATAGGGGACGTTGAACGTCTCGCAAAGACCCTGGAGCCCGCCGTCTTCGCCCGATCCGCCGTGGAGTCCCAGAAATACGACATCGACACTGAACTCTCGCGGCTTCGACGACATCCACCCGCCCGTCTTCTTTTCGATGAGAAGCAGCGTGCCGAGGGACCCGGCGTCGACACGGACGGGGATGGCGCCGCGTCGGACGCGGTCCAGGTCCTCATAGGCGTCGATGTCGAGAAGCGAGGGCCCGGTGTACCACGTGCCGTCTTTGGCGATGTAGATGGGAACGGGATCGTATCGATTCCGGTCGAGCGCGTGAATTGCCTGCAGAGAGGAGATTACGGAGACTTCATGCTCGGGCGACACGCCACCAAACACTACGCCAACATTCACCTTGCCGGTCTGCTTCGCCACGCCGCTATACCTCCGCGGTTTCAAACCGTCCCTTGTTATACACCGCCCAGGCGCGTCCAACCATTGGATGACCGACGAACGGCGTATTTCTACTTTTCGAACGAATGTGACGGCGTTCGAAGGTCCACCGCGTCGTCGCGTCGAAAATAGTGAGGTTCGCCGGCACACCCGCCTCGATCGTCGGATGCGGAAGCCGCAGGATGCGCCGCGGCTCGATCGTGACCTTGCGCACCGCCTCGGCGACCGAAAGTACACCCGGCTCGACCAGCTCGCGTCCGGTGAGTCCCCAGGCGGTCTCGAGCCCGAGAATCCCGAATGGTGCGGCGATGAATTCCACCTCTTTCTCGAAGGAGGCGTGCGGCGCGTGGTCGGTGCATATCGCGTCGATCGTACCGTCCCGAAGGCCCTCCTTGACGGCCTCCACGTCGGCGCGGCTGCGCAGCGGCGGATGCATTTTCGTGTCCGTGCCGAACGCGGTTTCCTCTACGGCCTCATCGGTCAGCGCAAAGTGGTGCGGACAGACCTCCGCCGTCACGCGGACGCCCTGGTGCTTCGCACGGCGGACGAGATCTACGGCCCGAGCGGTGGAGATGTGGGCGACGTGAACGTGACCGCCGGTGAACTCGGCCAGCAGCACGTCGCGAGCGATCATCACTTCCTCGGCCAGGCCCGGAATTCCCGAGATGCCGAGCCGCGAGGCGACCATCCCCTCGTGCATGTGTCCATCCGGATTCAGCGTGAGGTCTTCCATGTGGTTGATGATCGATCGATCGATCGTCGAGCTGTACTCGAGCGCCCGGCGCATAAGCCCGGCGTCCTGAACCGGCGATCCGTCATCACTGAAGGCAACGGCACCGCCCTCCGTCAAGTCCGCCATCTCCGTCAGCTCCTTCCCCTTCCGGAATTTCGACACACACGCGATCGGATAGACGTCGACTACCGTGCTTTCCGCGCGCTCGATGACGAATTCGACGACGTCTCGAGTGTGGATCGGGGGATCGGTATTCGGCATACACGCAACGGCCGTAAATCCACCGGACGCGGCCGCCCGACAGCCGGTGGCGATGGTCTCTTTGTATTCATGTCCCGGCTCCCGCAGGTGGACGTGCATATCTATCCATCCAGGGGAGATCAACTTATCCGAGCAATCGAAAGAGGGGGCGTCGCCCGCATCCAGGTCGCTGCCCACGGCTTCGATCCGCTGGTTCCGGATCAGAATGTCTGCCCGGCGCTGGTCGCCGGATTCCGGATCGAGAACGGAGCCTCCTTGCAGTAGCAAATCAGGAGTCATGTAAAATCAGAGATTCTCTTCGATATAATCAGTCATCATGGTATAGAGATGCAGCCTCGTCCTCCCTCCATAAATCCCGTGATCGCGGCCGGGATACAGCATCATATCGAACTGTTTCTCCGCATTCTGCAGCGCGTCGATCATCTGTACTGCATTCTGGTAATGTACGTTGTCGTCCAGATCGCCGTGCACGAGGAACAGCTTTTGCTCGTCCTGCAGCCGATCGGCGTACGACACCGGTGCGCTCACTGCATATCCCTCAGGATTTCGCTGCGGCGTGGACATGTACCGCTCTGTGTAGATGGTGTCGTACTGGCGCCAATCCGTGACCGGTGCGACGGCGATGCCAAGCTTGAACGTATCGGGCCCGTCACCGGTGAGCATAGACATCAGTGTGAGATACCCGCCGTAGCTCCAGCCCCAGACACCGATCCGCTCTTCATCCACAAAATCGAGACCGCCGAACTGCTTGGCCGCGGCGATCTGGTCGCGCGCCTCGAGCACACCCAGCCGTCGGTAGGGCTCGCTCTTAAATTCCTTGCTGCGTCCGCCCGTGCCGCGATTATCAACCGAAACGACGATGATGTCGTGATTCTCGGCGAGATAGGCGTGCCAGAGATAGCGGATTCCGCCCCAATCATTGGTAACCGTCTGAGATCCGGGCCCGCCGTATACGTACATCAGCAACGGGTAGACCTTTGCAGAATCAAAGTCGGTCGGCTTGATCATGTAGGCGTTCAACAGCGTACCGTCCGCGCCCTCCACCTTGCTGAATTCGGGGTACGGCAGGTCATATTCGCCCAGCCGCGCCTGCAGATCCTCGTTGCGCTCCAGATCCCTCAGATGCGTGCCGTCTGCTGCATGCAGCGTGACAACCGACGGAGTGCGAAGGTCGCTAAAATCGTCGATGTAGTACTGCAGGTCGCGGGACATGTCGATACGGTGTGTTCCGGCCCTCTCGGTGATCTGAACCGGCGCGCCGGTCTGACCGTTCGTAGCGGACTTCTGTCCCAGGCTTGCCCGGTAGAGATGGCGCTCGAGCGGGTTCTTCGCGGTCCCTGTAAAGTATAGCCTGCCACTGTCCTGATCGAGACCGTGAAAGCTCGTAACATTCCACTCCCCCCGAGTGAGCTGCCGCACGAGGGTTCCGTCGTTCTCGTATAGATAGATATGCCGCCGCCCGTCGCGTTCGCTCATCCAAACAAAATGGCGGTCGTCCTGGAGGTAGGTGATGGTTCCTCCGGCCAGATCGCCGAATGTCGTTTCGACGTCGATCCAGGTATCGCTCGATTCCTCAAGGATCGTCCTGACCGACATCGTGGCGGGGTCGCCGTAAAGGAGATCGAGATCATTCTGATCGCGGTCGAGCCGAAACATCCATACGTAAGACGTGCCGTCCATCTCGGGCGTCCAGCCGATCGACGTGATGTATTCGAGGGAATCACCGCCAGCATGCCAGGTATGCGTCTCGAAGAAGTCGTTCTCACCGGTCGCCACGTCCAGGACGCCGACGTGAATCTCACTGTTTGTTTGTCCTGCCTTTGGATATCTGAACGCCTCGATGGTGGGATAGTGACCCCGAAGGTCGGCCATGACAAATTCGCGCGTTTCGGACTCGTCCAGCTGCACATACGCGATGCGACGACTATCGGGACTCCAGATCCAACCGTCTCGCAGCCCGAATTCCTCCTCATAAACCCAGTCGGACGTGCCGTTGATGATCCCGCCCTCCGATCCGTCGGAGGTCAGCTGACGCTCCGTCATGTCGTTCAAGTCTACGACGAAGATATTTCGGTTGCGCACAAAGCCGACGCCGTTGCCGTCAGGGCTAAACTTTGCGAACATCTGAAATCCTTTGTCGCGATCGGAAACCGGCTCTAAGCGGTTCGATGAAATGTCATAGACATAGTAGAAGCCCTTTGTATTATGCCGCCACACGCGCTCGGTATCTGTAAATATTAGAACCTGAGACCCGTTGCGGCTGTACTCGTAGTCCTCGATAGCAATCAGCCGGCGGACATCTTCGGCATACAGATTCGAACCGTCGATGAGGCGCGTCTGCTCATCCGTCTCCAGATTATAGCTGACGAGGTCGGTCGTGCCCGTCTGAGGGTCTGACTCGATAAAGGTGATTACGGGCCCTTGCTCGGCCCATCGCCCGGCCTCGAAACTTTCTGGCGAGAAGGTGCTCGAGGCATGGATGTCTTCCAGCGTAAGCTGAAGATCGGCGGTGGTCTCCTGCTGCGCCGACACCGGCTGGACGAATGTCGCCAGAAGCAGAAGGGCCGCTGCAAGCGAGACGTGTCTTTTCTGCATTTGTTGGAAGCTTGCTGGGGCGAAGCAGATCGCCCGATGTTGAACGCTGCGCTTATAGAACTCAGGGCCGATTGTAACGAGGATGGATTCAAAGGTTTCTCCGGTGGTTTGTCACGTGCTCCACCATGGTCGCATACTCGTCTATAGTCGTCCGACAGCCGCAGCACGCTCTGGTAGGAACCGCGCGGCGGAAAACAATTGTCCTCCTTCAGCCGGTGCTTTCGAATGAGTGCAACATCGAGACCGACCGAACTGTCGACCCCGTCTGATGCCGTCACCGCCTCGGCCGTCACGAGAGCCGAGGTTCACCTCGGACGACTTGTTCAGAATCTCGACGTCTTTCGCCGGACTGCCCCGGAGTCCGACGTCATGGCGGTTGTTAAGGCGGACGCCTACGGACACGGCGCGCCGCGCGTCGCCGCTACCCTCGAAGATGCCGGAGTCAGCTGGTTTGCAGTAGCCACGGTGCCCGAAGGCATCAATCTCCGCAAATCAGGCATTTCCGGGCGCATTCTCGTGTTTTCCGCGCCTCTACAGGAATTTATTCCGCTCTATCGCGAGTACGATCTAGACATTACTGTTTCCTCAGCGGAGATCGCCGAGTATCTCGTCGGGCCCGAGCAGGCGCCAGTGCGCGCGCACGTGAAAATAGAGACGGGCATGAACAGGATCGGGATTCCCCTCTGGGATGCCCCGCGCGTCATCCGGATGCTGGAAACGTCCGGCAAAGTCGCGATAGAGGGACTCTGGACACATCTGGCAACCGCCGACAGCCCGGATCCGGACTTCAGTCGACATCAGATCGAACGATTCCACGACGCGATTGCGCCGCTTAGAGACAGCGCGGCACACGTTCATATCGCCAACAGCGCGGCGGTCCTACGTCTTCCCGAAAGCGTCCGCTTTCCCCGTGCGATGATGCGCATCGGCATCGGCCTCTACGGCTATTCTTCGCTCGCCGGACTCGCCGAAGAGGCGGGACTCACTCCGATCATGACGCTCACGTCGCGGGTTACGCATCTTAAGCGGATCGAGCGCGGAGCAACCGTTTCATACGGGAGAAGGTGGCGTACCGAGCGACCCACATGGATTGCCACGGTCGGAGCCGGCTACGCCGACGGCTATCCACGTCTTCTATCGAATCGCGGCGACGTCTCCATTGGCGGCGTCCGATACCCGATAGCGGGAACGGTTTGCATGGATATGTTCATGGTCGACATCGGAACCGGCGAGCACCCCTCAGTCGGCGACGAAGTCGTCCTGTTCGGACCTGCAGGACCCGACGCCTTCGCGGTGGCGGAATGGGCGAAAACGATTCCATATGAAATCTTGACAGGCATTACCGCCCGCGTGCCTCGCGGCTTCGTATCGTGAAGGCCTGTACCGAAATCGTTACCAAAAAAGTGAAGATCGGTAGCTCGAGTCCTATCATACTCCCTTGATTGGGTCCGATCGTCTTTATGCGTGACACTGGAAATCGTATATTTCCTTTTTATCCCACACTCTTTTCTACCTTTTAGGATTAGCAGCGAGCAAGAGCATGGCCACTCCCGGAGATCCTTCAGACGTCAACGTTCTGGTGGTTGATGATGAAGAAGACGTCGTCGAGGTCGTATCTCACTTCTTGGAAGAGGAGGGCTATCGTGTAGAGAAAGCGTACGACGGCGAGGAGGCTCTGGATAAGGCATCCGCGGAAACGGACCTCGTTGTCCTCGACATTATGCTTCCCGGTCTCGACGGGTATGAAGTCTGCCGGCGGCTTCGGTCACGCGTAGAGACCGAGACGATCCCGATCATCTTTCTCAGTGCGAAAACCGAGGCCGACGATCAGATCAAAGGGCTCATGATGGGAGGCGACGACTACCTGACCAAGCCGGTTTCTCCGCAGGTCATCGTGGCTCACGTCAAGGCGGTGCTGCGCCGTGCGGGCGTGGAGGAGAGCCGCACGATTCAGGTCAATGATCTCACCATTTATGAGGATGAGTATCGGGCTGTGCTCGACAACACTGATCTTGGCCTGACGCTGACGGAGTTCGAATTGCTTCGTTATCTCGTCCGTCATCCGAGGAAGGCATTCACGCGCCAACAGCTTCTCGAAACAATCTGGCAGGACGCCATGATGGTGACCGAGCGCACCGTCGACGCACACATCAAGAACTTGCGCGAAAAGCTTGGCGGCTTTGCACGCCACGTGCAGACCGTTCGCGGTGTCGGCTACAGGTTCGTCGAGGACGCATCAGCCGGGGAGTAGAATGCGCCGAACCGACGCCTGAGGTTCAGCTCCGTGGAACTTTGAAGCCTGCGGTGACTCGCATGGCGCAGGAACGTCGATTTTCAATCATCTCGTACTCCGGTCTCTCGTATCCGGGGGACATCCCGCTATGCGCCGCCTGAATCAGCTGAAAAATATTGTCTTTCCGAGGCGGGCGTCCACGCAGACGTGGATGATTCTCACATTTGCGCTGTTCGTCGGACTTGCAGTCATTGTGGTGGGATTGTACGTCGCATTTGTTCTGCGCGGAGAGACCTATGACACGACTCGCGAGATGCTGTACCAGCAGGCAGAGCGGATCGCGGTTCAGATCGAACAGGCCGATTCACGTGAGGAGCAGCTCGCCGTAGCAGAGGGTATCAGCGGCCTGACGGATCTGCGCATTACCGTTGCGACGACGGACAGCGTACTGTGGGACATTCGCAGCGGCGATTTCCTGAGCGACACATCGCATGTCGGTACGGGCGATTTGGAGGTGTCGGCTGATGCCCCCGTGCGGTTCTCCGAGGGGACCAGTCTTGACGGCGAGTTGATGATTTACGTAGCGCTGTACAGACCGGAATCGAACCTGATTCTGCGCATCGGCCAGCCGGAGCCGCCATTGTACACACTCGTGCACGGCATGCAAATCGCACTGATTGTCGGGATGATAATGGCGCTTCTCCTCGCACTGCTGGGAAGCTGGATCGCTTCACATCAGGTCACGACGCCACTTCAAGCCATACGAAACTCCGCGCGCCGTATTGCAGAGGGCGATTTCGGGGAAAAGATCAAGGTCGAGTCGCGTGCCGCTGAATTCCAGGAGCTGGCGATGAGCCTCAACCGGATGTCGGACAGCTTTCGGCGTCAGATCAACGAGCTGCAGCGGCTTACGCAACTTCAGAACGAGTTCATCGGCAACGTCGGACACGAGGTACGGAACCCTATCTTCGCCGTAAGCGGCTATCTCGAAGCGCTCGGAAGCGGCACGCTTTCGCCTGAGATGCGCAAACGGTACGCCGAAAAAGGGCTTACCAACCTGCATCGACTCCAGAACCTATTCAATGACCTCATCGAGATCGCGCGACTCGAGTACAGGGAAGATCTGATCAAGCCCAGTGTATTCGATCTGCAGGAACTCCTCGAGGAGGTCTCGGACATGCTGCGTCCGAAGGCTGATCAAAAGGCCATTCGCCTTGAAGTCGAAAATCCGCATCTGTTCGTCAGTGCCGACCGCAACCGCATCCGCCAGGTTATGACGAACTTGATAGACAACGCGATCACATACACGGACGATGGGACCATCCGGTGCCGTTTCCGGCGGCGCCTCGACAAGGTGCGCGTGGAAATCATCGATACCGGGCGCGGCATTCCCGACGAGCACCTCGAGCGCATCTTTGAGCGGTTCTATCGAGTCGATCCCGACCGGTCGCGGCGGAGCGGCGGCACCGGACTCGGTCTGTCCATCGTTCACCAGATTCTCCACGCCCACGGCGAGCAAATTCACGTCGAGAGCACCGTCGGCCGCGGCACGCGGTTCTGGTTCGAGCTGCAGTATGCACGTGTAACGGAACCTGAACCCGCCTGAGAATCCCGCGTCAGCAATTTCCGCTTCCGAGCACGATTTCGTAGCTTGTCGATCGGCTCGGCGCGTGTCCTTGCCCAGATCGACGGCAAATGCCACCACCCAGAACGCCGCCGCGACACGCTGCCTGGCGTATTCGGCCGCGCGGAACGCAGATCGGGCATTTTCATTCAATTTGGTCGGGAATCGTCGAGAGATGCTCGGCACAGCGCGGCACCCTGCCTCACCGCATCGTGGCCTGAATCCCTTTTAGCTCCGCTGCGTCCGGACGGGCCGAGACCGCATGTCGGAGAAGACATAGAGTGATGTATGGCGAAAGCGAATGACAAGAAGGATAGGACCGGCCGAACCGCCGAGGAAGCGCTTCCGGTAACGGACATCGAGCGTGGAAATGGTCATGCACCTCCAGCGGAGATCTCCGAAATCGGATACGTAGGCGATCTGGAGCTGGAGAAACTTACTCCGGCGGATTTCGACGTTGAGCAGCTGATGCAGGTCTACCGAACCATGCTTCTCTCGCGGCGGCTCGACGAAAAGATGCTGACCATGCTGAAGCAGGGCAAGGGCTTCTTTCACATCGGCTGCGCCGGACACGAGGCGGCCCAGGCTGCCGTAGGCCTCTATGCCCGACCCGGTCACGATTGGTTCTGCATGTACTATCGGGATCTCTGCACGGCCCTCTCCCTTGGCATGACCTCACGTGAGACCATGCTCGCCCATCTCGCGAAGGCCGACGACCCCAATTCCGGCGGCAGGCAGATGTCTGAGCATTTTGGCATCCGGCGAATGAACGTCATGGTTACGTCGTCTTCCGTGGCCTCCCAGTTCCTTCCAGCCCTCGGCTTCGGCATGGCAATCCAGCGCCGCAAAGAGGATGCTTTCGTCTATGTCTCCGCGGGTGAAGGTGCCACGTCGCAAGGCGACTTCCACGAGGCGATGAACTGGGCGACTCGCATCAAGGCGCCCGTCCTCTTCTTCATCCAGGACAACAAATTTGCGATCTCTGTCCCGGTCAAGGACCAGACCGCAGGCGGAACACCCTACAAGCTGGCGGCGGGGTACGAGGGGATGAAGCGCGCACGCGTCGACGGCACTGATTTTTTTAAGGTTGCATCCGTCGCCCGCGCCGCCGTGGACCACATTCGGTCGGGCGAAGGCCCCGTCTGCCTGGTAGCCGACGTCGTTCGGCTGCTCCCCCATTCTTCGTCCGACAATCACGCAAAATACCGCTCCCCCGAGGAGCTCGCCGAGGACAAGAAGATCGACCCCATCGCACGGATGGAGATGACGCTCATCGAAGCCGGCGTCCTGAGTGAGCAGCGTATCGCAGAGCTCCAGAAGGAGGTCGCCGGCGAAGTCGACGACGCCGCAGCGTGGGCGTTGAAACAGGCCGACCCGAGCCCGGAATCGGCGACGAAGCACGTGTATTTCGAAGGAGACATCGGGTTGGACTACGAAGCATCCGTGCCATCGGGCAAGCCTCAGGTGATGGTGGATGCGATCAACCAGGCGCTCAAAGAGGAGATGTCGCGTGACGACCGCATTCTCGTGTACGGAGAGGATGTCGGAGGAGACAAGGGCGGCGTTTTCACCGCTACGCGGGACCTGACGGCCCTGTTCGGCCCCGACAGGTGCTTCAACTCGCCGCTCGCCGAAGCGTCCGTCGTCGGTACGGCGGTTGGACTGGCCGCATCAGGCTTCAAGCCGGTGGTGGAAATCCAGTTTGCGGATTACATCTGGCCGGCGATGCAGCAGCTGCGAAATCAGGTGGCGACGTTTCGATACCGCTCCAACAACGCCTGGAGCTGCCCGATGGTGATTCGCGTGCCTACCGGCGGTTACATACATGGCGGCCTCTGCCACTCGCAGAACATCGAGTCCATATTCGGGCACATGCCCGGAATTAAGATCGCAATGCCGTCGATCGCTTCTGATGCGAAAGGGCTTCTGAAGACGGCCATCCGGATGGAAGATCCGGTGCTTTTCTTAGAGCACAAGGGGCTGTACCGCATGGCGGCCGCCAGAACTCCGGCATCGGACGACGATTACTACCTGCCGTTCGGCCAGGCGCGCATCGCGCGAGAGGGCACCGACATGACGATCGTGACCTGGGGCATGCTCGTGCATAAGTCTATGAAGGTCGCGAGCCGTCTCGAGCAGGAAGAGGGCATTTCGGTCGAGGTAATAGACATTCGAACGATCGTCCCCCTGGACAGCGAGACCATTTTGAAGTCCGTCGAGAAGACAGGCCGGGTGCTCGTTGCCTACGAGGACCACGAATTCGTGGGATTCGGCGCCGAAATCGCCGCACAGATTGCGGATAGGACGTTCGAATATCTCGACGCCCCTGTACGTCGCGTGGCCGGCGCGTTCACGCCGATCCCGTTCGCAGATGCGCTGGAGAGATTCGTGCTGCCTCAGGACGACGACATTTACCAGGCAGCAGCTGAGGTGATATCCTACTGATCAGGACGGCGCAGCGATCATCGAACGATCGTGCCGACGTACGGATCGATTTTTCGCCCTCCGTACGCGCGTCTCTCATATGGATGCAAGCGCACGTTCGAGATCTTCGATCAGGTCATCCAAATCCTCGATCCCCACTGACACTCGGATCAGCGAATCATCCAGCCCGATCTTCAGGCGATCTTCCCGGGGAACGGACGCATGCGTCATCGATGCGGGATGCTCGATCAAACTTTCGACACCGCCCAGACTTTCTGCCAGCTGAAACACGTCCGTGCTGGACATCAGGCGGGCCGCATTGTCGACGCTGTCGTCCGCCAGTGAAAACGAGATCATCCCGCCGAAATCCCGCATCTGTCGTGAGGCAAGCTCGTGCCCGGGGTCATCCGGCAGACCGGGATAGTAAACCGCCCCCACTTTGGCATGATCTCGAAGGAATGCCGCTATGGCTCGTGCATTGCTGCAGTGTCGCTCCATTCTCACGTGCAGTGTTTTCGTACTCCGAAGCACCAGAAAGCAGTCCATCGGGGACGGCACCGCACCGGTAGCCTTGATCTGAAACCGGAGCTTCTCCTCCCAGTCGTCACGGCTCGTCAACACCGCGCCTCCGATCACGTCTGAGTGACCGCCGATGTATTTCGTGGTGGAGTGCAGCGAGAGGTCGGCGCCCAGATCGATGGGGCGCTGCAGGTACGGTGACGCAAATGTATTATCGACCACTACGGTCACGTCCTGACTACTCGCAATATCGCAGAGTGCACGAATATCGACGATGCGAAGCAGCGGATTCGTTGGCGTTTCCACCCACATCAGCTTCGTATCCTCCGTCATCGCACGTTCGACGGCATCGAGATCCGTCATGTCGACGAATGAGAACTCGAGGCCGAACGGCTCGAAGACCTGTTTGAACAGGCGCACCGTGCCGCCGTACAGATCGTTCATCGCCAGAACGTGGTCCCCGGGACGCAAAGATTTGCAGATGGCGTCCGTGGCCGCTACACCCGATGCAAAGCAGATGCCGTGCCGCGCCCCCTCGAGCGCGGCCAGGTTGCCTTCCAGAGCCGTCCGTGTTGGATTCGAGACACGAGAATATTCGTACCCTTTATGCCTGGCCGGGGCCTCCTGAACGTACGTGGAGGTCTGGAAAATCGGCGTCATTATCGCTCCCGTACCCGGATCCGGAGCTTGCCCGGCATGGATAGCGAGTGTCCCGAACCCGTACGCTGTGTCTGCATCCTTCATTGTATCGTCGGTAGAATAGAAAAGCCCGGAACCTCCAGTGAAGCCCGGGCTCTTCTTATTAAGATTGCGGCGTAGGATGTCAGTTGAGATCCTCGTAGCCGGCGCACTCGGCGATGGATTCTGCTTTAGGCTGCTGGTCTGTCTGCACGTACGCAGAAAACAGCGCCTGGCAAACGGCCGCCGGATCATCGCCGCTCGCTTCCATAAGCGACTTTGCCTGTTCGAGCGGTTGGACGGCTGACTCGAAGTACGCCCTCCGCTCTTGAGCCATCTGCTCGATCTCCTGCTCGCGCTCCGCGATTTCAGCGTCGGAGAGCTGAGCCCGCTCCTCTCGGAGACGGTCATCCGCCTCACTCACGTCGTCGCTAAGATCAACCGCCATATTCACGTACGCGGCTCCAAGATTGTAGTGAGCATTGGCATAATCGGGGTCGATTTCTACGGCCCTGGACAGATGTTCTATCGCCTCTTCATACTCCTCCGCCTCTAGTAAAAGCGAACCGAGATTGTAGAGATAGAGCTCGTTCTGAGGGTCCGAATTCAGCGCCGTACGGTACTGCTCCATTGCCTGGTCGACCTCGCCCGATTGGACGTAGGCATTGAGCAATTGCGCCTGGATATCCGAATTCTCCGGATGAAGTTCAGCCGCTCGCTCCAGTATATCGATCGCCTCTTGCGGCTGATTGTCTCCGATATACAGTTCGGCGAGGAAAATGAACGTCTCGGGCTGCGTATCGCCCTTGTCAACGGCTCTATTGAGCGGTTCGATCGCCGCTTCGGAATTGCCGGCGTTCAGAAGTGCGAACGCCTGATTCACATACGCAGCGGCAGAGTCCGGTTGGATTTCCCCGGCTAGTTCAAAATAATCTGCCGCTTCCGCGTACGCCGAAGTATCATCGGATCCACGATTGAACGCATCCACGCCGCGGCTAAATTCATTAAAATAGGCTAGGCGCAGGCGCTCGGAAACGACTTCCTGATAGGAAGGCTCGAGTTCGGTCGCGCGATTATAGGCCTGCAGCATCTCGTCCATTACCTGGCGATGCTCGGTAGGATCTTCTACCGTTTCCGCATGCTCCTGCAGTATTCGGCCTTTTAGCTCGTAGGCCTCCGCATTCTCCGGATCCCGTGCAAGGGCCTCGTCCACGTTCTCAAGTGCGCGGTCGTAGTCCTTGTTGCGGAGATCCAGCTTTGCACCCTCAATATTCGGGTCACTGGAACATCCGCTGGCGACCATCAGCATGATCCCGCTCAACAACGGGGCCAAAAAGATGGAAAATCTGTTCATGTCTAATATGTCCTTTGATAGAAGTGCCAATACTTGCGTAAGAAGGTACCGAAAGTACGATCTACCGCTCCATCATACAAACGCGGATCCGCGCGGTTCTCAGGAATGAAAAGCGGTTTTCCGGCAAACGCGCGATCGGTCGCGGCGATCCTGGCTTACGTTGAAGACTCACAATTTGAATCCAGCCAATGGCAGATCTCCAGACATCACAGACGGTGATTGCACCGTCCCTAAAAGCCCTCCTCAGCGAAAGCATCGATTACGCCGGCACCTTCCCGCCGGCGACCCTTACCCTCGACGAAGCCGTCGAGAACTATGCGACGTACCGTCGCTCAAACGACGCGTGGATGCTCAGGGGATTCGTATATTCAGCGCCGCTTCTCGAGGAGATGACACCCTACCGCGCACATTTTCGAGACGAGTCACCGTTTCGTTTCAGCGTGCTCGCAGGCGAACGCGGCTCGGCCGACGAGGTCCTTCGTGCACTCGACGAGCACCTCGGCGGAATCGATCAATTCAAGAGCCGGCACCATGACCGAATCCTGATCGACGCCATCGAGACCGTTGCTCCTGCTGCGCTCCTTACGACGGACGTCATTACTGTCCGGCGATTCATCAATGACATCGCCACTTCATTAGATCGTTACGCATTACAGCACGTCGATGTCTTCATCGAGCTTCCCCTCGATGAGAACGTGCGACAAACGCTGCCGATATTGGCCGGAGCCGTTAAGGCGTTCAACCGTGAGCGCCCGATCGACGCCCATGGCCGCGCATGCATCAAGATGAGAGCCGGCGGAATGGAAGCGGACGCGATTCCGTCCCTTGAGAGCGTCGCGTTCCTGATTTCGACGTGCCGATCTGCCGGGGTTCGCGTGAAGGCTACGGCCGGACTGCATCACCCCTTCCGCCATTTTAGTCCCAAAGTCGGTGGGGAAATGCACGGCTTCCTCAATGTCTTTGCAGCCGCCGCTTTCGCTCTCGCGGATGACTGCAGCGAGGAACTGCTCGTCAAAATCCTTTCGGACCAGGATCCCTCCTCTTTTTCGTTTGAAGACGACGCACTGACGTGGAATGGCCTCCGTGCCGGAATCAAGGTCATCGAAGCGGCGCGGCGCAATCTTTTGACATCGTTCGGCAGCTGCAGTTTTGAGGAGCCGGTCGATGACCTCCGTTCACTCGGACTGATCTAATCGACCGGTTCGTGCGACCAGGCAGCCCGCCTCGCGGCGGGATGACGTTCAAGTTCGATCGAGAAACTTCCAAAGTAATATGACCACTTCGTTCGTCGACGTTCCTTCGGAATCCCACTTTCCCATTCAAAATTTGCCGTACGGCGTGTTCAGACCGCGCCCCGGTGCGGCTCCGCGAATTGGTGTCGCGATAGGTAATTTGGTGCTCGACCTCTCTGCACTCGAGGATGAAGGCATGTTCGACGACAGGCAAATCAGGGCGGAGCGGCCGTTCTCGCGCAGCAGCTTGAATACGTTCATGTCGATGGGCCGAAGCGTGTGGACGACAGCGCGGGCAACTATCTCGCGCCTTCTACGCGTCGATGAGCCGGCGCTCCGCGACAACGACGCTCTTCGGAACCGCGCGTTCTACTCACAGCAGGACGTCGAAATGCAGCTTCCCTCCGTGATCGGCGACTATACCGACTTTTACTCGTCGAAGAATCATGCCGTGAACGTTGGAACCATGTTTCGTGGGAAGGAGAATGCGCTGCAGCCTAACTGGCTGCATATGCCTGTCGGCTATCATGGACGCTCGAGTTCGGTCGTCATCACGGGAACCGACATTCGGCGGCCCTGCGGCCAGCTCAAGCCGAACGACCGGGAATCGCCCGTTTTCGGGCCATGTCAGCTGCTCGATTTCGAGCTGGAGATGGGCTTCTTCGTAGGAACGGGAAATTCGCTCGGCTCCTCAATTCAGGTCGATCGCGCTCACGAGCACATTTTCGGACTCGTTCTGGTAAATGATTGGAGTGCTCGGGATATCCAGAAGTGGGAGTACGTGCCGCTCGGCCCGTTTCTCGGGAAGAGTTTCGCCACGACGATCTCGCCCTGGGTGGTCACGCTGGACGCGCTGGAACCGTTCCGGCATGAAGGTCCGCATCAAGACCCGGAACCGCTCCCTTATCTCCGCGGATCGCGAGGCATGGCCTATGACATCGAACTGGAAGTCGCCCTTCATCCGGAAGACGGTGCCGAACAGACGATCTGTCGATCCAACACGCGCAATCTATACTGGAGTATGAGCCAGCAACTCGCGCATCATACGGTCAACGGATGCAACGCCCGTCCGGGGGACCTCTTGGCCTCCGGCACGATCTCCGGTGCCGAGCCTGGCAGCTACGGGAGCCTGCTCGAGCTCTCGTGGAAGGGGACGAAGCGGCTCGATCTCGGCAGCGGCATCGAACGTACTTTTCTCGTCGACGGTGACATCGTCAGAATGACCGGCTACGCTCGGGGGGATGGATACTTGATTGGCTTCGGCGATGCAGCCGGACGCGTTTTGCCTGCACGCTGCGAGTGAATATGACGTTGCTGCAGGGAATTACGCTGCAGCGACAAAACTACGGACGTACACCTACAATTTTGACGTGTCTAT
>CAZKNF010000009.1:43842-57732 GCA_964554105.1 uncultured Rhodothermales bacterium | reverse complement strand
ACAATTTTGACGTGTCTATGTCAATCTTTGCAGACTGCATGCACGCCTGTATGCCGATATGTCGGATCCGGTCCATTGGCACGCAGCTTGATAATCTTAAAAACCGAATTGAGCTTAACAAACTGTCTCATAATCACAATCGATTACACGAGGAGGATTGGTCATGACTAGCTTAGTGCGTTTCTCACCATCGACAGAACTGCGCCGCATGCAGCGTGAGATCGACCGAGTCTTTGACGAATTCGTCCCGACACGGTCGAGCGAAAACGGCGAAACCGAAACGCCTGTCTGGACGCCGCGCGCCGATGTCTCCGAGACGGACGATTCGTACGTTCTACACGTCGATGCGCCCGGTCTGAAGAAAGAAGACTTCAGCATCAACTGGCAAGAGGGAATGCTCACGGTGAGCGGTGAGCGCAAGTGGCAAGATCGTTCCGAGCGAAAGAACTATGTTCGAGTCGAAAGAGCGTTCGGACATTTCTTCCGCTCCTTCCAGCTCCCGACCAGTGTAGACGGCGAAAACATCACGGCGGACTATCAGGACGGCGTGTTGACTATCCAGATTCCGAAGGCGGAAGAAAGCAAGCCGCGTCGGATCGAAATCCAATAGGCTTCTCGCCGTCGAAGGCGAATAATTTCGAGTGATGTCGGCATAGCTTTATGCCGGCTCAGATATGGATCGCGCGGGCATTTTGCCTGCGCGATCTTTTTTTGCCAATCCCGTAGCTTGCCGCATTCAGGGGTCTGCCCACGAACGACATCTTCTATGCATGCAGTCATTCGACGACACGATCGAACTGCTTCGAGACCGGCTGTCGGCACCCCTTCCCGGTCCCGACGCTCAGATGACGATGGCACCCGTTCGCCCGAAATCCGTCGAGCGACTGACTGTGCACGGTAGGAACTGCCGTGAAGCCGCCGTCCTCGCACTGCTAACTCCGCACGCGGGTGCGGCGCATCTCTTGATGACCGTTCGCCGGGCACATCTGACCGATCACCCCGGCCAAGTATCATTTCCCGGAGGCCGACGCGAACGCGACGAAGACCTGCGCGAGACTGCTCTCCGAGAAACGCACGAGGAGGTCGGGCTTGAGTCTGGAGAGATAGACGTCCTTGGATGCCTTACGCCGCTGTACGTGCCGCCATCCAATTTCTGCGTATACCCGTTCGTCGGGAGTACTCGAGACCTGCCGAAGCTTCGACCGCACGATGACGAAGTCGAACGAATCGTGCATGTACCTCTGGCGTTGCTTCGGAGAGAAGAATCTCTCCGAAGTGAGGAGCGGACAATCCGAGGCGAACGCTTGCTCGTCCCTTACTTCGAGGTGGACGAGCTTATCGTATGGGGTGCAACAGCGATGATGATCGCAGAGCTGCTTGCGCTATTCGACTGATCAGGCGGGAACCGTCTTGCTTGGGCCGGTCTCCACCGGTGCACCGACCAAATTACCCCACTCGGTCCACGATCCGTCATAGTTCTTCACGTTATCGTATCCGAGAAGGTACTTGAGCACAAACCACGAGTGGCTGCTTCGCTCCCCGATTCGACAGTACGAAATGATCGGCTTCTCCCCGGTGATTCCCGCGTTCCGATAGATCTGCTCGAGCTCCTGCTTCGCCTTGAACGTGCCGTCCTCATCGTTGACGGCCTTCGACCACGGAATATTGGAAGCTCCCGGAATATGCCCGCCCCGCTGGCACGTCTCGGGCAGTCCTTCAGGAGCCAGAACCTCTCCGCTAAACTCCTGCGGGCTGCGAACGTCGACGAGTTCGACGGCGCGCTTGCTCGTTTGCTCCTGGACCTCCGGAAGGAACGCGCGCAGCGCATGGTTTGCCTCTTTCGCCTTGTAGTTCGACGCGCCCCTGTTGCCAGGCTCTCTCGACAGCTCACGGCCCTCTTTCTCCCACTTCTTCCGACCGCCATCCATCATGCGGACGTCCTCATGGCCGTATACCTTCATCTGCCAGAATGCCCACGCCGCGAACCAGTTGTTGCTGTCGCCATAGAGCACGACCGTGTCATCATTGTTGATGCCCGACTTCCGCATCAGCTGCTCGAAATCGTCTTTTGAAAGGATGTCTCGGCGAACATTATCTGCGAGCTGGGTCTTCCAGCTCCACCCGACCGCCCCTGGAATGTGACCCTGATCATATAGCTTGATGTCAACGTTGACCTCGACCACGGCCACGTTGGCGTCATCTTTGTGTTCTGAGACCCAATCTGTAGAGACCAGAACATTCGGGTGGGCATAATCTGACATGATTCAACCTCCTATGGGGATCTGTTAAATGCGGTGGATTCGGACGAGGTATTCAACGTTATGGTATCACTGAGCAAAGTTCAATCGCAACACCGTGAGCGCTAAAATTGCGTTAATGTGTGCGATGTCCAAACGCTGTGCTAGACGTACTGGACGCCTTTTTTGTATATACGGTCGCCTACCTCTCGTTAATTGGTGATGCATGCGACAGTTCCAGTACGATCCGGCCCGTCTTCCGGACTATAAGCCCCTTGAAGCGTACGGCGTGATTGGCGACAGCCGAACGGCAGTTCTGATCGGTGCGGATGGATCCGTCGATTGGGCATGTCTTCCGGACTTCGACCATCCTTCCGTTTTCGGCGCTATTCTCGATCCTTCGGCGGGACGACTGATGATTCGCCCCTCGGGTCCGTATACAGCATGGCAGCGGTACGAGAGAGGGACGAATGTACTCATGACGGAGATGACCACGCCAAGCGGCACCATCCGTCTTCGCGATTTCATGCCCTACACGCGGCGCAAGGTACCGACGGCCGAAATTTACCGCCGCATCGAGTGCCTCCGCGGGAAAGTGGATGTGGACATCGTCTTCGAGCCGCGCTTCGGCTACGGACTCGTGCGGCCCGAGCTGGAAGTCTCGACGTACGGCGTCAAGGCCACAGATCCCGATGGCAACACCCTCGTTCTGTCGACGGAACTGGCCATGACCCTTGAGAATTTTCGTGCTGTCGGGCATGCGACTGTCGTGGCCGGGCAGGAGACGTATATCGTCGCCGACTGGGGTGCGAACAACGTGCATCCGGTGGCCAGCTATCAGCCCGATCGTCGGCTGTGGCAGGTGCGGACGTTCTGGCGCAACTGGGTGGACCGCCTGACCTATCACGGACGGTACCGGGACGCCGTCGAACGGAGCCTGCTTGCGCTCAAGCTGCTCACGTATGAGCCGACAGGCGCCATCGTTGCCGCCCCCACCACGTCGCTGCCGGAATGGCCCGGCGGCGGACGAAATTGGGACTATAGATATTCCTGGGTACGCGATTCCGCGTTTATTCTCCGTGCCCTTTTTCAGGCGCAGTATACGGAGGAGGGTACGTCGTACTTCGACTGGCTGCTCGGCCAGGCGCTCGAAGGCGGTCCGCTCCAGGTGATGTACAGCGTGCAGGGAGAACGCTCGTTACCGGAGCGCGAGCTGCCGCTTCGGGGCTACTTCGACTCGAAACCGGTACGTGTCGGCAACGGCGCCGTGGATCAGTTTCAACTCGACATTTACGGAAGCCTTGTCGATGCCGCCCTCCGGTACGACCGGCAGGGCGGGTTGCTCACGGTCACTGAATGGGAGAAGATATCCGCCATCGCGGAAGAAGTATGTGCACGATGGCGTGAGCCCGACGCCGGCATCTGGGAGGCTCGAACGGAGGGTCGGCACTACACGTATTCGAAAGTCTGGGCCTGGGTCGCGCTGTCCCGAGCCGCCGAGCTCGCCCGCCAGTTAAATGCGGATGCTCCGATCGACGCCTGGCGCAACGAGGCCAATGTCATTCAGGAGGAGGTACTCGAGAAGGCCTGGAATCCGGAGCTCGGTACCTTTACTCAGTCGTACGGCGATGATGCGCTGGACTCGTCGGTCCTCGTGATGCCGTCCGTCGGATTTCTATCGGCGAACGATGCACGATTCAAGAGCACGCTGGAAGTATGCGTCAATAAGCTCAACGCGGGCGCCTACCCGCTCTTGTACCGGTACAATAATGATGACGGCATCAACGAGCCGGAAGGTGCATTCCTGCTTCCTTCCTTCTGGATGGTTGAAGCGATCGCGATGAGCGGAGACCTGCGCACGGCACGAGCCACGCTCGGCGCATTGATGGAGCACATGAGCCCGCTCGGGCTCTACTCCGAGGAAGTGCACCCTGAGAACGAGGATCTGCTGGGAAATTTCCCGCAGGGCTTCAGCCATCTGGGCCTCATAAATGCGGTCTTCCGACTCGAAGAGTTAAAGAGGATGGAAGAAGGCTGGTAGAAGTGTGCATCCTATTCGATCGCCGTTTCATCGCCCGTATCCCCGTCGATCACCTTGATCTCCTTCTATCTCGTGTATCCCCGCAGGTATTCGACTACGTCCTCGACTCCGTCTAGCCGATACCGGGCAGCCGTTTCTCCCGTGCCGACCTTCACGGTGACGGCGTCATCTCCCAGCTCGAGAAATGCATCCTCGTCCGTCACGTCATCGCCGAGGTACACAGGCGTGTGGTCGGGATGCTTTCGCACCGTCTCGCGCACCGCCGTGCCTTTGCTGATGCCAACGGGGCGAAGCTCGAGCACGTCCTTACCCCAGATCGGATGAAGTGAGTTCGGCACATCGTTCAGCCACTCACGTATCGCGTCCTGCGCGGCGGATTTGTCGTCGACGTGCCGATAGTGGAGGGCGAACGTCGGTCCTTTCTCTTCCACCCGCAGACCCGGAAACGAAGGAAGCGTCTTTCTATATCGTTGGATCGCCGATCTGGCGTCCTCGGGGAGCGTGTTCGTATAGCGTCCACCCAGTCTGCCCCGCTGGATGCCATGTAATCCGATCGCATCGAACGATCCGCCGAATACCTTCTGCAGATCCATAAGATACCGGCCGGTCACGATGTACAGCGGAAACCGATCGCCGAGCGTGCCGAGCAGATCGGGGACGTCCGGATGGGGATATGCCTGCATCGGATCGTCCACGATCGGTGCCAGGGTGCCGTCATAGTCAAGGAAGAAGAGCGGATTCTCGGTTTTTGGCGGTGTCGACATACGAAAGAGTTTACATCAGATCAGCGCGGGCAGTTCTCGCACCTCATTCTAAGCAGTCGTAAACGTCGTCAGGAAGCCTTCCGCCCAGCGATGGACATCCAGCAGCGCGACGCGCTCTTTCAACGCCTCCAGCCGTCCGGCTTTCTCGTCATCCGACATCTCGAGACCCTCCTTCAGGATTCTGGTCAGGGCATTTTGATCGTACGGATTAACCTGCAGTGCCTCCGGCAGCAAGTATGCGGCGCCGGTCAGCTCCGACAGGACGAGCATTCCGCGCTGATTTGCGGCGATGAACTCCTGGGTGACGAGATTCATACCGTCGCGGAGAGGCGTGATCAGGCCTACGTCTGCGGCTCGGTAAAAAATACAGAGCTCTTGCTGCGTATAAGACCTATAGCGGTAATGCACAGGCACCCAGTTTCCCAGGGCGAACGCGCCGTTAATCCGTCCAACCGCCTCGTCGACGTCGCGCTTGAGCTGCTGGTACGATTCGACCTCCGTTCGACTCGGTGTAGCGACCTGGTAGAACACCACGCGTTCGTGATATTCGGGGTAATCCTTGAGGAACTGCTCGAATGCGAGCAGGCGGGATAGAATGCCCTTCGTGTAGTCGAGCCGGTCGATGCCCACCACCAGAAATTCGGCGCCGACCTCTTCTCGAAGATTGTGGGCTTCACGCTCGACGTCTTCGGACATCCTTTCGAAACGAGCGACGTCGATCCCAATCGGATGCGCCTCGACACGTATCTGGCGGCCCTCCCAGCTGACGGTATGACCGCTAACCTCGGCACCCAACAGTACGCGAACGCTTTCGAGAAAATTCTCGACGTACTCCTCGACGTGAAAGCCGATCAGGTCGCAGCCGAGCATGCCATGCAGGAGTTCGCGAGCCCACGGCAGGATCCGAAAAACTTCCATCGCCGGCCAGGGAATGTGCCAGAAATGAGCGATCGTTGCTTTCGGCAGCCGCTGCCTGATCCGCTCAGGAGTGACCATCAGGTGGTAATCCTGAACCCAGATATAGTCTCCGTCCTCGTACTCGTCGACGACGGCGTCGGCAAACCGCTCGTTGATGCGGCGATAATCCTGCATGAACTCCGGCTCGAGTTCGAGGTGCTGCATCATGTAGTGTGAGATGGGCCAGAGCACTCTGTTGGCCATCCCATCATAGTAATTTCGCTGCTCCTGCGCGGTGAGCGAGATGCGCCGCACGGCGAAAGTCGGTCTGATGAGCGGATAATCGAGCCTCGTTGGAATCTCTTCATCCTCTTTCATCGCTACCCACACACCGCCCTGCTCCTCGAGGACGGGCAGCAGCGCAGTCGCAAGACCTCCGATGGACGGCGTCCATCCTTCTATCGTCTTACGAATCGGAGCACGATTGGCAACAATGATCAGTCGCAAGGTTCTATGTCAAACAATTACTTTGCTTCGTTTTTGTATGTACTGCGCTTTAGTCACACCCGTTTGTTGCATGTCGTTACGAGTACTTGAACAGAGCGTAACAATCTTGTACAGAACCTCTGCGTACTCACGTACTTCCCGCGCCGGCTACATGGATCGCATCACGTAGATGCGCAGCGATGAACGAGCGTAGCTCCCGAAAACACCTCGTCCTCCTTCCACATGCTCGAGTGCGTTCGGTATTTCTCCCGGCGGTAAGGTCGATCCGCCCTGTTGCACGGACTGTGAACGGATGAAGTCATACAGGTTGTCGTCCAGCGTGTTGACGGCAATGATATTCGCGCCGAAAAACGAGACACCGAGCCACGGAAATCGAATGCGAAGAAATCCATTCTCCACCTGCTGGAAATTATCTTCGTTCAAAGTAGGCGTCGACTGTTCGCGCAAATCGTCGATCGATAGTTCGCTGTTGTCAAGAAGACGTCTGGCGAACGGCGTGAGCTGGTCTACTCGTCCTTCGAGCGCCGTGGTAGTAAACAGGAAAATATTCTGCCTCCCCGGATACTCCGTGGGCGATACTAGAAATGTATACTGTTCCGAAGATCGGTAAACAACCGAATCGGGCCCGCTCCGCACCGTCGTGAACGTATCAGGTACAAACGTCGAGGCGCGAATCGGCCGGGATTCGCTCGGTACGTCCACGAAAAGCTCATACATTTGCAGAGGCCTGACTAACGGCATCTGACCCAGGATGGATTCCGGCAAGTACACGCCACGTTGGCCCGGACTGCTTCGGTATGGGTGGGATTCGACGACCTCACCGGCTGCATCCAGGAGTCGAACGGATACCTGCGCGTCATCGATTCCCGCACTCGACGAGTTGTAAATCGTATCCAGCGCTACCGTTCGGCTGACGCGAATTTCCGAAAGGGGCGCGCCGGCTTCCAGATAGCCCTCAACGACGACCTCGGCCTCGTAACTGCCGGGCTCGAGCGTATCGCATCCCACGGCCAGAACCCCGGCAGATGCTGCGACGAGGATGGCGTATTTCCACGTTATCATCACGGTTTCAAAATTCTAGTGTAAACGCGATGTTCGGCAGTGGAACGGGAATCTGAGGCACCTCTGTCCTTTCTATCACGTCATCGTCCTGAAAGTCATAGAAATAGAACCAGATATTGCGCCTGTTATACGCGTTGATAACCTGAAGCTGCAATTCATAAGATGCTCGCCCGAAGATCGTTCCACGTCGGGACACGCCGACATCGAGCCGATGGTACGGCGGCAGCCGCGCGTTGTTGTATTCGGTCACGAGTACGTCTTTCACACTCCCCCCAAAAGGATCGGATTCGAGCCTGTATTGAGCGGTAGGTGCGGTGTACGCCTGACCGGTCGCGTAGGCCCAGACGCCCGTAGCACGCCACGTCCGCGACAAATCGTAGTTAAGCACCAGATGAATGTCATGGGTCCGATCGTATTTCGGGGTGTAGTATCTGAACTCATTTACATTAGGAAAACGTCTCTGCGTGCGGCCGATAGTGTATGCGACGAACCCGTTCAAAGCGCCCCCCGCCTTCCCGATCATCGTTTCCAATCCATATGCATATCCATTGCCAAACCTGAACAGATCTTTGTACTCGAATCCCGCCGGATCCGATATAAAGGGATCCAATTCGAATAAATCATGCATGGTGCGGTAATAGCCCTCGACGTCGAACGTTGTACCGAACGGGCCTGAGAACTTAGCACCTCCGACAAACTGATCCCCGTAGGCCGGCGGAACGCCCTCACCGGTCGTCAGCCACGTATCGAAGCCGGAGAACAGCTCACTCGTGATCAACGTCAGGAATTGATAGTATCGGCCGTATGCGGCTTGAAGCCGAAGTGACTCCATCGGCCGGTACTCCACGGACATTCGCGGTGCCGGCCGTATCGACCCGCCATCCTGAAAGTAATTGAGCCTGACACCCATCCGTAACGATAAGGACGCCAGAGGCCTGTAGGTGTCTTCTAGGTACACCGACGAATAAACGCTTCGAAGGTTGGATCGCAGCGTTTCTTCGCCGTCGAATTCGTTGCGCAGGTCAAAAGCCAGCGCACCCGTCCAGAATCCCAATCCGACCGAATGGCGATTGTTCGGGATATACTCGAAGTCTCCTTTAAGCGAGACGTCTCCGACACGATTCGTTTGACTGAACCCGGTCCCTGCCAATTCAAGTCTCGGCTTGCTTGCGTACCGTGAACCCGTCGCCGTAAAATTCGAAAACAGATGTTCTGAAAACAGATGCGTCCAGTTCAGGCTCACGGTTTGATTCCCGTACGAAAGGTTCGCCATCGCATCGTCCAGAAATTCGATATCAAGCTCGTCATTCCCTGCGTAGAACGACAGCGAGAGACGATCCGATGGCGAGGCGTCGAAGTTGATCTTCCCGTTCACGTCGACGAAGTGGAACGCTTCGGGAATATTCTCGACATCAGCACGATTGAGTGCAGCCAGTATGGGCTCCAGCGTCGAACGACGGATCGCGAGCATCCATGATCCACGACCGTACGGGCCCTCGACGATCGCACGGGAGGACAAAAGTCCGAGGCTGATCCCGGCTTCATATTCGGAGCGGTTGCCGTCGCGATTGTAGATGTCGACTACCGAGCCGATGCGCCCTCCGTACGGCGCGGGATATCCTCCCTTGAATAGACGCACGTCCTTGATCGCATCCGGATTAAACGTCGAGAAGAAGCCGAAGAAGTGCGATGGATTGTAGACCGTCGTCCGATCCATCAGGATAAGCGTTTGATCCGGACTTCCTCCTCGGATATAAAGTCCGCTCGAATAATCAGACGCCGCTTTCACACCCGGGAGCAGTTGAAGCGATCGAAAAACGTCGGGCTGCAGGACCGTCGGCAGGCGCTTGACCATCTCTGTCTGAAGCTGAAGGACACCGACGTTTCGCGCTTCTTCCTCGAGCTCGGTTTCGGCAGTAACCGTGATTTCTTCGAACTCCACTCCTTCCGGCAAAAGCGCGACGTCAAGTCGCCGCTCCTCCCCCGCTTCGAGCGTCACGTCGACGACGGCAGGTCGATACCCGATATAGCTGAAGTGAAGCGTGTGCTCGCCCGGCGGAAGGCCCGGAAGGGTGTAGTAGCCTGAGTTGTTCGTCGCCGTCCCCGACTGCGTGCCCTCCACGCGGATGTTCGCCAGCAAGAGCGTTTCACCGGACGTCTCGTCGGTCACATAGCCGCTTACGGCCGCCGGAGCCGGACCCTGGGCGTGCGCCGCTGACACCGTCAGCAGAAGGAGAACCAACGCGACGATTCGATCGAAAACGTACTGTCCTGACACCAACGGCAGAGAATCTTGTGACGGTGACGCGCGATAACGACAGACGAGTGCACGGCGCCGGCCGAAAAATGATTCAATGAACGCGGACGCAGCGTCTTACGGCGCCAAGTCCGTACCGACGGCGGCCATCGCGCGATCCGGATAATCGGTGATCAAGCCGTCGCATCCGATCGCCTTCAGCTCTCGCATTCGTTCGACACTGTTGATGGTCCATGGGATGATTCTCATCCCCATCTCGTGCGTCGCAGTCACGAGATGGCGGTCGACCGCACGGTGGTCCGGACTGTAGATCGCCGGCACAAACCCGAGCACGTTCACGCTGGTCTTCAGATCTCGCGCATGTCTGCGCAAGCGGAGCAGAGAAAGGCTGACTTCCTCGTCGAGAGCTCTTGCGGCTTGCAGCGTGCGTACGTCGAACGACTGGATGATCGCGCGGTCTGCGACTCCTTCGTCGATAAGGACATCCATGAGCAGTCGTGTGAACACGCTGGGCTCGGGATGCAGTCTCCCGTCCCAGTCTGGCCTGGATTTCGTCTCGATGCTGTAGTACGGCCTCGGACGCTCGAGCTCGTCCGCACCGGCCTCTGATTTGCGGATGACGTCACGGAGCAGCGGTTTCACACACGATTGCTGATCCTGATCCGGAAACCGTGGATGCCGCAGGCTTCCGACGTCGTATCCGGCGATTTCCTCGTAGGTCAGATGGTAGATCCGGTGCCGTCTAGCCTCGTAGAACGGGATGCGCCGCCCTCCCGGCAGCCGGCACAAGGTTCGGGAGAACCAGGGTTCGTGGGACACGACAACTTCGTGATCCGCCGAAATCACGACGTCCATCTCGAGGGTCGGCACACCGAGCTCGAGCGCCTTCATGAATGCGGGAATCGTGTTTTCGGGCAACAGCCCCCGTGCGCCTCGATGTCCTTGAATGTCAAATCCTGCCTCAAACCTCATCCGAAACGCACCCCGTCAGCGATGCGCAGCAGGCCGCAAAGAACGGATTCTCGAGGTGCTCCCTGGTACGGCAGCAAGCCGGCCCGGACAATTGAGCGCGCAATAACGGTAATAGTCTCTGGTTGCTCATCAATTTTTGGTCGCAATTCCACACAAAGGAGGGATCTGAATAGGCTCATAACTGGTGTATCTTACTGTACTTACGCAGATCTTACGGCATATCATTCAGTAGCAATTCGAGCTTAATTTTAGTACATTTTCGTGATGCAACCGGATAACGGTTCATCCTAACCGGCCGGGGCAAAAAGCATATAGATTGCTACCGCGGTCGTCACAGCTATCGAGCTCACTGCGCGATCTCGCATCGAAACAGTCTATTCCACCAGGCTGACAATAGCAGCCGGATCCCAAACGAATGGAACAGGACAATACACGGATAATTCCGATCAACATCGAGGAGGAGATGAAATCCTCCTACATCGACTATTCTATGTCGGTGATTGTAAGTCGCGCTCTACCGGACGTGCGAGACGGGTTGAAACCCGTGCATCGACGCGTGCTGTACGGCATGAGCGATCTCGGCCTTACGGCCGGAGCGGCTTATAAGAAAAGCGCCCGTGTGGTCGGTGAGGTCCTCGGTAAGTACCACCCCCACGGCGACTCTTCCGTCTATGACACAATGGTCCGGATGGCGCAGGAGTTCTCCATGCGCTATCCCCTCGTGGACGGGCAGGGTAACTTCGGGTCCGTCGACGGCGACTCAGCGGCGGCCATGCGGTACACGGAGGCCCGCATGACGCGTATCGCGGAGGAGATGCTCCGTGATCTCAACAAAGAAACCGTCGACTTCGATGAGAATTTCGACGGATCGCTGGAAGAGCCGAAGGTACTTCCCTCTGCCATTCCAAACTTGCTTCTGAACGGCTCAGACGGTATTGCCGTCGGAATGGCGACGAAAATTCCACCGCACAACCTGGGGGAAGTCGTCGATGCCGTTTCGGCCTATGTCGACGACAACGATATCGACGTCGAAGGTCTGATGCAGCACTTGCCGGCTCCGGATTTTCCGACCGGCGGCATCATCTTCGGCTACGCCGGAGTGCGCGACGCATACATGACGGGCCGCGGCCGCGTCGTCATGCGCGCAAAGATGCGTGAGGAGGAAATCCGGCCGGGCCGCAACGGACTCGTCATCAACGAAATTCCGTACCAGGTCAACAAGAGTACGCTCCTCGAGAAGATCGCCTATTTGGTAAAGGAGAAGCGCATCGAAGGCATCTCCGACATGCGTGATGAGTCCGACAGGGACGGCATGCGCATCGTGATCGAGCTGAAAGGCGATGCCGTGCCGCTCGTCGTCGAAAATCAACTCTACAAATACACGCAGTGTCAGCAGACGTTCGGTGTGAACATGGTGGCGCTCGTCAATGGGCGTCCCAAAACCATCACGCTGAAGGATGCCATAAAGCACTACGTCGAGCACCGCCACGTAGTGGTCATCCGCCGTACGCAGTACGACCTCCGCAAAGCCGAAGAGCGCGCTCACGTCCTCGAGGGTCTCACCATTGCGCTCGATCATCTGGATGAAGTGATTACGATCATCCGGCATTCCGACGACACAGATGCCGCTCGGAGCAATCTGATGAACGGCGTCTATCCCGAGCAGCTTACCGACGCACAGCTGGAGCGGCTCGGTCTCCCCGCGCGCATCGACGACGCGATGTTTGCGCTTTCAGAGATTCAGGCAGATGCCATTCTCGCCCTCCGATTGAGCCGGCTGACCGGACTGGAGCGCAGGAAAATAGAGGATGAGTACAAGGATATCATCAAGGAAATCGAGCGGCTTAATCAGATTCTTGCCAGCGAGCCCCTGCGGATGCGCATCATCAAGGATGAGCTGCAGGAAATCAGGGACAAGTACAATGACGAGCGTCGCACCGAAATCGATTATACCGGCGGCGACGACATCAACATCGAGGACCTGATCGAGGATGAAACCGTCGTCGTGACGATTACGCATCAGGGCCTGATCAAGCGGACGCCCGCGACCGAATACCGGCAGCAGGGCCGCGGCGGCGTGGGTATGAAAGGGACGGGCAGGCGCGACGACGACTATATCGAGCACCTGTTCGTGACGTCCAATCACGATTATCTTCTCTATTTCACCGACCACGGACAGTGCTACTGGCTGCGCGTCTATCAGATACCCGAAGGCGGCAGAACCGGAAAGGGCAGGTCGATTCGAAATCTTATTCAGATCGATTCCGACGACAGGATTCAGGCCGTACTGGCCATCAGCAAATCTGATTTCGAGGACGAGGCATTCCTCAACTCGCACTACATCATGATGGCCACGCGGAAGGGCCAGATCAAGAAAACGACGCTGGAGGCCTTTTCTCGTCCGCGTGCCGACGGCATCATCGCGATAGACATCGCCGAAGGCGACGAGCTGCTGGAAGCCGCGCTGACGAGCGGTGACGCCAACGTGATCCTCGCTTCAACCCAGGGCCTCTCGGTCCGTTTTCACGAGTCCGACGCCCGCCCCATCGGCCGCAACACGCGCGGTGTACGGGGCATTTCACTGAGAAAGGACCAGGACGTAGTCGGAATGGTCGTCATCGAGAACGGCGATCGCGATATCCTCGCTATCAGCGCCAACGGCTACGGGAAGCGCAGTTCTCTCGACGAATATCGAATCCAGTCCCGGGGCGGTAAGGGGATCATCACGATGAAGACCAACCAGAAGACCGGTCGCCTCGTAGCAATCAAGGGCGTGCAGCCGAACGACGACCTGATGATCGTAACCCACAACGGACTCATGATCCGGATGGACGTCGCCGGCATCAGCACCCTCGGACGCAACACGCAGGGCGTTCGCCTCATCAATTTGAAACCTGGTGACGCCATCGCGGACGTCACACGGCTGGTGGTGGAAGAGGAAGTCGACACGGCCGTGGCCGGAGACGGCCTACCGACAGACGGCGAACTGTCGACGAACGGCACGCCTCCGGAGGACAGCGCGACACCCGACGACGGCGAGATGCCGGAGAGCTAACGTGCGCCGGCCGCTGTCATACGATGAGGCTCTGCTGTCGGACCTCTGTACCGAGCTCGGGCTTCGACTTGTCGTCGCATTCGGATCCCGCGTCGGCG
>CAZKNF010000009.1:31286-43742 GCA_964554105.1 uncultured Rhodothermales bacterium | reverse complement strand
CCCAGTAGTTTCCGCATGCAGCCGATGGACGGAATTCCTTCGCCTCCTCGAACGGTGTGACCGATGCTAATCTCGGGACGCGCGGGTATGAGCCGCCTCATCGCTATTCTTCCCGGAGCGGGTGCTCGAGAGCATCATGTAATGGTGACGTTTTTATAGGTCGATACTCCTTCTCGATATCGGCGACTGCCGATTCGATCAGCTCGATGCCGCGATCGATCTCTTCCTTCGAGATGGTCAGCGGCGATCTGAATCGGACCGTGTGCCGGCCGCAGCCCAGCACAATCAATCCATTCTCGAAGCAGCGCTCCAACACGGCGTCTCGGAACCGGCCGTTCGGAAGATCGAACGCACACATTAAACCGCGACCACGCACACCGGATACAGATGAATGCTTCGATGCGAGCTCCCGGAGCCGCTCGAGCAGATGGCCGCCCATGTGAACAGCGCGGTCGACGAGGTCATTTTCCTCCATCACTTCGAGAATTCGGTCGAAGCGAACCATATCGACAAGATTGCCGCCCCAGGTCGAGTTGATGCGGCTCGGAACCTGGAAAACGTGCCCGTCAACCTCGTCGAGACGCCTGCCCGCGAGTATTCCGCACACCTGGGTCTTCTTGCCGAAAGCGATGATGTCCGGTTCGACATCCATGGCCTGATGAGCCCAGAAGCGTCCCGTAATCCCAACGCCGGTCTGCACCTCATCGAAAATCAGCAGCGCCTCGTTCTCGAGAGCCAGCTCCTTCAGCGCCCGCAAAAACTCGGGCCGAAAGTGATTGTCACCACCCTCACCCTGAATCGGCTCGATGATTATGGCTGCGATGTCGTCCTTGCGCTGCTGGAAATGAAGTTTCGCCTGCGCCAGCGCCATGTTCTCCGCCTCCCGAACAGCGTCGCGACTCTCCTCATCTATCGGAAATGACAGCTTTGGATTTAATATCCGCGGCCAGTCGAATTTCGGGAAATACTGTGTCTTTCGGGGATCGGCCGTGTTCGTAAGAGAAAGCGTGTAGCCCGAGCGGCCGTGAAACGCCTGATCGAAATGGAGAATCTGACCCCCAAGCTCTCTCCGATAGCCCTTCTGGAAGTTCTTACGAACCTTCCAATCAAATGCCGTCTTCAGCGCATTCTCGACAGCCAGAGAGCCTCCGGAAATAAAGAAGGCATAGGGCAGATAGCCGGGAATGGCCACGCGATCGAACGTATTGACAAACCGCGCGCTGTGCAGGGTGGCAATGTCCGAATTCGTGATCTTATTGGTCGCGACCTCCTGAAGCCGCCTCATGAAATCGTCGTCCTCCACCAGACCCGGGTGATTCATACCCAGCACACTGGAAGCGTAGAAGCCGAAAAAGTCGAGGTATTCCTTCCCCGTCGCTTGATCGATTAGACGCGCTCCCCGGCTTCGCCCCATATCGAGAATGAGAGGCATCATGCCCTTCGTGAGCACGTGACGCGACAGTACTTCCTTTACGCGGTCCGGCTCCACCGCATTTGCCACCACTGAGTCCATGCTTATTCTAAAAGTGCAAAAATGAATCGTGTCTGGAAGATTGATCACCCCTATGTGTTCGCCAGATTCGCGCCTGAAGCTTCAGGTCGACGTAGCCTATGCAAGATATCAATTTGATGAACGAGTTCTAACGAAGCGGATGCGAATTGCCGAGCCGCCTGACCCTTCGCCGAGACGGCTCGCCGGAGGGGATCCGAACACGGTGCGTTCCGTTTAGTTTGTGGTTGCTTGATCGTCCGTAACCTATGCTCGGACATCGTCTCCATGGAGGCCGCGGCAGCATCCGTCGACCGCGTACCGCTTCAATTTCGGTATAGATTTTTTATGGCTGACAAGAACGACCGTCCCAAATCTCCCGGCGAGGTCGAACTTAGACGAGTATCCAAAGAGCCTCTCGCGCGCTCCGGGGACGGAGATCCGGGACTCTTCGAGCTGCCTGTCGTGCAGAAGCCCGAGGCTGTAAATGCGCGCGGAAAGCGGCCGGACTGGCTTCGCGTAAAGTTGCCGTACGGCGAGACGTTCAAGAACGTCTCCAACATTATCGAAGAGCACGATCTCCACACGGTATGCCAGAGCGCCCGCTGCCCCAACATGGGCGAATGCTGGAGCGCCGGTACGGCGACATTCATGATCCTTGGTAATGTCTGCACGCGGTCCTGCGGTTTCTGTGCCGTCATGACCGGCCGTCCAGACCCGGGTCTGGACTACGACGAGCCGCGGCGGGTCGCGGAAGCCGTGAATCTCATGGGCATCAGCCACGCCGTCGTTACGAGCGTGAACCGCGACGAGCGTGAGGACGGCGGGGCGCCGATCTTTGCAGAAACGATCCGCCGAATCCGAGAAGCTCAGCCCGGATGCACCGTCGAGGTCCTCATCCCGGATTTTCGAGGCATCTGGGAAGCACTGCAGGAGGTGCTGGACGTCCGCCCCGATATTCTCAATCATAATGTCGAAACCGTGCCGCGGCTGTATCGACGTGTGCGGCCGCAGGCCGATTACGAACGCTCGCTGGAAGTGCTTCGCCGATCGAAGGACCAGGGTTTGCGAACGAAAAGCGGCATCATGGTGGGATTGGGCGAACGCGAAGGAGAAGTGCTCGATCTCATGGATGACCTGGCGGCAAACGGTGTCGATGTGATGACCATCGGACAGTATCTGCAGCCCACAAAAATGCATCTTCCTGTTGAGGAGTTCGTGCACCCGAGGACATTCGAGTGGTACAAAGAGGTCGGTGAGTCCAAGGGGATTGAACACGTGGAAAGCGGGCCGCTCGTCCGATCATCCTATCATGCCGAAACACACGTCTAGGCGCCGGCCAGGGACAATCTTCAACACTTCTACAACACCACGGTCGCAGGAATACGTAGCTTACATCTCAGACTGCGAGAACGAGTGCGAGTATTTGAATGCGCGACGTGCACGCACGGCAGACCACGCGCGCAGGAACCGAATCAGAATCCGAACCGATAGACCTTCTATTCGATGGAACGTACCCTGGCAATCCTCAAACCTGATTGCATTCGAAAGAATCTGATCGGGGAAGTCGTCCGGCGCATACAGGATGCAGGCTTCAAAGTCCGCGCCATGCGGCTAGTCAAGCTCACCCGAGCAGAGGCGGAAGGCTTTTACGCCGTGCACCGCGAACGCCCATTCTTCGAGGAGCTGACGGAGTTCATGTCGAGCGGCCCTTGCGTGCCGATCGTCCTTGAAAAGGAGAATGCCGTCAGCGATTTTCGGACGCTTATCGGAGCGACCGATCCTGCCGAGGCCGACGAAGGAACGATTCGAAAGGCATTCGCTGACAGCAAAGGCCAAAATATCGTTCACGGGTCGGATTCCCAGGAGAATGGACGGCTTGAGTCGAATTACTTCTTTCCCGAGCACGAAATCGTTGCGAACAGCTAGCATGATCGTGAATCTGCCTACATCCGTCTCGACACTCTGCAGAGCGCGCAGCGCTCCACCCGTGCAATCTAAAGGAATCGCCCGGTCGCCTCGCTCTCATGGACGCCGGTATCTGCGACGTCGGCATCTGCCCATCCTCGTGCTGCTCTGCCTGTTCGTGACGGTCGGATGTGATGGCGATGGAGAGCCGCAAAGCACCGCAGGACCCGCCGCGGGCAGCGATGCCGCAGCGGCGCAGGATCTCACGTCGCGGCAAAATGCCGGCGCCGATACCGCAGAGGCAGCAGTGCGGGTAGGCGCGGGTGTACTCGCCGAAGGCGACTTTGACGCAATCGACGAGCGCCGCATCGGATTGATCGTCAATCATACCGCTCGCGTGGATACGACCCACCTGATCGACCTGGTTCACCGCGCACCCGAGCTCGAGGTTACCGCGCTTTTCGGACCGGAGCATGGGATCCGAGGCGACGCCGATGCCGGGGAAAAGGTCGCCGACGGCCGAGATGTAGCGACGGGCGCTCCGATCCACAGTCTTTACGGTGATACTCGCAAGCCTACACCGGAGATGCTGGAGGATGTAGATGCTCTCGTGTATGACATTCAGGATGTCGGCTCGCGGTTCTACACGTATATCTCGACCCTTGGACTCGCCATGCAGGCGGCCGCCGAGCAGGATATACCATTTTACGTACTCGACCGGCCCAACCCCCTCGGCGGCGACTACGTTTCGGGTTTCATCCTCGAGGAGGGATATGAATCGTTCGTGGGGGCATATCCGATTCCGGTTGCGTACGGACTCACCGTTGGAGAGCTGGCACAGCTGATCCAGGGCGAAGCGATGCTCGATGGCTTAGAGGAACTCGACCTGAATGTGATTCGGATGGAGGGATGGACGCGCGACATGCTGTGGCCTGAGACGGGGCTTCCGTTCATTCCGCCGAGTCCGAATATACCGGATTTCGAAACAGCTCTCGTCTACGCCGGCACGGTCTTTTTCGAGGCGGCGTCCGCCAGCGAGGGGCGCGGCACGCGCACACCGTTCACGCTGCTTGGCGCACCCTGGGCGGATGGCGCGGCCCTGGCCGATTCTCTCAATGCTCGGGAGCTCCCCGGCGTCCGTTTCGAGGCGGCGGAGTTCACACCCGAGAGCATCGAGGGAATGTCGTCTCATCCGAAATTAGAAGGGCAGGATCTTGAAGGGATTCGCTACCACATCACGGATGCGGATGCATTTCAATCGGTGGAGGCGGGCATCCACGTATTCGAAACCTTCTATCGGCAGGCGGAAGAGCTTGGAATCGACGATTTCATTGGCCGCCCGGAAGGCCTTGCGAGGCTCGCCGGTACGGAGCGGCTCGAGAATCTCTTGAACAACGGTGCTTCAGCAGAGGAAATCGTCGCCTCATGGAACGATGATGTCGACCGATTCCGGGAACGCCGTACGCCCTACCTCCTCTATTAGAACCGGCACCTCTAAGAGCCTGTTGAAGAATGTGAAGACAGCCTTCACACCGATGGACTGGTTTCGTGCGCCTCATTTTCGCGTGTATTGCCGTCCGGATCCGCCATTATGCCGTATAATACCTCGATATAGCCTGCCATGATGAGCAGCGGCGAGACATAAAGGGAAATGAATCCGTCGACCTCGTTCTCGAGCCGCATCATGACGAAACCGACGACGACGGCCAGCACACCGATACCGATCAGAATGTAGTTGCGACGGCCGAAGACCATCTTGACGTTCCGCCGCTGTTTACGCGTCCGCGGCGTACGTCGGCGTCCGCTGCGCTTCGCCATAATTGAATGCTGTAATTATTGAAACGGAAGGGGATGAATCGGAAGAGATCCGGCGCCGATAGCGTAAAACAAAACTATGGCTCCCCTGCCTGGTTCCGATCCCTCATTCGATCGATAACGTTCTCAATCGAAAGTATTCTCGTGATCAACAGATCAACCACATCCATCGTGAGCCTCGTCCTGGCTGTGATCGTCTCGGGCGCGGTAGCGTGGAATCCGCAGACCATCAATCTGGCTCCGGAAATCGAGCAGATCCTCAGGCAGGACGGTGTTCAGACGGCGTTCTGGGGTATCTGCGTGCAGGATGTCGAAAGCGGCGAAATCCTGTACCGACATGACGACACCAAGACATTCATACCGGCTTCGAATCAAAAACTCTTCGTTTCAGCCACGGCTCTCGACGCGCTCGGCTCATCCTATCGGTACCGCACTACGCTCTACTTCGACGGCACCGTAGACGGCGACGTGCTCAAAGGAGATATCATTCTTCGCGGGTCAGGCGACCCGACCTTTGGCAGCGCGTTCGCTGCAGGAGGCGATCCGCTGCGACGCTGGGCCCGCAGCCTGGCAGAGCTCGGGGTGAGCCGTTTCGAAGGCCGGATTATCGGTGATGACGACGTCTTTGATGACGAGTCATATGCCGAAG
This sequence comes from uncultured Rhodothermales bacterium, assembly GCA_964554105.1. Classification (GTDB taxonomy): domain Bacteria; phylum Bacteroidota; class Rhodothermia; order Rhodothermales; family VXPQ01; genus CAZKNF01. The sequence continues at coordinate 37,881 of CAZKNF010000009.1, read as the reverse complement.
GATGGGACATAGACTACGTCACGAATCAATCGAGCCGGCTACTTGGCGTGAGTACCAACGGCCTTGCGTACAACGACAACATCGTAGAGGTCAAAATCGTCGCGTCGCGGCCGGGCGATCCGCCGGATCTCGAAGCGCATCCGGCCGGGTATCTCGAGATCAACAACAACATGACGACGCGAGGGCGCCAGCGCGGGATCGCCGTTAACACGGATCGCGTGCTCGGAGGTGAAACCATCACCTTCGCAGGGAGCATTCCTCAAAACTATGCGGGGACGATCGTGATGCCCGTCACCAATCCCACGTCCCTAGCCGTCCAATCTTTCAGCCATTATCTCCAGGAACACGACATCGAAGTGGATGCGGACGTCCTCGATATCGACGACCTCTCGGACTACGAATACAGTCGGGACTCGCCTCTATTCGTCTATGTCTCTCCTCCTCTCGCCCAGATCCTTACGCTCGTGAACAAGAGGAGCAATAACTTCTATGCCGAGCAGGTATTTCGCACATTCGCGTACGGCGGCTCGGCGCGGGGAGGCGAGCGACGAATCAAGGAGCTCCTCAGTCGCGCCGGCGCCGGCACGGATGCGATTTCGATCCGGGACGGCTCGGGTCTCTCGAGAAAGAACTTCGTGACGCCTGAATCAATGGCGAAGCTGCTGGCCTACATGCACGATCATCCAGAACGCGACGCATTCCTCGCCTCGATACCCGCCGGAGGCGAGACGCGGTCGACACTTCGCCATCGACTGCATAACCTTCCTGTCTTCGCAAAGACCGGCTCCCTCGAGTCTGTGCGGGCACTGAGTGGATACGCCACCTCGTCGAACGGTCGACTTGTCGCTTTTTCCGTCTTCGCCAACAACTATACGGCGCCTTCCTACCGGATTACCCAGTCGATCGATAGAATCGTCATGGAACTGGCGTCGGCGAACCTGGGCTCGTAGATTCCCGCTGATCAAATCCGGAGTGACCACCCGACCCTATGCCATCGTTGGTACGACAAGCCCTAATCGGCGTGCTCGTTGTCCTGGTTCAGTGGCTTGTTCTCGGTCGGTTGCGACTGTGGGGCGCCTATCCGGATGCCGTGCTTCTGTTCGTGGCGTGGATGGGATTGCGTCACGGCCGGCAGGCCGGCGCCGTAACCGGCTTCGGCATGGGTCTGCTTATGGACGTGATCTACGGGACGTGGGGAATACACATGTTCGTCAAGACGCTCGTCGGCTTTCTGGTGGGACTTTTTCCGGCAAACGAACGCGAAACGCTTCTTATTCTTCCCCAACAGGCCTTCGTCGGCAGTCTCGTCATCGCACTCCTGCACAACGGCCTGCTCGTACTCTTCCTCGCGCTTGAAGCCGGTACCAGGAATTCATTTCTAATCGGCGCTCTCTGGCTCGGATCCGCCCTCTACACCGCCATACTCGGCACACTCGCATCGCTGCTGAATGCGCGCTAACAAGCAAACGAAGGCTAGAGATTACCTGGCGTGTGTGTATCTACTAGACGTGCCAAGCCATTCAAACCTGCAGGTTGCGAAACCGTGCCTTCACAACTAGGAAACGAACTCGGCAAATGTAAATGGATGGCACGGTTGACAGAAACGCACGGAAGATGAGACGGTTGATGCGCAAGGTTGCAATTGAAGTATGAGTGCGATATGCGAACAATTCTAATAGTAGAAGACGATCTGAATCTCCTCGAAGGACTTGAAATCTTCTTCGAAATGGAGGGCTTTCGTACGTATGCGGCGTCGAACGGACGAAAGGGTATCGAACTTGCTCGTGAGCACCATCCTGACATTGTACTCACGAATTTTCAGATGCCGGGTGCGGACGGACTCGAGGTCATCCAGGAGATCCGCCGTGACGAGACGATTCGCGAGACGCCGGTCATTTTCATCTCCGCCAATTCCACACCCTCACTTCGAGAACTCGCTATCCGGAACGGTGCCAGTACGTGTCTGGCGAAACCGTTCTCAACAGATATTCTCATGGAGCGAATAGACGAGCTTCTTTACGGGCAAGTTAATCAATGATGATTGCGACCGCCGAATCGGTCATGTGCAGCCGGCAGCAGTGTCACCGCTGCCCTCCACACAATTCGAAGTGATGCAGTTCTTCGCGTCCCGGTCGCTAGGACACCTTCGCCTGGATAAGCGGCGCGAACGCATCGAGCACGCGGCGGCGGTTCGCCTCTTCCATCTCGATGAGCGGCAATCTCAATCGGCTCTCCATTAATCCAAGCTCATGCAGGACTGCTTTGATGGGCATCGGATTCGTTTCAAGGAAACACGCTCGCATCGCCGGAAGGAGCCGATAGTGCAGTTCCCGGGCCTCTTCTATGCGCCCCGCAAGTGCGTGCCGGACGAGGCTGCCGAACAGCTGCGGGATAGCATTGCTGATCACCGACACCACACCGTCTCCGCCGAGATTAATGAGCGGCAGCGTAATCTCATCATCACCAGAGTACACGGCAAGTGAATCCGGGCGATTCGCAAGGATGTCGGAAATTTGCTGCAGACTTCCCGATGCTTCCTTCACGCCCGTGACGCTCGGCACCTCTTCGGCAAGCTGCAAAACGGTTTCCGGAAGGATGTTGAAGCTCGTTCTGCCGGGCACGTTGTAGATGAGAATCGGCGTGTCGGTTGCATCGGCAATCGCCGCTACGTGCGCTCTAAATCCGGACTGCGTCGGCTTGTTGTAGTACGGACCCACCACGAGCAGTCCATCTGCCCCTGCGCGTTCGGCCTCCTTTGAGAAGACGATGCTCTCGCTGGTCGAATTATTTCCTGTGCCGACGATGACGGGAATCCGGCCGTCCACGTGTTCGATCGTCGTTTCGACGAGCTCGCGGCGCTCATCCGGCCAGACTGTGGCGTTCTCGCCGGTGGTTCCGAGTACGACGAGCGCATCGATGCCGCCGTCGATTTGCTGATCGACGTGCCGCCGAAATGCCTCAAAATCGATCTGATCGTCCGGCGTAAAAGGTGTTACGATGGCCGTCCCCGACCCCCTGAAAATATGCTCTCCCATAATCCTTTCTACCTGCAGCGTTTCTAGTCAATTCCATCACGAGATGGCTTTCGTCTGATCCCCAAGCCAATCCGCTACCACGTCGTCCAGTGTGAATAACCCCTTCCGTCCCTCAAGCCATTCTGCAGACCGGATGGCCCCGAACGCGAATCCCTGCCGATTCTTCGCTTCATGGCTGAGCTTGATGCTGTCGAACGGCGAATCGAACTCGATCACGTGCTTGCCGATCACGCTCCCGACACGCGACGACGTGACGTGCAGTGAATCCTCTGCGATCCGCCCGTGCTGTGTCTCAGAATCGATTCGGCTCTTGCGGCTGAGTGCGTCGACCAGGAGATCGCCGATCATCACTGCCGTTCCCGATGGACTATCCATCTTACGCGTGTGGTGAACCTCATGGACGAAGGGGTCATATTCGGGTACCTTGTCGAGCATCGGCGCAATCGCATGCAGTGCTCGAACGAGAACCGCTACGCCCAGCGAAAAATTCGGTGCGTACAAGATGCTCCCGTCATGCTCGCGCACCGATTGTTCGACGCTGTCCAGCCGGTCATACCACCCGGTCGTGCCAATGACGGCGGGGATTCCCCATCCACAAAGATGCTCGATATGTTTGACGGCCAGGGACGGAAGCGAAAAATCGATCGCGACATCGACGTTCTCTGCCCATGCCGGATCGCTATCGGTCAATGGTGTATCGGAATCAAAGCGCGCTTCAATGTCGTGGCCCCGCGTGCCGGCGAGTTCCTCGACCGCCTCGCCCATCTGTCCCGTCCCAACCAGTGCCAATTTCATCGTGCGTGTGTACGTAACCTGACTTAATTCTAGCGGCGACCGCGATCGATTGCTGTCCCTTTTTCGATACAAGCCGAAGCACAGTCCCGCTCCGGCCTGAGGCTATCCGCCGAGCTCGGCCGCCTTAATGAGATCCGCCAGAATGCCGGCCGCGGTCACGACCGGTCCGGCGCCGGGTCCCTGAACGACGAGCGGAAATTCGTTGTAGCGGTCCGTGGTGTATACGACCATGTTGTCCGTCCCTTTCAAGTGCGAGAACGGAGATTCAGGACCGATCCACCGGGTTCGTACGCTGAGCCGGTCATCCTCGATCAGCCCGATGTATTGAAGTCGTCCTCCTTCCTCCCGCGCGGCAGCCATCCGTTCCTCCCACGGGGCATCCAGCTCGTCGATCTGCTCCATGAAATCCGCAACAGAGATGTCGAATAGATGTACGGGCACAAGCGATTCGACGGCGACGTCATCCCGTTCTACCGAAAGTCCGATTTCGCGCGCGAGAATGAGCAGCTTGCGGCCGACGTCGTCGCCTTTGAGGTCGTCGCGCGGATCCGGTTCGGTAAATCCCATCGTGCGTGCCGCACGCACCGCCTCGGAGAATTTACGACCAATGGCCATGCCGTTGAAGATGTGAGCGAGCGTTCCAGAGAGAACCCCTTCAATCCGGTGGATCTTGTCCCCTGATCGGATCAGATCCCGAAGCGTCGATATGACCGGCAGACCGGCACCGACCGTCGTCTCGTAGAGATACGGCACCTGCTGGCGATGTGCCGCCCGCTGGAGCCGTTCGTAAAACGCCTGGTCTTTCGTATTCGCGCGCTTGTTCGGCGTGATGACGGCGATAGAACGCTCGAGCAGGTCGGGATAGTGGTGCGCGACTTCGTCGGATGCCGTCGCATCGATCACCATAAGCCGATTCAGCTTCGCTTCTTTCAGGTGCGTAAGTATGGCGTCGAGCCCTCCCTTCCGCTCGCTTGCGTGCAGCGTTGCGACCGCCTGCTCGAAGGGAATGCCCTCGATGTCCCACGCCATTTTACTTCTGTTCGCGACGCCAACGAGATGGATGTTCAGATTAAGGCGCTCCAGCAGTGTCTTTTGCTGATCGCCGAGCATCCGCAGCAGCGCCTGCCCCACGATGCCGGCTCCGATCATAAACACGTGAACACGGTGTCGGACCAGCGCAAATTCATCGTGCAGGGCGTGCACCGCCTGGCGCGCATCGGCCTCTCTCACGACAGCCGAAATATTGGTTTCCGCAGCACCCTGAGCGATAGCTAGCACGTTGACGCCGCTGCGTCCCAGCGTCGAGAACATCCTTCCAGCGAGCCCCGGACGCTCGCGCATATTGTCGCCTACGGAAGAAATCACCGCGCATCCCTCGATCGTGTAAATGCTCGCCACGTCGCCGCGCGACAGCTCGGGTTCGAACGCGAGGCGCAGAGCGAGCTGTGAATCGTTTGCGGCATCGCTCGGAACGACGCAGCAGAGGCTCTGCTCGCTGGAGGCTTGCGAAATCATCAACACGTTGATCCGCTCGGCCGCAAGGGCGGAGAGCGCACGGGCGGAAATGCCCGGAATTCCGACGAGGCCGGTACCTTCGAGCATCACCACGGCCACGTCTCTGATGGCCGTTATAGCCTTGACGTGCCCCTCCATCGTCGTGGTCTTCTCGGAAATCAGCGTCCCGGGCGCACTCGGATTTAAAGTGTTCTTTATCCGCAGGGGGATGCGCGGGCTCAGCAGCGGACGCATCGTTCGCGGATGAAGGACCTTTGCTCCGAAATAGGCGAGTTCGGCGGCCTCCCGATAGCTGAGCTGCGGAAGCGCGAACGCATCGGGAACCAGCCTCGGATCGGCGGAGAGTACACCGTCGACGTCGGTCCAGATCGTGACGTGCTGCGCCCTTAGAGCACCTCCAAGGATGGTCGCCGTGTAGTCGCTTCCCGAGCGCCCGAGGGTCGTGGTCACACCCCGCTCCGTCGACGCGATGAACCCGGTCACGACGGCAATGGTCGTATCCGGAATCTCCTCGAACGCCTCCTGAATCTGATCGCTGGTCTCCTCGAACAGCACGTTCGCCTCGCCGAACGACGCATCCGTGCGGATGATGGTGCGCGCATCGATCGCAACCGCGTCTCGGCCCGCCGACCGGAAGGCGGCCGCAGTCAGCGGGGTCGACAGGCGCTCGCCCATCCCGATCACGGCATCACGGGTCCTGTTCGTACATTCTCGCAGTAGGTAGACTCCGTCCAGAAGTTCACCCAGTTCCGTCCACCTCTCATCGAGTTCCGCAGCGATCTGGTCCCGCTCCTCTGACGCGACAAGCGCCTCGAGCGCGGTGGAATGCCGCTCTCGGAGTCTATCGAGGATTTCGGTGTGTTTTTCCGATCGAGCGAGGGCCTCGCCAACCGCGGCGATGAGCTGATCGGTTACGCCGCCCAGCGCCGAAACAACGACCACCTTCAGCCCCTCGTCCTGGTCTCGCACGACCAGGTCCACAGCGCCTTTGATGCGCTCGGCCGTTTGGACCGAGGTACCACCGAATTTATGGATGAAGACCGATCGTTCGGGTGGCGAAGACATGGAATTCGAGATCAAATACGGTGAAGGTTTCGCTGACGGAGCCCACGACTCGCCGGGATGTAGAGCCGTCGCAGACGCAGTATCGTTTAGCCGTCGCAGACGCAGTATCGTTTAGCCGTCGCAGACGCAGTATCGCCGCATCTGACGAACAATGCGATCGGGCGCGAGTCGGACACTGCCGCTCC
>CAZKNF010000009.1:8002-31186 GCA_964554105.1 uncultured Rhodothermales bacterium | reverse complement strand
TATCGCCGCATCTGACGAACAATGCGATCGGGCGCGAGTCGGACACTGCCGCTCCTGCGCAAACACGCATGGTACTCAAAATTCAGGGCTCGTACCGGCCTTCAGCATCCTTAATGAAGGATTCACGAGCACTGCGAGCGTATTAGGGCGCGAACGCGTGGAAATCGCGGTCGCAAAATCACTGCGATCACTCCGTCTCTGGGCATTCACGACGACCGCTCCGATGCCGTCAGTTCGTCGGAGGAGATCTGTTGCCGCATCTCTCCGAGACCATCGATGCCCAGTTCGACGACGTCCCCCGAATGCAAAAATTGCTGCGGCTTCATCCCGAGCCCGACACCGGCCGGCGTCCCCGTCGAAATGACGTCGCCCGGCATCAACGTCATGAACCGGCTGATGTAGCTCACGAGGTGCGGAACGTTGAACACCATTTTTGACGTCGAGCCGTCCTGCATCGTTTTTCCATTCACCCGCAGCCACATTCGCAGGTCGTGAACGTCGTCGATCTCGTCCGGCGTCACTAGGTAGGGACCCAGAGGTGCAAACGTATCGCAGCTTTTCCCCTTCACCCATTGCCCCCCGCGATCGATCTGGTACGCCCGCTCGGAGACGTCGTGCAGTATCGCGTACCCTGCAACGTGGTCGAGCGCCGCGGACTCATCCACATATTTCGCCTTGTGGCCGATCACGAAAGCGAGTTCGACCTCCCAGTCCGTTTTCTCGGATCCCCGCGGAAGAATGATGTCGTCATATGGTCCGGATAGCGCGCTCGACGCCTTCATAAAGAGAACCGGCTCATCGGGAACCTGCATCCGGGATTCTTCGGCATGATCGAAAAAGTTGAGACCCACGCAGACGATCTTGCTCGGACGGCGAACAGGAGGACCAAGCCGCGCCTCAGGCGCGACCGCCGGCGCACCGCCCGCTTCAATCCAGGTCCGGAGCCGATCCATTCCGTCTCCGGCAAAAAACTCTTCGTCATAATCCCGGGTGACGGAGGATGCATCGACGCGTGTGCCGTCGTCCAGGAGCACGCCCGGCTTTTCATCGCCGAAAGGGCCGAATCGAATAAGCTTCATCTAAACTGTGGCGTCTATTGTGCGCTGGTTTGTTTGGATTTCTGGATGGTCTCACATTCCGCTGAACTCGGCCTATCGCTCGACCACCGCCACGCTGCATCACGTTCGCAGGCTCACCGTGCCCCCGTCAATCGGAATATTCGCACCGGTGATAAAGCCGGAGGCGTCGGACGCGAGGAATAGAGCCAGCTCGGCAACCTCGTCAGGCGTCCCCATGCGTCCAATCGGCTGCGACTTCGAGAGCGTCTCGAACATTTCTTCCTCTCGTCCGGGATAATTCGCTGCTAGAAATCCGTCGACGAACGGAGTATGAATCCGGGCTGGTGCGATCGAATTACATCGAATCCCCTCCTGCAGGTAATCGCAGGCAACGGACAAGGTCATCGTTAGAACGGCGCCCTTGCTCATCGAATAGGCGAAGCGATCCGGAATTCCGATAGACGACACTGTCGATGCCATGTTAACGATCGATCCGCCCCGCCCCTTCATCGCCCGCACTCCAGCCTGTAAACAGTTGAACACGCCCTTCACGTTCACACGGTAAATCCTGTCGAAGTCCTCCTCGCCCGTTTGCTCGACATTCCCCACGTGGGCGATTCCCGCGTTATTGAAGAGTATGTCGAGCTGACCAAGGTCATTCGCCGCAGCATCGAATGCAGCCGCCACAGCCCGCCGGTCGCCGACGTCGCAGGAATAGAAGCGCGCGGAATCCCCGATCTCCTCGGCTCGAGCCCGGCCTCCCTCCTCGTCGACGTCGAGCAATCCGACGCGGGCGCCCTCCCGCGCAAAAAGCTCCGCGGCCGCACGCCCGATCCCGGAGGCAGCCCCCGTGATTATTGCTACTTTATCGCGGAGTCTCCCCGCGCTGGTCGCTGCATTCATCCCGATAATCCGTTCCCTTCATCGCCGCTTATCGTGCGGCGACGTTGAATAGCCCACCTGAAAATCTTCCGCCTTACAATAATGCACGCGTGGGTAGATTTCCATTCTCCGCGGCGTGCGGCGTCTCTGAAGGGACAGGACAATTTCATCCTACCGATTTATCCGCCGCAATACGTATGTTCGCATACAATTTAATATCGGAAAGTATGCGACTAGAAGGACAATCCGCCGTCATCACAGGCGCAGCGACAGGTATTGGACGGGCATCCGCGCTGGTCTTTGCACGCGAGGGCGCCAATCTGATGCTGGCTGACATTGCCGCAGATGACTGCCGGAAGGTAGTCGATGAGATTCGGAGTGCAGGCGGGACCGCCGAATTCCAACGCGCGGACGTCTCGCTGCGCGAGGAGAACGAGCAACTCATCGACGCCTGCATCGAGGCCTACGGCCGGATCGACATTCTCTTCTGCAACGCAGGAATGGCGCTGCCGAAGGAGCTGACCGACAGCTCGGACGACGAAATCGAATCGCTGATGGATGTAAACGTCAAGGCACTGATGTTCGCCAGCCGCTACGCGATTCCGATCATGCTGGAACAGGGGAGCGGCAACATTTTATTCACAGCGAGCAAGACGGGAATTGTGGCACAGGAGGATTCGCCCGTTTACTGCGCCACGAAGGGCGCCGCGATTCAACTCGCCCGTGCGCTCGCCCTCGACTATGCCAAGAAGGGGCTTCGAGTTAACGCACTGTGCCCCGGCATCATCGATACGCCTATGGTCCGCGGCGTGGCACGGCAGGCCGAGAATCCGGATGCGATGTGGAGGGAAATGTCGGAGGCGCAGCCGATGGGCCGGCTCGGTACTCCCGAGGAATGTGCGGACGCCGCCCTGTGGCTGGTGTCGGACGAGGCCCGCTTCGTGACGGGCGTGGCGCTCCCCATCGACGGCGGTTTCACTGCGATGTGATTGTAGCTTGTAGCTTGTAGCGCGCAGTGCTCGCTTACCGACCCCCAATCCATCGGAATAGCCTGAATTCATGTATACGACGACAGCATGCCCACGACCATAGACCGAATCGAAGTTCGAGACATTCGGTTTCCGACCTCCCGCACGCTCGACGGATCCGACGCTGTGAACGTCGATCCAGACTATTCCGCGACCTATGTCACGATTCATACCAATGTGGACGGCCTCAGCGGCAACGGCATCACGTTCACATGCGGCAGAGGGAATGAAATCGTAGTCGACGCCGTTCGCTCGTTCGCTCCTATCGTGGAGGGCCGCGATCTGGATGAGATTCGCGCGAACATGGTCCCGTTCTGGAGAAGCCTGACGGCCGATAGCCAGCTGCGGTGGCTCGGCCCGGAGAAGGGCGTGATTCACCTCGCTACTGCAGCGATCGTGAACGCCGTTTGGGACCTGATCGCTAAAATCGAAGAAAAGCCGCTCTGGAAGGTGCTGTCCGATATGACTCCGGAGGAGCTCGTGTCCGTCATAGACTTCCAGTACATCTCCGACGCGATCACGCCGGAAGAAGCCGTCGATATGCTGCACCGGCTCGCCCCCTCGCGTGAGGCTCGGCTTGAACATTTGCGCAATAACGGCTACCCTGCCTATACGACCAGCGCCGGTTGGCTCGGCTACTCCGATGAGAAGATACGCAACCTCTGCCGGGAGGCCATCGACGACGGCTGGACCCACTTTAAACAGAAGGTCGGCGCCGATCTGGAGGAAGATCGCCGGCGCGCCCGCATCATCAGAGATGAGATTGGCGACGAGCGCGTTCTCATGATGGATGCCAATCAGCGATGGGATGTCGGCGCGGCCGTCCGTCACATGAACGCACTGTCCGAGTTCAATCCGTACTGGATCGAAGAGCCGACGAGTCCGGACGACGTGCTGGGCCACGCAACAATCGCGCGTGCGCTGCACCCGATCAAGGTGGCGACGGGCGAGCACGCGCAGAATCGCGTCATATTCAAGCAGCTGATCCTCGCCAACGCGATAGGCATCTGCCAGATAGACAGCTGCCGCCTCGGGGGTGTCAACGAAGTGCTAGCTGTGCTGTTGATGGCCGCAAAGTACGACGTGCCGGTCTGCCCACATGCCGGAGGCGTCGGACTGTGCGAGTACGTTCAACACCTTTCGATCTTCGACTATGTCTGTGTCAGCGGAAGCCTGGAGCATCGCATCATCGAATACGTGGACCACCTCCACGAGCACTTCGTCGATCCGGTAGTCATCGAGAACGCCCACTATCGCGTCCCCGAAGCGCCCGGCTACAGCATCACGATGCACCCCGAATCTCTTGAAGCGCACGCCTATCCGAACGGTAGCGCATGGCAGGTCTGATCCCGTAGATTTCGGCCGACTGGGCGCGCCGACATTCACAAACATCCGATTTATGAAGGCTTTCCTGACCCTGGATGGGGTTCTAATCGAAACCGACGGCGGCGATGTCGTGGCGGTCGATCTCGAATGGGATGCGCTTTTCACATCGAAGGCGCCCTTCGAACTTGCCGCCGACGCCCTCCAAGAGGCCCGCCCGTCCGCAAGGGCTGAATTCGTCGCCCCGATAGGTTTGCAAGAAGTCTGGGCAGCGGGCGTCACCTACATACGGAGCAGATCCGCCCGGATGGCCGAATCTGAAACGGCAGGGGGCGGCAGCTTCTATGATCGAGTCTACACGGCGGCGCGACCCGAGATTTTTTTCAAGGGGTCCCGCAGCCGTGTCGTGGGCCCTCATGAGGAGATCCGCGTGCGGAGCGATTCGGCATGGACCGTCCCGGAGCCGGAGCTCGCCCTGGCCATCACGTCCGACGGAACGATCTTCGGCTACACGATAGGGAATGACGTAAGTGCACGCGACATCGAGGGAGAGAATCCCCTCTACCTGCCGCAGGCGAAGGTATATGCAGGCTCCTGTTCGCTTGGACCAGGCGTGCTGATCCAACCCGACCCGCTTCCCTCCGATACTGAAATTGCCATCCGGATTCACCGCGACGGCCAGTCTGTCTTTAGCGGATCGACGACGCTCCGCAGCATGAAGAGGTCGCTCGATGAACTGGCTTCTTTTCTGTTTCTCGACAACGTTTTTCCGTACGGCTGCTATCTCCTGACCGGCACGGGCATTGTGCCACCGGACGAGTTCACACTGCAAGCGGGCGATGAAATGGACATCACGATCGAACCAATTGGCACGCTCGCAAATCGAGTCGCCTAGCGATCTGGCTTCATGACGATACGATCTGCACTCATAATTCTGTTGCTCGCCTGCACAGCCGCCGGATGTCGCACGGCCGATGATTTCCCCAACCGTCCCATCACGCTGATCTGTCCGTGGTCGGTGGGCGGGGGGACAGATCGGATCACGCGGCAGATCGCCTCGCAGCTCGAGCGCGAGCTCGGCGTCCCCGTGAACGTCGTCAATGCCAGCGGCGGCGGCGGCGTTACCGGACATACTCGCGGTGCAGTGGCGAATCCGGACGGGTATACGATGACGATGATCACGTCGGAGCTGAACATGCTCCACTGGCGCGGTTTAACGAACATCACGCACCGTGACTTTCGGCCCCTGATGCGTGTAAATCGCGACTTCGCGGCGTTATTCGTTCGCGAGGACGCACCCTGGACCTCCGTCGAAGAGCTCGAAACCGAAATCCGAGAAAATCCGCGGTCCCTCAGGGCGGCGGGAACGGCATTCGGAGGAATCTGGCACGTGGCGTTGGCAGGATGGCTCATCGATGCCGGCATGAGTCCGAGCGACGTCGTCTGGATCTCACTCAACGGCTCCGCACCCTCCCTTCAGGAGCTCATGGCCGGGGGCGTCGAAGTCGTAAGCTGCAGTGTCCCGGAAGCGCAGTCGCTGCTAGATTCCGGCAGGATCCGGTGTCTTACCGTGATGTCGGATGAGCGCCTGCCCGCCGTACCTGACGTACCGACGCTGAACGAAAGCGGTGGTGATTGGACGACTTTCACCTGGCGTGGACTGGCACTTCCTCTAGACGTGCCTGAAGACCGCGTCGAGATTCTTGGGGAGGCTCTTGAGCGCGTCGTTATGAGCGAAGAATTCAGGCAATTCTGCGAGCGCGCCGGGTTCGGATGGACGGCGGACGGTCCCGACGAATTCCGCAGGGAGCTGGCCATCGAGAACGAGCAATTCGGTGAGATCTTCCAGAGCGCCGCGTTTCAGTCCGTCCAAACGCAGAGGTACGGGCCGTGGCTCTTTCCAGTCGTAATCGCGACGCTAATGGTCCTCGCGCTGATGGCATCCATTTTCACGCATAGCGCCCGAGATGCACGAGGCAGAGGCGATTTTTCACGCCGCGGCCTGATCACCGTGTTCGGCGCCATAGGTGCCGTAATCACGTACATCCTGCTCGCGGAACACCTCGGATACCTGGTGACGACGGCCCTAATTCTCTTAGGTCTCTTCCTCCTCCTTCGCGTTCGAACTCCGGTCGCCGTCGCGACGGCCGTCATATTCTCGGCGGTCTCGTATCATCTCTTCGGCGTCCTCCTCCGCGTCCCGCTTCCATGGGGAATTCTCGGCTGGTAAGATGAGCGAGGCGCTGTTCCAGGCATTTCAGCAGGTGATCCTCACACCCGAGGTGCTGGCCATCATCGTTGGATCCGCGATGTACGGCGTATTCATGGGCGCGATGCCGGGGCTCACGGCGACCATGTCCGTCGCGCTGTTCATTCCGCTCACCTACTGGCTCGAGCCGGTGCCTGCACTCGCAGGCATCGTAACCATGGTGGCCTGCGCAATTTTCGCAGGAGATCTTCCCACGACCCTCCTCCGGATCCCGGGAACGCCGGCATCGGCGGCCTACGTCGACGATGCCTATGCACTGACCCGCCAGGGGAAATCCGAGTATGCCCTCGGCGTAGCCCTGCTCTCGAGCGTGATGGGCGGACTCTTCGGTGCCGTCGTACTCATGGCGATGGGGCACCAGTTAGCCCGAATTGCCGCCGTTTTCAGCATTGCGGAATATTTCTGGCTGTACCTCCTGGGACTGAGTTCCGCCGTCGTCGTCTCCCGCGGATCCTTGAGCAAAGCTTCTCTCGGGATGCTGGTGGGCCTGTTGTTGGCGACGGTCGGACTCAGCGCCGTCCACACGCAGGCGCGATTCACCTTCGGCCAGCCCCAGCTCTTCCAGGGCATCAATTTCATACCTGCAATGATCGGGCTCTTCGGATTTTCCGAGGTGCTCAACAATCTGCTCGGCCGCGGAGGCGCGAGCATCCCGAACCCGCCGGCACAGACACAGACACGGACGTTTACCGCTCGTTATCTAATCGCACCGATCGTCGATATCCTGAAGCCTGCGGCCGGTCTCGTGCGGCGCCGCACCAGACACACGCTCCGCTCCGGCGTGATCGGCTCGTTCGTCGGCATGCTCCCCGGTGCCGGTGCCGACATCGCATCGTGGGTCTCTCTTGCCGCGTCCAAGCGCGCCAGCAAGACACCGGAAGAGTACGGGGAAGGATCCGCCGACGGCATCTCGGATGCCACGGCAGCGAATTCCTCCGCGCTTGCGGGGAGCTGGATTCCCGCCCTCGTCTTCGGCATCCCCGGCGATTCGATCACGGCTATCGTGATCGGCGTATTGTTGATGAAGAACCTGAACCCCGGTCCGGACATCTTTGCAGAGCAAGCCGGCCTCGTCTACAGCATCTACATGATATTCATCGTTGCCAATCTCGTGCTGATTCCGGTCGGCCTGCTGGCTATCAAGGGCGGCGCACGCGTCGTCCGCGTACCGCAGCGTATTCTGATGCCGATCATCCTCCTGCTCTGCATCGTCGGTGCGTATGCCATCAATAGCAGCAACTTCGACGTAGGTATCATGCTCGGAATGGGCCTCCTTGGATTCGCGCTCGAGCGGTTCGACGTGCCTCTCGGACCGGTCGTTCTGGGAATCATTCTCGGGGGTCCACTGGAGGAGCGATTCATTCAAATTTTGACGGCGGCCGACGGCAGTCCGCTGGCATTCTTCAACCGCCCCGCCGCGGCGATCCTCGGCTTCTTATGCATCGGCTTGTGGATCTGGGCAATTATCGCATCTCGAAGATCCGATTCATCCATCCCCGCCGGTCCAGCCTCGAAGGAATGAAGATGAAGTGAGGATGGAACCGCCCACCCGCCTGCCGCGTGATTGCTTGACGTTGAGGGGCCATAGCTCAGCTGGTAGAGCGCTACGATGGCATTGTAGAGGTCAGGGGTTCGACTCCCCTTGGCTCCACATCACATAAGCCCTCGATACACAAAAGCCCCTATACCCTTGTTCATCGAGGGATAGGGGCTTTTTTTCAACCGGTCGCGGAATAGGTGCCGATCTTGCTGGATATGCCGGCGCTACGGGACCCAGCCGGGCAGCTCCGACGCCTGCCGAATCCAACCTGCCACGAGCTCCTCGTCGAGCTGGTCGTCCTCGTGGATGTGAAAGTAGCGCGTCTCCTTGTCCTTGGATTCAACGGGCGGGAGAGGACGCAGTGACCTGCCGCGGAAGAAAGCCACTTTAATGTACTTCGTGAAGCAGTGATAACTGAGGAACCAGCCCTGACCTTCGATGCCATAGAAGGGGGAGTTCCACTTTACTGCTTTACGCACGTCGGGGACGGTGCGCACGATGAGCGCGTCGAGTCGGCGCCCGGCGTCGCTTTTCCAGCCCGGCATCGCTGCGATGTAGGCCTGGACTGGGGCGTCGCCGTCAGCCTTCGGGATCTGAGGGTTGCCACCTGAGAGGAGCGTTGGCTGTGCAGCGCCCGGCTCGGCGGCGGCCTTCTTTGCCGCCTTCGACTTCTTGGACTTTTTCTTGGCCATTGCGTTCACTCCCTATTCTTTTACTTTCCTTTTCGCGCCTTCGATTTCATTGCGTGGATTAGCTTTCAGCTGTGGACTCGTTCAGGCTCGCGGCGGTGCGAACGAGAGCCTTCAACGCCTCCCCGTCTATCTTCTCGCCGGCGTGGAAGTCGATGGCACGCCTGGTCTTTATTTCGGAATCGGTTTCCTTCTTATTTCGGAATCGGTTTCCTTGACCAACACACGGAGCCGGCTGGCATCGCGCCCCGCTAATCGCCTAGCTTCTTGATTTTCTCATCTATCAGTATGAAAAGCAAATTTGCTTTTCTGCGATCGGCTCTTCTTTATGCCCGTTTCTCCTTCTGTATAGGAGCCTCTTAGAAAGGCTTCAGCACAAACCTGCCGTAGACAATAAACGCGGATACGGCAATGCGTTTGGTCCGGAACCGCGGCTCACCCAGCCCGCGTATTTTCAGCCGCACAAGCGGTGCGAGGATGTCGGCCGATTGTATCTCGTAACGCCGGAACCGATCCGGGCGCCGATCTCCCGGGTATAATACGCCCGCACACGGCCACCGAAGTCTGCATTCGGCAAGTTCTAAATTGACGGTCACGGATGATGAACACGAACATATCTGATGCACGCGGCGACTTGGAGTACGTCATCCTCGTCGATTCCGACGACGCGCCGGTCGGAAGGGCAGAGAAGTTGGAGGCACACCAACAAGGGCTCCTCCACCGCGCCTGTTCAGTCGTCCTCTTTAACTCGCGTGGCGAAATGCTCTTGCAGCAGCGCAATCCGGCCAAGTATCACTCCGGCGGGCTCTGGTCGAACGCGTGCTGTACTCATCCGCGACCGAACGAGGCCGCGCTAGATGCAGCGGTGCGGAGGATCCGTGAAGAGATGGGCCTGGACGTCGAGCTGCAGCCGCTTTTTGAGTTCATCTACCGCGCCGAATTCGCGAACGGACTCATTGAGTATGAATACGACCACGTTTTCGGAGGCACGACGACCGCCGTCCCCGTACCAAATCTCGACGAAGTGGTCGATTGGCGTTGGGCCGCTCTCGAAGAGATCGAGGAGGACCTTCGCGACGACCGAGCGCGCTACTCGTGCTGGTTTCCGGTCCTGATTGAGCACCTCGGAAAGCGGGACGGCAACGGATGATCGCCGAGGCGGCTTTTCCGTAAGAAACCGGCGCAGGAAAACTATAAGCCCGGAACGAAGATGTCCGAGCTTCCAATTGCTTCGAACGATCCGACGATGGTCACACTTAGCTCCTCAACCTCGTCATCCACAACACGAAAGCCCGTCGCATCGACGTCGATAGTCCCTTCGACTCGGTTGCTGCTCGACTCGGTGATGGTGAGCTCTCCGCCTTGAGAAACAAACGTCGACACGTCGGTCGCATTTGAGCCGATCGAGGCAGACAGAACGAATTCATCTGCCGGATACTCATCTTCCTCACTCGCATCGACGAAAGAGTATGTCCCGGTGCCGGGGCGATCGCCCGCACGGCCGACTACCGCCCACATCGCCGCGCCCCCGGTTGCTCCATCGGATTCGGTCAGATATATAGCGAAAATCTCTGCTCCGGTGTCTGGATCGTCGGCTTCCCCGAAAAAGGCCGACCCATCCATCGTCTGTTCGACATCTCCAGAGATCTCGAGGCTGAATTGCTGACCAAGCTGTGGACCGTTCTGATCATCATCATTGATTGAGTCCGAATCGCACGCACTTAACGTCAGGAGAACGACGATGCAGAGGCTGAATACCCGAGTAGATTGAAGCATTAAGACTGAACTGTTAATTGCTGATTATTGCTGCATTCGCCCGTCCGAAATGCACTCGCAGCCGGGGCGACTTTCTCGACGTGCAACGGACGTATCTCAGAACTGTTCGTGCCCTTTCGTAACGGTGCTGCATTTAAGTTTGTCGTTAGAGTTCCGATTCCTAACCAAGCGCGCTCTCATCGTCCGCGGCTTTGTTTTGCGGGCTCGCGCTTTACAGTGTTAGCCACCGAGAATCGACTCGACAAAAGGCTTATGCCGCAATCTCTCCCTCCATCTCCGACTGTTCGGTCGGAATCAGGCGTGGGGAACCGTATTCGCGTTACGATCTCCGACGATCATCCGGCAATTCGCGAGGCGCTTGCACGGACGATCAATTCTAAACTGGGTATGGAGCTCTGCGGGGGGGCTGCGTCTGCCAAAGAGACTCGTCTCCTGATGGAGCAGGTGCGGCCCGACGTCGCCATCATCGATATTTCCCTCACGGATATTCACGGGCTCGACCTGGTCGAGGAAGTCCGCGCCGACTATCCGGACGTTCAGGTCGTCGTGTATTCCATGTACGACGAAAAAATTTACGCCGAGAAAGCGCTCCGAGCCGGCGCCTCGGGGTACGTAATGAAAAGCGACTCGGTACAGGATCTCGTGGATGCCATCCTCCGCGTGCACCGAGGTGAGATTTACCTCAGCCAGAATATGGCGTCGAGCATTCTGAACAAGAGCTCCTTCAGGCAAGTCGCTTCGCCCGGATTTGCGATCGATGAGCTGACGGAACGAGAGCTTACCGTGTTTACTCTCCTTGGCGAAGGATATTCGGTTGCTGAGATCACCGAGCAGCTTCGCATCGAAGCGAAGACCGTAGAAACCTACCGCCGGCGTGCCAAGGAGAAATTGGGTCTTCAGACCGTAGGCGAGCTCCTCCAATACGCGCTTCGATGGAGTCAGGGATAAAGGCTGCGTATAACGTACGCACATCCCTATTGCCGTCTACAAGCAGCGCCGCCTCTTTCCACATCCTCCGTACGCCACGTCGGCCCCAATTCGAACGCCCGCCCCTCACCCGCGCACCTCGCATCAGCGCCATAAATGCGCTTTCAGCGCATGCGACATGCGCCGATTGCCATCAGGCCCCCTGCCAAATAGTCCCCCGTATCGACTTCTCATTGCTTTTTTACTGAGCAAGTATAGCCGGAGATACATAGCCGTTTGAAGCGAAGCTTCCGATCTTCCCGATGCAGCCGTTTGCAACGATCGCCGTGGGCTGCGCACTCATCCCTTCTTTCGGTTCACTATGTCCTCTACAGAGGGTAATTCGAAGCTGGACATCCATGGAATGTCGCTTGAGCGGCTCCTCCAGCTTTCGTTCAACAGCGGACTGGTAGACCATTACCGGCTCTTTTCTTCCCACGCTGAGATCTTCATGAGCGATGGTACCGTCTTGAAGTGCAATCCCATTGAAGCGAGATATTTCGTGCGGGGGCTGCTCCACGGATACCAACATCGGCACGGCCGAATGGGAAATGGTTCGAGCATACTTCCGGAGAACTATCCCGGACAACCCATCTTCTGACCAGCACACAGTCGTTTCGAACACGGCGCGCCGGCCCCTGACATTTATACCATCCATCTGGACGGCTTCATCACTTCAAGAGCACCATTCGCTTCATAGCGGTATGGTCTCCCGCTTCTATCCTGTAGACATACACGCCGCTGTTCAATCTGCCCGCCTCGAACGTCAGGCGGTGATCCCCCGACGGCTTTTCCTCGGAAACCAGTGTAGCGATCTCCTTTCCGATAACATCGTAGACCGTCAGTCTAACAAACGCGGTCTCGTCGAGCGTGTACGATATCGTCGTCTGTGGATTGAAAGGGTTCGGGTAGTTCTGATCCAGACTGAACCGAGTAGGGTGCTCTGGGTCGCCCGAACCCGAGCTTGTACTCCGCACAAAGGTCACGATTCGAGCATCACTTACTACTGACTGCTCGGCCGCGGCCGCCGTCACACGGTGATAAAACGTTCTCGATGGTTCATCTTCGACGTCGTCATTAGTCCACAATGCAGCGAGCACGTCAAAGCCCACCTTGAGCTTCCGCTTTTCACCTGCGGACATGGATAATACGGTCTCCGAGAATTCCTCCGACGCTGAGAGCTCCCATAGATACTCTATCGGATCGCCGTCGACGTCGACCGCCTCGCTCCAGTCGATCGTAAAATATGAATCCGGAGAACCCAGCTCACCAGTCGACGGATCTACAAGGACGATCTCCGCACCATTCTCCGGGAAATTTAATGCATCGTCCTCAGGAAAATACGGGGCATCGTCGACGGCGGCGACGTCGATTATCACGACGGCGCTGGCCGAATCGCCAATCGTGTTCCGGACGCTGTACATCAGGGTGTCGCGGCCGTGGAAATCCAGCTCAGGGACATATATGATGTGGTTCTCTTTCACTGTGGCAGCGCCATGGGACGGTAACCGAGGAATTTCTACCGAGAACTCGCCGTCTAGATCGATGGCGACTTCGATCTCGACCTCAGAATCCTCGAGCGTCGAGGCATGGTATTCAGCCGGATGGTATGGCTCGTCCCTCGTTGCCGAGAACGTCGACAGTGCGTAAATGGAGTTCGCGCCGTATTTTCCGTCCGTCCGATAAAACGGCTGATCAGACGCATATTCCACGCTGACGAATGCTAGCTCCTCGCCGGCGGATGCATCCCAGACCCTGTACGTGATCGAATCACCCGGGATGAATCCGTCGACCTCGGGAGTAATCAGATCGTCCAGCCAGGCTGCGACCGAAATACTTCCACCGGTCCACGTTGCGGTTCCCGCGCAGAGCCCCTCCGGCGTGAATACCGCAATCTCGTCACCCGCTGCGAGCGCTGCACCATCGACCGTCGGCTCGATCGACAAGGGTATGACGATGTTGGCGTTGCCTCCCGTCACGGACGCACAGTCTTCGAAGTGGACCTGTGCGCTGGCAGATGTCGCCAGGAGAGAAACGAGCCCCAGCACGAGACTTGCAGACAGACGTCGTATACTTCTTGCCATTGTGGACGAAAGCGTCGGTTGGATGCCGTGCGGACATTTCGCACGACGCTTTCGCCAATAGCATGCCGTCAGACGCCCTCCACCACGCGCGAATCGTCAGCGCAAAGCAGGTGGGCACGCCGGAGCATCTCTCGAGTCGCTGTTGCGGCACGCTGAATGGGGCAAACCGCTAGATTTTGGGCGAATTGAATGGTTTCGCCGGCGTTCGCTGTTCGCGAGCCCGTATTCATATTCGGCCGACATTCCCTTTCGCCGGGCCGCGCCGAAAGCGCAGAAGTGGAGTCGAGTAGGGAGAAATTCCTACATCGTTGCTTCTTTACTACCCACGTCGAGATGGTTCGATTGACCGATCCCGATGGGCCAGGAGACTAGTTAATCACCTGCGAGGCAGAGCTTGAATCATTCAGCTTCCAGCCGAGAGCCCAGCGGCAGGCATGGTGCACGAGGCTGTCGAGGGTATCCAGTCCGAGTTTCTCCTTGGCCTGCCGACGGTAGGCCATCACGGTTTTCGGACTGAGATCGAGGCGATCAGCGATCTCGTCCACAGTGAAGAGTTGTCCGAGCATCTGAAAGACGACCATCTCCTGATCGGTAAATGCATCGACGCCTGTGCGCTTGCCGTTCATCACCACGCGGCTCAACACATGAGACGCGATGCGTTCACTCAGGAACACGTCGCCGTCGAACACCCTTCGAATGGCGTCCAGGATCCGCTCAGTAGGCTCCGTCTTCATGACGTAGCCGAGAGCGCCGGCTCGGATGGCTCGCTCCGCATACGCGGATTCCCGGTGCATCGAAAATACGACGACCTGGATGTCCGGATAGCTCGCGTGGATCTGACCGATCAGCGCTAGACCGTGGGAGTCTTTGAGAGAAATGTCCACGACCGCTACATCCGGCTCAGTTTCTCCGATCACCTCCAGAGCGGTCTCTGCAGAGCCGGCCTGGCCGCAACAGTGTATATCGTCGGACGCTTGAATGACAAAGTTGACGGCTTCCAGAATCACGGGGTGGTCGTCGACGACGACAACTCGAATGGGCATGGAGATTGGCTTTGTACGTTTGTGCAAAAACTAAAAAATCACTTCCCTGCACGGCAAAGGTGCCCGATTCGAACATTGTCGACTTCGCCTCGTGAACCGCAAAAAAAGGACGTCCCCTGTCGTAGGAGACGCCCCGATATAATACTTTAGTAGGATCTTAAGCTTGGACCAACTCTAGCGTAAACCCGACGGGAGGTTGAGCGCACCAGCATCCAGCTTTTGGATGATGCAGCGATGCGTCGTTCTCGTACCGACCCCGCCAGAAAATGCCTGCGCCGGATGCGCCGGAATCGGGTTGTTAGTTGTTGTTGTTGCTTTTGCCCTGTCCGTGAACCCACTGCACGGCGTACTGAAGCAGCTCTCCGACCGATTCGAGCCCCAGCTTCTCCTTTGCCCGGCGGCGATACGTTTCTATCGTCTTGCGACTCAGACTTAACTGATCGGTGATCTCTTCGATGCTGTTGCCTTCGCCCAGCATCTGAAACACCGCCATCTCCCGGTCCGTCAATTCGTCGATCGCGAAGCCGGGAGCGCTGGACCGTTTGAGCGCAACCTTGCCGAGAATCCGGGAGAACATCTTCTGGCTGAGGTGAACCTCTCCGCGATTCACGTTCCGGATTGCCTCGACCATGTTGTGAGTCGGCTCACTTTTCATCACGTACGCGGAGGCACCAGCGCGAACGGCGCGCTCGGCATACACGTTCTCGTCATACATGGAGAAGACGACGATCTGAACATCCGAAAACTGCGTCCGGATATTCTGTACCAGGTCGAGACCGTGTGCATCTCCGAGCGATATGTCGACGATAGCCACATTCGGACTCAGCCGCTCTATCATGCGGAAGGCTTCGTCCGACGATGCAGCCTGTCCGCAAACCTCCATATCCATCTGATTTCGGATGGCATTCGTCAGGGCTTCGCGAATCGCCGGGTGGTCATCCACCAGTAAGACGCGAATCTTGTGGTTATTCGCGGATGAAGGTGAAGTGGTCATAGCGGCTACTGTTCTGTTTAGGTCCTTACATCATACACGCCTGTGGCCGGCAGTACACAGCGGACGACCGTCCCTTTTCCTGGCTGCGACTGAATTTCCAACCTGGCACCTATGGCGTGCGCCCGGTAACGCATGCTCTTTAATCCGATCGAGGTGCTGTCCGGCGCCTTTCCGTCCATCCCGATGCCATCGTCCCGCACCTCAAGACGTACTTCCTCCTTCCCGGCGTCGAGTAGAACGTCGATTGCGGATGCCCGGGCATGTTTTAACGCGTTGTTCACCGCCTCCTGAACAATTCGGTACAGGTGGAGCCGCGTCTCAGGATCCGCGATTTCCACGCCGCCCTCGTGAATGCTTGCACACCGGATGTCTGGCAGGCCGTCGGTATTGCGGACGAGTTCGTCGATGGCTGATTTTAGGCCGTCATGCTCGAGCTGAACCGGGGTCATGCGCGAATAGATCGCTCGCACCTGCTGCGAGGCTTCGTCGGAAAAATGTATGATTCGGCGGACCAGGTCGAGCTCTTCCGAGCCGTCGCGCTCGAGGCGCTCAGCCAGTGCCTGACTCAACATGCGCACGCCGGTCAGCAGCTGGCCGACACCGTCGTGAAGCTCTCTCCCGATACCCTGCTGCTGCTCCTCTAGAACCGAAACCATTCGTCTCTCGAGCTCAACGCGTTCGCTGACGTCGATGCAGCTGCCCCACACGCGCACAAGGCGACCGCGTTCTACCGTACCCTCCACATTCAACAAGAAATGCAGGGGTGAGCCGCCCATGAAGCTGAGTTCCCGACTGCGAAGACTGTAGCCGCTTTGCACAAATTCCTTGATGATGCCCGGATCCGGCAGAATTGCATTGCAGCGTAGTCCGATCGCGTGGTCCGGTCCCTCGCGCCCCAGCATCTCGGCCATGACCGCGTTACATTCCGCCAGGAACGCATGTTCAAAGATGTGGCTCGCCTGGATCGCCGGCAGTGCGGTTGTCTCAACCGGCTGGTCGAGCTCGAGTCGCCAGATGCCTTCCGAGGTCGTCTCGATGAACGACCGATACCGCTCTTCCGTCTTCAGCCTCTCCGTCACGTCGCGAAGAATGATCTGAGTCGCGGGTTCGCCCTCGTAGATGGTGGAAACGGCCACGGATTCGACGATGCGCCACTCTCCGTCGAGACGCGCCACTTCGTGCTGAAGCGGCTCCGCCGACTCCGCATTCCTCAGAAGCTCCGTTTCGATGCTGTCCTGATCAGCCGCAGAGATGAAGTCCGAAAGCGGCCGATCGTAGAGTTCGTCCAGCGCGTGCGCTCCGAAGACCTTCACGCCGCTTGGATTAGCATACTTGATCTTATCGTCCACCAGGACCACGATCGGCTCCGGATGGGCTTCAACGAGACTCTGCCACCGCTGCTCGCTCTGCTCAACCTTCGTCTGTGCGTCCTCGCGTTCCATGCGTGCTGCCATCAGATGGCCGACCACGTCGAGTATGCGACGGTCTTCCTTGTTCCAGGGGCGATTTTCTTTACCGAAGGTAAGACCGAGGTAACCAAAGAATGTGCCCTTCGAAGAAAGTACCGGGACCGCCAGATCTTGCCCGCCCGTCTCACGGCGGCGCTCGCCGCGCACCTGCGCCTGCCCTGATGCATCGGCCTCACGCGATCGGATGCGACCTCCCACGTACTCCGGATGCTCCCACGAGTAGAAAGCAAACTTTTCGCGATCCGGATTGGAAAAATCGGAGGCCGGACCCTGTGCAGGCACCCTCTGAAAATAAACGGTCTTCGCGGCCGCCGTGCGGCCTATGATCTCGAGGATTGGCTCGAATGTCGATGTCTCGAACGAAGAAAGTAGACGAGAAATTTCAGATAGAGCCTTATCCAGATTCGGGCGACGTCTCACGTCGGGATCAGAGAGATGTCCAAAGTCCGACCGAGGACGATTCTTCTCATCGATCTGTAGATGCGGTTGGGTGGATTCCATGTCTTCTCGCTGAGGGTGAATGCGGGAAACATGCAAATATCGGACCGCCGAAGCACGACGGGTCCGATCGCCAGACATCTGCCTACGAAACGGAGAGAATTGTAAGCCGGCAGAAGGAGTACGTTACCGGCGACAACCGCGTTAGCTGTTACTGGACGTCGAACTCGACGTCGGGCGTGGATTATCCATATGGTGCCTCGGATATCCACTTTATCGATATGAAGGTAACCGCTAGAGGTAACCACATGCGCACAGGTTAGGCGCACCACATATGCGCTTTTGGCGCATGACTTATTTTTCCGCCACGTTATTCATCCTTTCCGGATGCCCTCGTGCTAGGGACCTGTCCAGATGGCTACAGCAAATCCATTCTTCTCAGTTGGAATGATCCGGTTGGCGACGGGAGAATGCGAACGAGGCACGGCCCCGTTCACACGTGCGGGATCATCCAAAAATGTACTCGAAAGCGCGCCGCTACTGATTTGTCCTGCATCGCCTGACAGCGGAAGTTCAGTAGTCTCACACACCATCCCCCTATTCTGTGTAATCGAGCATTGCGCAGACCATCCTCCTCACACCGACGCCGGCCTAACAGTTTGGCAAACCAGGAATACTCTACCCTAGGCGAAATGATCGACGAAGTGGTCGAAAACGATCTCGTCGATTTTTGCTACGTCGCTCGTGATGTCGTTCGCGTCTCCATCGGAGGGAACGTGCTGACGTATCCGGCTGACGAGGCCTCTTCGTTCCTCGAGCAACTGCTACGCGGGTGGAAGCGCACGCCTTCGGCGGTACAGACTTACATGTCGGCCGCCACACTCGAGACCCATCTCACCTCCCTCCTGCCGAGCCCCCGGCGTAGAGAAGCCGAGCAGAAAGGCACCGACGACGCAGATAAGACACGGCTGCGTTGGACCATGCAGTACGACAACTACCTTGACTTGCTGCTGGCTATCTCGAAGGAATTGGGCCTGATTATCGGCTTCACGAAGCATTCCAAGCGACGTGCGGTCACGATTCTAACGAGGGCGACGGCGGTCGAGATGTCCTACTTAGATGCCTTCGAATACCTCTCCGGCACCATCGTAGAGGAAATTCGGCGGCGCGTGTCCAACTAGACTGCGCGACCTACGGCTCGATCTCCACGGTCTCGTCGATCGGAATGCCCAGCTCTTCGTAGAGCAAGCGACGGCCGGATTTGTCCTGGTTGAGTACGTCGAGGGCGATCTGCGCCACCCGCAGCGCATGCCGGCGTGGAACGACTATCACGCCGTCCCCGTCCGCGACGACCATGTCGCCGGGGCGAACGAGCGCTCCGCCCACTTCGACGGGGGCGTTCACCGACTCGATCTCGTTGCGTCCCGGACGAATCCCTCTTCCGCGCTGCTCGTGATCCAGATATACCGGGATTCTCTGTTTGATGAGCTCGTCCGTATCGCGTACGCTGCCGGTCGTGACGATCCCACGCATGCCACGAGCATACCATGCCAGTGCATTAAACGACCCGACGGATCCCGTGTCGCCATCCCCGCTTGCGTCGATTACCAGTACGCTTCCCTGGCGCAGCGAATCGATGAACGGTTCGGTGGAAATTTCTCCGTACCACTGACCACTCCACTCCGCGAATTCCTCCTCCGACATCGGATTCGGGACGATTCGATTCGTAGGCACGTACCGCACCGTGACCGCTATTCCCCTGAACTGGTGGCTCATGTCGTCGATATCGCGCCAGAGCGGTTCGATCTTCGTATCCATCAGACCCACTTCGCGCAGCCCCACTACATCCATTCCATCCAACACATCTGCAACGCGGAGACCTTCGTACAGACCGAGCAGCTGCTCGTCCGTTAGATCCTCGACGTCGACCTGAGCCGCAGCTGGAAATGCCGCCCAGAGCGCGGCGGACAGGAGTATCAGGATCGACAAAATCGCACGTCGAACAAAATTCGTAAACATCAGCATGAGAAACCTCGATGTCTGGGTAGATGAATGCGAGCCGCGCCGCACAAAATAGCGACCGGGCGGTTCGTGGTCCACAGGTGTGACGAACGGAAGGTCGATCGGCTGCTATCCGCTGCCGGATTCGATGCTCCGTCGAAGAATCCGCGCATTCTCGGTGAGCGCGGCGAAGTCGCCGGACGCAATCGCGCTCTTGTCGAGCAGCGCGCTGCCCACGCCCACGGCAACGGCGCCCGCCTGCATCCATTCGCCCGCGTTCGACAGCGATACGCCACCTGTAGGCATCAGCTTGAGATGCGGCATCGGTGCGAGAAGCGCTCGAAAGAAAGCCATGCTCACGATGTCGGCCGGAAACACCTTCACCACGTCCGCTCCCGCCTCCGTAGCAGCCTGAATCTCGGTGGGCGAAAAGGCCCCCGGCATCACAGGAAGCCCATGCTCGTGTCCGAGATCGATTATCTCCGGCTTAAAGATCGGACTTACGATATACCGTGCACCCGCCTCGATAGCGCGGCGACCCGTCTCGACGTCGAGCACGGACCCCACGCCGATCTCCACGTCGTCCCCCATGCTTGCAGCCACTTCGCTGATCACCGTGAGCGCATTCGGCGTCGTCATCGTGATCTCTATCGCAGTCACACCGCCGTCCCGGATCGCCTCGACGATCCGAATTAGCTTCTGCGAATCCGGCATGCGAACGACGGCCACCGCACCGGAAGAAAGGATGCGGTCGAGTATTTCGGAGCGTCGAAGGTCGGCGTCAGGGGTCGAACGTGTAACGGAAGGCGTCGTCACGGCATCGGGAAATCTCATGGAGGGGCAGGCAGGCGGGAATCGGAGTCCCCATCTCGAATAAACAAAATGAGCACCTTCAATGCGTCATCAGCGATCAATCCAGTCCGAACGCCGGAGCCGTTTCATTCGAGCTCGGCGAGGTTCGCCTGCAGCCGGCTGAGCTCCTCAGATGCATCCCGCTCCTTCTGGCGCTCCCGATCGACGACCTGCGCCGGCGCCTTCGACACGAATTGCTCGTTGCGCAGCTTCTTCTGCACGCTTCCGAGAAAAGAGCTGGTTTGTTCGATGGATTTCTGCAACCGCTCGCGTTCCACGTCCAGGTCGATCATGCCCGACAGCGGCACGTAGACCTCGTATCGTCCGACCACGACCGAAGCGCTGGCCTGGGGCTTTTCGACATCTCGACTGACGGTAAGCTCGGTAATTCGCGCGAGCTTATCGAAATAGTCCTTGTGGCTCGCGAGCACGTCGGCCGCGCCGTCCGTCTCTTCGGGCAGATTGATGAGCGCCTCGATCTCCTTGCCGGGCGCGACGTTGTACTCGCTCTTGATGTTTCGGATACCCGATATCATCTCCTGGATCACGCCGAAAAGCTCGCCCGTCCGCTCGTCCTGCTCCAGCGGATTCTTCGCCGGCCAATCGGCAACGATCAGTGCTTCGTCCTGCCGGCGTGGACGCAGCTTATGCCACAACTCCTCGGTAATGAACGGCATGAAGGGATGCAGGAGTTGGATCATCTTCTCGTATACCTCCACGGCCAGAGCGATCTTGTCCTCGTCCAGCTCCTCACCGAACGGCGGTTTGATCAGTTCGAGATACCAGTCGCAGTAATCCTTCCAGAAAAGTTCATAGACGTGGCCGAGCGCCTCATTCAAGCGATACCGCTCCAGCGCCTCCTCAACCAGACCGATCGTCGCGTTGAGCCGGTGCAAGATCCACCGCTCCACCAACTCCAGCTCATCGAACGGCCGCTTTCGCTCGTAGACCGCACCCCTGTCCATGAACTGGCCGAACACGTTGAAGGCATTCCAGATCTTGTTCGCGAAGTTTCGGCCCATCTCGAACTTGGTCGGGTCCAGCTTGATGTCCTGGCCCTGTGCACAGAGGATCGTCAATGAGAAGCGAACGGCATCGGCGCCGTACTCCTCGATCATGTCGAGCGGATCGATGCCGTTGCCGAGACTCTTCGACATCCATCGGCCGTGTTTGTCTTTGATCATCCCCGTGATAAAGATGTCGCGGTACGGCTTCTCCCCCATGAAATAATAGCCGGCCATGATCATCCTGGCGATCCAGAAAAACAGGATGTCGTAGCCGGATACGAGCACGTTCGTCGGATAGAAATACTGCAGCTCTTCCGTTTGCTTCGGCCAACCGAACGTGGCGAACGGCCACAGCCACGACGAGAACCACGTGTCCAGAACATCCGCATCCTGCACCATGCCGGGCTCAGGTTGATCCACCGAAACGACGAAGCCGCGACTCTCGTCCCGCTCTCCGAGCTCGTCGGTGTAATACCAGACAGGGATTCGGTGTCCCCACCAGAGCTGACGTGAAATGGTCCAATCGCGAATGTTTTCCAGCCAGCGGAAGTACTCGTTTGCCCAGCGTTCGGGATAAAACGAGATCTCGCCGCCCCGAACCGCCTCGAGCGCCGGTTCGGCGAGGGGCTTCATCTTTACGAACCACTGCCGCGAGATCAGCGGCTCGATGACGGCTTTCGATCGGCTGGACACCGGAACTGCATGCTCGTAGTCCTCTACTTTCGCGAGCAGTTCTTCCGATTCGAGGTCGTCGACGATCTTCTTCCGCGCCTCAAACCGGTCGAGGCCGGCGTACGGCCCGCCGTTCTCGTTGATGGTGCCGTCCGTGTTGATGACCGTGATGGTCTCGAGATCGTGCTTCTTCCCGATCTCGAAGTCGTTCTTATCGTGGGCCGGCGTGACCTTCAGGGCACCTGCTCCGAAATCCGACCTGACGTACTCGTCTGCGATGATCGGAATCTCGCGCCCCAGCAGAGGAAGGATCGCCTTCTTTCCGATTATTTTTGCATAGCGTTCGTCCTCCGGATGCACCGCGATACCGGTATCACCGAGCATGGTCTCCGGACGTGTCGTCGCGACGGTGATGTGACCGGATCCGTCCGCAAGCGGATATTTGACGTGCCACAGGTGGCCTTTCGTCTCGACGTTGTCGACTTCCTCATCCGATAGGGCGGTCATGTCGACCGGGCACCAGTTGACGAGGTAATCGCCCCGGTAGATCAGCCCATCTTCATACAGCTTCACGAACACGTCTTGCACGGCGCGCGTGAAGCCCTCATCCATCGTGAAACGTTCCTTCGACCAGTCGCAGGAGTCGCCCAGCCGGCGCTTCTGCTCGAGGATCTTCCCACCGTACTCGTCCTTGAACTTCCACACCCGCTCGACGAATGCATCTCGGCCCAGATCGTGGCGCGAGGTGTCCTCCTTCTCCTTGAGCATGCGCTCGACGACGTTCTGCGTCGCAATACCGGCGTGATCCAGCCCCGGAAGCCACAGCGCCTCGAACCCCTGCATCCGTCGAATACGCGTGATCGCATCCTGAATCGTATCCTGCAGCGCATGCCCCATATGCAGCTGGCCGGTCACGTTTGGCGGCGGCATGATGATGGTATGCGGTTCCCTGTCCGGATTGACGCGCGTCTTGAATAAATCGCGCTCTTCCCAGAACTGGTACCACTTCTCCTCTATTTCCGTCGGATCGTACGCGCTGGTGCGCTTATCACGCTCGGAACGTCCAGTGCCGGCTTCACTGATATCTTGTTGA
>CAZKNF010000009.1:0-7902 GCA_964554105.1 uncultured Rhodothermales bacterium | reverse complement strand
AGGCTCTTTTCGGGTCGACATAGAAGGTAACTCGATGCAGTTTCTTAAAGTGTGAGGAGGCGTCGATCATGCATCTCAAGTCCCTACGGTACGCCGTCGGACTTGAAATATTCCCTCCGTCCCATTCCCGTCCGAGACCGTCCGGGTGTGTTAAAGTCCGCCCTGTGTGTTACGAGATTGAAAGTTTGCTTTAAGTCGTTGACACCGACGGAGCTGTCGACCAGATTAGAACGAATGGAGGCATAGAATGACGGAGACCGTTTGGCGGATGACGGGCGTCGGCCGGCGGAGTAACCTGTCGGCTGGCGGACTAACCGGCGCGGCTTACACGAATGAATGGAGGTGAGGGAATGGCCACGTGTGAAACCTGTGGGAACGACTACGACAAGACATTTCAGGTCGTGCGGGATGGCGAAAGCCACACGTTCGACAGCTTCGAGTGCGCGATTCAGGCGATGGCGCCGCGGTGTGACATGTGCGACGTAACCATCGTCGGGCACGGGCTCGAAACGAACGGCACTTACTACTGCTGCCAGAACTGTGCGGAGAGAGCAGGCGTCGACGGCCTGCGCGACCGCGTCTAGTGGAGCGCATCCAGCGGACCGCGGGTGCGGCGCTCTCTAGGCCTCTGCGGCCGGCGCCGCTTGAGCTGCCGGCAGCACCTCCTGGATGGCCAACAGGAGCCTCTCGGCCGTAAACGGCTTCGAGATGAACAGGCTGGCACCGGAATCTAGTGCCTCCTGAGATCTGTCCGTAGCCATTCCACTGATGGCGATCACAGGCACGTCTTCGCCTCGAGCCCGAAGAGACTGAATGAGCTCGAACCCGTCGCCGACCGGCATCATCAAATCAGTGACGACGACGTTTATCTCGTCCGTTCGACCTTCGTAGATTAGAAGGGCTTCCTTCCCATTCTCTGCCGTAAGTACATTGTAACCGGCTTCCTCCAGCGTTTCAGATGCCGTCTCAAGGATGAACTCTTCGTCGTCCACCAGGAGGATGGTCTCGCCGTCGCCGGTCCGCGCCAGCACCCGCTTCTCCTCTTTCTCCTCGTTCGTCAGGCTGGCCGTCGGAACGTAAACGATGAAGGTCGTGCCGCGGCCGAGCTCGCTCCTCACGTCGACGAATCCGCCGTGACTCTTGATGATGCTGTATACCGTAGAAAGACCAAGGCCGGTGCCCTTGCCGCTCGGTTTTGTGGTAAAGAACGGCTCGAAAATTTTGTCCAGAACGTTCGGCGGAATGCCGGCTCCTGTATCGGAGACTCGGATGCAGACGTAATCCCCCGGCTCTGCATCGGGGTTCGTGAGGGCGATGTTGTCGCTTACGCGCCGCTCGTCGACGCGAATGGACAGCGTGCCGCCCGACTCCATCGCGTCCCGCGCGTTGACGCATAAATTCATCAGCACCTGTTGAAGCTGGGTGGAATCACCCGTTACCATCGGAAGATCGTCGGGAAGGTCGACGTCGATCTTGATCCCGGCCGGAAACGTCTCGTCGGTGATGCGCTCGACCTCGCGGATGATGTCTTCGATATCGAGGCGGATGCGTTCGCCTTCGACGCCGCGTGCGAACGCGAGCACCTGCTTGACCATGTCCGAGCCGCGCTGCGCCGAGCGGCGAATCATGTCGAGGGTGCGGACGGTCTTCTCATCTTCGGTATGCCGCTGCGCGAGGACCTTGACTCCGAGGAGCACGGGCACCAGCAGGTTTCCGAGATCGTGGGCTATGCCGCCGACGAGGGTTCCGATGCTCTCCATGCGCTGCGCACGCAGGAAGTGAGACTCCAGCCGCTTTCGTTCGGTCACATCCGTATTAATGACGAGAATCGAGCGCGCGTTGCCGGCATTGTCCCGAACCAGCGTCCAGCGACTCTCGACGATCAGTTCGTCGCCCTCTTTTCCCGCCTGCCGCAGCTCGCCGGCCCACTCACCCTTCTCCAGCACGGCATCCCAGGCTCTCTCGAGCTTATCACAATCGGCCTCATACAGGCAGTCGTAAGGCAGTTCTCGAATCTCCTCGACCGAGTATCCGGTCAGGCGTTCCGCACTCTTGTTCCAGTAGACGACTCTTCGTTCCAGATCATAGGCACAGATCGAATCGCGCGCCTTGTCGAGGAGCGCCGCCTGCTCGCGAATCCGCTCGTCGGCACGCCGCCGTTCGCGCGCATATCGAATCGACCGCTCTAGCAGCTGTGCGTCGATCTGTCCCTTGACGAGGTAATCGGCCGCACCCGCCATCATCGCCTCGACGTCGACGTCGTGGTCTCCCTGTCCGGTGAGCAGAATCATCGGCGTTTCGACGCCGTTCGCGTACGCCTCCCTCAGCAGCTGAAGCCCGTCGCGCGCACCCAGGCGATAGTCGACGAGGCAGATGTCATAGTGACTCTCGGTGAGCGTAGAGAGCCCTTCGTCATACTCCCTGGCCCACTCGACCTCGCACTTCAGCGCCCTCGTCTTTGCCAGGAGACTCCGAGCGATGAAGAAATCATCTTCGTCATCTTCAATGACGAGTACGTCTATGTGCTCCTTCTCTGGCATAGTATCTTTCGAATTTGTTCGAACCGTTGTGCCGCGCGCGTTAATTAATTCACGCGGGGCAGCTTAACTATCTCGAACCAAAAGTCCCCGATCCGCGCGATCGCATTGGCAAGGCCTTCGAACGTCACGGGTTTCGTCACGAATGCATTGACGCCCAGATCATAACTGCGAACGATGTCCTGCTCGGCCTCGGAGGTCGTCAGAATGACGACCGGAATCCGCCGAAGGCGCGGATCCTCCTTGATTTCCTTCAGCGCCTCGCGCCCGTCCATCCGGGGCATGTTGAGATCCAGCAGAATAAGCCCCGGACGAGGAGATTTCGCAGGGTCCGAATACGGGCCTTCTCGCCGTAGGAACCGCATCAACTCCTCACCATCCTCTACCGTGTACAGCGTATTCGCAAGCCGGCTTTTTTTCAGCGCACGCTCGGTGAGCAGCCGATCGTCGGGGTCGTCGTCGGCGAGCAGAAGGCACAGCTGATCTTGCGCTTTTTCAATCATAACGATCCTACTGTACGAGCACTTAAGGATACGAACAAACTTGTATATATAGCGCTACGTACAGCGGCACTTCGCGTCCTTCGTCCGCGCGTGTTGTCGAGTTTATGGAGATATCTATGCGACCATTCGATCTTCAGGCGGCATACCGATGAAAAAACGAATTTTGGGGACATAAAATACACCCTAATGACGCGGAGTCAAAGCCGCTCGAGCTGAAGTGACGTGGAAACGAGGCACTTTGCGTCGTGATCCGCGAATATTTCGAAGATATTTCGGTCGAGGCGCTCGTATTCAGCATATGTCGACTGCTTCGCTCAATCCACTTCACGCCGCTCAACCCACTTCACGACGGTACCGTTCGCGGATCTCCTCGAAGCTGTCTCCCCCGAACTTCTCTAGAAAAGCGTTTGCAAGGACGAGAGCGACGGTCGCCTCGGCGACGGTCGATGCTGCAGGCACGCTGGTGACGTCGCTCCGCTCGTAACGCGTCGGCCGGCTCTCCCCCGACGCGACGTCCACCGAATCCAGCGGCTTGATGAGCGTGGGAATCGGCTTCATGTAGCCGCGGACGATGATCGGCATCCCGTTCGACATGCCGCCTTCGATTCCGCCGGCACGATTCGTGCGGCGCGCATACCCGTCGCCTCGCTGCACGATCGGGTCGTGCACCTGAGAGCCGGGACGCCGCGCGCCCGCGACGCCGTCTCCGATCTCGACACCCTTCTGAGCCTGGATCGACATGATGGCTTGCGCGAGCTGGCCGTCCAGCCGGCGATCCCAGTGCACGTACGAACCGAGTCCGATCGGCACGCCGGTCGCGACCACCTCATAGACCCCGCCGAGGGAATCGCCGCGCTTCTTCATCTCGTCGATGTGTTCGATGCACCGCCGCGTCATGTCCGCGTCGAGCATCCGCACCTCGCTTGCGTCGGCCGCCTCGTACACGTTCTCCGCACCTTCGTCGAGAAGCTCGGCCATCTTGTCACCGTACGCGGACGCATCCTCATATCCGATCTCCCCGATCCGCACCACGTGGCTCCCGATCTCGATTCCGAAGTGCTTGAGGAGTCGGCGGGCGACCGTGCAGCACGCCACGCGCATCGCCGTCTCACGCGCGCTCGCCCTGTCGATCACGGGACGGATGTCGTCGAAGGCGAATTTTTGCAGTCCCGCAAGATCGGCGTGTCCGGGTCGTGGGAGCGTGATCTTCTCGATCCCCTCGCCGCTGCCTTCGACGGCCATCACCTGCGGCCAGCCGGACCGGTCTTTGGTGTAAGCGGCGTTGTCGAGCCGCATGGCGATCGGACTGCCCATCGTCTTCGAGAAGCGGACGCCCGAATAGATGTGGATTTTGTCGCGTTCGAACTTCGAGCGCCCCCCTCGGCCGTACCCCTGCCACCTCCGGGCGAGATGCAGGTTGATGTCGTCTTCCGTCAGCGGAATGCCTGCGGGCGCTCCTTCGACGATTCCGACCAGGGCCTCTCCGTGCGATTCTCCTGCAGTGAGATAGCGAATCATGATCAACCGGCCGGTACGGGGAGTTCCATTTCGTAGAACGCGCTGAAGCCGGCGCGCCGCTTCACGCGGAAAAGAATGGATACCTCTTGCCGCGCCGCGTCCTCGATCACGCGCAGCGCCTGCTCGGCCGACGTGATCTCTTCGCCTGCGATTTCCGTAATGATGACGCCGCGGGGAATACCGGCTTCATCGGCCAGGCTGCCGTTCTCCACGTACGCGATATAGACGCCCTCCGAAACCTCGAACTGGCTGCGCTCCAGACTCGTTGCGTCCCGGAGGCCGAAGCCCCATTCACCGGCTTCCAGAATCTCGCCTCCGTCTCTGTCCGGAACCTCTACCTCCGGCTCGGGCATTTCGGGCTCTCGCTCCAGCTCACTGAACCACCGGTCGTACGCGGGCGTGTCGCGTCCGAGCAGCGTGATGTTCATGCGCTCGACGACGCCCCGGCGCCAGAGCTGCACGTCGAGGACTTCGCCGGGCCTTTTCCTCGCCACTGCGCTCTGCAATTCGTTCGGCGCATTCACGGACCGGCCGTCGATCGACATGATGACGTCGCCGTTCCGCACGCCGGCATCTTCGGCGGCTCCCCCTTCGGTGACGCTGTTCACGTACACTCCGAGGATCCGATCCATCGAGAGGCGGTTCGCGACCCGCGCGTCGATGTCCTGGATCTCCACGCCGAGGAATCCCCGCTGGACTTCTCCGTAGTCGATGATGTCGCGCACCACGCGCTCCATGAGATTCACGGGGACGGCAAACCCGTACCCTTCATACGAGCCCGTCTCCGTCGCGATGGCGGTCGAAATCCCCACCAGCTCGGCGTCGAGGTTCACGAGCGCACCGCCCGAGTTGCCCGGATTGATCGCCGCGTCCGTCTGAATGAAATCTTCGATCCTGAAATTGTCGTCGATGATATTTACCTGCCTGCCGAGGGCGCTCACGATGCCGGCGGTCACCGTCGAGGTGAGGCGAAACGGATTGCCCACTGCGAGCACCCATTCGCCCACCTGCACGCGATCGGAGTCTCCCAGGCGTGCCGCCGTCAGTCCTTCTTCGGCGTCGATCTTCAGCACGGCGAGATCCGTGGACGGGTCGGTCCCGATGATCCGCGCGTCGAAGAGGCGCTTGTCCGAGAGGGTGACCTGGATGGTCTCCGCATTTTCGACGACGTGGTGATTGGTGACGATGTATCCTTCCTCGCTCACGAGCACGCCGCTGCCGACGCTCTGTCGGAGGGGTTCGTCGCGGAAGAAGCGGCGGCGCGTATCTTCGTCGAAATTATGGTACCACTGGCGGGCGCCGTCTCCTGAGATCGGGACTTCGACCTGAATGTAGACGACCGCCTCGGTGACGCTCTCCGCCACGCGCCTGAAGATCTGATTCATGGTGCGCGGATCGAGTGCGGCGACCTCTGCGGAGTCGAGTGCGGGCAGCCGCTCGACGCGCTCCTGCTGTCCGAGCTGCACCCGCTCCACGACGCGGCTTTCCATCGGAACGGGCGGCGGATCTTCGTCGAGAATCATCATCGCGAGGATCCCGGCGCCCAGACCGATCAGGACCAGTCCGATCCCGATCATGACGGGTACGCTCCGCTCCATTCGCTTCTCACTCATGTTGCTGCACTATTCGAAGTATCGGGTGGTAAGAGGCAGTGGCAGGAGGCATGGCAAGAGGCATCAGTGCATATCGTGCTCGCAGGAGGCCACCCGCCTGCGCCGATCGCCATGGGCTTCCAATTTATGCGGCTCAATCTAATGCCGGTCAATCTAATGCGCGGGTCACTCCATGCGCCGGCGACCTATACGGGCAGATCCAGGCGGCCGCCAGGCGTACGCACGCGGCGGTACATCCCGTGAGACGTAATAGTGCCGGGTGATTGTTTCTGCGCACCCCATCCCGCGGCAGTAACCGCACGGGTGCCGCACTTATTTGGCGGGGGCGGTGGACTCGCGTACTCCTTCAACCGC
This sequence comes from uncultured Rhodothermales bacterium, assembly GCA_964554105.1. Lineage (GTDB taxonomy): Bacteria > Bacteroidota > Rhodothermia > Rhodothermales > VXPQ01 > CAZKNF01. Next base: position 1,377 of record CAZKNF010000009.1, on the reverse strand, counting down.
GCACTGCGAAACTTGTGCCGGGTCTCCGCCACCGGAAAGATCCGTCGTCGCATCCATGCTGCGCCAGGGGGGTCGACGCCATCGCGATCAGGTGCCCGGCGCCATGATATGCATTGCATGAAGCGCTCGCAGCCGTCGAAGCACCGCCTGCCGGCGTTTGAGGTGTGCTGCGTCCCTAAGCGGCCGCCCGATCCGATGCAGCGCTTTGCGCCTCGAGCCGTACTTTCGCCGGCGCGCTTTCGTGGCCGTCGCCCGTACCGCGGAAGCCTGCTTGGTCCACCGGCAGCGTGGCCGTGAACGTGGTCCCGACGTCCTTCTGGCTCTGGACCTCGATCTCGCCGCCCATTAGATCGACGATCCGCGCCGTCACCGCGAGCCCCAGACCGTTCCCTTCGTGGGAACGCGTGAGCCCCGTCGATTCCTGCTTGAACTCATCGAACAGGAACGGCATGAACGCCTCGTCGATGCCGACGCCCGTGTCGGCGACGGTGAGGATGATCCGCTCGCCGTTCCGCTTGATCGCCACGTCGATGCGTCCTTCGTCCGTGAACTTCGCCGCATTGCCGATGAGGTGATGCAAGATGCTCTTCAGGCAGTTGTGATCCATGCACGCCGAGACGTCCCCTTCCATTTCGACCTCGAGCTCCACGCCCTTGCCGGCGACCGCCTGCTGATACGTGCTTGCCACCGACTTCGCCGTCTCCCCGACGTCCACGTCCACATACTCGAGCTCCAGGAGACCGGCCCGCAGGCGGGCGAGCTCGAGGAGCGAGTCGAGCGTATGAAGGAGGCGCTGCCCGTTCTGGTCGATCATTTCGATGAACTCCTTCTGCTCGTCTTCCACCTCCTCCGCCAGGATCGACGCGCACCCGAGGATGCCGGTCAGCGGCGTCCGGAGCTCGTGGGACGTATTGGCGAGGAACTCATCCTTTAGCCTGTCGGCCTGGACGAGGCTCTCGTTCGCCTGCTTGAGCCGGCGATTGAGATCATTCAGCCGCTCGTTGACTTCGCGCTCCTTCGCGAGCTCCCTGGCCTGCTTCTTCGCCTTCTTGTTCTCCACCGTCATCCGGTAATGCTTCCGGCCGAACAGGCACGCGCCCGCGAAGGCCATCATGTAGATCGTATACGCCAGGTTAGAGGCGTACCACGGCGGAAGGATGACGAAGCTGTATTCATTCTCCTCGGAAACAAACCCCTGCGCATTCCGCCCGCGGATGCGGAAGGTATATTTGCCCCCACTGAGGTTCGTATAATTCTTGGTGGTTTCCGACGTCCAGTCGGACCAGCCCTTGTCCTTGCCTTCCAGATAGTACTGGAATTCGTTTCCGCTGACGTCGTTGTAGCTCGGGAGGGTGTATTCGAAACGTAGGGCGTTAT
>CAZKNF010000008.1:25501-80808 GCA_964554105.1 uncultured Rhodothermales bacterium | reverse complement strand
GATTCGTTCGTCGAGGTCTCGACGTAACCCGCCGCACGCGAGCGCGGCGTGACGACCGCCGCATTCGGTGAGACGCCGGTAATTTCACCGCCTGAGTTCACGCTGATGTTGAATGTATTCTCTTGCGGATCGATCGGCGGTGCGTTCGGATCATCCGGATCCTCATACCCTCTGTCGTGCGCTACGAGCGCGTAATAGTACGTCTTCCCGTTCGTGACATCGCGATCGATGTAGGCGAATTCCAGACCCGTGTCGTCACCCAAATGGTAGACGGCAGTACCATCGAGCACCGTCTGGCGGCCGGTGATCCCGTTTTCCAGATCCCATTCCGCGATAGGCTCATAAAACGTCGGCACCCCCCTGTAGTCCGTGATCGTGCGAACGTCATTCAGGAGAGGATCGGTGCCCCGGTACAGTTTGTATCCTTCGAAATCGAACTCCTGCGTGAACCGGTCGAAACTCGCGAGGGCGGTCGTGTCCCAGGAAAGAACGACATAGCCGTCTCCGGGCCGGGCCGTCAGACGTGGTAGTATAGGCGGCTGTGCGAAGCGGTAATCTGCATTGTAGATGGACTGGACCACGCGCCGGTTACGGAAGAAATCATCTTCGTCCCAGCCAAAGATCCAGGCCGTAGAAAAGAAGTCGGTCTGCTGCGCACTGAGATTGACCGGACCGGACATGAACATGTTGAACGGCTCGACGTCGGCCTGGAAATCCGCCGGCTTTTCGCCCAGCGCGAACTCTGCGTGGTTCTTAATTCGATCCCAGATCCACGTGTCGCTCTGCAGATTGTCCCCATTCTCGTAGAACGGCCGGGAGCTCAGGTCGAAGCCGGTCAGACCGATCTGATCTGATTCATCGACGTCCGTCTGGTCGAAATTTGACTCGCGCAGGGATGGAATGCCGTCAGCCTCACCTTCGTCAGGTCCCGGATACGTGAGGTCGAACGGTCCAAGACCGTCACGCCCTACGTCGTCATTGATGAGTTCACCGGAATCGTATTGTCCGTTCTCGTTCTTGTCTTCGTACCCGAGCCAGTCGACATCTTCGTCGCCGGTCCACCAGCGGCCGACCTCGAAAGCCCTCTGATTTTCGAGCGGACCGAATGTGCGCTCGAAGTTTTCGAGATTGTAGTTAGATTCGATGTAGGCGCGAATTGCCTCTTGCCCCTCGATAAGCATTCCGGGTCCCGAGAAGCGACTCTCATCAACGACACCGTCCTCATCATTGTCCAGCCCGTCGTCTCTGTTTGCCGGGCTTTCCAGAAATGCGAAGCCGGTGTAGCCCAGCTGATACGATCCGCCCTCCTGGCGCGTGCCGATGCCGTCCTGATCATAACCGTATGCTACGTCGAGCTGCGGGTCGAAGGCGGCGTTTTCATCTCCTTCCTCGAAGCCCAGCCCATAGTCCACCCATTGAGCGAAATAGAGCCCGGTATCGCGCAGCCCCTCTCCCAGCTCCACGGGAGCACCGTGGTCGGTTTGTCCAACATTGGTGATGCGGTAGATCAGGAACATGGTATCCTCGGCCAGGATGTTCGCCCACTGGAACGCGCGCACCTGTGTCTGGAGGCCGAGTCCGCCGATGGTCGAATCAGCCGGATTGGGATAGTACACACCGTACTCACTGTACGGCCTTCCGGTCTGAGGATTGATGCCGTACTCCATATCGGAGTGATCGTCCATCACGAAAAAGGACTCGAGATCGGCGTTGCGCACCCCCTTGCCGAAGAAGCCGTTCCATTCCCCGGGCCATCCGCTGTCCTCCTCATTGAGCTTGTCGGGCCAGTTCGCCGGCCACGTAGCTTCATCATCGCTGAGGGCAGGAGTCGGTTCGCGCTCTCCGGTACGTGGATTAAATCGCAGCGGGTTGTGAAAACCATCCAGTGGGAGCCATCCCCACATTTCGCCGTCCGGGCCGACCCGCAGGCCGGAGCCGCGGTAATTCACGATGACGGGGTTCAACAGGGTGTCGCGAGCATTCTCGCCGTAAAATTGCGGATATGCCGCACGTTCACCCTTCACCTGCCCCGCAACCACGACGGCCACTCCGTCAATGTGGCGTCCGCCGATCGTACGCGGCCAGATTCCCCACGGATAATCGTCCCACCGCGCCAGCTCGCCGTGATTTCGGAAGTTCGTTTCGATCAGGTTTCCATTTAGAATACCCCGCGCGATTGCTCCTTCGGTTCCGCGATACTCCGATGGAATCGACGATCCCTCCTGGGCGTGAGAAGGCAAGGCCAGAATTAGTGCACAGGCTGCGAATACCCCTGTTGCGGCCAGCGAGAAACCACGCATGCACGCTCCTCCACGCCGGAGAACCGTTGCCCATCCACCTATTCCAAACCTCTGTATTATCGGTGCGACACTCACGACAAATCGCTGCTTCATTAGAATGTGAACAAGGCACCCAGCGTCACCCTTCGCGGCTCGCTGAAGCGGTACGGCGCCAGAAAAAATTCCTCCAGCGAATTCACCCCGCCGACACCCGTATCCGACCGGCGAAACAGCTCAAGCGTGACGTCCTCGTCCGCCCTTCCCGTGGATGCGAATACGTCCTCGTGAATCTGCGCGTCAAACAGGTTGACGACGAGTGCGGTCAATTGAAAGTTGTCCGGGATGAACGGCGGGCTGTAATAAAGGCGAAGGTCGGAGGTGAAGGCGCTCGGCTGATCGTCGTTGTTGCTCTGATAGGACGTCACGAAATCACGCACCGTGGTATAGGGAAGTCCGGTTCGCCAGCGATTGATCATGGTGACGGAGAGTCCGGTGCTCGGCGCAAGAGTGATTCGATTATTGAGGACGTGACGTCGATCCCAGTTCAGCCGCTCGAGCACTTTTATGTCATCTAAATTGCTCTGAAACCGCTGAAAGGCTTCTTCAGGATCGGATGCGGTTCCTTCGGCGAATTGCAGCGTATAATCGACGTTCCAGCTCAGCGGGCCGATCGGCCGTTGAAAGATGGAGAGGGTAACACCTCGAGACGTACCGACGTCATTGTTGATGAAGCGCCGTACAATTTTCGTCGTTGCGACATCCCGCGTGATCTGCTCCGTCGTAAGGTTTCGAAAGTCCTTGGAGAACAGTGTAAGCTCGAATCCGAGGGCATCTGTCAGCGCTTGCTGAAGAGCGATTTCGAAATGCAGGGTGCGTTCAGGATTTATGGCGGCGTTGCCGTATGCAATCTGCCCTGCCCGGGGATCGATCTCGTAATTAGGATTCCGGTAAATCCATTCGAGGCGCGGCACCTGGAAAAACAGTCCTGCCGAAAAGCGGATGACGCCGGTTGAGGAGATCGGAAACGCTACGCCGAAGCGTGGACTCACCTGATACCTGGCGGCAGCGTCTTGCCTGTTCAGAATAAGGGCCGAGTCGGGTTGCGTTGCGTCGTAGTGCCGCCATCCAGGCAAATTCGGCACGTGAGTGAGCCCCGCCTGGGACCAGTCGATCGGCACCTGAAAGTCCGGCTGGAAGTAATCGAAACGAATACCGGCGTTAACGATGAGGTTGTCGAACTCCATCTTGTCCTGGAGATACGCCGCGATCTCATACGGACGTGTCTCCAGGGAATCGCGCCCGTACCGACTGACCGACGGCATGGGCTGCCACCCTGTGTTCGACGAGACTTCGATGTCGTACCGACCGTTTTCGAGGGCATGCATCCTCGCTACGGCGCCGGCCTTCATCTGATGAACGCGCGTAAGCTGATTCGTGTAGTCGACCTGGAAGGTGTGTGTACGCGTTAGCGTCGAGGAATTGAAGAGCTGGTTGCCCCCCACGTTAAAGGCGTTCGCGCCGTTCAGATTGTCGAATTCCGTCCGCACATAGCGGGGATCGAGGATGCCGGTTGCATCGAAGTCGTCAGGGATGTCGAAGAGCCTGGACCATCTTTTGTCGCGCATCAGCCCGTAGCTGAGCGTGGCGAAGGAATGATCGTTCATGGAGTATCGCAGGGTGGCGACGTGGAGCTGATTTCGATTGTACCAGCGATTGAGGCCGCCCGGAACGTACTTGCGGCTGTACTGGGACAAGAAATCATTGTCTCGGCCTTCACCCCACTCGAAGAACCCGTTGTAATCCATCCTGAGGCCCTTCGCAATCTGCAGACTGGTCGATCCGTTCAACGACAGCGTCTCACCGTGCCCCTGCACGAACTCCTGATCTCCGTTCGACTCGATCACGAAGGTGTCCGGGTTTCCGCTGTTCAGGTTTTGAGAGGAATCGGTCGGCATGAACAGCCGGCGGCTGATGTCGTCGCTCTCTTCGTAGCGATACCGGCCCGTAAGCCGAAATCCGAGTCGGTCGCCGATGAGGGGACCACCCAGCGAGACCTGAAGATCCTGGCGGTCGAACGCACCTGCCGCTTCGTGATACGGCACGTGAACCGAGTCGAAGTCTGACAAGCGCAGCTCGGATCCGGCCGGGGCATTTCGTTCGACGAACTCGAGATTTCGCGTACTGGCGATCGCACCGATCTCGGCCTGTATCTCACCCGACCATTCATGCGGCGAGTCTTTGGTTACGATATTGACGATACCGGACATTGCCTGTCCGTATTCGGCGTTGAAGACCCCGGAAATCACTTCCAGCCCCTGCACCATATTTTTTTCGATCGAGATGCCCTGGCTGTTGTCATAGGGATTGTTGATGGGAATCCCGTTGACCATGTACATCACCTCGCCGTCCCTGCCACCACGAAAGTGACCGTCGACTACACCGGCCTGCAGATCGATTATCTCGGAAAGATTTGTAACCGGAAGTGCCTGGATTTCTTTCTCTCCGACGAACGCCGTCGTCGTGGTACGGTCCATCTGAACGATCGGGCGCTCGGCCGTGACGACCACCTCTTCGCCTTCGATGATCTCCTCCGCCATCTCGACGTCGAGTGTATATGTCTTGTCCGGCTCCACCGGCACGTCTGTGAACGTGCTGGTCGCAAATCCGACAAATCGGAAGACGACGGTGTAATCTCCCGGTTTAATGTTGATGAGGGAGTAGTATCCCTCGGTATCGGTAACCGTACCTTGATTTGTCTCCACGACGAAGATCTGGACGCCCGGCAGGGGTTCGCCGGTGGCTGCCTCGGTTACGTGGCCCACGAGCTTACCCGGGCCATAGGTCAATTCGTCGACCATGGACGGCGCGCCATCGACCTCCGCTAATGCCGGAGGGACGATTACGACAATGCCAAGGAGGGCGAGAAGCGATATGAGCTGCCGCGGCGCGTACATGACAATTACTAATCCGTATTCGTGGTGGGAAGCAACAAGGTTCGAAACTCCTACGCCATCCTTCGAACGGGAATTCGGGAGACGGACTTTCGCACAATGAGCCTCGGCTGCAGGGTTACAAGGGTCGGCGAGCGACCCGGGTCGTTTATGCGCTGCAGCAACATCTCGGCCGCACGGCGTCCGATTTCGTTGCCGGGCTGATCTACTGCCGTCAGCGGCGGATTCAGTGCAAGTGCCCACGGAACATCATCATAAGCGACAACCGAGATGTTCTGGGGGATGCGTAATCCGCGAAGGTGAATCGCCTCCACCGCTCCCAGCGTCATCAGGTTGTTGCCGGTGAAGAGGGCAGTCGGTGGTTCGGGAAGATCGAGGAGCTCTTCGGCCATACTGCGGCCACTCTCCTGGCGCGAGTCGCCTTCCCGGATTAATTCCGGATGGATGTCGACGCCGTGGTCGGAATGTGCCCGCTCGTACCCCACGCGCCGTTCTCGGCTTGTCGAGAGCGAGGGAATGCCTCCAATGAGACCGATCCGCCGATGCCCGTTCGCAATGAGGTACGAGACCGCCTCATAGGCGCCCTGAACGCTGTCCGATACAATCGTGTCGTATGCGATGGTCTTCATTCTTCGGTCCACACAGACGACGGGAATCCCGCTTGCCGCGAGCGCATCCACGTCATCATCCTGCTCACGCACCGGGGGCAGGATCACGCCATCCACGGATTCAGTGCGGAGCGTCTCGAGACACATTCTCTGCTTGTCCGAATCCTCGTCAGAGTTATTGACGATGACCGTATATCCATTCGCCTGGGCAACGTCTTCCACGCCTCGGGCGAGATCGGCAAAAAATGGATTCTGGATGTCCGGTATAACGAGACCGAGCATGTGCGCGAGTCCGTTCTCGACTCGCAGCCGGCGTGCGACCCGGCTCGGACGGTAGCCGAGCGCCTGGACGGCTTGCTGCACGCGCATGCGTGTATCTACTTTGACCTTGTCCGGCTCATTGAAGACCCTGGACACCGTCGAAACCGACACGTCAGCCTGCTTTGCTACGTCCCGTAACGTTGCCATTTATTGCCGCGAATATCTACGCCATTGGCGGGTGAACGCTACAAATAAATGAAAACGTTCTCATTTCCACGATATCCATTCCGGCCTCACATTGTCAACACCTTTCCGGACGACGGCGTGGATTTTTGTGCGCAGGGGCTTAGAGACCTGTCCAACAAACCCAAGATAAGGCCGCCGCAGTGAGCCATAAGGAGCGTACCGCAGAGATGCGGAAGTTATCAACGGCCTTTTAGATGCCTTCCAGCACGTTTTTCGCATATTCGATAGCGCGCCGCGGGCTTGACAGCACCGGCAGCCCGGTCTCATCGGCCACGCGGTCCTCGAGCCGCGTCATCGAAGCCTGAGCAAACAGAATTACGTCGACATCCGCGGCGATCTCTCTGGCTTTCGCAATGAGCAGTCGGTCGTGATGGTCGCGATCGCCGCTCATGAGTGCTTCCAAGGCCGAATCCGCCAGGCCCTCTCGGATCTCTACGTCACGTCCATGCTTTTCTGCCTTGGAACGGATCAAATCGACGGTCGGGTGGAGCGTCGTTGCGACGGTCGCCAGCACGCCGATACGGTCGGCAGTCAGAACCGCCTCCTCGGTGTGGGCATCATCGATCTTCAGGAGCGGAATTTTCACGAGCCGGCGAGCGACGTCGATGGCCGGCCCGACCGATGAACACAAGGACAGCGCGGCGTCGGCGCCGGCGTCTTCCGCAGATCGTGCCTGGTCACAGAGCCGCCTCGTCACAGCCGGCGTCATCCCACCCGCCGACATGCAGTCCGCGAGCAGTGAATCGTCGAGCAGGTTGATTGTGCGGACGGCCGGCAGTATCTCGTCAAAGAGCGCCATCAGCGAGGACTCGGTCGTGAAAAAAAGCTTGCTCGTGTGAATGAGCGCGAGTGTTTGTCCCATGTCGTAAGAGTTCTAGTATTTGAAGTTATGTTGCAGCGAGTTGAGCCGTCTTTTCAAAGGCGTTTGCAGCCGATACGCTCTCCATATTCGTCGGGCTTCACCTGAAGAAGGTGCCGTAGATCGACCAGACTCCAGCGACGAGAAGGCCTACCACCGAGAACCAGAGGAAAACGTCCCAGAACAGGCTCGGCCGAAGCCGCACGTCGATTCGTTTGTAGCGGAAGTACAATGCCGCAGCACCAAGCATGGGCAGAATTGTGGATTGGCCGAGTCCGGCCGCAAGAATCATCGCAACCGGTGCGCGGACGAAGAAATACGTGACTAACGCGGCCAGAGGAAGCGCCACTCCGACAATTCGAATCCACTTTACCCTCGCCTCTGCCTCGACCAATCCAAGCAGAATGAACGAATCAGCAATGATCCGGGCAAAGCCTGCGGCGAACACGAAATAGGTAGAATAGAGAATCGTCGCGGCGCCGAATAGGAAGACGCTCTCCGCCCACGATCCGAGGACGGGCACGTACATTTCCGCCAGCGTCCGGATGAGTCCTTCTCCCTCTACGTTCAGACCCGCGCGGGACAGCACGGCGGCCCCGAGAAGATAGAATGCGACGGTCGAGAACGTGTAGACAGCCATCGACAACCACGCATCCGCGTGCATGACGCGCATCCACCCGCGTGCTCTCGCGGCCCACTCTTCCGTCTGCTCGCGAGGACCGGTCCACTGCGCGTAGCCCTTTTCGAGACACCAGTACGGATACATAATCAGCTCCCCTGCAGACAGTCCGATCATACCGAATGCAGCCAGCGCCGTGGCAAGTCCGTCGGTCGTACCGTCGGCGGGCGGGAGCGTAAACCTCAGGCCGTCGACGACGTCGGACCATTGGATCGCCCATTCGGTCGACTGGAGCATGATGACGGAGACGATCGTCACCAGAGTGAACGAGCCGACGAGAACCGTCGTGATGATTTGAATGAGGCCGTACCGCCCGATATACATAAGCGCGGAGGTCAGAACGGCCATCAGCGTAGCCCATATCGCGATGTCGATCGGTTGCGACAGTCCTTCTACCCTCCCGGAGAGCTCAGTGACCTGCTGTTGAAGGCCCGGTACGCTTGCGGCGCCGACCTCCACGGCCAGAGCCAGCTCGACGCGCAGCCCGACGAGCTGATCGTAGAGCTGATTGTACTCCGCCCCCTCCGGAGTCAGGGGCTGTAAAATAGCGAGCGCCTGGCCGACGCCACCCACGATCCCGCCGTTCTGGGAGATGATAAGCAGGACGATGGCAAACCAGTACCAGACGATCCAATTGACGCGGAAACGGGGGCCGGGAAGTGTGTCAAGTGCATCCAGCGTGGTCCTGCTCCAGGTGATGGCATACCGGCCGAACTCGATCTGTGTGAACACCTTGAGCGTACATCCGAGCAGTATGATCCAGAGCAGCCAAAAGCCGGCCTCAGCCCCCACGCTGGTCGTGGCAATCAACTCGCCCGAGCCGACGATCGCGCCGGCGAGAATCAAGCCGGGCCCCAGCCGCTTGAGGGTACCCAATATCGTCGTCGGCGGCGTCTGCGGACCGTCTTCCACAGCCTTTAACCGGGCAGTCGTCGTGACGGTCGAGACGCTTGTACCGTCGGATGCAGCTTTGTACGGCATTTCAGTCATCGTCAGAGACCGCCTTGTTTGTCAGCAAAAGCCATGACTTCAACCATTGTGGGGCACGAGGCCGAACACGCATGCCTGCCCGCGACGATCGCACCGCAGGCGTTCCCAAGCCGGGCTGAACGATGCCATTCCCAACCCTGCAAGCAGCCGTACAGGAATCCGGCTGCGAAGGCATCTCCGGCCCCCAGCGTATTCTGCACGTCGACACGGAAGGCTCCTGCATCGATCACCTGCCCTCCACGCAGATGAACCCGTGAACCGTCCTTCCCACGCTTCTCGACGATCGCGGCGGGACCCAGGCTCAACGCATCGCGAATGGCGGACTCCACTGTGACGTCGACACCATTTCCGCTTTTTGCCGGGGCACCTGCCGCGGCTAGAATCTCCTCCCGCGTGCCGATCACGATATGGCTCAACCGAACAAGTCCGCGAACCGAAACGGAATAGGCGGATGAGTTCGTCCAGAGATCGGCACGATAATCCAGGTCCAAGACGACGCGTCGACCTGACGACCGGGCTCGTTCCGCCGCAAACAATGTGGCCTCGCGACCCGGCGAATGAGACAGACTCGTGCCGACTACCAGAATCATCTTACTCGATTCGAGCGGCACACCCGCGACATCGTTGATCGTCAGAGATTGATCGGCGCAATCGTCGCGGTAATGCACCCGCGGAAAATGATCCGGTGGCAGAATGCCAAGCAGCACCAATCCGGACTTCTTCTCTTTCTTACGTACAACGAATGCTGTCTCAACACCTTCTTGATCGAGAAAATGGACGATGAAATCGCCGACCGGATCATCACTCACGGCGGTTACCACGGCGGAGCTCAAGCCGAGTCTACGTGCCCCGACGGCGACGTTGGCCGGCGTGCCGCCGATGTAGGCAGCAAAGCTCGTCACGGACTCGAACGGAACGCCGATCTGTTCGGCATACAGGTCGAGCCCTGCTCGTCCGACAGCAACAATGTCGAGGCTAGCCATGATAGAACACGTCGGCGCTCGGAGTCCGTGCGATAGGGGCAAAATGAAAACGTTTGCAATATAGGGGGGATGCGAAGTAAAATTGAACAGTTTTCATTCGCCTTCGTCCTCCACGATCGATTACATTAATCCCGCATGCCCTCTTCTCTGCTCCTTGGCGCTATCGCGGACGATTTCACCGGGGCGGCGGATCTTGCCAGCATGCTCGCCAGCGCGGGCATCCGAACCGTACTCTGTCTGGACCCCGAGGGGCTTTCCACAACCGAGGACCTTGGATTCCAGGCTGCAGTTGTGGCGCTAAAGATCCGATCCGCACCCAAGAACGACGCGTGCCGCCAGGCGCTAGCCGTTCTCTCACGGCTGCAAAACCTCGGCGTAGAGCGCATCTATTTCAAATACTGCTCGACCTTCGATTCGTCGATCGAAGGCAATATCGGTCCTGTGGCGGAAGCCCTGATGGATGCAATTCCCGCTCCGTTTACCGTGGCGGTACCCGCTCTTCCCGTGAATGGCCGCACGCAGTACGGCGGATATCTCTTCGTCAATGACGTGCTGTTGTCGGAGAGCCATATGCGCCGGCACCCCATCCATCCTATGACGGACTCGAATTTGGTGCGTCATCTCCAAGCCCAGACCTCGAAACGCGTCGGCCTGGTTCCACATCGCATTGTCCGTGCCGGGAGCAAATCGATCCGAGAACACACGCGCGGGCTCAGAAAACAAGCAGTTGAAATCGCGCTCGTCGATGCAACGTCGGATGAGGATCTTATCGAAATTGCGAAATCCGTCGTCGATTTTCCCTTGCTCACAGGTGGCAGTGGTCTGGGAATGGCCCTCGCGTACGTCTGGCAGCAGATGGAGATGGTTTTGCGCTCCGCTTCGTTGCCGTCTCGGAGCCCGCCGGGCGGCGGCGTACTAATGCTCTCGGGAAGCTGCTCCGACGCATCGCTCGAACAGATCGCTGAGTTTGAAACATCGCACGACGGCATTATCCAGATGGACGTATCTCGACTCCTGGCAAACCCCACGAGTGAAGTCGAGCGCCTGTACCATGAAATCGACTCTTCTCTATCCGGGCGAGGCTGGGCACTCGCATATTCGTCGGCCGGCGCCGCACAACGCCAGCGCGTACTCGATGCTGCTGCCGAACGAGGCATTACGGCGGAAACGGTCAGCGAGAGCATCGAATCCGCGCACCGCGAGCTGGCCAGGCGATCCGCTGCAGACCGCCTCGCGCGGCATATCGTCGTGGCCGGCGGCGAAACATCCGGTGCGGTGGTGCAGGGACTCCAACTTCATGCCCTCGAAATCGAGGACGTAGTCGATCCCGGCGTGCCCGTGATGCGATCGGTGGACGGCAGTGCCCTTACGCTGACCCTCAAGTCTGGAAATTTCGGAAGCCCTGATTTCTTCAGCAAGGTACTGGACCGTCTCGGCACGGCGCATACGGAGTCTCGATCATGAATGACCGACATCTCGAACAGCTCTGTAGGCGTGCGGATGAGTTCTACGAACGTGGTGATGCATTCGGCGGAAGTGGAAATTTGAGCCTCAGAAAAGATGAAAACGTTTTCATCACACCTACCGGATCCGCGCTGAAGGACCTTCAGCCCGCGTCTCTGGCTCGCATTACTCTGAGCGGAGCGCCAGAGGGTGACGTTCGGCCATCGAAGGAATATCCATTCCACCTGGCCATCTATCGCAATCGAACCGACGTGACGGCAGTGGTGCATCTGCATTCACCCAACGCGGTAGCCGTTTCCTGCCTCCGGGATCTTAATGCATCCGAGCCATTGCCGGCGCTCACGCCATACTACATCATGCGGATCGCACCGCTCGGCATCGTGGATTACTTCCGCCCCGGATCCGACGAGCTCGCCGCGGCGGTCGGCGAGACGGCGAAGAAGTTCGACTGCATGCTGCTCCGGAATCATGGACTGATCTGCGCGGGATCATCTTTCAGCGAGGCCGCCGATCGCGCAATCGAGCTCGAGGAAACGTGCCGGCTGTTCCTCACTTTGCAGCATCACAGCATCCGGACGCTAACGCCGGAAGAAATCAACGATCTTAACTCGACGTTTCCCTCGAAGAATTGAATGTGCCCATGCGATTTCTTGTCTGTACCCTTCTCCTTCTGATGATCCCAAAACTCGGCGCGGCGCAGGACGAACGGTATGACGTGATCGTCTACGGGGCAACGGCGTCTGGCGTGATGGCAGCGATTGCCGCGGCTGAAGAGAACGCGTCCGTGCTGCTAATCGAGCCCGGCCGACACCTGGGAGGCATGGTCAGCGGGGGGCTGTCGCATACGGATTTCGGGGATCGTGCGGTGATCGGCGGCTATGCGCTCGAATTCTACCGCCGAGTGGGAGAGTATTATGATCGGCCCACCTACTACTGGCGTGGACCCGAACCTCGCGTCGCCGAGGACATTCTCCGGGAGTGGCTCGACTCAGCCGGCGTCGACGTCGAGTACGGCCTTCGCATCGACGACGCAGAGATCAATGACCGACGCATCAGGCGCGTGGTAATGGATGACGGCTCATCGTACACCGCCGAGGTATTCATAGATGCGGGCTATGAAGGAGACTTAATGGCGCGCTCCGGCGTCTCGTACACATTCGGACGAGAAGGACGCGACGTCTACGATGAATCCTGGGCCGGCCGCCTACCGATTCTGCCCGACCGCCATCAATTCACCGTCGGCGTCTCGCCATTCGCAAGCGGCTCGAGCGATGAACTCCTCCCACTCATTAAGCCCGAACCGATGGTCGAGGTCGGCGAGGGCGACCGTGGCATCCAGGCCTATGGATTTCGACTCCTCCTGACCCGGCGTCCGGATCTTCGGATTCCCTTCCCCAGGCCTGACGGTTATGATCCCGGTCAATTCGAACTTATGCGGCGCCTGCTGGATCGGCAGGGCGATCAGCTGAATGCGAGATATTTCTTTACCCTGCGACCAAACCTTCCGAACGAGAAAGCCGAGATCAACTCCGTGGGGCCGATATCGCTCAACGTTCTCGACGGCACCGGCTGGAAGTATCCGGATGCCGACTATCCGCAGCGCGATGAAATCTGGGCGCATCATCTCCACTATGCGCAGAGCCTCATGTACTTCATGGCGAACGACCCGTCCGTCCCCGAGCACATCCGCTCGGAAGTCGCGGAATGGGGCCTTTCGAGCGACGAATTCGTCGATACGGAGCACTGGCCGCACCAGCTTTACGTGCGTACCGGACGCCGGATCATCGGCGAGCACGTGATGACACAGCACGACCTCGAGGTCGATACGTTGAAATACGACGCTATCGGAATGGGATCCTACAACATCGACGTCCGCGAGGTACAGCGATCGTGGATCTGGATGTCACGTTTCCCCGAGCTTCACCCGGAAGTCTATAACGAGGGCTATCTCTCGATTCCCGTGTCACCCTACCAGATTCCTTACCGGTCTATCCTTCCGAAATCCCAGGAAGTTGAGAACCTGCTTGTGCCCGTCTGCCTCTCATCGTCCCACGTGGCGAACGCGTCGATCCGGATGGAGCCGCAGTATATGATTCTCGGCCAGGCGGCCGGAGCAGCTGCAGCACTCGCGGTGCGCGACGACGTTGCGGTGCAGCATGTGGGTATTCCAGAGCTGCAGCGGCGCCTCCTGGATGGAGGACAGATTTTGTCGCTCGAAAAGCGCCCGAACGGGCCGTTTCAAAGCGATTCGAGCTTTCTCATCGACGACGACATGAGGCGCTTCGTCGAACGCGAAGGTTCGTGGGAGCATTTTGAGGATACGGTCGAGCGGCACGCGATGAGCTACCTCGTCGCGCAAGACGAGTCTAGCCTGGTACGCTTCCGGCCGGTCCTGCCGGAAGAGGGGGAATACGACGTCCTTGCCTGGTGGCCTCCGCGGCCGGACGTCCGTGCAACCATCACCGTTCACCACGCCGATGGAGTCGAAAGCCAAACATTGAGCCAGCGCGAAGGCGGAAAGTGGATACAGCTGGGTACGTGGCCATTCGAGGGCGGACGAAATGGGTTTGTGGAGATGGGCGGACAGGGTGCGGCAGCGGATGCCGTTCGATTTGATCTCAAAGAATGAAATCGCGCAGCCGCCGATCAATCGGCTACCCGCCCGAACGGAGTTGTTCCTCCGTCGCCTTATTACGTACCATTCGAGATCGAACTGGCGCACAACCGCTAAACATTCGAACAGGCATGCTATACCGGCCGACGACCGCGCTCATTCTATGGATCTCAGTGCTCGCCGCGACGTGCACACTCGCGTTTGGCCAGGATGATTCGGCCGGGACTGACGCTGAGAGCGGCCCTTCGCAGTCGTCCCAGCCGAACATCGTCTTCGTCATCACGGACGACCAGCGTGCGGACTGGCTGAGTGCCGCCGGGCATCCGGATCTAGAGACGCCGCAGATCGATCGCCTCGCCGTCGAAGGAGCGCTGTTCACGAATTTCTTCACTACCACCCCCCTTTGCTCGCCGAGCCGCGCGAGCTTCCTGACCGGGCAATATCCGCATACCCATGGCGTAATAAACAATGACAAGCTCGGTTTGGACGTGATCAGCCACACGCTGATGACGTTTCCGCGGCGGCTGCGGGAAGAAGGGTATGAAACAGCTTTTATCGGAAAGTGGCATATGGGGCTCGACGACTCACGACGCCCGGGTTACGATCACTGGATCAGCTTCAAGGGTCAAGGACTCTATATCGATCCGGTCGTGAACGTCAACGGCGAATCTAGGCAGCTTGACGGGTACATGACCGATTTTCTGAATCGCGAAGCAGAAGCTTTCGTTCTGCGTGCGCGCGAAAGGCCGTTCCTGCTCTATCTATCGCATAAGGCCGTCCATTATCCATTTCTCCCGGCCGAGCGGCACGACTCGCTCTACCGCCACGTCGCCTACACACCGCCCGTCTTGGATGAGGCCGACCTGGCGGGCAAGCCGGTACTCAGCCGGACGACCGGCGCGTTCGATCATTTCGCACTCGAGGGTGTGGCCCCGGAGCCGGTACAGCCTCGCCGGGGACGCGGAACGGACGAGAGTTCCATTCTGCGAGATCAAATGCGCACGCTGATCTCCGTCGACGAAGGGGTCGGAATGGTACTGGATGCGCTCGAGGAGACAGGACAGCTCGATAATACGATCTTCATTTTCACCAGCGACAACGGCTATCTGCTGGGCGAGCACGGCCGTTTTACGGACAAGAGATTCGCCTACGACGAGGCGATCCGCATACCCTTCGTGCTTCGGTACCCACCGCTCGTCGAGGCCGGCTCCCGGATAGACGCAATGGCGCTAAATATCGACGTCGCTCCGACGCTGCTCGAGCTTGCGGGGGTCGAACCCGTGACGCGCATTCACGGCCGGTCGATCGTACCGCTCTTCGAAGATCAGACGGAAGACTGGCGTGATTCCTTCCTGGCCGAGCACTTCCTGGAGAAGGTCGTACCGGCGGCTCCTGCCTGGAAAGCAGTTCGGACTCGGAATTGGAAATACATCCATTACCCTGATCTCGAAGGAATGGATGAGCTCTATGATCTCGAGAACGATCCGGGTGAGATCCACAACCGAATCGCGGATCCGGAGGCGCAGTCAGTGCTCGATGAAATGGAAGGGGAGCTTGACCGATTGATGCAGGCATCCAGATAGGATTCGCGCGAAGTGGCATCCGGACGGCATCTACTCGCGGACGGTCATCGTCCCTCGCATCGTCGGTGCATGCCCCGGAAATGTGCAGACGTAGGGATAATCGCCCTCCTCGGAAGGCGCCGCAAAGAAGATGCTTTCACTCTCCCCGGGCTGCAGCAGCGCTGTGTGGAAAAGGACGTCGGTTGATACCGGTACGTACCCCTTTTCTGATCCATCGAGACCCAGCGAGAGGGCTTTCGCCGCTACCGCATCCGCCGTACCTGGCAACACGACGACCAGATTATGGAGCATGTCGTCATCGTTTTGAAAAATGATCTCGACTCGTGCACCGGGAGCGACCTCAAACGCAGACAAATCATATCGCAGGCCGGGCAGCGTGCCCACCGTAATCGTCGCATCGGGACGTTCCCATCCGGGCGGCATCTCCGTAGTTCTTTTTGCCTGCGGAGACGCCTGCACGTCCGACTGTTGTAACTGCCGATCGGGCCGTTTTGACCCGGACGCGAGGGAATCGATGTCTGAAACAGACAGATCAGCCTCAGACAGATCGGCCTCAGACGGATCAGCATTTGCCGGTCCGTCGCTGTCTCCTTCGCTCACGTGCGTGGACACTATCGCCAGCCGTTCCCCGGCCGGGATCCGGTTCAGTGTGAAGTAGCCCACATCGTGCAGAAGCGACGAGCCTTCATCCGAACGGATTCCGGGCATCTTGATTTCGTAAACATATCCTTCTCGCAGACTGTCGACGACGATGCGCACTCGTTCTCGGTCGGCATCGACATGGGCCGAGCGAACGGCGTGATTCTTTTTTCCGATCTCAGGACTCCCGTAGGTGCTGTGATATCTGTACGTGAACCCGGTCACCTGATAAGATGTCGGATCCGAAGCACCCTCGGCATCTAGAGGCTGCGTGAAATCGATCTCAAAACCGTCCGGCCGAGCATGAACCGCCAGAGCTTCGAACGGCATCAGGCCCGACCAGCGGAGTCGCTGAAGCCCGTACGGTTCGCCGCCCAGTGCGTCCCATCCTCGGCTCGTCATTCCCACGTACATGGCGCCCTTGCGGTCCCATATCATCCGAAAGACGCCGGACGCGAAGCCTTCGCGAAACGGAAACACGACGCCCTGGTAGACGCCGTTCACCTTCTCCAGCGCCACGCGCATAATCTTACTGTGTCCCTGATCGCCGACGAAAATCTGGCCCGCAAAAGGGCCGAAGGCTCCTCCCGTCGTATCCTCGAGCATCCCGGACGATGAGACACCGAGAATGCCGTGTGGGAACCAGACCGCCGGCGGCTTCAGCTCCGGAAGGTTTTTCGCCACCTCGAACATGGGACGCCCACTGTCCGGCACATCGTCCGGCGTCAACGACAACGGCGATCCCGGTGACGTGGACCAGCGAAGACCGGCCGGATGTCCCACGAAATCGCCACGTTCGATGTGGGTAAGCCAGCCCGATCCAATCCAATCTCCCTGATTCTCCGTGTAGAAAAGAGATCCGTCGCTCAGGATGTTGATCCCGGCGGGAGAGCGCATTCCGGTCGCCAGCGGCTGCATTTCACCTTCAGACGTAAGCTCCAGAATCCACCCGCGCCACTGCGCAAGACTTGCCATCTGACCTTCCGTGCTCAGATTTAGCGCGACGATCATGCTCCCGTCGTCGCGAATGGCGGGTCCATACGAATATTCATGATAATTGCCCGACACCGGCCAGTCGTACACCACGTCGTACACGTCGGCGCGGCCGTCGCCATCTGTATCCTGGAGACGCGTCAGCTCACCGCGTTGTGTGGCAAAAAGGGCATCCTCATGGAATGCGAGGCCGAGAGGCTCGTGCAGTCCACGTGCGAATCGACGGAAATGCGGCTTCGAAGTGGCCCATCCGTCCGGATTTTCCACGATCCAGATGTCGCCTCGCCGTGTTGCCGCGGCGATGTCACCGCTGGGCAGCAGCGCCAGCCCGCCCACCTCCAGCACGACGTCCTCCGGTGTACTCACGGTCTCGATTACATAGTATGCCGACTCCTCGACGGCGAGTGACGACGCGTCACCGGTGGTCTGCGCGTGAACGGAAACTGCGAGGAGAATCCACGAGAGAGAAACCGCTAAAAGCGGCCCAAATCGACTGATATATGGAGCTCCGTTAGACGTCATCTTGCCAGAAGGTCGCGGTTACCAGATGATAGAATATTCGTAATGCGCTTCATCGTCCGAGAATCGAATAGGAACGAGCAGTTCCTCGCGGCCGCTCTGGGTGCGGAGGCGGGCACCTGCATCGGTCGAAATATCGACGAAGTAGGCGGCGTCGACGGCAAAAACCCCCGGCCTTCGCTCCTGTATGTTCATTCCCGAAGCGACACGAATCCACAAATCATCAGGACGAATACTCCCTGAGAACGTCAGCCGGCGTAGCAGACGTCGGCCGCCCTGCTCGGGCTGAAATGCATCCCGCATCTCGAAATCGCCCGTCCCGGCATATCGGAACGTCGGCCGTCCCCCGCCGTCCAGCCGATATCCCAGAAACCGCAGGTCGTCGATTTCCGAAACCCGCGGCCATGCCGCATCCTCGGTCGCCAATCGCGCCACCGTCGGTCCTTTCGCAAACTCAAGTAGCTGGCCACGAGGCTCGGCGTGTTGAAGCTCACCACGTCCCGTCCACATCGAGCCAACATCCACAAACCCTCCCCGCCAAACGGCAAGCAGCCTGCCATTGTCCAGGTCCAGCGCATAATGAGCAGAGGTCGGATCCCCGACCGAAACGACATTGCTGACCGTCTCAGAGCCGTACTCGGCGAAGCTTCGGAGAACGATCGGTTCGCGACTCGCGTCCAGCGGGACAGCGGGATACGACGTTTCGGGCGGGGGAAGTGAACGTGGTGCGTTCAGGTACAGCGGCGGCATTCCCGGACCCTCCACTCGAAAAAATACGATCGGCCTCCAGAGCTTTCGGTTCTTGAAATAACTCAACGTAAACGGATGTACGCCCTCCGTTAAATAGATATGGCCGGACGACGTAGAATCCTCACCCGTATGATCGATTACAAGTTCGTCGTCAACTGTGAATCGGCCAAGTCCTGCTACGGCGTCTTCGTCATACGGTATTTCGTCGATCCAGTTAAAGCGCATGCTAAAGAGATACTCGCCCGTCTCCGGAATCCGAATTGTCCCCTCCCACTCGACTCCTATGCGGTCGGCGGTTTGACCGAACAGATCCCAAACATAACCGGAAGCTGCACCCGATGCCGATGGAGCGGCTGCGAGCATCTCTGAGAGGTTGGTGAACTCACCATAGCGCAGGGTGTAGTGCACGTCCGACAGGGCAACCGGCTCGACGGGCTCGTAGTGACGATACCGCACGTTACGGATGGCGATGCCACCGGCACCACCAAACGCCAGAGGCCCTGACGGACCTTCATCCGTATAAATCGCGTCCTTGGTCGGTCCACCGAGGTCGACCGCCTCCTGGACTGTCACGCCATTATGCACAACCTCTACGACTCGTGCATTCAGTGACTTTCGCCCGTCCGCATCGAACCGCGGCGCCTCAAACACAATCCGCAGATGCTGCCACAATCCCGGGGCTTTCGCTGCATTCGATCGCGGCGCATGTCCCTCGAAAACCTGACGTCCCGGGGGGCGCTCCTCATCAAAACGAGGGCTGATACCCGCTGCATCACTGTAGCTCGGCTGCTCGATGCCCCAGCTGTCGACGATCTGCACCTCGTAGCGCCCCTGCAAGAAAATGCCCGATTCCGACCCGCTTGCAACGAGGTATTCCAATTCGAGAATCAGGTCACCATGCCCCCATGATGTCTCGATAAATCCACTGCCCGTCGGCCGGCGCGCGTGCGCGAGAACTCCCGTGCCCGGCTCCAGCTCTAAATTTTCCGAATCCCACAGCGACCATGCATCGCCCGCAATGCTCCATTCAGCGGATGTCGACTCAAATGCGGACAAATCCTCGAGAGACAACTCGCGCAGCATCTGCGCATCCGCGGACATCGGCAGCACGGCTGTCCACCAGAGGCACCACGCGACAGGGGTAAAAAGTTGTAGATGGCGGCAACAGGATCGTCTAAACACAGTTTGACGCGGGCTTGCCTAAGAAGATGATTGGTGGTTTCTTATAGTGTGGCCGGAAAATGATAACGTTTTCAGAAAGAGGATGAAAGGAATGTATCGACGTGTTTTGCTGTGCGTTCTTTCGACAGTCGTAGCCGCGTTCCCCGTCCTGGCGCAGGCTCCGCTGCATCCCGACACGAGCGGTCCGGAATGGTCGGATGTATTCCAATCAGACCTATCCCAGGCCGTTCGTCCGGGCAACGTCTGGTCTGTGGATGACGGCATCCTCACAGCCACCGAAGACGAGGTTCTCTGGACGGGGAGGGTCTATGACAGCTTCGTCATCGATCTCGAATTTCGCAACGCTCCCGGTACGAACAGCGGTGTGTTCGTCTATGGGAGCCACCTCATCAACTTCGTCCCGAACTCCGTCGAAATCCAGATCGCCGACGATTACGACGAGCAGTGGGCGAACTCGCCAAAAACATGGCAGGCCGGCGCCATATTTGGACATGTCGCTCCGACGATGTCGGCGGTGAAAGAGCCCGGCGAGTGGAATCGGATGACCATCACGTGCGACGACCAGCTCATTACAGTAGCTCTAAACGGCGAGCTGGTATCGGAGATGGATATGAGCGAGTGGACGTCCGGCGCAACGAACCCGGATGGATCGGAAATCCCGGAGTGGTTGAGCATCCCCAAAGCCGATCTGCCGACATACGGCCACATCGGACTGCAGGGTAAGCACGGCGATGCACCTATATGGTTTCGAAATCTCCGCATCAAAGAACTCGAGTAGCCAGGCGGCATGCCTTTCCCATCATTCAAGCGCACCAAAACGTACGACGTCTGCATCATAGGCTCGGGAGCCGGCGGCGGCATGGCGGCGAAGGTACTTACCGAGGCGGGCGCCGACGTTGTAATGCTAGAGGCAGGGCCGACATGGGATGTAGGGCGTGACGGCGACATGCTCACGTGGAACTACGATTCGCCGCGGCGGGGCGCCTCGACTCCCGAGCGCCACTTCGGCGAATTCGACGCTTGTTTGGGGGGATGGACGCTCGACGGCGAGCCGTATACGGTCGACGATGGGACCGAATGGGATTGGTTTCGCGCGCGTATGCTCGGGGGGCGCACCCAGCACTGGGGCCGCATTTCACTGCGCTTCGGACCTGACGACTTCAAGGGAAAGAGCGTCGACGATCACGGAGATGATTGGCCCATCTCCTACGACGAACTCGCACCGTATTACGACAAACTCGATCGCCTCGTCGGCATTTTCGGTTCGAATGAAGGGATTTACAACGAGCCGGACGGCATCTTTCTTCCGCCGCCGCGACCACGCTGCTACGAGCTGCTCATAAAGGACGGCTGCAACAAGCTGGGCATTCCGATCATCCCGAATCGGCTCTCCATCCTCACCAGGCCTCACAACGGCCGGCCGGCGTGCCACTACTGCGGACAGTGTGGACGCGGGTGTTCTACACATTCGAATTTTTCCTCACCCTCCGTTCTTCTGCCCCCGGCGATGGAGACCGGGCGCCTCGAGCTCATCACCAACGCCATGGCCCGCGAGGTGCTGACGGACGATGAGGGCCTCGCGAGCGGCGTGTCGTATATCGACAAGGAATCCGGGGCGGACCGCGAGATTCGTGCACGCATTGTTGTACTGGCAGCCAGCGCGTGCGAATCCGCCAGACTTCTCCTGAACTCGAAGTCGCCGCGCCATCCGAACGGCCTCGGCAACTCGAGCGACATTGTCGGAAAATATCTGACGGATTCCACAGGCACCGATATTGCCGGCATCTTCCCGCAGCTCCTCGACCATGTGCCCCACAACGAAGATGGGACGGGCGGAGCGCATCTCTACATCCCCTGGTGGCTGCAGCAGGACAAAGGTAGTGTCGACTTCCCACGAGGCTATCACCTCGAACTGTGGGGGGGCAGAAGGATGCCGGGATATGGCTTCATGGGCGGCATCGATCAATATAACAGTCGGTTCTCCGACACCAAAGCTGCCGGTGGATACGGGCAATCGCTCAAGGACGATTACCGTCGGTTTTACGGCGCGATGGTAGGCTTCGCCGGGCGTGGTGAAATGATCGCGAGGCGTGACAATTACTGCGAGATAGATCCGGCTGTGGTCGATCGCTGGGGCATTCCTGTCCTCCGTTTCCACGTGACGTGGAGTGACGAGGAATTTCGCCAGGTCAGACACATGCACGAAACGGCGCGAGAGATCATCCACGCGATGGGAGGAGAGCCGATCGGCGATATTCCGTCGAAGGAGTCTGGTTACGGAATACTTGCGCCGGGCCGAATTATCCACGAAGTCGGAACGACGCGGATGGGCGACGATCCTGGCGAGTCCGTGCTCAATCGCAACTGCCAGTCCCACGAGGTGAAAAACCTCTTCGTAGCCGACGCGGGCCCATTCGTTTCTCAGGCGCATAAGAATCCAACATGGACCATTCTCGCCCTGTCGATGCGAACCGCCGAATACATCGCCGATGAACGCAAACGCGGAAACATCTAAGATCGATGGCCGAGCTCACACGCCGAGAATCACTAAAACTGATCGCACTGGCTCCCCTCGCGGCGGGCTTCACATGGGATGCCTCCGATACGCGCAGGGCGCGCGATCGCGTCGATCGAACCGCAGCATTCGAACCCCAGTTTTTCACTGAAGATGAGTACGAGACGGTCCGTCTGCTCGTCGATCTGATCTTGCCGGCCGACGACCGTTCGGGCAGCGCCACGGATGCCGGCGTTCCCGAATTCATGGATTTCATGATGATCGATCGTCCGTCCATGCAGACGGCGATGCGCGGCGGACTGGCGTGGATCGACGCGCAGTGCTTCGAAGCCGCCGGCCGAACGTTCACAGCAAGTTCGGATGAAGAACGCCGCGCTCTGCTGGACCAGATCGCATATCCCGAGACCGCTTCACCCGATATTTCACACGGCGTCGCGTTTTTCAGGAGTTTTCGCGACCTCACTGCATCTGGGTTCTGGAGCAGCAGGATCGGGGTCGACGACCTCCAGTATATGGGCAACGTCTTCGTGCCGGAGTGGACAGGCTGTCCTCCGGAGGCACTCTCCCGCCTCGGCGTCAGCTACGATGAGTAGAGGCGCAGGATGAAAGCGAGCTTACCCTAATCCATGCGCACGCATCTTCGTCCGCAAGAAATCGACCGAAAGCTCCAGATTCTCCATTCCCTTCTCGGGGTCGTCACCGTCCTCTATGGATATCCAGCCGTCGAATCCCGCGTCTCGTAAAATCGAGAAAATGCGGTCGTAGTCGTTCAGCCCCTCGCCGATTACTCCGTGCCTGAGGATATCCGCGTAGCCTGTCTGCGGATGGACCTCCCGGGCCCTCAGGTCGCCGAGTGAGCCCCCCTCGAAAAACCGATCTGAGGCATGCATGGTGACGACGCGGTCTTTGATCGATTCGAGCAGCTCGATTGGGTCGTCCCCTCCGATGATCGCGTTCGACGGATCGTAATTCACACCGAACGCCTCGTGGTCGCCGACGCGATCTACGAGATCGAGAAATACATCGCTGCGCTGGGCGAACTCAGGATATGCCCAGTAGCCGTCTTTGTAGTGATTCTCGAGGATCAGCGTTACGCCGCTGCGCCCGGCATGATCGAGGGATTCTCGGATGCAGTCTGCGACCCATGAAAGGCCCTGCTCTCGCGAGACGTTCGGCCGACGCTGGCCTGACAGCACCCGGCAATACCGCCCTCCGAGCGCCGCCGTGACATCCGCGGCGCGTTTCTGAAGTGCGACCTCCTGAACCCGTTCGGAGCGATCCGGCTTCGTAAAATCCGACGAATAGCACATCATGGCTATCGTCCTGCCCTGGTCCTCGACTACGCGGCGGAGCCGCTCGAGCTCGCCAGGATCGTCGTACGGCGTAAATCCCCAGTAGAACTCGTGACCGTCGATGTCGAGCTCGAGCGACATATCGAGCCACTCGTCGACGCTCATCGTGCGGTCCACGCAGAGATGATCGAGATAACACTTCGGAAATGCGGCTAGCGGCATATTATTCTTTGTCCGGATTCCTTCCAATCATCGGATATTGTTCGATTTCGTACACCGCACCGCTGACCGGCCCGGCTTCGTCGGAGAGCCAGAACGCCACATGAGCAGCTATTTCGTCGGGATAAAAGATGCGTCCCGACGGCGCAAACTGCGTTGGAAGCTGCGTCTCCCATCCCGGACCCAGCCCTTCCTCGCTTTTCATTTTCCGCTCGTTCTCAGTCAGGGTCCAGCCGACGTTGAGATGATTTATTCGCACGCCCTCGGCGGCGTGTGCATCCGCAAGATTTCGACTCAGCGTCTGCAGCCCGCCTTTCGATATCGAATAGGCCAGCAGGTTGGGCTCGCCGCTCAGCGCGTTGATCGATCCGACGTTGACGACGACGCCGCCGCCCTGCCGGCGAAAGTGCGGCATCGCCGCGCGAATGACGAGAAGCGGCGCCCGCAAATTGACCGCGATGATTCTGTCGAACACCTCCGGAGACGTCTCGTCAATATTGCTCCGGGTCGTCAGAGCTGCGTTGTTGACGATGCCGTCTAGACGTCCGAACCGCTTAACGACTGCGTCGACGAGGCGTGCGGGAATCGACGGATCCTGAAGATCTCCGGCGAAGTAGGCGCCGCCCACGTCCTCGCTGACCCGCCGAGCACGGTTCTCGTCCCGGCCGTGCACCATAATCGATGCGCCTTCATCCGCGCAGCGGCGAGCAACGGCTTCGCCGATCCCGGTGGTAGATCCCGTGACCAGGAGAACCTTTCCATTCAATCTAGCAGACATCGAACCCTGTAAGATGTGATCGCTTCCAGCAGATGGCATGCCTCACGCAGACGGCCGGAGCACGACCTTGACGAAATCACAGGCATGCATTTTCTCGAAGCAATCCTCCCATTCATCCAGTGCCGCGACGCGGCTTACGATCGGACTCACATCCAGCTGCCCCGACGTCAAAAGATGCAACACGCGCTCCCATATCGGCCAATTGTGTGAGAAGCTCCCCTGAATCGTGACGGCCTTCTGCACGATGGGATCGATGCTGAAATCGAGCGGACGCCGTCCCCATCCGACTTTGGCTATATGCCCGCCCGGGCGTACGACATCCATTGCCTGTCTCAGCGTGGGTGACACGCCGGCGGCGTCGACGACGACGTCAAAGCCGAGTTGCCTGTAGGTCGTTCCGACGAGGTCCGCAATCTCCACGGCGTACGCCGTGGAGAGCCCCATTTCTTGGGCCGTATCGAGACGGCCCCGGTCGCTTTCCAGACCCGATACGATCACGCGTCCGGCCCCGCTCAGCCGGGCCATCGCTCCACAGAGCAGCCCGATAGGTCCAGGGCCCAGCACCAGCACATCATCGCCAGGCTTCACGCGCGAGCTCTCGCAGACGGCGTTGTAGGCGACGCAGCAGGGCTCCGTCAGCGCGGCGACTTCAAAGGACAGCCCCTCGGGCAGCTCATGAAGGCACCGCTCCGGCACGCGCACGTACGAGGTCATCGCACCATCGACGCCGTAGCCGAAGCCAAGGCGCGACGGATCGAGGTTGTAGTTTCCGGATCGGCTCATCGGCGACGCCGGATCGATCACGGCAGCAGTTTCACTCGTCACGCGATCGCCTTCCTGAAAGGTTCGGACCCGCTCGCCCAGCTGAACCACCTCGCCGCTGAACTCGTGACCGAGAATGCATGGGTAGTTGACGGGCCAGCTATGCGAACCCTGCCACTGATGCACGTCGCTGCCGCAGATCCCTACCGCTTGAACGCGAAGCATGACGTCCTCGTCTCCGATCGTTGGCACGGCAACCTCTCGAAGCTCGACACTCCCCGGCTCACCGCCGAAATTCACTACCGCCTGCATACTCTGATCCATAATATCATCGTCCAATTCGTTGTGTGATGGGATTCTACCAAAAGATCAGCTAACACTGCAGCGGCATCTTTCTGCGAATCCAGAATGGTTAAATAGGTCTAGATTCCCGACGCGATGAGCAGCTCGATGTCGCGGTGAGGCATTCCGAACAGCGTCGCAAGACTCTTTTTCGTAAGGTGCCGTCTATACACGTACGTGCCGTTGCGAAGCCCGGCATTTCGCCACAACGCGTCGTTGATCGACCCGACTTCTCCAATCTGGACGAGGTACGGTACGAGGACGTTCGTCAGCGCATAGGTCGCCGTCCGCGCAGCATTCGAGGGCATATTCGGCACGCAGTAGTGAATCACGCCGTGCTTCCGAAAGATGGGGTCGGAGTGTGTCGTGGGGCGGCTGGTCTCTATGCATCCACCCTGGTCGATGACCGCATCGACGATGACCGTCCCGGCCCGCATGGACTTGACCATGTCCTCCGTGACGAGCACCGGCGACCGGGCACCGTCGGACATCAGTGCACCGATCACGACGTCTGCGCTCAAGACGGCCTGCCTGAGATACTGTGACGACGCCATAGCCGTGGTGATTCGGCGATCCAGATAGTGCTCGAGGCTTCGTAGAGAGGTGAGGTCCGTATCCAGTACGATGACGTGGGCACCGTATCCCAGCGCCGTGCGAGCGGCCCATTCGCCGACCACGCCGGCTCCGAGAATGACGACCGTCGAAGGGGGAACGCCCGAAATACCGCCCATCATTACGCCCTTGCCGCCCTCACTACTTTCAAGATAGCGGGCCGCAATCTGAACCGACATCGAGCCCATAATCTCGTGCATCATCCGAACGATCGGCAGCGATCCGTCCGGGTCGCGTATAAACTCAAATCCGATACTCGTGATCTTCAGATCCATCAAACGACGTAGAAATTCCGGCGTGGTATGCCCGAGGTGCAGCGCCGAAATTAGAATCTGCTTCTCCTGCAGATAGTCCAGCTCGTCGCCGTTCGGCGGACCCACCTTCACGATCATCTCGCACTTGCTGTAGAGCGCTGCGGGAGTATCGACGATTTCGCCGCCGTACTCTGCGTATTCGTTGTCGGAAAAGTGTGCCTGTGCGCCCGCTTGCCGTTCGACGTAGACCTCATGGCCGTTGGCTACGAGAGCGGCGACGCCGCTCGGTGCCAGGGCGACCCGACGTTCTTCGTTGGATACTTCGGAGGGAACGCCGATTCGAAGCGAAGTGTGTTTCTCCCCAAGCTCCTCCGGTTTTTCCAGAGTCATGAGCCCCGGATCGATGCTCATGCCCCGAAGCGACGGAATTTCCATGCCGCGTTATTGCTCGATAAGAATTGTGATATGAAACCGGCGCCTAAAATATACGCGTTACAACACTTCGCATCCGCACGTTCCCCGAGAAGACGGCTGAGCATTCGTCCATCAATCCATCCACGCATACATGAGAACGCCCGCGGCAACGGCCGCATTGAGCGATTCGGTCCCGCGGCGCGCTGACGCACCCGGCACGACGATCCGCTCGTCCAGCATGGCCTCCACCTCGCTAGAGATGCCGTGTGATTCGCTTCCCATCACGAGCACGGATCGATCGGCCGGCCGCCATTCGCGAACCGCTGTCCCGGCCAGATCAGCGCCATATACGGAAGATCCATTTCGTCGCAGCTCGCCCAGAACGGCAGTGAGATCATCCACATGCACGTGCGTCACGTCCCACAATGCCCCCATCGCGGCGCGAACGACTTTCGGATTGTAGACATCGACGGTGCCCGACGCCGTCGCCACTGCATCCACCCCGAACCATGCCGCGGTTCGGATCATGGTCCCGACGTTTCCGGGGTCCTGCAGTCCGTCCAGCACCAGGATTCTCCGCGCTCGGCGCAGTTCGGCCAGAGTACCAACCTCGATCGCGACTACCGCCAGAATACCCTGGCTCGTTTCGACGGCCGACATCGTCTTGATCTCCTCATCCGAAACGACATGTGCCGGTATATTCGAACGGTCGATTATCAGGCGGATGTCGGGCTCTTTCGCCACCGATGCTGCGACCACGATATCCCTGATCGGCGCTGCGGCGTCGACGGCGGCCTCGACTGATCGCCGTCCCTCCACGAGCATCTCCGACAATTGCTCGCGATACTTGCGATGCCTGAGCGATGCGATCTCCTTTTTTCGGCGAGTGGTGAGATGATTCGACGTCATCTGCATACGGCCTCGTCCGGCCATGATGGCGAAAGATTCATTACACCTCGCACGCGAGAAACACTAATTTTGGAATTCAGTAGGCCGAATCTACGGTGCAGAGCAACACGAGTGCGCCTGAACCGATGAGTCGGGGGCCCGTATCTCTACAAGCCACTCGCATTTATTGTACATGCAATGCCCTACAAGCGCAGCGTCTACGATCGGGCTATCTACCAGGAGCCTGCCCCCATCATAGATCGAGAAAGTCCATTCCGTTCCATGATGGAGCGGTTCGATATCGCCGCCGAAATCCTCGAGCTGGACCCGGGATTTTACGAGTATCTCCTCTCTCCTGCACGCATCTACATCACCGCCGTTCCTGTAATCATGGACAGCGGGCGGATGAAGGTGTTCGAGGGCATGCGCGTCATCCACAACGAAATCCTCGGGCCGTCGAAGGGCGGTCTCCGCTACGCACCCGACGTTACGCTCGATGAGGTGAAGGCGCTCGCCGCATGGATGACGTGGAAATGCGCCGTCGTGAACGTACCGTTCGGCGGGGCGAAAGGCGGCGTCGTCTGCAATCCGCGCGATATGAGCCCTGGAGAGCTCGAGCGTATGACGCGCAGATACACCGCCAACATGATAGACGTGTTCGGACCGGACCGCGACATTCCTGCTCCCGACATGAACACGAACGAGCAGATCATGGCGTGGATTCTGGACACGTATTCGATGCACGCAAAACGGACCGAGAACGCCGTCGTAACCGGCAAGCCGATCATGCTCGGAGGATCGTACGGTCGGAAAGAGGCCACCGGGCGAGGTGTCATGACCGTAACGCTCGCCGCGATGGACCGCATCGGGCTCAGGCCCGCCGACTGCACCGTCGCCGTGCAGGGCTTCGGCAACGTCGGGTCCACCGCCGCCAGGCTCCTTCAAGAGCAAGGGTGCAGAATTGTCGCCGTCAGCGACGTGAGTGGAGGGTACTACAATGCGGCCGGTCTCGACATACAAACGATGATCGACTATTCGGCGAGCAACCGAAATACGCTCGACGGATACCAGAATGCAGAACGGATCACGAACGACGAGCTGCTCACGCTTGAGGTCGACGTGCTCGTCCCTGCGGCAAAGGAGGATCAAATCGACGAACGCATCGCCGCAGACGTTAAGGCGAAGATTATAGTGGAAGGTGCGAACGGACCGACGACGCCCGATGCCGACGATTTACTAAACGAAAAGGGTGTCATCGTAATTCCGGATATTCTTGCAAACGCGGGTGGTGTCACGGTTTCCTATTTTGAGTGGGTGCAGAACAGGCAGGGCTACTTCTGGACACTCGACCGCGTAAATCGCCGTTGTGATCGAATCATGCGTACAGCATTCGACAATGTCTTTGAGGCCGGCCAGAAATACAGTGTCTCGATGCGGATCGGGGCATACGTGCTCGCCATCGACAAGGTCGCGAGTGCACTTCGGATGCGCGGCATTTATGCATAGCGTCGCGGCGCGCGGACTTCTGGTCGTAGTCGCCGCATTCGCTCTAGGCGCGGAAACGGCCGGCGCCCAAGAAACAAATCTCGCCGTGTACCAGCGGCTGGCACTGGAGTGCCTCGGCGAGCTGCCCCGGGATGTCGAAGCACTGTCCGTCGAGGCGCCGGACGAGATGCCGTACGTTCGTTCGGCCCTTATTGAAAGCTGGAGGTCTGATGGCCGCGAGGTTTTTGATTTCGACGGGCTGCCCCCGCAGTCCGCAACGCTTCCACGCCTTGCCTTCACCGTCGAGGACGCCCAGGTAACGTACGATGCGCTCGGTCGCCGGCGTTTGAATCGCAACGTTAGGCTTGCGGTGCACTACGTCTTGTCGGATGTCGATGGCCGTATTCTGCTGGACGAGCGCTGTTCGGAAGCGGCGGACGACGTCATCGACCGCGCTGAACGTGAACGGCTCGAAGATCAGGTGTATTCCGAGACGCGCGGCGACCCGCCGAGAGCCGGCTGGGTCCGCCGTTACGTAGAACCTGCCGTGCTGACGGCTGCAACGGCTCTTGGCGTCTACCTGTTCTTTACCCTGCGGAGCCAGAGCACCGACGACTGATGTGCCGACGCGTCCGGATCCTCATCTTCACGCTCATCCTCGCCGCGCTGGCGGGATGCGCCACTCCCGTGGCTCCGTCCGGCGGGCCGCCCGACGAGACGCCGCCGGAGGTTGTCGCGACCACGCCGGCAGAAGGCGCAGTAAATGTCGATGCAGACGCCATCAGAATCACCTTTTCGGAGTACGTGCAAGAAACGTCTCTCCCGCAAGCACTTTCTTTCTCGCCCGGCTTCGGTCAGCGTCTAGAATATTCCTGGAGCGGCCGCAGCGTAGTCGTGCGTTTTCCCGAGCCCCTGAGAGAGAATACGACCTATGTCGTGACCCTCGATACCAATCTTCGCGATGCGCACGGCGTAGCACTGCGTTCACCCATCGTGCTGGCATTCTCAACGGGACCGACGATCAGCAGCGGCGTCTTGTCCGGTCGCGTCGTCGGTTGGAGCGCCGGCGGCCCGATCGCAGGCGTCGACGTTCTGGCCTATGCCCTCCCGGACAGTGCGGCTCCCGACTCGCTTCCCGACCGTCCGGCCTATCGCACGCAGACTAATACGGATGGCGGATTCACGTTCGAGTATCTGACCGAGCAGTTCTACTACGTCGCCGCTCTCGACGACGTCAATCGGAACCTTCACCCGGATCCGCAAGAAGATTTTGCGCCGCCTCCGGCTCCCGCGATCTTCGCAAGCTCGACGGCGGACGCATCAAGCGACCCTTGGATATTTGCTGCAATCGACACGATCGCACCGGCACCGCTGCGCGTGCAATCCCTGGCGCGATCCAGGCATATACTCCGCTTTTCAGAGCCGGTGGAGTTTGTTGATCGAGATCCGTCCGACTGGATTCTAACCGACTCGGCCTCTGGTGAGCCGGTCGAAATTCGTGCGCTCTATTTGCAGGGCTCGGACCGCCGCCAGGTATATTTCACGACGGATGGACTCGGCGACCAGAGATTCGGGGTGGTGCCCACCGCCGTTACCGATACCAGCGGGAACGCCGTGCGGCCGAATCCTTCCTATTTCTCGCCTGCAGCGCGGGAGGATACCGTGCAGACTCGATTCGTAGAATTCCTTCCGGAGGGCGCGACCGACGAGGATCTGGAGATGCTGCCTGACGACGTCCAGCCCGGCATGCGTTTCAATACCCCGATAGACACAGACTTGCTCGAAACGGCCGTATCGGTCACCGACTCCACCGGAATGCCGCAGAATTACGTGGTCACCACACAGAACGGTACCGACTATGAGATTCTGACGGACCCACGCCTCGGCCCGGATGTGCTCGTCTCAGTTGCGGTGGATGCGTCATCGCTCGCGGGTCCCGACAGCGTGTACCGCCGCGATTTCAGGCGTATTTCTGCGGATGCGACGGGCGAGATTAGCGGCGTCATCGAAACGAATCTCTCTGGTCCGCAGTCCATCATCGTGCGTGCGATACCGACAGATTTGTCGCCCATCGTGCCCTCCTACGAGACCTCGGCCGATTCGAACGGCTTGTTCGTATTCCCGTCGCTCCCCGCCGGCTCGTATCGCATCCGCGCGTTCGTCGATGACAATTTGAATGGGACGTGGGATCCAGGGCTCCTGATGCCGTACACGCCTGGCGAAGAAATCACCTGGCGAACAGAGCCTGCACGCGTTCGCGCGCGCTGGGAGACGGCGCTGCCGGATACGCTCCACCTCCCACACCGCAGGTGACGACTCGCCGGAGAACTCCATCAATGCCGGTACAACGACAGCCAATCGATAAGAAAAACGATCAGCAGGAAAACCCATGAAGCCTGTCCTCACGGCCGACGCGATGCGCGAGTGCGATCGATTTGCTATAGAGGAGTTCGGCATTCCCGGACGAACATTGATGGAGACGGCCGGCCGAGCGTCGGCCGCGATCATCGAGGATCAATACGGCCCTGCGGACGGCCTTTCGGTGGCGATATACTGCGGTAAGGGGAATAACGGAGGCGACGGATTCGTCGTCGCAAGATATCTTCAGAGCCACGGCGCAGACGTGCACGTGATCGCTCTTGGCGGCGCCGAGGACATGAGCGAAGATGCGGCAGCCAATTTTCGGCTGCTCGAAAAGCTCCGCGACCAGGACGGGCGTGGCCGGCTCCACCTCCGGCGAATCGATCGTGGTTCACAGCCGGCCTCCGTTCCCGCCGTCGACCTGCACGTCGATGCGCTGCTCGGCACCGGCATCACGCGCGAGCTGCGCGATCCGATCCTTAGCCTCGTCCGCCTGATAAACGAACTGCCGGGCGGGAAAGTGGCCATCGACATCCCCACGGGACTCCATTCAGACCGAGGCATAGAGCTTGGTGCGGCGTTCCTTGCAGATCTTACCATTACGATGGGTGCGCGGAAGGCCGGTCTGTGCATCAATCTGGGAAAAGCGATCGCGGGCACCGTGGAAACCGTAGACATCGGCATTCCGCGACACGTACTTACGGAGCCTGCAGAAAAAGGCCACGCCGGCTGCGCATTCCACACAGACGATGCCGGCGTAGAGGCACTTCTGCCGCGCCGGTCGCCCGGCGCCAACAAATACTCCGTCGGATTCGCGCTCATCGTTTCAGGGGCCGTGGGAATGACCGGTGCGCCCGTGATGGCCTCAACCGCGGCTTCACGCGCCGGCGCCGGATACGTCACCTGCGCCTCCGACGAGCGGATTCAGCACGTGCTCTCCGTAAAAATGACGGAAGTCACGACGATCGGGCTCCCGGCCGGCGAGAATGGCTTAGATCCGGACGGCGCCATGTCGGCGATCGCCGATCGGTTGGACAAGGCAGATGCCGCGCTCATCGGCTGCGGGCTCGGACGGGCACCGTCGACCCGATCCTTCATTCACCGCTTTCTCGAGGAAGTCGACGTGCCGCTCGTAATCGATGCGGACGGCATCAACGCGCTGGTCGGACGGACGGATCTTCTCCAGGAACGATCCGCCGGACGCTGGATTCTCACGCCGCATCTCGGCGAGTTCAAGCGTCTTGCGGGTGATGCGCTCGAGGACTCCGGGATTGACATCGACGACCACATTCGTCTTACCCAGCATTTTGCGCGTCTATGGAACTGCGTGCTTGTCCTCAAAGGCATGCCGAGCGTCGTTGCCACGGCAGACGGACGCGCGTGGATACACAGCACCGGAAACACCGGGCTCGCCTCAGCGGGCACCGGCGACGTGCTCGCCGGTATCTGCGCCGGACTGCTCGCTCAGGGACTCGAGCCCCGCGACGCCGCCATTGCGGCCGTGCATCTCGGCGGCGCCTGCGCTGATCGATTTGCGTGCCATTCTGACTACCGAACCCTGCAGGCTACCGATCTAATCAACGAACTACCGCAAGTCCTTCATGATCGCTTTGCCCACCATGCCTGAATCGGAAACGCCGCCCCACCGCCGCGCCCCGTCAAGGATCTGGAGCCGAGCCGCTGCGACTGCCTGGACCCTGCTGATCCTCGTACTGTGCACCATCCCCGGCCGAGACCTCCCAGACATCCAGATAGTAAGCGCAGACAAGGTCGGGCACGTCGGCATGTTTGCGGTATTCGGATGGCTGTGGATGCGCACATCCCCGCCTTCTGACCTGCACCGACATTTCAAATACGTTCTCCTCTTCGGGGTCGCGTACGCTGTTTTAACCGAAGTTTATCAGGGTCTCCTTCCGTTCGGACGCACGCCGGACGTGTGGGATGCCCTGGCCAACACGGCCGGACTATTAATCGGTGCGACATTTTACCGCTATATTGGACGATCGTGAAGTGCCCCTCGCGTGATTTCCACTCGGGGCGTCCGATTCTGCGCGTGATGCGGCTGCTGCCACGACAAGAGAAAACCTCTCTGGAATGCCGCTGCTGCCGAATTCATGGAACCGGTCTACAGATCTGAAGGTATAGCGCTTCATCATTTCTACCCAGATGCAATTTTACTGTATCTTTAGCAATATTGTAGTTTTACCTGACGTCACTCGAGCCTCGAACCCAGACCCCCACCACAATGGCACTGCGCAAGGAAGACAAGGTCGATCTCCGCAACAAATATCCGATTTATATCGAGATCGGCCTCATAGCTACACTCGCACTCTTGATTGTAGCATTTCGCGTCGACTGGAGTCCAGACAGTGACTTCGAGGTTGTGTTGTCGGAGCAGGAGCAGATCGAGATGGAGGAGATCAGACAGACGCAGCAGATTGAGCAGCCGCCTCCGCCTCCGAAGCCGCCGGTACCTGTAGAAGTACCCAACGACGAAGTCTTGGAAGATGATGTGCTCGACCTGGACGCATCACTCGATCTCGACGAGCCTGTAGCGAGCACACCGCCTCCGCCGCCGGCAGTGGAAGAAGAGGAAGAAGAGGAGCCTGAGATCTTCGTAATCGTTGAGCAGATGCCGGAATTGATCGGTGGCCTCGCGGCGATTCAGAAGCAAATCAGGTACCCCGAGATCGCCAAGAAGGCCGGCGTTGAAGGGCGCGTAATCGTTCAGTTCATCGTTGATGAACAGGGTGGTGTGCTCGATCCGCAGGTGGTCCGTGGAATCGGCGCAGGCTGCGATGAAGAGGCCGTGCGGGCTGTCCAGCAGGCAAAATTTGAGCCCGGCAAGCAGCGCGGCAAGTCTGTCAAAGTGAAGATGTCACTGCCGATCACGTTTAAGCTGAGATAGCGAGCGCTCGTCTCTGCCCCAGGGTGGAGCCACCATGGACTCGCGGGTAACACGCTTTCTATTTGCTGCCCCCTATCTCGGCACTCTTCGAGTTTCGACGGTCGAGTTCGCGCACGTTGCCATCGGCACGTCCCACGAGAACGCGATCGGCCATTCCGATGAAGAGTCCGTGATCCAGGACTCCGGGGATCAGCTTGATGAGGCGGTCGAGTGCGGCGGGCTCGCCGATTGAATCGAAGCGGCAGTCCAGAATCCAGAAGCCCTGATCGGTGACCACCGGCCCGTCTTTCATCCGCCCGAACCGAAGCACGGGATCCCCTCCCATTCGCCGTAGCGCCATCTCGACCGGATGAAGCGCCATAGGCAGCACCTCGACAGGTACGGGCGCCTTCGAACCCAGCCTTTCTACCATCTTTGATTCATCGATCAGAACGATGAATTCATCCGCGAGCGATTCGACGATCTTCTCGCGCGTGTGAGCTGCGCCGCGACCCTTTATCAAATTGAAGTCGGGGTCTACTTCGTCCGCTCCATCGATTGCGACGTCGAGGCGGTCTACGTCGGCGAGCGTGACGAGAGGTATGCCCTGTTCCCGCGCGTGAAACGCTGCGGCGAAAGATGTCGGCGTACCGCTCATGACGAGACCTTCCTCCCGGACACGCCGTCCCAGCTCGACAATCGCGTAGGATGTGGTAGATCCGGTTCCAAGCCCAACAAGCATGCCGTCCTCGACGAAAGAAGCGGCCTTTAGACCGACCGCCTGCTTTGCAGCATCCATATCAGGCATCGGGTGATCTCATCCGGGATAACTTGCACATCCTCCTGAAAAAAGGCGCGGTAGGCGGCCCTTCATGTACACACCATTATTGATTCGTGCGCACGGATTCGTGGTCTGAACGGGTCTTAACGCTACCGCTCCGCAATCCGTGCTTCCAGACGAATCCGCCAATCTTTGTACGTCTTATTGAAGTCCGCCTTGACTACGCGGAAGCCTTCGTTCAGACCCAAAATGGTCATTCCGGCGTCCTTGTTGGGGAACGTATCGTAAACAAATCGCACGTAACCGAGGGCGCACGCACGACCCATCATTTCATAGAGCATTTTTTGCGCCACGCCTTGGCGACGATATTCCGGCAGCACGCCCCCTTTTGCACTGTAGTATACGAATCGGTTCTCGCGATAGCCGATCTTAAAGCCCACGGGCTCACCGTCGATGACGGCCAGAAGTATGACCAGATCTTCCCTTTCAAATGTATTGATGATCCGTTTTTCGTTGAAGATCGTCTCGTTCAGCGCCCCGATGACGTCCAGCGACGTCTGGTCGACCTCATGAATGCCGGCATGTACGGCGAGCGAAGCCGCCTTCTCGGCATACGAACTATGTGACACCGATTGCGTCATCAGGCGGGCCAAAGGGCAGCGCCATCGCCGCTGGATGCCTCTGGAAGCTGGCGCTGAGGCGATTCTTCGACGAGCTGCATCTGCTCGAGCAGCTGCTCCGGCACGTCGGTAATAAATCGGCTGGGATCCGAAAGGTATCTGCCCTGTGAGCGACGATATTGCAGCACAGGGTACGAGATAAAGAGATTTTCCTCCGCCCGCGTCACCGCCACGTAGAGCAGCCGCAGTTCCTCATCGAGGCCCTCCTGATCCTTCAGGGAATACCCCGACGGTAGGACACCGTCTAGTGCGTGAATGATGAACACGGTGTGGAACTCGAGGCCCTTCGCCGAATGAATCGTAGAAAGTACGAGCGGGGCCTCGTCATCATCCATCGGCTCGACATTCAGTGCCGTCAGCTCGATTGGATCCAGTGCCATCGACGACAGCAGCTCAGCCCTTGTCGTGAAATTTCCTGCCAGTCCGACGAAATGCTCGAGATCCTGAAGTCGCTTCGGATAGTCCTCGTAATACTTCCGCTTCAGGATCGGCTCGTAGTATGCGATTATAGCTTCTACCTGCTCGAGAAGCGTCAGATCACCACTGCGAAGCCGACGCAGGACGCTGAAGAGCTTGGTGATTTCATCCACGTAGCGCGGCGAAAACGGTCGGTCCTTCACCAGAAACGGATCGCCATTCTCGACAGTCGTAATCCACTCGATCAGATCCTGTGCCGTCTTGGGGCCGATGCCTTCGAGCAGCTGAAGGATGCGATTCCATGAGACCGCGTCCATCGGATTCTCGGCCGCCTTCAGGTGTGCGGCAACGTCCTTGATGTGCGCCGCTTCACTAAGCTTAAGGCCGCCGTATTTGACAAACGGAATGTCGTGGCGGTTCAGCTCGATCTCGAGATCGTATGAGTTGAAGCTACTGCGGAAGAGCACGGCCATCCGATTCAACGGAACCCCCTGCTCACGAAGATGAAGTACCATCTGACATACGAAACGACTTTCGTATCGGTCATCCGGAGCAGGAACGACGGCCGGTCGTTCGCCTGTCGACATCTCGCTGAAAAGTCGCTTGTCGTACTTGCGGGCCGCCTTCTGAATTAAATGATTGGCCAGATCCAGGATCGGCTGCGTGGAACGATAATTCTTCTCGAGCTTGAGCATCCTCGTCCCCGCAAACGCCTGCGGGAACTCAAAGATATTCCGGAAATCGGCTCCACGAAAACGATAGATACTCTGGGCGTCGTCTCCGACCACCATCACGTTGCCGTGAAGCGACGAAAAATGCTTCACGAGCTCTGATTGTAGTTTATTGGTGTCCTGATACTCATCTACGAGCACGTGACGACAACCGGCGGCGACCTGTTGGCGGACCGCGTCATCGCTCACCATAAGCTCCAGCGTACGGAGCAGCAGGTCATCGTAGTCCATGAGCCCGTGCTGCCGCTTGTAATCGGAGTAGCTCTGTCTCAGTTCTTCCAGCTCTGTTATAAACTCGACGAACTGAGGATAGCGGGACTCGAGCACCTCGTCCAGCCGTTCTCCGCGATTCGTGCAGGCTGAAAGGATCGAATGAATTGTTTTCTTGCGTGGGAAGCGCTTATCTCGTCGGTGCAACTCCCGGGCTGTCCGTAGAACGTCGATGACATCCGCCGCATCCGCAGCGTCGAGGATGTTGAAGTTGCTGGGAAATCCAATCCGCCGCCCGTGCCGGCGCAAGATCCCGAGGCAGAAGGAATGAAAGGTCCCTCCGGACACACGATTGCAGCGGCCGTCGAGCAGCGTCGACGCACGAACGAGCATCTCGCGCGCAGAGCGGCGCGTAAACGTAAGCAAGACAATTTGCTTCGGATCGACTCCATTCTCAACCAGATAGGCGACGCGGTAGATGAGGGTGCGCGTCTTCCCTGTTCCCGCGCCCGCGATCACGAGAATCGGTCCGCCCGGGGCCGTTGCTGCAGCATACTGCTGCTCGTTCAACTCACCGGCATAGTCGATCGTAAGTCGCTCTTCGAGCGAGTCTTTATCCGATTTGAGAACGAATCGGCGGGCCAATTTACTTCGAACGTTTAATGCGCAGGATATGAACCGCGATATGAACCGGGCCTACGTGGAGTCGGCGTCACGCCGCTCCGTCGACCAGCATGCATTTGCGAGGCAATCAACTTTAGAATAAGCAAACGATTCCTCCGAAGAAACGCCGCTGTGAGGTATAGTCTTCTTACGTGCCGCGCCGCACCCCGGGTCACTGAGCTCATCTCTCCAACTCTTTGTTTTATTGCAAGATGCAGATACCTCGAGAGGACCGGTCTGATTGCTTGGGACAGGGGCGGTGACGGCGTTGCGGACTGGTTTGCCACGTTGATTCTTCATAGATTGGGCGCGCAGTTTTTCGGGCGGTGCAGGACCTATAAATACGCGGTATTCGGTGCGATCCGCCGCTCAAAACCCCACTGTTCTCCGCGCGCCATACGTGCCGGTCGGCACTTCACTCACGCAGATAGTCGATGGGAAAAGTCATTTCGCTTGCAAACCAGAAAGGCGGTGTTGGAAAGACGACCACGTCGATCAATCTCGCCGCTTCTCTGGCTGCCACCGAGCATTCTACGCTCCTGATCGATATCGATCCACAGGCGAACTGTACTTCGGGTATTGGAATCGAGCACCGTTCACCAGGGCGGTCGACCTATGAGGTACTCATCGGCGACATTCCCATAGCAGATGCCGTACAGTCGACGGAGATGCAGTTTCTCGATCTCGTGCCCAGCCATATCAATCTCGTCGGCGCAGAGATCGAAATGGTCGACGTGCCGGACCGAGAGCGAATCCTCCGGAACGCCATTGCCCACATTCGGCACGACTATGATTTTGTCGTCATCGACTGTCCTCCGTCTCTCGGCCTCCTGACCGTCAATGCGCTCACGGCGTCGGATTCCGTTCTGATCCCCGTACAGGCCGAGTACTTCGCCCTGGAGGGCCTCGGTCAGCTGCTGAATACGATCAAAATCGTGCGCCGGCATTTGCATCCGGATCTCGAGATCGAAGGCGTCCTGCTGACGATGTTCGATACCCGGCTTCGATTGTCGAATCAGGTCGCTGACGAGGTGCGGCGCTATTTTGGTGAGAAGGTGTTCAAGACGATCGTTCAGCGAAACGTCCGTCTCTCAGAAGCGCCCAGCTTCGGCAAGCCCGTACTGCTGTACGACGCCACGTGCGTCGGTGCCAGGAATTATATTGCGCTGGCACGCGAGGTCATACACGGCAGCCGATCCTTTTTGGATGGAAGCCATGAGGAAACGCAGGAAGCCACATCCGAATCACAGAACGCGGGAAGCGGCCAAGGTCCGTTCTCTCGGCCGGCGGCGACGAACGGTTATCCGAGATAGCGCCCGAAGAGACACATCACGATGAAATCCAGGAAAGTAGCGCTCGGACGCGGCTTAAGTGCCATCCTTCCGAGTCCGGAAGAGGCCCAGGATCAGGATGGAGGACCGTTTGATCGGTCCGACGACGTTCGACTTGCGGGACGCGTGGCGGAGGTCGACGTTGACAGCGTCCGCCCGAATCCATATCAGCCACGCAAAGAGTTCGACGAAAAAGCGCTCGACGAGCTCGCGGCGTCGATGCTGCAACTGGGCGTAATCCAGCCGATTACCATTCACGTCACCGACGAAGGCTTCGAGGTAATATCCGGCGAACGACGGCTTCGCGCGGCCCGTCGCGCCGGACTGAAGCGGATACCAGCGTACGTGCGCGAGGCGGACTCCGAGGCGATGCTCGAGATGGCCATCGTCGAGAACATCCAGCGGGAGGAGCTGAATCCTATCGAGATTGCGCTCGGGTATCAGCGACTCATCGAGGAATGCGACTTGACGCAGGAGCAGGTGGCTCGAAAGGTCGGCAAGAACAGGGCCACGGTCGCCAATCTCCTCCGTCTCCTGAGGCTGCCTCCGCGAATTCAGGCGAGCCTGCGCGATGGCCGCGTATCCATCGGCCATGCCCGAGCGCTCATCACCGTGAGCGACGACAGCGTTCAATTAAAGCTGCTCGAGGCCATCGAAGACGAAGATCTTTCGGTTCGGGAAGTCGAGAGCCGTGTTCGCCTGTGGCGCGAACAAAGCGAGAAGGAGGCGGAATCTGACGATCAACGCGATCGAGCTACTACATCGCGCGTTGAAGTACAAAACGATCGCGATTCGCTTCAGGTACGTGAGTACACGTCCCAGCTTCGGTCGAGACTAAGCACGCAAGTCAAAATTCATCACAAGAGCGGCGGAGGACAGATCGAGATCGCATACTACTCCGATGAAGA
Source organism: uncultured Rhodothermales bacterium (assembly GCA_964554105.1). Classification (GTDB taxonomy): domain Bacteria; phylum Bacteroidota; class Rhodothermia; order Rhodothermales; family VXPQ01; genus CAZKNF01. Next base: position 40,678 of record CAZKNF010000008.1, on the reverse strand, counting down.
TCTGGAACGAATCGTCGATCTTCTTCTGTGATGAGCGGGACGCCTGCCTTGCTATCGGCATCTTGAATCAGAGATCTGCAAACTGCTCATTCGGCTCCGCACGCCGCGCTCGAGCCTTGCTCTCAAGGTGGCTGACCTCCTTTTGCTGCACGCTGGTGCTGTTCCTATTCGCCGGGGCATCAGCGGCACTGTGTCAGAATGCGGACGAGCCGTCGTTTCCGGAAAACGTTTCGCCGAAAGGGGCTCTATGGAGAGCCGCGGTTCTCCCCGGCTGGGGTCAATCCTACAATCGACAGTATTATAAGGTACCGATCGTGTGGGCAGGGCTCGGCGGGCTCGCGGCGTCAGCGATCATCGTGAACAGAAATTATCTTCTTTACCGGCACTCCTACCACTTTCTCGCGCGTCGTGAGAACGGCGAGCCGGTCTTTCCCGAGTACGAAGCGGACTTCCTGAAGCTCATCGATCGCCTCAACATCACGCGAGAGCGAGCGGAAGCCAGTGTCGGCGCGTTCCGGGAATCACGGGACAATCTCCGACGAAACCGTGACCTTTTATACATTGGCATCGGCTTATTCTATGGAATCACGATCCTTGATGCATATGTCAACGCACATTTGCTGCAATTCGACGTCGGAGAGGACTTGACGCTGTCTGTGCAACCGGTTGTGGGAGGATTTTCCGCATCCCTGCAATTTAGCCGGTAGAAGTTGATCGATCAGGCCGTATGCGGGACAGTGCGATGGTCACCGCCGGGATCGACGTGCCAGTCATTCCGCGTGAGCGGACCCTGACGAACCTTTGGCCTACGGATATCGTACGAAGTGGCGTTTTTGGCGGAACAGCCCGGCCGGGGCCTTCCGCCTTCTTTATGGATACCGGTCCTGGCTTTTTCTACATGCTCCGTCAGCGCCAACCGAACCGGTTTGACGGTCGATTGATGCAATTGAAGCGACATGGCTAAAATCGTTTACGCACTTAGTGGGCAGGGCCGCGGACACACGTCCAGAGTCATGGCCGTTTCGGACGATCTCCGACGACGCGGGCACGAGATTGTCTACTGCTGCGGCGGCACGGCTCAGGATATTCTCGAGTCGAAGGGTGAACCCGTGATTCCAGTCCCTCCTCTTCGGCAGATTATGGAGGGCAATGAGGTCCGAGTGCTCGACACGATTCGCAGCAATCGCGAGGTTGTCTGGGGGCTTGACGACATCGTTTCGGATCTCGCTGCACATCTCGACGATTTCGGTCCAGACCTGCTCATTACGGATTTCGAAGCGTTTTCTCACCGAGCAGCCGATCGGGTTGGCGTTCCGGTCATCTCTTTCAACCATCAGCAGATCGTGACGGAGACGCGGTATCGACTGCCGATCAGGTATTGCCTCAATGCAGCTCTCACGAGGGCCACCATTCGATTCATAACGCCATCTGACCCTCTTCGCGTCCTGATCACCTCCTTCTTTTTCCCACCGCTAAAGAATCCATCAACTACGAGCCTGATCCCTCCTATCATCAGGCCCGGGATTCAATCACTCACGCCGACGCGAGATGACCATGTCCTCGTCTACTACAACAGCACAGCAGGCGCCGAGCACGTGCTCCAGGTGCTGCGAGAGGTCGATGCATCATTCGTCGTTTACAATTTTGACGCCCCGGCAGACGCCGCAGGCTACCAAAACGTGGTCTTCAAGGAACCGAGCATCGATGGCTTTCTCGAGGACCTGGCCTCGAGCCGATCTGTAATCTCAACGGCCGGTTTCACACTTATGAGCGAGGCGCTCTTTCTTGGCAAACCACAGCTCGTGGTTCCGAATCGCGGCATTTTCGAACAGACGATGAACGCGCTTTTTCTCGAGCGAGATGGCCTGGGCGCCGCAGTCATCGATCGTCCGCTCGATCCGGATGACGTCACCCTGTTCTTGAGACGGCAGAAATCTTATGAAGACAAGCTCTTAGACAGAAATTCGTGCGGGAACAAAGAGGCAATAGCTTGTATCGAAGGCGTGCTTTCGTCGATCTCGCCTCGCATTCACGAGAGGCCTGCGGCCGCGGTTAACACCACCACCGGCCCACCCGTCGTGCCCTCCGCCGAGGGTATCAAATGAGATGTGTGTAGGAATTTCTGTATTTTAAACGCTAAGTATTTGCAGCATAGTAATGTAGCGGGGCTGATTCACCCAATCTGCCCTCTCTGTTCGAATGTTCTCCCTACGCTTTCATTGAGGCGAAAATGACGACGCCTGACTTTTATCAGAAGAACGACCGTACACCTCCGTTGGAGGAGGTTCAGACTGTGAAGGATGAGCCGGCACTCTTTGAGAAATGCCACGATTTCTTCCTGGAAACGGGCGACTATGCGCAGGTGAAGGCAGCAGATCTCTATCCCTATTTCCGTCCGATCGAGCGTAACGACGGGTCTCGAGCCATAATGAACGGGCGCGAGATCATCATGGCGGGTTCGAACAATTATCTCGGCCTCACCTCGGACCCTCGCGTGCAGGAAGCTGCTGCGAAAGCTATCAGGCAGTACGGTACAGGTTGTACGGGAAGCCGTTTTTTGAACGGCACGCTGGATCTGCACATAGAGCTGGAGCAGCGCCTCGCCGAATTCATGGGAAGTGAATCCGCCGTTCTCTTCTCTACCGGATACATGACCAATGAAGGGGTCATACAGGCCGTCGCCTCTAAGAACGATTACATCTTTTCCGATAAAGACAACCACGCCTGCATCGTGGCGGGCACGCAGGTAAGTCTGGCCGAAACGCTTAGATACCGACACAATGACCTGGATCATCTGCGGCGGCTCCTCGGAAAGGTTCACGCGGAGCACCCCGGTGCGGGCAAGCTCATCGTTACCGACGGCGTGTTCTCGATGAGCGGCGTGATTGCCAAGGTTCCGGAACTCGTCGAGCTGGCGGAGGAATACGGCGCGGCGCTCATGCTCGACGATGCCCACGCCTGCGGCGTCATCGGCCCCGGTGGACGCGGATCTGCCGCCTACTTCGGCCTCGAAGATGCCGTGCATCTTACGACCGGAACGTTTTCTAAGAGTTTCGCCTCTCTGGGCGGGTTTTGCATCGGCAGCAAAGACGTCATTGAATTCATCCGACACCGGAGTAATTCGCACGTATTCAGCGCATCGATGCCGCCGGCGAACGTCGCGACAGTTCTCAAATGCCTCGACATCCTCGAATCCGAACCGGAACGACTCGATCGTCTCTGGCAGATCTCAGATTACATGCGTGCGGGATTCAAGAATGCGGGATTCAACGTATGGACAAGCCAGTCCCCGATCATCCCCGTCGTCATCGGCGATATGATGACGTGCTTCGAGTTCTGGCGTGACTTGCTGGAGGAGGGTGTTTTCGTCAACGCCGTCGTGCCGCCTGCCGTACCTCAGGGGCAATCGCTCATGCGGACGTCGTACATGGCCACGCATACCGACGACGAGCTCGATTTCATCCTCGAGGCGTTTCGCCGTGTAGGACGTCGCCACGGTGTCGTCAAGAACAACGGGGCGGCTTAAGCGAGTCCCGGCCCCGAGTTTTCAACGTCCCGATCCATGTCTGATTCCGTTACCGTTCGTGCCGTTGATTCAACCCGCGATCGACGACGGTTTGTGGATTTCCAGTACGACTTCTATCGGTCAAATCCGACCTGGATACCTCCACTTCGGCGCGACGTGCACAAAACGATCGACGAGGGACGGAACGCGTTTTTCGAGCATGGAACGATGCAGCTTTTCCTTGCGGAAGACCGATCGGGACGTGTGGTCGGCCGCGTTGCCGCGATCATCAACGGCATGCATCTCCAGAAGTACAACGATGCCAACGGCTTTTTCGGCTTTTTCGAGACGGTTGAGGATTTCGACGTGGCCGCAGCGCTGCTGGACTCCGCACGCGAATGGCTTCAGCGTGCAGGAATGAAGGGCGCGCGCGGGCCTGTGAATCCCACCATGAACGACACCGCCGGCCTGCTTGTCGACGGCTTTGACCGGGAGCCTTCCGTGCTCATGCCGTATAATCCGCCGTTTTACGAGGAATTCCTTACACGGTACGGCTTCCAACCCGCAATGACGATGTGGGCGTACTACATCCACAAGAAATATGTGAACACCGAGAAGCTGCGCCGCGGAGCGGATATCGTGAAGCGCAGACACCCAGATCTTCGGCTGCGCAACATCGATATGCGCCGCTTCGACGAGGAAGCGAAGACCATTCTGCACATCTACAACGATGCGTGGTCCGCGAATTGGGGGCACGTTCCCATGACCGAGACCGAGTTCGCACAACTAGGGAAAGAGATGAAGCAGATTATCGATCCGAAGATCGTATACGTTCTCGAGGATGGGGACGAGCCGGTAGCGTTTTCGATCTCCATACCTAATATCAATCAGCTTCTCAAACGGGTAAATGACGGGCGGCTGCTGCCTTTGGGTTTGCCGAAGATGTTGGCCTACGCGAATTTCGGCGGTCTTTACGAGGTTCGGACGCCTCTCATGGGCATTCGCCGCGAGTACCAGGGGCGAGGTCTCGACGCGATCCTGAATCTGGCCATCATAGAGGAAGGACCGACGCACGGATACGATGCAAGCGAGATGAGCTGGGTACTCGATTCCAACAAAGTTCTTCGCAACGCACTCGAATCCTTTGGTGCCGTTGTCGACAAGCGATACGTGATGATGGAGATCCGATTCTCAGAATAGATGAGACGATTTCCTATTCACGGCTGGGCTGGCGTCGTGCTGGTCGCCGTCTCCTGGACTTTGAATTGGACGCTCGACGGACCCCGGACGCACATCTTCTTCTTTCCGCTCTGGCTCGGCTATGCACTGGCTGTCGACGGTCTCGTGATGGTCCGCCGAGGCTCCTCCATCTTCACTCGCTCGCGCCGCAACTTCGCACTCTTATTCGTTGTTTCTGCACCGGCGTGGTGGATTTTCGAATTGTTCAATTGGCGCACGCGCAACTGGCAGTACGTCGGATCCGAGATTTTCACCGACGTTGAGTACGCGATTTTTGCCACATTCGCCTTCTCGACGGTCGTGCCCGCCGTGCTGGGATCGGCGGAGCTCGTACGGTCGTTCTCGTGGATCGAGAGATTTCGGACCGGCCCGAGGGTGCCTCCGTCTCGACCGGTCATGCTGTTCTTTTTCGGCACGGGATGGCTGCTGGTCTTTGCCATTTCCGCCCTCCCAACGATCTTCTATCCCTTCGTATGGGCAACGATGTTCTGCCTGATCGAGCCGATAAATGTGTGGATCGGGCGGCCTTCGCTGTTCGATGCGCTGGAGCGCAAGGACTGGCGACCGGCTGTGTCACTGGCGTTCGGCGCACTTCTTTGCGGTTTCTTCTGGGAATTCTGGAATATGTACTCGAATCCCAAGTGGACGTACGACACCCCGGGTGCCAACTTCTGGCACATATTCGAGATGCCGCTGCTCGGCTATATCGGGTATCTCCCGTTCGGGCTCGAACTCTATGCTTTCGGCAGGTTCATCCGTGGCCGTCATCTCGGCGTCGAATTGTGAGCCGCCCACACTACCATCCCAATTTATTCAGGAGATAGTCCAGGCGGCTTCGAAGCCCCAGGCCGTAGCCGTAGCGTTCGGCGGTTCCTCGACCGAGGTGATTCACGAATTCGTCGATCGGATACGATTCCAGTGTGTGGCCTCTTTGGGCCGCCGCCGAGAAATTGGCGAGGACGGGAAGGCCATGATGGACAAACGGCGGCAGATCGAGGTACAGGCGGCGCTTGATCATCATATAGGCACTCACGAGAACGGGAATGCCGCTTTTTGCAGCAAAGCCGCGCCTGTTGACGTGCGTGATGCGTCCGACGCCGTAAACCTCATCCCGACTGGCGAGGCGTGTCATTTCTTCCAAAAAACCCTCTCTCACCGTTTCGGTGTCGCTGTCGAAAATATACACAAGCGGGGTATCGAGCGCCCTCAGCGCCAGGTCCATGGCGGGTCCGTGGAAGCGATTCTCGCTGAGAAAGCGGCCCTCGACCGAATCTCCGAGGCAGCCACACAGCGCGTCGATTCTCTCGGGGGAGTCGTCCGATGATCCGTTATCGATCACAAGAACCTTGACTGCGGGATAGAATGAATGGAAGCTGCGTACGGCCGTTTCGAGCAGGTCGGGCGTCTGATAGTTGACTACGGCTGCCGAGACGCGGTGCTCGATGGACATTGCGAGGATCAGAGGAGAAGAGTGCGGCCGGGACGTGCGGCTTCCACAAAACTAAAAAACGCCGACCACCTGCGGCAGCCAGCGCTCTCTCGAATTCCCTCAACGCGATGGCCTCCCTTGAGTCAGACGCTGCCGAAACAGCGGCCTGTCCCAGTCGGGAGGCCCAAACTCTCTTGCCGGTATGGAGGCCGACCGGTGGCTTTCGAACGGCGAACGGTTTCCCGATCACGGTTCGTCTAAACCGCATGGGCAGACGGTTTAGGAGCCACTGGCTTTCGATAGCCTGTGGTTCGGTTTCATACGCGCTCTCCACAGGGAGTCGAGGTTTACAGGTGCCTGATTCATCGTGCGTCAGCTCTTCTCGCCGACGTTTCCGCCGGACGTATCGATAAGCTTCGGCACTCCACAAGCGCCCTTCTCGGCTCGTCTGCATCATAGAAACGTGCAGAACGGATGCCCGCAGTATCTTCGATCGGATTGTCGACCCGAGGGTCGATTCGTCTCGTCGGGCTCACGGTCGAAACCGCGTCCCATGATAGCTGTCGTGATGATGCATTCAGTGCTTGCAGCGCAGCCGAAGCCGCGTGTCTGCGTTGCTGAATTACATCGTCCACATCGAAGCACGAAGTTGTCGCAGGCGAACCTGCTATACTTCTGCGTCAAATGCCGCATCCTGCCGTTCGGCCTTTCGGCCGGGCACAGGCGTCCTCATGCAGCCCAGAGTTTTCAGTCGCGTCAAGGAACAGTGCCGTCAGGCACTGATCACATTATACCCGCACGTGCGACCCAGGTCAAGCAGCGATGCGGCGATTTATTCCACAAATCATTAACACAATATCCACAGTTCCCCGAAGGGAGAGGAAGGGGAAGAGCATGCCGGCAGAGCAGACGAGAGCGGTCGTGAACGAAAAAGCCCGGCCTGCCCAAAGCCGAGCTTTTATTTCCCAGTGTCCGCGACTGAATGTTGATGCCCCGAACGGGGCTCCAGGCGGCATGAGGTGCAGATAAGATACACCTGCGGATCCGGCATTGCAAACAGCAATAACGGTATATTATCCACATCCACATCATGCTTCGAGATTTCGCATGTGTGCAATAACGGACAACGCTACAGCCCCAGCTGGCTGAAGAAGATTCCCAGCGCTCGCGGTTCCAGTAGAATCGTCAATAACAGGCCACCGAAAGCCCCGCCCAGATGCGCTTCATGCGCAATTCCGCCCGGGGCGCTGTCTGCCTGTCCCCGGCGCATCGCGTACATCGACAGCAATACGTACGCGACGGCAAATACGACGGCTGGAATGGGAATCGGCAAGAAGAAGATGTACAGGCTGTGAAACGGGTAAAAGAGGCAATATCCGAAGACCACTCCACTCACGGCTCCAGATGCACCCACGGCCGCATAGCTTGCCGTCTCCCGATGCAGCACGAGCGACAAGCCGTGCGCAGCCAGCTCGGCACCGAAATAAAGAACCAGGAATTTGCCAGGACCCAGGATCCGCTCCAGCTCGGGACCGAAAAAGAAGAGCGTCAGCATATTGAATGCCAGGTGCGCGATACCCGCATGCACAAAGCCGGCCGTAATCAGTCGCTGATACTCCCCATTCTTCAAGATTTGCTTCGGCTTGAACGCCAACCGATCGATCAGCGACTCGTCGATGAATAGCGCGTAGGCGCTCACCAGAACGTTGGCGAGCAGGAGGAGAATCGTAACCGGAGTGTCAGCAAACATGCCGCGTCAAAATTGTCGAGAGTGATCGCAGGGATGCGGTCTACGCGGCAATCTCGGTGAAATGATTCAAAATTGACTGAAATACCAGCGTACCATCGCTGCTTCCCAGAATTGATTCAGCGCACCGATCCGGGTGCGGCATCATTCCCAAGACATTCCGACGGTCATTGACGATGCCGGCAATATTCCGAGCGGATCCGTTGGGATTTGCCGCGTCGGTTACATTGCCGTCTTTGTCGCAATATCGAAAGACGATCTGATCACGCTCTTCCAGCAGGTCGAGTACGTCGTCCTCCGCAAAGTAATTGCCCTCACCGTGGGAAATCGGGATTTGCACTACCTGGCCCTTCGTCGTCGTTTCCGTATAGGGAGTATGTGCATTCTCGACTCGAAGGTATGTCTGCTTGCAGGCAAACCGCAGCGACGCGTTACGAATAAGCGCACCTGGTAAGAGCCCCGCCTCGCACAGGACCTGAAATCCATTGCAAATACCGAATACCAGACCCCCCTCTTCGGCGAACCGTATGACGTCCTTCATGATCGGCGAAAAGCGCGCGATCGCACCGGAACGCAGATAATCGCCATACGAGAATCCGCCCGGCATCACAACGACGTCGACATCACCCAGGCTTTCCTCCTTATGCCATATAAATCGCGCTTCTTGCTCGAACACGTGCTTCGCCGCATGGTAAGCATCGTGGTCGCAGTTCGATCCGGGAAAAATGATGATGCCGAAGGTGATGGGCATTCGACTATATTCCGTTGACTGGAACTCAGATTGTCCGAGGCTGATAACTTGCCGGGCAAAGCCGGGATCCGGGCGCCGGGCATCTTCATCAAACTTACGACGACATGAGATATCGGAGATTTGGACGAACCAATTGGGAGATAAGTGAGATTGGATATGGTATGTGGGGGATGGGGGGATGGAAGGGGTCCGACGACGAACAGTCGCTGAAGTCGCTTCAACGCGCCGTCGACCTCGGGTGCAATTTCTTCGACACGGCTCTGGCGTACGGAGAGGGCCACAGCGAGCACCTCCTCGGTAGGCTGGTCCGTCAGAATCCCGACCGAACTCTGTACGCAGCAAGCAAAATACCGCCCAAAAACCGTCAATGGCCAAGTCGCCGAGGCTTCTCGCTTGATGATGTCTTTCCTCCGGAGCACATCGAGCAGAGCGTCAACGAAAGTTTAAAAAATACGGGCCTGGAGCGCATCGATCTGATGCAATTCCACGTCTGGGAAGACGCTTGGACAGACGATGACCGGTGGTTTTCGAATGTCGACGATCTGCGACGTCAGGGACTGATTCGTGCGATCGGCATTTCGATCAACAGATGGGAGCCATGGAACGGGATCAAAACCGTCGAGAGCGGTCTGATCGATTCCGTACAGGTAATCTACAATATATTCGATCAAGAGCCGGAAGATGAGCTCTTCACCGCGTGCGACGAAATGGACGTGGCCGTCATCGCCCGCGTTCCGTTCGACGAGGGTACGCTTACAGGGAAACTCACGAAAGACACGCGGTGGCCTGAGGGGGATTGGCGCAACACCTACTTCGTCCCTGAAAATTTGATCGCAAGCGTGGAGCACGCCGATGCACTGAAAGAGCTCGTTCCGGATGGTATGGACATGCCCGAGATGGCGCTGCGATTCATACTTGCAAACGACACCGTGTCGACCGTCATTCCCGGAATGCGCCAGCTCCGGCACGTAGACGCGAATCTGCGGACGAGTGACAAAGGTCCGCTAGCGGACGACCTAATCCAGAAGCTCCGCGCCCATCGATGGGACCGTCAACCGACCGAGTGGTCACAGTAATACGGCGCAATGATCCCGAAAGAACTCTTTCGAAAGATCCGGCGGATCGAGATCCGTACCAAAGGTCTCGTGAACAACGTATTTGGAGGTGAATACCACTCTGCTTTCAAAGGCCGTGGAATCGAATTCTCAGAAGTCCGCCCCTACCAGGTCGGCGACGACATCCGGACCATCGACTGGAACGTTTCGGCCCGTACGGGAGAAGGTTACGTGAAGGTTTTCGAGGAGGAACGCGAGCAGACCCTCATGCTCGTCGTAGATGTCTCCGGATCGGAGGATTTCGGCTCGAGCGAAAAGTTCAAGCGCGAAATTGCCGCGGAGATCTGCGCCGTCATCGGATTCAGCGCGATCCAGAACAACGACAAGGTTGGATTGCTCCTGGTGAGTGATCGGGTCGAACTCTTCGTTCCCCCGAAGAAAGGACGAAAACACGTGCTCCGGCTCCTCCGCGAGCTGTTCGCGCATGCATCCGAATCCCGCGGAACGGATCTCAGCGTGGCATTCAATCACGTCCTGCACGTGATGAAACGCCGCTCGATCGTCCTCGTCATCAGCGACTTCTTCGCCTCCGATTTCGTGAAGCCTCTTCGCGTCGTCGCCCGGCGCCACGACGCCATCGCCGTCCATCTGCTGGATCCAAGAGAGGAGGAACTGCCCGCCATGGGGCTTGTTGACCTGACCGACGCGGAAACGGGAGAAACCATCGTCGTTGACACGAGCGACCGCCGGACGCGTCGCACGTTTGCCATGCATGCCGGTGCCCGGCAGGCCGACATCGCAAATCTCTTTCGGCGCATCCGGATGGATTACATCCCGATTCGTACCGACGAGGGATACGTCGAACCTCTCATGCGATTCTTCCGAAAGCGAAATAAGATCTCTAGATGACGACCGTGCTACTTCGTGAGGGACGAACCCTCGCCCTGCTCGCCGCGGTTGCATGGTTGGTCGTTCTGGGAGTTCCGGTTCACGCCCAGGAGCTGCGGGTCCACGTCTCAGAAGACAGCGTCACGGTAGGACAGCGCTTTTACGTATCGATTGCGGCCGAACACGACTTCACCGCCGATCCGGCGTTCCCGGAGCCCTCGGACACGCTCCGATTTGGTGATCTCGAAGTCTTGCGACGTCACATGCGCGACAGCTTCACGCGTGACGGCATGCGGATCGACAGCGTCGTCTATGAGGTTGCGACCTTCGCACTCGACACGGCTGCGATGGCGCCTATTCCCATTCGCTTCACTGCAGGCGAGGACACGTTTTCGGTCAGGACATCGGCGCTTCAGGTTCCGGTCATTTCTCTCGTTCCGCCCGATGCCCAGGAGGTTCGCGATCTTGCTCCGCTCGTCGATTTTCCAAGGGCGATCTGGCCCTACATCGTAGGCGGCGCCGTTTTGCTGCTCCTTGCCGCACTGTTGGCCTTGTATTTGTGGAAACGGCGTGGACGTGAAAACCAGCGGGCTGCAGCACCCGCCCCTCCGCCTGAGCCGCCTCACATCGAAGCAATGAAGCGCCTTCAGGCGCTCGAGCAGACGGACCTGAATCGCCGCGAGGCTGTGCAGCCCTACTACACGGAGCTTTCGGACATTCTTCGGCGCTATCTTGCGCGGCGACTACGCGTAAATGCGATGGAATCGACGACGCGCGAACTGATTCGCGAGCTTACGGGTCATGATCTGCCGACGCCGGATACGAGCCGCGATATCCAGATCGTTCTTTCACTTTCGGACTATGTTAAATTTGCCGATGCAGAGCCTCCGCCCAAGCAGGGCCGTGAAGCCTTGCAGAAAACGCGTGAGATCGTCCAGTCGGTGGAAGACGCTCGCCGGCCCTCCGAACCTTCGTCAGACAACCCCGAACTCGAACTTCAGAATGGCCGAACCGTCGAGGATTGAGCTGGCGTCGCGACTCTCCCGTGCCTCCTCGGTCGCTGTCCTGACCGGCGCGGGCATCAGCGCAGAGAGCGGCATTCCTACCTTTCGCGATGAAGGAGGGCTCTGGGATCGCTTCAAGCCCGAGGAGCTGGCGAATGTGAGATCATTTCTGCAAAATCCGGAGCTCGTGCAGAAATGGTATGAGCATCGCCGAATTGTTGCGCGCGAGAGAGCGCCGAATCCCGGACACGTGGCACTTGCCGAGCTCGAGGCGTTGGTGGATGATTTTACGCTCATCACACAAAATGTAGACGATCTCCACCGTCGTGCCGGAAGCCGAAACGTTATCGAGTTGCACGGCAACATCACCCGAAGCTACTGCATCGAGTGTGAGCGACGGGCAGGAGACAAGGTGATGCATCCGATTGCCGAGGGGGCGCGCGCTGTATGTCCCGACTGTGGTGGGCTGATTCGTCCTGATGTTGTCTGGTTCGGCGAGATGCTGCCTGAAGGTGCCATGGAAAATGCGTACGCCGCAGCCGAGCGTGCAGACGTGTTCCTCAGCGTCGGCACGAGCGCTGTGGTCTATCCTGCGGCGGGGATTCCGCTGCGGGCCAGGGAGTGCGGCGCGTATGTCGCTGAAATCAACATAGAACGAAGCGCGATCGCCGACGCACTGGATGGCGTTGTCTTAGGCAAGGCGGGCGAAGTGCTGGTAGACCTCCTACAGGTCGTGAAACGCAACAAAAACAAGGAATAATGGTATTGATGACGCATTTCATGATGCCTCCATCGCGCCTGATTCTACAGGCTGACTAAACGCTTTTCTCCGTCTTTGACGCCCATGGAATTCGCTCAACCTTACTGGCTTTTTCTGTTGGCGGTCGTGCCGCTGCTTGCCGCGTTTGACTGGTGGCGTGGACGAAAGCGGGGTGCGGGCCTTCGATATAGCTCGATTCGCCCAGCCAAGGCCGTCCCAAAGAGTCTGTGGACGCGCATTCGTGGCGTACCGCTAATCCTTAGATACGCTGCCCTCGTTCTGGGCATACTAGCGCTGGCCCGACCTCAGGAGCGCAACGTCGTAGAAGAGCGGTATGCCGAGGGCGTCGATATCATGATGGTCCTGGACACGTCCACATCCATGAGGGCGCAAGACTTCAGCCCAAACCGATTCGAGGCCGCTCGCAATGTCGCAGCTGAATTTGTGCGCGGCCGAACGTCGGACCGTATAGGACTCGTCGTTTTTGCTGCGAAAGCGTTCACGCAGACGCCGTTGACGCTGGATTATGACTTTCTGCTTCGCATGCTCGATGAGGTCGAGGTCGGCGTGATCGAAGACGGCACCGCAATCGGTACGGCGCTGGCTATGGCCGTCAATCGGCTCAGGGAGAGCACTGCCGAGAGCAAGGTGTTGATCCTCCTGACCGACGGGCAGAACAACCGCGGCGAGATCGACCCGGTTACCGCTTCAGATGTCGCGGAAACGATGGGCGTCCGCGTCTATTCGATCGGCGTCGGGGCGCATGGTGAAGCTCCGTTTTTGTTCGACGATCCCTTCGGCGGACAGCGCCGGCGCATGGTACCTGTCGAGATCGACGAGGAGATGCTGACCACGGTCGCCGAGAACACCGGTGGTCGATATTACCGCGCTACGAATGAGCAGGCCCTTCGTGACATATATGAAGAGATCGGAGAGCTGGAGAAGACGGAGGTCGAGGAGCGGATTTATACGAATTATCAGGAACGGTACGCGCTTTTTCTGTTTCCGGCATTTGGATTGCTGCTGCTGGAGTTATTGCTCTCGAACACGCGATTGAGGCGCATACCTTAATTATGGAGTGGCTGCACCCTGCATATCTATGGATGCTTGCCGCCGTGCCGGCATCAATTGCGCTTTTCCTCTGGGCGACATGGCGGCGACGCGAAGCGCTGCGGCGATTCGGCGACGATTCCGTGGTCTCTAAGCTGATCGCGGCGGTAAGCGCCCGCCGACGCAGGTGGAAGGCGGCCGCCGTCGTCGGTGGCGTCTTGTTCTTGGCGATCGCCCTCGCCGGTCCGCGTTATGGTACGGAGGTGCGGGAAGTGACTCGCGAAGGGGTCGATATGGTGATTGCTCTCGACGTATCCGCTTCTATGCTGGCTGAAGACGTGGCGCCCAATCGCCTCACGCGCGCCAAGAATGAGATTAAGAAGCTTCTTGACGAACTTAGAGGCGACCGCGTCGGACTGGTGATCTTTGCAGGCGACGCCTTCATTCAATGCCCACTGACATCGGACTATTCCGCGCTTCGCCTTTTCCTCGATGTGGCCGGTCCGGAGATGATTCCGACTCCGGGCACGGACTTCAACGCAGCGCTCCGCATCGCGATGGATGCCTTTGAGACGCAATCAGGCCGAGCGGATGAAAGCCCCACTCGAGCCCTCCTTTTCGTTTCTGACGGTGAAAATCACGTCGATGATATCGACGACATGGCGCAGACGGCCGGCAGGGAAGGCATTTCGATGTTTGCGGCCGGCGTGGGAGAGACGGAAGGTTCGCCCATTCCGGAATATCGTGACGGCCAGCGCATCGGCTACAAGCGCGACTCCCAGGGCAGCATCGTACAAACCCGATTGGAAGAAGCTGCCCTTCAGCGCATCGCCTCCGATGGTGCATACTTTCGAATCGCCCGGACATCCAGTACCCTGCCAAGAATGGTCGGCGCTCTCGATCAGCTCGAGAAGCAGGAATTCGCAGCCGAGGAATTCGAGGAGTACGAAGAGCGGTATCAATGGCCTTTAGCTCTGGCGCTCCTGCTGCTAGGCGTCGAACGAATCATTGGAGACCGCCGTAAAAGCACGTACCAACCGGACTTTGAAATTTCCGTATGATGATTCGCCTGATTAGTATCGGTGTCCTTGTGACGCTGTTCGCGGTTGACGGGGAGAAAGACGGCCGGCGCGGAAATGAGCTATACGCTCAGGATCAGTTTGATCTCGCTGCAGAGGCCTATGAGAGCGGTATCACGTCGCTCGCAGCGGATGCCCCCGCGCTGCTGCGGTACGGTCTTCTCAACAACCTCGGTGCCGCCCTTCTCAAAGCCGGCGACGTGGAGAGATCCGGGGAAGTATTTGCAAGAGCTCTTGACTCCGCTCCCGAGGCCGCCGACGTCGCGCGCACGACCTATAACGCCGGGAACGCTGCGTTCGCCGCGAGCGATCTCGAAGCTGCTCTCGCTCAGTATCGGAAGAGCCTGCTAACCGACCCCGACAACGAAGATGCCAAATACAATTATGAATATGTAAAACGTCAGCTGGAGCAACAGCAACAGCAGCAGCAGGACGGCCGTCAGGATGAGGATCAGGAGAGCGAGGAGCAAGAACAAGAGGATGGGGAGCAGGAACCCGATGAAGGCGACCAGGACCAGCAGGGTAATGAGCAGGAGCAGGAGGACGAGACGCAGGGGCAGGAAGGTCAGGACGAACAGGAGCAAGATAGTGCAGGCGAGGGGCAGGATGAGCTGAATCAGGAAGAGAATCTCCAATCCGAACCGCAAGCCCAACCATCGCCGAACGAGCT
>CAZKNF010000008.1:0-25401 GCA_964554105.1 uncultured Rhodothermales bacterium | reverse complement strand
ATCAGGAAGAGAATCTCCAATCCGAACCGCAAGCCCAACCATCGCCGAACGAGCTCAGCGAAGAGGAAGCGCAACGCATTCTCCAGGCTCTCCAGAATGAAGAAGAGCAGCTGCTTCGGCAGGTGCAGCGTCCGAATTCAGAGGCCAGGGACGTAGAGAAGGATTGGTAATGATGCGGCGATATCACCATACCGTCCTCCTCCTCCTGACATCCATGTTGCTACCGCTCACCGTGCGCGCGCAGGCCGTTGAGGTTGAGGCGACCGTCAGTGAGTCCACTATCGGCACGGACGAACGATTGACCTACCGTCTCGAGGTAAGAGGAGCCTCTCTCTCCTCCATTTCCACCCCCGACCCGCCTTCTACTCGGAATCTGACGCTACTGCAGCGGACACCCAGCACGCAGCGCAATATGACCATCATCAATGGTCAGATGGAGCAGAGTGTCGGCTTTCAATGGGCGTTTCAACCGGTCCAGGAAGGAGAAGCTCGGATCGATTCCGCTCATGTGAATGTCGATGGACAAACGTACTCTGCGGCACCGATCCGCATCCGCGTGGTCCCGCAGGCACAGCGCCCGTCCCAGGGACAGGCGGGTAGAAGGCAGCAGTGGCCGTTCTCGTCGCCGCAGCAGCAAGAAGCAGAGCCTGACGACGAGCGCGAGATTGATGCGGACGACCTATTTGTGCGCGCCATCCCCAGCACGCGGCGGGCTATGCAGAATCAACAGGTGACGATTGAATACCGGCTCTATTTTCGGGATGGAATTCAACTGCGACACAGCCGGCTCGCCGGCTCCTGGGATGCGGAGGGGTTCTGGCGAGAGGAATTTGACGTCGATACGCGACCGGTCCCAGAGCGTGTGGTCGAGAACGGTCTGTTGTACCATATGATCGTACTGAAACGTGTCGCCGTTTTCCCGGCGCGCCAGGGAGAACTTACGGTCGACCCGCTGCGGATAGAAACCGAAGCATATCTTCCCTTCGGTTCCTCGGATCCGTTGGAGCGCTTTTTTTCTCTGAGAAGCCGGTTCGAGACCGTAGAGCTCGCGTCCGATCCGGTACACATAGTGGTGAGTCCGCTGCCCGATGACGCACCAGAATCGTTCAGCGGAGCCGTCGGGACCTTCGAAATGGAGGCGTCCGTCGAACCGCGCGATGTCGAGGTCGGGGAACCCATCGAAGTACAGATCACCGTTTCAGGCGCCGGAAATCTCGCTACCATGGACGCGCCGCGCTTTGAGCCACCGGGGATCTTCGAACAGTACGACCCGGACGTCAGCAGCACGATAGAACGAGATGGTCGACTGATACGCGGCCGGAAGACGTTTACGTACGTGCTCGTACCCCGATCAAACGGCGACTTCGCGATGCCGGAGATCGAATTCGTTCACTATGACCCGTCCGCCGGGCGGTACACGACGGCTCGAGCGAACGTAGGCACCGTCTCGGTCGAAGGAACCTCCGCACCGCTGGCTGCAGGCAGCACGGTGAACGGCCTTCCGGTAGACGACATAGCCGGCATTATTACGACGGCGTCATGGGAGCGTGCATCCGAAGAGCCTCTGTACCGGAATGTCTGGATCTACGTACTGCTCCTGGTTCCTCCAGTTCTGTTGACAGGGCTTTACGTCTTTGAGCGTCAACGGCGGCGCCTTGCGACCGATACCCGATTCGCACGCGGAAGAGTTGCCCATCCGCTCGCGCAGAAACATCTCAAAAGGGCGGAGGCTCTTTTGAGAGAGAACGAGCCGCAGCTTTTCTACGAGGAGATCGAAAGAGCGGTGGTCGGATTTATCGGCAACCGTCTCAACATCGCCGAGCGCGGCCTCACCAGATCTGCATTGGACATGCGACTTGCGGATATCGGTGTTTCCCGAGATGTCCGTGAGATGCTCGAGCTACTGCTCGTGGAATGTGACCAGGCGCGTTTCGCGCCTGTATTACCCGATCGAAAGACGATGGACAGCGCTCACGAGAGGGCGGCCGGCATCATCGTGGCCATCGATGAAGCTGCTTCCAAGCGGACTGCGGTAGAGGTCTAAGCGATGGGCATCCGAGTGCATGCGATCGTCCTAGGCCTCGTCGTGACGGCATTCAGCGTCCGTCCAGCGGCGGCGCAGGACCTCGAAGAAGCCGTTCGTAGTTTCGACGACGGTAATCTGCGGTACAAGCAGGGCGACCATCGCGGTGCTCTGGAGAGCTATTCTCGCGCGGTCGATGCCGGCTTCGTCAGTGGCGCGCTCTTCTTCAACATGGGCAACACGTATTACCGGCTCGACGATGTCGGCAATGCCGTCCGTTACTACGAAAAGGCGTCAGATCTGATGCCTCAAAGCGACGAACTCCGGCACAACCTGCAGATGGTACGATCAGAAACGGTCGACCAATTTTCGCGGCTTCCGGAGCCCTTCTGGACGTCAGCGTGGCGCTGGGTCATCCAAACCTTCGGTGCACAGGTACTCCTTGCCGCAGGCATTCTGTTCTATTTCGTCGCGGCGGGCACATTGGCGCTTCGGATTCGAGCCGGACGGACGGCATGGCGGCGGCGTGTACTCGCCGTCGCGGCTAGCCTCGCTATCATTTTGATCACGGCAGGCTTTGCTGCCTCTTTCCACGAAGCATCGATGCAGCGCGCTGTCATTCTGGTGGATGAGGTTCCGCTCCTTGAAGCCCCTGAGGGTCCACGTTCCGGTCCCGACATCCATGAGGGCCTCGTACTTGATGTGATCGGCAGTGAAGAGGACTGGTTCGAAGTAAGACTGCCTAATGGAGTGAAGGGCTGGGTGCGCTCGGAAGCAGTTGGAATCATTTGATTTGCGACCCCATATCCTCTCAGTTCGCCGCAGCCATTTCGATTCTGAAGCGTCTCCGGTATCTTGCGGATTAGGTGGTAGTCAGCTATGTTGAATAGCCGCTCCGATCGGCAACATCAGGCCGCACATGTTGCGGATGAGATCCGCCTGCGGACCGGTGGCTTCCCGTTTTCGAGGGGTGCTCAAGGGCGTCCCACTCACAGTTCATTCCCCTCGTCGCAGCGCATTTCCGTATGTCAGCTAAGAGGTATCTTGTTACCGCCCGCAAGTATCGGCCACAGCTCTTCGAGGAGATCGTCGCTCAGGAGCACGTCGCGGAAACGCTCAAGAATGCCATCCGCTTCGACCGGCTCGCGCACGCATACCTCTTCAGTGGTCCGCGGGGCGTCGGGAAGACGACAGCTGCGCGTATTCTCGCGAAGGCTGTAAACTGTACAACCTCTCTGGAGGATCGAGAAGGAAACGCCGAGCCTTGCCGAACGTGCGAATCGTGCCGCACATTCGAGGAAGGCCGCAGCCTTAATATCATCGAAATCGACGCGGCATCGAATCGTCGAATAGACGATATCCGCGAACTACTCGATGCAGTGCGAATCCCTCCCCAGGGAGGCAGGAAGAAGGTGTATATCGTGGATGAAGTCCACATGCTGACGACACCGGCGTTCAATGCCCTTCTAAAGACGCTCGAAGAGCCGCCTCCTCACGTCTTGTTCATTTTTGCAACTACGGAGCCGCACAAGGTGGTGCCGACGATTCTATCGCGGTGCCAGCGATTTGATTTTCGCCGCATCGCCGTGCCGGAGATCGTCTCTCGCCTCGAGGAGATCTGTAGTGAAGAAGAGATCACGGCAGACGACGCATCATTAATGCTGATCGCACGGAAAGGTGACGGTGCGCTGCGAGATGCGCTCTCCGTATTTGATCAGGCAGTCTCCCTCTGCGGCACCAATCTTGAGTACAGTGAGCTCGCGCAGGCACTCGGCGTCGTCGACATCGACCTGTATTTCGAGGTGACGCGTTGCGTTTCAGCGCGCGATGCGGCGGGGATGCTGAAACTCGTCGAACGAATTGTGCGGTCAGGCTACGATCTGGCGGAATTCCTCGTCGGGCTTGCCGAGCACCTCCGGAACCTTCTCGTCGGTCGCGTGATGTCGGACTCGACGCTGATCGAAGCGGATGAGGCGACGCGGCAGCGGTACGACTCCGAGGCCGAGCACTTTTCCGAGGCGGATCTTCTACGCCTGCTAACCCTCGTTTCCGGGGCGGAGGACGCAATCAAGAACAGTCCGCAGCCTCGACTCAAGCTCGAGACGGCGCTGTTGAAGATGGCGACGATATCCCTTGGTGCCGATCTGCGAAACGCGATCGAGAAAATCGATCATCTCGAGTCCCTTGTCCGTGAACAGGATCCGGATGCCGAGAAACCGCGCGAGGCGAGCAGCACTGCAAAACGCGGGGAAACGCCCTCGGCGAGTCGTACCAAGCCGAAGACGGATTCGCGTCCGGATGATCAAACTGAGACGCGGTCGGAAAAGCCTGCAGGCCGACGACCGGAGAAGCAAGCTGGCCCGCCTCCGGAGAAGCAGGCACCGTCGCAATCAGAAAAACGAGCAGCCCAGCAAGAAGAGAATCAGACAGCCCCCACAAAAGCAAATCAGGTCAGTGAACCCGAAATTGCGGCTCCGCCACGAAGCCCGGTGCAGCCGGAGGCGACGTCTCCAGCCGAGGTCCTCGGTCAGCCGGCGATAAAGCGTCGCACGCCACCTGCCGAGAATGCGGGATCCGTGGCGACAACGGCAGCGAACACTGATGTCGCGGTGCAGGAGTCCCCTGACGCCGGGGCACTTGGCCGCGTATGGAGTGATTTGCTGTTGCAGGTAAAGGAAGACAAGATTCATGTCGGATCTCTGCTGCAGCACAGCCGGCCGGAGGAATTTCGCGATGGTGCTGCCGTAATCGGTGTCCCTGATGAATTCCATCATCGCCTGCTGGTCAACCAGCATGATTACGTCATGGCACAGCTCCGGCCGCTGCTGTCCGAGCCGCTTGAGACGATCCGCTTTACGATTCGTACCGATCTTGACGCGCCGGACTCGCAAGAAACCGGCTCGGATTTCAATCCGTACGAGTACATGCAACGGAAGCGGCAGGAGAATCCCGTCATTCGTGCCATCTTCGACCAGTTCGGCGGCGAATTGGTCTGGTAGCTGGAGCCGCCACGCCGCGGCAGTGTCCGACGACCATTTCCAGGCCCTCCGGGTATCCCCCGGAAGATGCCACCTCCGCGAGCATCCGACTATTTTCAGAACGAATTCCGGTAGACCGCTATGGCGAACGGTGACAATATGGCCGACATGTTCGGCAAGATCATGGAAATGCAGAAGAAGATGAATGAGGTGCAGGAAAGCCTGGCCGCGAAAACCGTCTCGGCAGAAGCCGGCGGCGGAATGGTCAAGGTGACGGCCAACGGGGCACAGCAAATCACGGCAGTGAAGATCGATCCGGAGGCCGTGGATCCCGACGATCTCGAATTGCTGGAGGATCTCATCATCGCCGGCGTGAACAAGGCCCTTGAAGAGGCGCAGAACGTGGCCCGAAAGGAGATGCAGGGAGCCGCCGGAGGCATGCTGCCACCGGGGATGGACCTGTCTTCGCTCGGAATGTAAGGACCTCTTTCGGGCCAGGATTGAAAAGACGGCTGAAGATTTCCGGAAGTGGGCACGCCCTCGGACCGCGACGTCCTCGAAGACATCGTTCCAATAACGCATCCGTATGCACTATTCCTCTGAGAGCGTCGAAGCGCTGGTGGAGCAGTTCATGAAGCTGCCGACCGTCGGTCGAAAGACTGCACAGCGCCTCGTGTCGTACGTTTTGAAGATGCCGCGTTCAGAAGTCGCGGAGATCGCGAATGCGTTGATCGCCATCAAAGATCGCGTCAAGCACTGCGCGATCTGTCACAACGTTACCGACACCGACTACTGTCCCATTTGCCTTTCTTCTCGGCGCGACCATTCGGTGATCTGTGTGGTGGAAGATGCAAACGACGTCATGGCCCTCGAACGCACGAACGAATTCCGCGGCGTATACCACGTACTGGGCGGCGTCATCTCTCCTCTCGACGGCGTGGGTCCGGAAGATCTCAACATCAGAGAACTGGTGACGCGGATCGATCCGGAGTTTCGCAAAATGTCATCGGTTGATGCTGCCGTGGGCGAGAATGGTGCGGATGCGGCCGACGTAGTCGGGGAAGTGCCGGCCGAGTACGAGCAGCGCACGGCCGTCACGGAAGTCATTCTCGCGCTGAATCCCAACGTCGAGGGCGATACGACGGCATACTATATCTCGCAGCTCCTTAAACCGCACGGCATCCGAATCACACGCATCGCACGCGGCCTACCCATCGGTGGGGATCTCGAATATGCGGATGAGGCCACACTCTCCCGTGCTCTCGAAGGAAGAAGCGCACTCTGATGTTCGGGCGACGCGCCGGCATTTATCTAGCCCTGCCGGTCCTGTTCATTCTTGGGGCGTACGTCGTCTATCCCAGTCTCCGCACGTTCGTCATCGGCGTCACGCCGGACAACTACGCCGCCATTTTCTCGTCGTGGAGCTCGGCCAACGTGCGTGCGCTCCGCAATTCGGTGATGATCTCCATCTTCACCGTCGTCGGCGCCGGCATACTCGGTACGGCGCTCGCGTATTTTTTCCACCGGTTTCTCTTTCCCCTCCGAAGTACCTTGATGACGGTCGCGGCCTTTCCGCTCGCGCTCCCTCCTCTCGTCGGCGTGCTTGCATTCCTTTTTTTGTACGGCGAATCGGGGATTCTTCCTCGGGGCCTTCAGGATATATTCGGACTCGCGGAGGTGCCGTTCTCCTTTGAAGGGTTGTGGGCTGTCTGGCTCGTGCACGTCTACACGATGTACGTGTACTTCTATCTTTTCGTGATGTCCGCACTCGGTGGCATCGATCGAAGTTTGCTCGAAGCGTCTGCAGGCCTTGGCGCGTCCGGTCTCACCACATTCCGGCGGGTGGTACTCCCGCAGCTCCAGCCCGCTCTGATTGGTGCGTCGCTGCTGGTCTTCATGATTTCCATGGCCTCCTTCACGGCGCCCCTCCTGTTCGCGGGCACGGAGAATTTTCTAACGCTGCAAATTTACAATTATAAGACCAATGGCAATCTCGATCTCTCGGCGGCCGTATCCTCCGTGCTGACGCTGATATGCCTAGGCTTCCTCATACTTCTCGAGTTCGGAAGTCGGCGGCGTCCCATGGGCGCGGCTGCAAAGGGCGTCGCCGCAACGGCGCGCGCCGTGTCGGGTGGATGGCCACGGGTCGCCGCCGTTGCAACTGCGGTCCTGATTTTGATTCTTCTCTTGCTCCCGATCGCCACGGTGATCCTGATCTCGTTCGCACAGGAGGGAGGTTGGACGTATCAGGTTCTCCCTTCCGAATACACGCTCGAGAACTACTTCTCGCTGTTTCGCGATCCGGATGTGTTCGAGCCTATATCGAACAGCCTGCAGATGGCGGCGCTCGCGACGGCGGGCAACGTCGTTTTTGGTGTGGCCGCCGCACTTTACATCGCGAAGGGGCGAATTCCGGGCCGCGGTCTCACCCGCCTGCTTACGGCGCTTCCGTTTGCGATTCCCGGAACGGTGATAGCCGTCAACCTCATCGTGACCTTCGATACACCCTCGCCGCTCGCCCTCGATTCCGTATTGATCGGCAGCTTCTGGATCCTTCCGCTCGCCTACTTTATTCGGAATATCCCCCTCATTGTCCGCTCCACGACCGCCGCGCTCGAGCGCTACGACGATCGTTTGACGGAGGCGTCCGCGGATCTCGGCGCGCGGTTCACGACCACGTTTCGGCGGGTGATGCTGCCGCTCATTGCACCAGGAATAGCGGCCGGCATGCTCCTAACCTTCGTCGCCGCTCTCGGCGAATTCGTCTCCTCAATCATGCTCTACGTATATAGCAACCGACCGATCAGCGTCGAAATCCTTGCGCAGCTTCGCATCTACGATTTCGGTGCTGCCGCCGCATACAGCGTTTTCCTGATGATACTGATCGGAATTTCTACGCTGATGGTGCGGCTGGTTGGACGAGGAAGTACCTCGATCGGGCAAGCCTTTTAAACACTCACGGATTTCCGACAGCATGCGAATCACCGTCATAGGAGCCGGCTCCGTAGGCTCGGCCGTCGCATACGAGCTGCACGAATGCGCCCCGGTAAAACAGATACAGATCTGCGACGCGCGCTCGCGATCCCTGCAGGTCCTTCATGATAAGGTGAAGAGCACCAAGCTTCGATCCTTTCAGATCAATGCGCGCGACATCAGCGTCCTTGAACCTATCCTCCGCGGCAGCGACTGCGTCGTCGGATGCGCTGCACCGGAAGTGAACCCGGTTCTTGCTGAAACCTGCCTGGACCTCGGAATTCACTACTGTGATCTCGGCGGGAACGAAGAGATCGTAGGCAGGGAGCTCGAGCTCCACGAGCGTGCCCGTCAGAAATCGGTGTGGATCGTTCCGAATTGTGGGCTCGCACCTGGATTGGTCAACATTCTATGCCTGCACGGCGTCGAGCAGTTCGATGAGGTCGATGCGGCCCATCTCCGGGTCGGCGACGTTCCCCTAAATCCAGAGCCGCCGTTCAACTTCCGCATCTCGTGGTCGGCTGAGAAGGTGATCGATGACTATACGAATCCGGCATACATAATCGAGGGCGGCGAGATCAAGCAGATCGAGCCGCTTTCACTCGAAGAGCCGATCCGATTTCCAGTGCCGTTCGGACGGATGGAATCATTCTGTACGGCAGGCGGCCTCTCGACGTTGACCGAGCAACTCGCAGGCGAGGTCAAATCACTCGATCACAAGACGATTCGCTGGCCGGGTCACGCAAATCAGATGCGGTTCTTACTGGGTCTTGGCTTCGGGGAGGAGCGCAGCATCGATGTCGGGACGCATCTAACCTACCGGGACGTGCTCAGTCGGAGAATGCGCCAGCGGCTTGGCGGCTCTCATGAAGACGCGGTGCTGCTTCGTGTGCTGTTGAAGGGCAAGATCGCCAAGAAGAAGCGCACGCTGGTGTATGAGCTCATCGAGCGCTTTGACGTTTCACGGCACGTGACGGCCATTCAGCGCTGCACGAGTGTTCCTACGGCAATAGTCGCCCAGCTTATCGCTGCGAACGATGTCCCCGGCGGCGGCGCACGTCCTCCTGAGAATGTCGTTCCCAAGGATCACTTTCTGAAGCTGCTCGCCGAGCGCGGGCTGAACATTTCGACTACCTGGCACGACGGCTACGTGGATGTTCACAGTCCGGACGGCGAGTGACCCGGAACGGCGACTGCGTGCAGTGCCTCAGGATGACGTGCCCTATCGGAGGTCACCCATATGCCCGCACTGTTGCGCCGTTCAGTGCGCTTCCCGTACCTGTGACCAGCAGCCGGCATAGATCGACGATATCTTCCGCGGCCACGCCATCGCCCTCCTCATCATAGAGGATGCGCGACGGAGCGATCGCATGCGCTGTAACGCCGGAGCCCTTCATTTCTGCGGCTACGGATTCGACGAGCCGAACGAGGCCCGCTTTGGCAGCCGAATATCCGAACTGACGGGCTGCACCTCGGTCGGCGCCCTGGGCCGACGCGATGCCGATGAGACGCCCGTCCCTGCCGGCCATCAGACGTGCTGCCTCGCGAAAACAGAGAAACGCTGAATTTAAATTCAGACGCAGCATCCGCTCTACGTCGGCCATGGAGGTATCGAGGAACGGCTTTGCTTCCCATCCACCTACCGTGTGGATCAGAGCGTGGATCTCGGGAAACTGCTGGCCGATCTGCTTAAAGCACGCCTGAACCAGCGGCTCGTTCGTCACGTCTACGGGAAAGGCCCATCCTTCCGCATTCTCGGGAAACGGGATGCTCCTGGCTTCTTCGTCATTCAACACAATCGCCACGATCGTAGCGCCCTCACTGGCAAATCGCTGCACGATGCGGCGCCCGAGTCGTCCCCCTGCTCCGGTGATTACGACTACTTTATTGTTCAGCGGTGCCATAGTGCTTGTCGCTCTCTAAAGAATCGATTTTTTCCCTGAATCCATTTGTGCCCGTGCCATTTCGTCGCCGGTACTTCGATCCCGTCGAGTCGTTTCGTACAGCGGGCGGTCGCTACGATGGCAAGGATTAGACCAAACGCGCGACTGCAGCGGACGGCTCGTAGTCTAGTCATTTGCACATTCAGATGTGTATGATGAATCCGCTATCGGATGCAGGACGGCGGTACCAGTATAAATTCCCTGTATTCAGAACAAAACGAAACGCTTTCGGTACTACGACGGCGCTCCAAAGCGGGGGACGACCCACCGGGGCCAACGTCCTTATTCATACATACTTAGCCCCTCGAAGCGACGCGTTTTCCACCTTGATGTCGTCCTCGAAAGGTAGTACTTTCGACCGCTGGTGCGCGAGCGCTGAAACTAAAGCCGGTATGACGAACGCTTCCATCGTCGACCTCATCGCTTACGGTCCGTCGGTGTAGAAAACGTCGCACGTCCTGTTCTGACATCAAACGAGAGATCACGCATAAGCACTTCTTGTTACTGCTTTCTCGTACCCCATGGAAGACGTTCGATCCGGAATGGACCACCGGACTGCGCCTTCCATGTCGAACGCTAACTAGTCGACGTCAGAACGGATTACGTGCTTCCCGAGTCCACAGCCATAGGAGTTTGCGCCCGTACGTCGCGGCCGCATCGGCATCCAGTGCACGTCCTTTCCGGCCTCGTCGGGGGGGCGGTGGCTGCGGCGATCGTGCTTTTCAGCATCACCGCGGCCGCTCGTGTGCCGGACCGATCCACCGTATCGTCACGTCTGTACGTCTCAGCCGACACGGACAGCGTCGACGCTCTCGGCAGCTCGGCGATAGATTCATCTGCGGCCCCGATCGGCATTTCGCCGGATACGAGCGATAGGTCGCTAACACCGAACGAACCATCGCTCGCACCGGTCGATACGTCCCTCGCGCCGACGGATTCGGCTCTTATCGATTCGCTTCTCGAGTCTTCGCTGACGCTTGCAGACACGCTCGACGTCGATACGACGGATACACTCGAGACGCCGAGGGCGGACTTTTATTTACCGTCACGCCGTCAGGACAGCCGTGCCGCGTCGGCGATTCAGCGGAAAAAACGACCTTTCTATCCGGGACTCGGGACGTATTGGAGGCACGACGTCGAGCTCGATTCGACCGAACGAAAGTTCAGGATCCGGGAGTCCGTCGGTGAGTCGATGGTTCGGTATCCGGTCACTCTCGACTTCGAACGATACCGTCAGGAACGATTGACCGCCGATCTCGACGCAGGATGGCACAACGCCATCGAGAGCCTGAGAAGACAGCGCGCTAGGGATCGACGCGGCGGCCTCGGCTTCAATGTCGTCGTTCCCGGTGGCGAGCAGAGCGCGTTTACGACCATTTTTGGGCGGCCGGAGGTTGACCTTCGCGTCAATGGCCGGGCGGATATCCGAGCAGGTTTTGATTATCGAAAAAGCGATCAGCAAGTAAGTGTCACGGGCAGCGCGGCGCAGCTCGATCCCGACTTCAAGCAGGATCTCGAGCTCGGCATTACCGGCTCCATCGGTGACAAACTCCAGATCGACGTCAATTGGGACACGAACAACGAGTTCGATTTCCAGAATCAGCTTCGGCTTCAGTATCAAGGGTACGAGGATGAGATCATCCAGAGCATCGAGGCGGGGAACGTTCACCTCACGACGCCCTCCCGGCTGATCCGGGGAGGACAGAGCCTTTTCGGAATTAAGAGCGAGCTGCAGATGGGCGGATTGCGGCTTACCACGGTCGCGAGCCAGCAGGAGGGCCAGTCAAATACGCTCGATATTTCGGGTGGATCTGAAACGACCGAGTTCGACCTGAAGCCGACCGAGTACGACGAGAAGACGCACTACTTTCTCGGATATTATTTTCGGAATCGATGGGAGGATGCCTTTTCGCAGCCGCCGAACGTGCTGCTCGCAAACGGCTTCGATCGAATTACTGAGATCGAGGTCTGGAAGCTCGAGCCGATCAGCTCCGAGGAAGAGAACGCGCGCCAGGTCGTAGCGCTGGTAGATCTCGGTGAGCCGCCGGAATTGGTCGAGCTCGCCAACCAGTATACGGACGACGGTCCGCAAGCCCTTCCGAGCGCGAATATCGACCGGTACGACGAGGTCATTCTCGAACAGCAGCTCCGAAACGGCCAGACAACTCCGGACGACTATCTCGAGAGCGTAGGTTTGGGCGGCGATGACTTCCAGCGCGGAAGGTTCAAGAAGCTGGTTCGCGGCCGCGACTATACCCTTGACGAGTATCTCGGGTACATCTCACTCGAGCAGAGCGTCAACGAGAGCGAAGCTCTCGCCGTCTCGTACACCTTTTCTGCGAATGGTCAGGAATACCGGGTTGGCGATTTTTCGACCGAGACCGGTGGTTCGACGGGAGGACAGACGGAGGATCGCCTTGCGCTCAAGCTGCTCAAACCGGTACAACTTCGCCAGCCCAGCGGCGATCAGAATCCTGCGGCCTGGTACCTCGAGCTTCGCAACATCTATCGCATTCCCGGCAGAGGGTTTGATCCGACAGATTTTGAACTTCAGATCGAATACCATCCCTCGGGCAGTCCGGCATCTAAGACCGTTCCCGAGATTGCCGGCCAGCGTACATTATTGAACGTTCTTGGCCTCGACCGTCTGAATGTAGACGGCGCCGTCGGACCCGACGACCGGTTCGATTATCTCCAGGGATACACGATTGAGCCGTCGACCGGAAAGCTCATCTTCCCGTATCTCCAGCCGTTTGGCGAGCGCATCGAAAGCATCATCGACGCCCTCGAAATCGTCGAGTCCGAGAAGCAGCGGCGCAAAGAAACGTACGTTTTTAATAGTCTCTATACGCAGAAGCAGACACAGGCCGAACGAGAAACGCAGTTCGATGTCTACCGCATCGCGGGGGGAT
Source organism: uncultured Rhodothermales bacterium (assembly GCA_964554105.1). Taxonomy (GTDB): domain Bacteria; phylum Bacteroidota; class Rhodothermia; order Rhodothermales; family VXPQ01; genus CAZKNF01. The sequence goes on along the minus strand of CAZKNF010000008.1, from coordinate 12,572 downwards.
ACCGAGGGGCAGTTCAGGATTACTACGATCTAAAAGCTTTTGCCGGGGTGATCGAAGGGTCGGTTCGAGTGACCTCCGGTGGAAGCCGCCTGAGCGAGGGTCAGGATTACGTCGTCGACTACACCGGTGGCACGGTTACGATCACGAATCCTGCATATCTCAGCTCCGGTAGGGACATCGAGATTTCGTACGAGCAGAATTCCTTTTTTAATCTGCAGAAGAAGACCTTGCTAGGCGCCCGTGCCGACTACGTGTTCGGACCGAAGCTGGCAATGGGTGGGACGATATTCAATCTGAATCAGAAATCCCCCATCGACAAATTTCGAATCGGTGAAGAACCGATTTCGAATACCATCTGGGGTGTCGACGGCGCGGTGGATCTACAGCCGAGCTGGCTCACGAGGGCCGTTGACGCGCTGCCGTTCATTCAGACGAGGGCGCCCAGTTCCATTCAGATCACCGGAGAGTTCGCGCAGCTCCGACCCGGAGCCAGTGAAACGATAGCATTCGAACGCTCGCGGCGGGATCTCGAAAACAACGGTCGTGACTTTAAATCCGATGAACTTCGAGGAATTTCCTATCTCGACGATTTCGAGGGTTTCGAAAATACGTATTCGCTGAAGCAGCCCGGAGCGTGGCGGATTGCCGCACCGCCCGATTCCATCGGCCGTGAATTCGACCCCGTATCCTCAAGTGAAGGCGATTCGCTGCGCACGAACTGGCGCGGAACACTCGGCTGGTATGTTATCAATCAGAACGTGCTCGCGGAAATGAGCAAGCTATCGTCCGCTCACGTATACGATGAGGCCGCGATCGAACGGGTTCGCATAACGGACGTGTTTCCCAACCGTGATATAACCGGCGAAGTAGATCCCCACATCCAGACGTTGGACTTTTATTACCATCCCTCCCAACGCGGTCCCTACAACTACACGACTGAACTGCGAGACTTCTTAGATCATCCGGAGGACACCTGGGGCGGGGTGACACAGCGGATTCCGGAAGGCTACACCGACTTCGGAGACAAGAATATCGAGTTTATCGAATTCGTCTTTCGGCCATTTCCCGAGAATGAGCAGCGGGACGCAGGTGAATCGGCGAAGCTCTACGTAGACATCGGATCGATCTCCGAGGACGTAATCCCGAACGGCAGGCTGAATACGGAGGACGGTCTCTCATTGACAAGCGTAAGTCCGAGTGATGTCGATTCCTGGAGCCGCCTATCACGTGGTGTGACGACGGGAGCAGTTGATGTCGACGACGACCTGAGGCGGACCGAGGACCTCGGGCTCGACGGCCTGGCATCCTACGATACCACCCGGTACGAACCGCTCATGGTGGAACACAACCTGTTCCGCCATTTTCTGAACGCGTTGGATCCCAGCGATCAAGATCCTCGATACGCCGCTGAGAGGGAAAAGGCGCGGCGAGATCCGTCCGGGGATGACTACTACTATTATCTCAGCGACTATTACAGCGACAGAGATGTCTACCCGAATGGCGCGTCGGTGCAAGAGCGCTTTACCCACTTCTTTTCGGGTCTGGAGGTCAACTCGTTCGAAGCACAGAACACGCTTGCTCCGGGAATACATGGAAAGCGCGGAAACTCCGGAACGCCGGACACTGAGGATCTAAATCTCAACAACAGCGCCGATACGGACAACAGCTATTTCCAGTACGAAGTCCCTCTATCGAGGGCAGTTCTCGATACGCTTGCCGAGCCGCAGAAGGTCGATGACTACATTGTCACTCAGATCGCCGATGAGAATGGCAATACTACGGGTTGGTATCAGGTGCGAATTCCGGTACAGGATTTCACGAGACAGGTCGGGGACATCCAGGACTTCAACCTTATCGAATCCATCAGGATGTGGACCACCGGCAATCAGGATCCCATTACTCTTCGGTTTGCATCACTCGAGCTCGTGGGTGCCCAGTGGCAGAAATCGGATGCCGTTACGCTGGAGCGAGAGCTGCCCAGTGACACATTGATGAACGGCACACGGCTTTCCGTGTCCAGCGTCAACAGCGAAGAGAACAGCGGCACGTACATCACACCCATCGGGACGATTGTCAGCCAGAACCGGCTGGCCAACGGCAGGACGCAGAGAGCTCGCGAGCAGTCGATGGCGCTGCGCGTCGAAGATCTCATGCCAGGCAAGCAGAGGGCCATCTTCAAGACGTACAGCCAGGGACTCGATCTCTTGAAATACGCCAACCTCCGCATGTTTTCGCACATGCACGGTCAAACGGCCGATATGCAGGAGATCGAGACACGCGACAAAGTGAAGCTCTTCATCCGCCTCGGTTCAAATGAGCGGAACGACTACTACGAGTACGAGATGCCTCTGACGCCGTCCCCAGTCACCTCCGGAGAGGCCGACCGGCTATGGCAAACAAATCAGACGGTGAACGGTGAGGTCATCGACCTTAATTCGGTGAATCTGGAGCTCGGTGCGCTGAACCAGCTCAAGGTTTCTCGCGACGAAAGAGCGTTCCCAACCGATTCGATCTACTGGACCGATCACAACGAGGTCCGCTTGAGCCCGTCGATCGAAGATTTCGCGCCTCCCGGCACTCGGCTCGGCATCAAGGGTTCGCCGTCCCTCGGACGCGTCAATACCGTCGTAATCGGTGTCCGTAACGCCGCCGATTCCACCATCGGCGGCATGTCCAACGAACGGGCAGAGGACATCCTGGACGACGTCACCGTCTGGGTAAACGAGATGCGCGTAAGTGGTTATGACGAGACGAACGGCTGGGCGGCGATGGCGAATGCCGATATACGGCTGGCCGACCTCGGCCAGATCAGGGCCAGCTTCCAGGCGCAGAGTGACGGCTTCGGTGGACTGGAGAGCACGCTCGGCCAACGAGAGCAGAACAATCTGAACAACTGGAGTATTACGACCGACCTCAGCCTGGACAAATTCATCCCGGAGCGGTACGGCTGGACGATTCCTGTGTCGGTTCAGGTTCAATCGAACACGTCGACACCGCGTTTTTCACCCAACCGAGGTGATATCCGACTCGAGGAGCTAGTCGCTCTGATCGACGAAGACGAGACGCTGACGGAGGCGGAACGATCTACGAAAAAGCAGGAGGCCGTCGAATCGGCACAGACGGCGTCTCGATCGCAGTCGTTCAACACCCGGCTCCAGAAATCGGGGTCGGACTCGAGACTGCTGCGGAATACGATCGACGGCCTATCCTTCAACTATTCGATGTCGAACAGCGCGGCGAGTAATCCGTCGCAGCAGATGAATGATAACTGGCGATGGTCCACGACGCTCAATTACCGCCTGAATATCCGTCAGCCGCGGACTATAAAGCCCTTCTGGTTTCTCGACTTTATTCCCGTGATCGGCACCCTCGGTGATCTCCAGTTTAACTACGTTCCTCAGTCGATCACAACCTCGGCAACGGCTGCTCGCAATTTTTCCGAATCGCAGGACCGGCCTCGCACCATCGAAGGGCAGATCGAGTCCGAGCTGCCGGCACTGGCGGAATTTCCGCTCAGACAGCAGCACGCACTTTCGCATCGACGCAATTTTGCGATGCAGTACAATCCATTCCAATTCCTGAACCTATCGTACGACGCCAACACGAATCAGAGCCTCAATGCATTGGGTGTTGACACGCTCTTCAGTGTGGTCGTACGCAATGACGACCTCACCGACACCGAGTACCAGAATGTGACCAGGCAGCAAGCCATCGATCAGAATCTCGTGGCCGACTCGCTGTTCGGTATATCCGCGTTCGAAGTGCACCGACTAAACGTCGTCCCGACTGACAAGGTGGTCAATCGGATCTTCTCCGGTGATCAGGGACTGCGAACGGAGCGCCACAACTCGCGCCTCACAGGAAGCTTCAGCCCTAATCTGTCGAGCTACGATGCACTAAACTGGATCAGCCTCCAGGATGTCGTGTACGGTACGCAGTTTGGATGGCAGAACGGTGCCGTCGGTCGGAATCACGGCGCAAACGTCAACAACAGCGTCGAGGTGAGAGGCGGTGCGACCCTGAGGCCGCAGGAGCTTTTCCGTAAACTTCCCTTTTATCGATCCCTCGAAGATGCGGAAGAGCGGGCGGCGCAGGAAAAAGAAGCTCGCCGCCGCGAAGAGGAGCAAGAACGACGACGCCGGCAGCAGGAAAGGGAACAGCGGCGCGCGTTAGAAGAAGAGCAGGCGGCAGAACAGGGTGAGCCGGTGCCTGCGGACACGACGGCAGCGGATGACGCTGCCACCGACGACGCTATCACCGACAACGCGGGCACCGAGGACGCCATAGAAAGCGATGACGACGGGGGCGGCTTTCGGCTGCCGTTGCCGAGTCCGGTATCTCTGCTCCGGAAGACGCTGCTAGCCGTCACCGGCATCGGAGATCTTACGGTCACGTATTCCGGGAATCGGTCCTCGAGCTCAAGCAATGTGGGTCGCCCACATTATACTGGCCAGGGGGATGTCGCATTCGTGGAAACAGCCTACGGACTCCTGGACGCTATACGAGGTGAAGGTCCGACGATCGGGTATCGCCTGGGATTCGATCGGCACATAGGGTTAGATCAGCGCATCATCGATCCTTCCCTTCAAGTGACCGACGTTCGACAGAACACCAACCGGCTGCAGGGCCGCACGTCGCTGAATCCAACACGCAATCTTCAGATCAATCTCACGTGGACTGCGGATTGGAATAGCGGATCCAATTATTCGTACCGATTGAATCAGAATGGCCGCATCGAGACCACATCCACGTCGAATGGATCGAATCGCGCTTCGGTCTGGGCTTTCAACGCGGATTACCTGGATCTTTTCGAGCGCCAGCTCGAGACATACTATGCCGACGCAACTCGGGCGCCGGGCGACGGCTCGGAGTTCGGCGACGAGAACAACGACGGTCGTGTCGTTCTCACGAACCGTTCGATTGTTGAAGATTTCAGAGAATCCTTTCTATCCGGCCTCGGCACGATCGGCGGGCAGGGCTTTCTGCCCGTTCCGATGCCGAACTGGCAGGTCACCTATTCCGGGATCGGAAGTTGGCCGCTCATCCGGTCTCTGGTTCAAAATGCCAGTCTCAGGCATGGATACAGCTCCGACTACACGACGGATTTTCGACAGAACCCGCTCTCCGGAAATAACCTGCGCGACTTCGATTTGGCCGGCCATCGCATCAACTTCAGGCTACCTACAGACGAGGTCGGGGGGGTGCGCATCAATGAGCGCTATCAGCCCGTGATCGGGCTCGACCTCTCGTTTCGAGGCCGGCTTCAGACGAACGTCGCATGGAACAAGAGCACCGCGTACTCACTTGGCACGTCGAACTATGAAGTCTCGCAGAACGAAACCAGCGAGATCACATTTACGACGAGCTATCAGAAGCAGGGCATGACGCTGCCGTTCCTCGGCAAGAGACTGAACAATCGCATCAGTGTAAGTCTGACGGTCACCCGTTCGACGCTCGCCGACAAGCGCTTTTCGATCCGCCGAGGACTCGTCGATGCGATTACGAGTCCGGATTTTGTGCTCTCTGATGTGCTCAGAGGTGACAATGTCTCGGTCGTCACCGCTTCGACGCGCTTGACCGCCGTCCCACGGATCTCTTACGAGTTCTCGAATCGCGTGAGCGCAGATTTCACGATGCGCTACGAAAATTTCCAGAGCGAAGACAGCCGTCAGCCATCCTCGACGACCATGAACGGCGGATTCAATATTCGGGTGAGCATCGCGAACTAAAGAGCTCGTGAGGGATGCGGCCGGAGCCTCGGCTCCACCGCGGCGTACATCCTCCATGGAAACGTCGAATCCACAGCACGTAGTCGCCTGCAGCCTCGGGCGAATGGAATACGAACGGGCCTGGGATCTGCAGCGGAAGCTCCAAGCGCGGCTCATTCGTGCAAAACGTGCCGAGCCGCCGCAGTCCATTCCACACGTGCTCCTTCTCGTCGAGCACCCGCCCGTCTATACGCTCGGCAGGAGTGGGGATGAATCCAATCTTCTCCTTTCAAGAGACGCGCTAGAACGGCGAAATGCCGAGTTTCACCATATAGATCGGGGCGGAGACATCACCTTCCACGGACCCGGTCAGATCGTCGGCTATCCCCTTCTGGATCTCGATCGCTTTTTCAGGGACATCCACAGGTATCTTCGTGAACTAGAAGAGATGATCATTCGGACGTGCGCCGATTTCGGTGTGCGCGGTGATCGTGTGCCGGGACGTACCGGTGTCTGGATCGGTCCGGACGACGTCGGTCTCGAACGCAAGATCTGTGCGATGGGGATTCGCTGCAGTCGCTGGGTCACGATGCATGGTTTCGCGCTCAACGTCAACACGGATCTCAGTTACTTTTCTCACATCGTGCCCTGCGGCATAGCCGATCGAAGTACGACATCTCTTTCGAGAGAGGCCGGCCGAACGATACACGAGAGCGATGTTGAAGCCGGTGTTCTAGAGCATTTCGCGCTATCATTCGATGCACGTCTGGAGCGACTCAGCGGCACTGATGCGCATTCGTTCCTCGACACATTCACCGGAAGCGCGGATGCGCATGCGGTGTGGGATCATCTTGGAGCCCAAAAGATTTAGATTTCACAATCACCCCAACGACTGTTCAACAGGATCTCCATGAAAGCCTTTAATCTCGAGCATTTCACCCGGCGTCTTCTTTCCGAGACCCTCTTCTACGATGAAGAGTTCGGCGCCATCGGCAGCCTCAGCCTCGTTGACATCAATGCAGCGAAAGAGCGGTATATCGCCTCATTCATGCCGGACGACGGCTCGTTCATCATCGAGGAGGCAATCGAGTGGGAGAATGAGGCTGCGGACGCCGACGACATCGGATACGTTCTGGCGGTCGACAGCAAGGAGTACGCATCTTACGCGACGCCAGAGGAAGCTGCAGACGCCTTGCTTCGGCTGGCAAACCAGGATAATCTGATGCCTAGCATCACCCTTCTGTTCGAGGAGGACGAAATCGCCTGACGGTCATCGAAGCCCGCTAATAGCAGTCCAGAAGAAGAGGATCCACCCGGCAATAAAGGCAAGGCCGCCGATCGGAGTGACGGCACCCAGCCACGCTGTATCCGTCAGGACGAGCAGGTACAGACTTCCGGAGAAGATCAAGATGCCCGCGATAAATAGGTAGCCCGACCAGTGGGCCTGCCAGGCGGCGGTTTGCGAGCAGATCCATGCGAGGACGAGCAGCGCGAGGGCGTGATAGATCTGATACCGCACCCCTGTTTCGAAAACATCGAGTCGCTCGGGGGGCACACGGCCTTCGAGCGTGTGAGCGCCGAAGGCGCCGAGCATGACGCCGAGTCCGGCGAAGAGAGCGCCCGCTGACAGAAAAAATCGCACCATCATTCCTCTCTCTACCCTGCGGGCGGTGTGCGGACGGCGAAAGGAAATACGCGATTATTCAGCTTTAACGTGTAATTGCCTTCTCCGTACATCCCTTCGAGTCGCAGATAGAACCGGTAGGGCCGTATCACGCGCGTGCAGACCGATCCCTCCGGTTTCCGCATCTGCACGCGCACGTGGATAATATGACCGAAGCGCTCCTGCGCAACGTCGTGCATTTCCGTGCAGCCGTCGGGAATCGATCCTTTTACGAGGATCTCCACAGGAACCGTGTTATTGACCGCGACCCCCGGGGTCAGAGGCGCCGGGCGTACATGAACGGTGTCGATGACGGCCGGATAGTAGAAGTAGCTTTCGGTACTGTCCGGCGGCAAAATTGCGATCGTACGACGCCCTTCCGGGCCCTCGCTTTCGAACCTGTGGCCGTATCGTTCATCAGGAGACTCCTCCACCTCTCTGGACCCAAGGCATGCGGTGAGCGCGACGGAGATCGCCATGCACATGAAAAGCGTTCTCGTCACCGATTGCCCCCCTTCTGATCAGAATTGGACGGCTCTTTGGCCGATTTCCGGAGCAACTTTACATCGTCCGACGAGCCGTCATCCTGAACCTGCTCCTTCGGCGCGTCTCCCCACAGCCGCTCTAGATCATAGAAATCCCTGCGTTCCATATCAAATATGTGCACGACGACATCTACATAATCCAGCAGTACCCACTTGAGGTGGTTCGTACCTTCGGTATGCCAGGGCCGCTCATTACACTCGCTTCGGATACGCTCGCGGATCTCGTCGGCGATCGCATTGATCTGTCGATCCGAATCACCCGTGCAGATCACGAAGTAGTCCGCCACCCCGCTCACCTCGCGCATGTCCATCACGATAATGTCGCGACCTTTTTTCTCGAGGATCGCATCGACGGCAATTGCCGCCAGGACGCGGGCCGGGCTGTGCGTTGTTGCACGTCTTCTTGACTTTCGTGGTGACGTAATCTGCTTTTCGAGTGAATCCATAAAGTCAATCGTACCTATTTCGAAGTTTTGCGAACATCTGAGTGGAGGTTGCCGATTCGACGTTGCTGCGACGGTGAAGTTACCCAGAAACAGCCCTGAGATCACTCAACGTCGTCAAATGGTCGTAATGTTTCGTAGTCTTTTCCGATGATGATAGATGCATCCAGGTAGTAATCGTGCCGGATCTCCTGTACGACCTGATCCTCGGGGATACCGAGGGCGTTCGCCACCTTCACGGCAGACGCCATGTCGCCGACGCGATCGATGACCTTCGACTTCGCCACGTTGAATGAGCTGTGGTCACCGATTTCAACCACGTCAAAACCATGTCTTCGAAGGTACATGGTGGTGCGCGCAGCCAGCCCCGTGACGCCGCATCCGTTTCGAACCTCAACCTGGATGATCTCTCCGATCAGTTGCGCGGGATTAGCGCTCCGCACTGGATCGACACGTGGTGTGAAAAAGCGCGTCGCCATCCCGTACACAAGAAGGATCACCACTACGCCAAGTAGAGCGAGAGCCACATTCGTGGCAATGCCGGACCATCGAGAACGACTGCTGGCCATCGTCTACCGGAACGCACGATTAAAACAAAAAGCGCGACGCACCGGGGAACCGGCGAGCCGCGCTTCTAATTTGCTGCTGCCGGTCGAATTAACGCAGCCCGTCGTTCCAGAACAAATCATCGCCGCGATCTCCGAATCCGCCGAATAGGGAATACATCGAGTGGCGGCCGTAGCCGTAACCGCCGTACGGACTCATATACCTGCCGTAGGGGCTCTGCTGGACGGAAAGATGCAGCTGTACTTTTTCGGACGGGCGATAGGCGACCTCGGCATTCCGAAGGAAGAACTGTCCCTGGTTGGATTTATCGCCCATCACATTGTTCGAGCCGAAGGGCGAGTGTGCGAAGCTTAAATCCACACGGGCCGCAAGCTTGTCGCTGAACTGAAACATCATCGAATTGGTGTACATCCCTAAAGACGATGACTGGTTGCCGAACGAACCGAAGCTCATTTCGTAGGAGTGGCCCATTTTGAAGTGCGCGGGGCTGAAAAGCTGATTAAGCGAGAACATCGGTCCGTCGCTGCCGTAGAGACGAGCCTCTGCCTGCTGGCTCTGGACGTTGTCGCGTAGCTGCGCGTTCGCAGGAAGCGTCACTCCCAGAAGTACTACGAGAAGGACCAGCGATAATAGGTTCCGCATGGGGATTCGGTGATATTGGGCCGCAACAACTATGAGGACACGTTACGCTCCATGATATAGCGCCGTTTAGCCTTTGTCAATAACTAAGCCCATGCCCTAATGTTCTGTCCGGTGCGGTATTTTCGCCCCTCCTTTGTCCGGCCGGTATGGGTAGGTAGACGCTGCAAATGAGTTCACATATCTTGCCGGATCACCCGGTAATCCTCGGAATCGAAAGCTCGTGTGACGATACGGCCGCAGCCGTGGTGCGCGGTGGGAAGCTTCTTTCGACGGTCATCTCCTCACAAGCCGTACACCAGCAATACGGCGGCGTGGTGCCGGAGCTGGCATCGAGAGCACATCAGCGCCTGATCGTCCCGATCGTGAATGAAGCGCTCGATAGGGCCTCCGTTGGACGCGGCGATCTCGGGGGCATCGCGGCCACCTACGGACCGGGTCTGGCGGGGTCTCTCCTCGTTGGACTTTGCTTTGCGAAAGCCTACGCATTCGGTCTCGACCGGCCGTTTATCGGCGTGAATCATCTCGAGGGACACATCTACTCGGTCTTTCTTGGTGACGACCCGCCCCCGTTTCCGTTTATCTGCCTGGTCGTGTCGGGCGGACATACGCAACTCGTACATGTGGATGATGGCTTCGAGCACCGCGTGCTCGGTTCGACGCGCGACGACGCCGCCGGCGAGGCTTTCGACAAGGTAGCCAAGCTGCTCGACCTGGGCTATCCGGGCGGACCCGCGATTGACAGCCTCGCAATCGACGGAGATCCCGGCTTCCATCATTTTCCCAGATCGCGACCGGGTGGGTACGATTTCTCCTTCAGTGGCTTGAAAACATCCGTACTGTATCATTTGAACAGCTTTTCCAACGAAGCGCGCGCCGACCTGCTCGACCGCCACCTGCACGACCTCTGTGCGTCTTTTCAGCAGGCAGTTGTCGACGTTCTGATCGATGCCGCCGAACGTGCCCTTACGGCGACGAATGTACGTTCGCTGGCGATCGTTGGGGGCGTGTCCGCGAATTCTGCGCTGCGCCGGGATGCGACAGCGCTTGCCGCACGCCTCGACGTCGATCTGCACGTTCCGGATCCGATCCACTGCGTAGACAATGGGGCGATGATCGCGATGACGGGCTATTTTAAGATGAACGCAGGAATGACCAGCCCCTTTACGCTTAACGCCCAGCCCAGCCTCTCGTTATAGATGACCAAGCCACCGGACCTGCTAATAGAGGCTGTACGAGAGTTGATCGACCAGATCGGATCCGATCTGCCCGATGCGCCTGAAGAGCCTTCGGAAGTCGACATGGCGCCCTACCGAGAACGTATCGACATACTCGACAGGGCGATGCTTCAGATCATGAATGAACGAGTAAAATGCGCTCACGCTATCGGGGCCATAAAGAAAAAGCTCGGTATGCCCGTATACGTTCCAAGTCGTGAGGAACAGGTACTCCGCAACGTCATCGCTGAAAACGCCGGGCCGCTGTCGGACGCAGCGGTCCGTCGGCTGTTTGAGCGCGTAATCGATGAGACGCGATCGCTCGAACGGCACAAGTATCAGGATAACGAGTGATTTTGTCGAGTAGAGATCGACATCCGCAAGAACATCTTTGACACGCATGAGACGCAGCGTCGTAATCAGCATTCTTGTCGTAGTAGGGCTCGTCGCTTTTGCGGCGGTTGCTGGATTCTGGGTGATTCTCGGACCGAACACGCAGGCCTATGACGGGGAGCGTGGGGTCAAGATCGCGCCCGGTGCCGACCTCGCGAGTGCCGTCGATTCATTACGTTCGGCCGGCGTCCTTCGATCGGACGACACGTTCTCCCTTTTTGCTCGCGCGACCGGATGGGGTGACCAGATCAAGGCCGGATACTATGTATTCGAGAGCGGCGAATCTAATCTCGACATGGTGCAGAAACTGCGCCGCGGCCTGCAAGAACCTGTACGGCTCACGATTCCTCCCGGAACTCGGCCGGAGGTGATCGCGATGGTTGCCGGAAGGGAGATGTTCTTCGAACCTGCTGAGTTTCTAGATGCCCTCAAAGACCCCGCCATTGCCGACAGCCTCGAGACCGATACATCCTCCCTGTTCGCCTTCATGCTTCCCGAAACCTATCACTTCTACTGGCTGACGAGCGCTCCGAGGACGGTCATCAACATCAAACGGCAATTCGACGCTTTTTGGGAACGAGAGCTGAAGGCGGGAGCCGACAGCCTGGGATTGTCAAAGCATGACGTTGTGACTCTTGCAGGGATCGTCGAATGGGAAACCGGTCTGTCGGACGAGAAAGCGGCCGTTGCCGGCGTCTACGCAAACCGACTTCGAATAGGGATGAAGCTTGATGCCGATCCGACCGTTCAGTTCGCCGTCATGGAGTCGGAGGGGGTGAAACGCCGCCTGCTCTATGAAGATTATTCCATCGACCATCCGTACAACACGTATATCCACGGTGGATTACCGCCGGGGCCGATCACGAATCCTTCTCCATCCTCGCTGCGGGCGGCCGTCAATCCGGAGGAGCACGATTACCTTTTTTTCGTGGCCAGGGGTGACGGCTCTCACGTCTTCAGTCGTACTCTAACAGAGCACAACCGTGCCGCTCGCGAGTATCAGGAGTTGATGCGCAGCCGAAGAGCCGAACAGAATTCTGCCGGCGGCAACTAGGTCTTAGCTCGTACGTTTCGTTTGATGTGGGCGCCCGGTTGAAGGAAGAGAATGCCAGAAGTGAAGGGTGAAGGCGCGACGGACCGACACGTTTCTACGAATTGGAAGAAGTACGATGCAGGCGAGACGACTACATTCCATTTCACTCCGGAATCCATGGATCGGGCTGCCTCTGTTCGTGGTGCTCTGCGTGCTCTTCTCTGCATGCCGCTTCGTCGATCCTCATGACCCGAACGACATCGCGCTCAGGGTCGGGAACGACAGATACTTTGCAGGCGCCAGCGCAACGCTGACGATTCGAAATAACTCAGGGCGAACGATACTCTACAATCTCTGCAACGCC
>CAZKNF010000007.1:35616-82758 GCA_964554105.1 uncultured Rhodothermales bacterium | reverse complement strand
GCCGCGCGGCTGGCATGCACTTTCACACCCGGCGAATCGCAGCGTCGAGCATCGTGTACGGTTCGATAGGTGGACCGCTCAACGAGTCTGCAATTCGATACCGACTGGCGTGCTGCGTCAGGTGTGTCGGGAGATGATCGACTTCTTCGGATACGAAGGGCATCTAAGCGGCCAGTCCGTCGATCTCGCTGCCGGAAGCCAGTAGCCTGCTGACTTGATTTGCGGCATCGCTCATCGAGAGCAAACGCCCGGCCTCTCTATCGCTAAAGTGGTCCCTCAGCAATTCCATCGGCGCGATCTGGTGTACTGATTCGACGCCGGAGACCATCTGGTCGAAGCTCCATAAATTCGCGCGCGTCTTTACGTCGATTGCCGTGATACCGTGCTCCTGGATGCTGATGGTGCCGATCGGGAATCGATCGGGATCATCAAGGAGGGGCCCCGCGAGGTGCTCGATCATGCTTCCGTCCAGCCCTCGGTTCAAGGAATTGTCCCATAGGTTCCACTCGAGTCGATCCAGCAGGTCGCGGTTCACGCAGCGCGCCAGCCCAACCGTTTCGCCCTCGCGCCCTCCCGTCGGTCCGTATCCGGGCCAGTAGCACGCTCGCAAGCTTTCGAGATCGAGGATGTGCATGTCGAGGAGACCGAGCACCGCATAGCCCGCCCGGAGGGCGACCGCATACGTAGTGAATAACTGCTTGCTGACGAAGTCGTCGGAGTCGATAAAGGCAACGGCATCCAGGTCGCGATCAGCCAGTGCCCTCAATCCGGCGTTTCGCTTCGCCCCCAACGGATCGTTCGGCTGTTCGATATACCGAAAACCGTTCTGTTCAGCGAGTCGCCGTGAGGTCTCCCCTTCGGAGCCTACGGCCATCAGCTCCAACTCGACCACAGGCGCGAGTTGTCCTCTAATTGAATTGCACCGCGACAACACGAGGTCTGCAAGAGCGTGGCGCTTCCAGAGCGTGACCAGGACACCTATTCGTATGGGCTTGCCATGGGAGAGTGCCGGAAGATGCCGCTCGACCTTGGTTCGTTCTATTCTCCGCGTCGCAGCCTCCGCAAACAGGAGGCGAAGCTTTATCTGGTCGTGCAGCAGGGTCGCATGCTCAAGCACCGCCCGAATATTGTCGAGAAGCGCAGCCGGCGTTTCGTCTACTGATTCCGCGACATCGTGTCCCCCCGTGGTAATGACTTCGACTTGAGTCTCGAGAGAGGTCTTGACCACTACCAGATGCTCGAGCGCGGCTTCCCGAGACCCTTCGGCATTGCGAAGAGTCGCCAGGTTGAGGCGAGCTCGGAGATCATTCTCGTCGATCGCCAGCACATGCTCGTAGTCTTCCATCGCCGCCTGGGTGTTACCCCTCTTCTCATTTTCGACGGCCGATTCGAACAATTGCTTTTTTGCTGCGTCGGCGCCTGCCGGCGGGGACGCATGTTCGCGAGTTCGGATATCGATGAGCAGCTTTCGTGCGAACCGGGCCGTCTCATCCAATTCGTCACACTGTGCGTGGATAGCTTCGCTGCTTTCGAAATCCCCTTCGATCAACTGGTCGCGCAGAGAAGCCGTGCCGTGTTCAATGATCTCGACTGCTTCCTGCAGTGATGCCTCGGATTTGTCGTAGTGACCAGATTCATAGTATAGAAGACCCAGGTTGAGCAGAACGAATGCATCGGGAGGACCGATCTCGACCGCTTTATTGAATAGACCGACGGCTCCATCGGCGTCACCCAGCTGCTTAAATACGAGAGCCATCTGCACGAGGGGTTCGGTCTCGTCTGGCTGCAACTGAAAAGCCCGGTTGAAGGATTTCAACGCATCGCCATAGCGTTCATTGTTTAGAAAGTCGTAAGCCTGGTCGAGGAGGTACTGGTAATCCTGCATGTCGTCGGGCGATGATAGACCATGAAGAGCGATGGTTCGGAGAGGACAACTATCATGCCACTGCACTCGAGATGCATCCGAGAAGCGGATGACCATTATTGCGAGAAGGGGTAGAATTCCGCACGGCACCCAGGGAACCATCGATGAGCGCTTGGCCGGGCCGAATGAATCAGAGCTCTTCGTCGTGTGATCGCGGATCCAGATTGAAAAGTGCTTTCAAGGCGGCGAACAGCTCCGGATGTTGCCGCGCCATCAGATCCGGCCGCTCAAAGAAGTTTTCCACCGCGACGGCAAAAAATTCGGCTGGATTCGTGGCGCCGTAGCCTCGCAGCATCGAGCGACGATGGCGGATGCGCCACATTTCCTTGCGGACAAGATCGCGCCAGGCGACCGTCGAACCGGGATCGACGAGCGACGGGACACCATCCGCAAACTCATTCTCATAATCGAGCAGATGCGCAAGCTCATGCAGGACGACGTTGTCACCGTCTTCCGGATCTTCCCAGCTTTGACGCAGCGCGACCGACGACAGGATGACCGGTCCTTGTTGATGGGCCATACCGTCGAACGCTGCCTGATCATCCAGCAGATAGTCCAGATCGAACCGATCCGGATAGAAAAGAATAGTCTGACGGCGGGGCAGCTCCCAGTCGGGACGGCCGTGAAGGAGCAGGGCCGCACCAGCGGCGACGCCGGCTTTCATCTCGCGGGAGACCTCAACGCCATCCACCCCCTCATACGTCCATTCATCCAGGACGATCTTCATGTCGTTGTCGAATCGCTCGCGCGCGGCGGGATCTAGGCGCCGGTAGAGTGGAAGATAACGGTTGAGCCACGCCGTCGCCTCCGGCGGCAGAGGGCGAGCGACGGTTCGAAGCCGCCGCAGCGGCTGCATCAGCGATACGGCGAGGACGCCGACGAAGGCTAGTACGCCGAGCATCCAGCCGATCGGGGTGGCCAGGTAGCCGATGAATCCGGTGCCGATCCCGATGATGAGCGCCAGCGCCGTCCGGTATACGATGAAAGATCGGCTCGCTACTTGCATGCCCGTTAACACGTCCAGGGAAGCATCAGGTTCAAAACTGCCCGGGCAATATCTGCCTGAATGTGCAGGAATAAGTTGCCCGAAAAGTGGCATTCCCGGCGCCTGCATAACGGATCCTCGGGATCGATCGACGTTGGCGTGTCCTTTGTTGATGATCGCCCCGCACCAAATTCGACAACATTATGCTGCTCCGCCTTCAGAATAGCCTATCCGCGATGAACTCGGGAATCCGAGAACAGGAGCGGATCGCGAATAACCTGGCAAACTCGAATACGGTCGGCTATAAGCGCCACCGGACGTTCACCGAAACGCTCGAGGAATTCGTCGATTATGAGGGCGCGCCCCGGTCGACTCGGGTCCAGGAGGATTGGGCCGCTCTGGACCAGGGCGTGTTCGAATCGACGGGGAACCCCTTAGACGTCGCACTCAGCGGCGAGGGATTCTTCGTTTTCTCCGATGCTGAGTCAGGCATGCAGCGATATTCCCGTGGGGGACGATTTGCGCTCGACGCCGGCGGCGTGCTTCGCAGCCCCTCGGGACACGTCGTTCAGGGTACCGAAGGCCCTATCCGGATTCCCGGAAATCCTGAACGTATCGATATAGGGAAGGACGGCTCGGTTCGCGCCGACGATCAAATGATCGGCCGGCTGCGCGTGGTCCGATTCCCGAATCCCGAAGCTCTTCAGCGCGTCGACAGCGCCGGTTTCGACGCCGCCGGAATGCAGCCCATCGACGTCCAGGAAACAGACGTTCTGCAGGGACACGTCGAAACAAGCAACGTGAATCCACTGCTGGAAATGACAGACTTGATCTCTCACTTCCGACTTTTCGAATCGCAACAGAAGATGCTGACAACCGCTGATCAGATTCTGGCGAGCGTTACCCGCGAGCTTGGCAAATTTTAGCTGAGGGCAGCGCCCTCCGCAAACTACAGTCTGACCATTTATTCGACGACAATCGTTTCAACTCAATAGAATCCACACCCGATGCTTCGATCTCTTCGCACCGCCGCGCTCGGCATGAATGCCCAGCAGACCGGCGTCGACAACATCGCGCACAATCTGGCCAACGCAAATACGACGGCATTCAAGACATCAAACGTCGTTTTTCAGGATCTGCTCTATCAGACGGTGCAGGCGCAGGGCCAGTCTGAGAGCCAGGGCGCCGCGCAGCCGGCATCCCTTCAGATCGGCCATGGTGCGGCTCCGGTAGCGACTATGAGGAACTTCACTCAGGGAGGTCTCGAGCAAACCGGAAACCGCCTTGACGTCGCTGTGAATGGAGACGGGTTTTTTCAGGTGAGAATGCCCGACGGCAACATCGCCTATGCGCGGGACGGCGCGTTCAGCATCTCTGCGGACGGCACCCTTATCACGCAGACGGGGCTGCCGCTGGAGCCCGATCTCGCCATCCCGCCGGAGGCCACCGACGTCCACATCAGTCAGGATGGTCTCATCGCCGTTCGTCTGGAGGACGAATCCGATTTAATCGAGGTTGGCCAGCTAGAACTGGCTCGCTTTACGAATCCGTCGGGGCTCCGCGCCGTCGGCGGCAACCTCTATCGCCAGACCGAATCCAGCGGCGAGCCCACCATCGGAACGCCGGGTCAGTATGGACTTGGCGCCCTTCGCCAGGGCTATCTGGAGGTTTCAAATGTCGATGTCGTCCAGGAAATGGTAAATCTCATTTCGGCTCAGAGGGCCTATGAGATCAACTCCAAGATGGTCACCACGAGTGAAGAAATGCTGCAAATCGCCAACAATGTGAAACGATAACCGCTCAATCGGCCGCCGCTGGTCGAGCGTTCGTGCGGCTGCAAGACGGCAGCCGCGTCGTCATTCGAGTCTGATATTTGATAAGCAACCCACCGTGACGCTTTCACTCTCCCTACTTGCTCTTGTGACGGCTCTTCAGCTGAGCACCGGAGTCGGCACCGGCTTCCCTGGTGCTGCGACTGCGATCGACATGCAGGCCGCCAACCGTGCATCCGAAGATGCGCACGGGACGATCGACACATCGCGATACGATCGGGATGACGAGGTTTCCACTGAGGACGTCCGGAATGCTGCAGAAGCATTGTTTCGGGAGCGGTTTCCCGAGATGGCGCACCGCCTCGACGTGCGTGTCGTCCGAATCGGGAGCTCCGTAGAATCGCCCTCCGCCCTCCGCGCCAGGCTGAATCACACGGAATCTATCCCCAGAGGCCACGCACAGATACGCCTGTCCGCACGACATAATGATACCTGGGAAGACGCCGGGTGGGCGCTCCTCTATGTGGCTCATTTCGATTCGGTGGCCATAGCCCAGAACACGGTTTCGAGAGGGGATCGCGTCAATCGAAGCGATATATCGTTTGTGTGGATGGAGACGACGAAATTTCGCGGGGATCCGCTTAATCCGGGAGCCTTTCGAGCCTTGACCTCGGACGAGCTCTACGCCGAGAGCCCGCTGCGCGCCGGTGAGGCGCTCCGTTCGAACGATCTACGCCCCCCCTATCTCGCTGAGACCGGCGAGAGCATCACGATGACATATAGCCGAGGAAGTCTCGAGCTAAAGCTGACGTGCCAGGCTCGCGAGCCGGGCCTTCGGGGCGATGTCATTCGCGCTTACAGCCCGGATACCAAAACGACGTACAAAGTCATCTTAACGGGCCCCGGCACCGCCTCGTGGAAGTCAACTCTATGAAGCCAGTAGCTATGCATATGTTCAACCATCAAGCCGTACTTCTCGTCTTGCTCGCTGCGTTCGCCGCGGGGCCGGCGCAGGCGCAAATGTCGGTTTTTGCCGATCCCAAGGCGGGCGTGATCGGCGACCTCGTGACGGTGGTCCTCGTCGAACGAACGAGTGCACACCGACAGAGCAACTGGAATAATCAGTCGAACGCAGGGATCGGTGCAGGTGCGGACGTCAGCAGCTCGGATTTATCGGGCAGATTTGCCCTGGATGCCAATTTCAACAAGGAGGCGCGAAACAGGAATTCCTCCTCGCAGGAGGACCTCCTGCAGGGCACGATTACCGCACGCGTCATCGAGGTCGATCCCGCCGGCAACCTCGTCATCGAGGGCGAGCGGAGGCTCAGTGTGAACGGCGAGACGCATCTGCTTCGAGTCTCCGGAATCGTGCGTCCGATCGACGTGCGCTCGAACAACAGCGTCAGATCTCCCGACATCGCGAATGCGGATATCGAGTACCGACGAAGCGGGATTCATCGCCGGTGGGTCCGTCCGGCATTTTTCGTCCGCGCCGGGGTGGTTGCGGTACTTGCCGCGGCGATCGCGCTGGGCAGTTGATCACCAGGAGTCTCCATCGCATGCATTACGAACATCGTCCGCGTTCATGATTCGTCTCATCCGCTGCTGCATTCTGGTCGTTCTCGTGGCCGCATTTGTTCTTCCGGTGCATGCGCAGGAAGCGGGGTCTGCCCGGCTCAAGGACCTCGTGGTCCTCGACGGCGCTGCTCCCGTCCAGCTCATGGGCTATGGACTCGTGGTCGGGCTCGATCGCACGGGTGATCGGGCCCGGGGCGAACGCGGCTCACCGCACACAGTGCACAGCATCGTCAACATGCTCCGCCGTTTCGGCATTAACGTCGACTCCGATCATCTTGCTGCTCGTAACGCCGCCGCCGTGATGGTCACGGCAACTGCGACCGCGTTCAACGGCGCTGGAAGCGCACTCGACGTTACGGTGTCCGCCCTTGGGGACGCCCGTTCGCTGTCCGGGGGCGTCCTGTTGCAGACGCCGCTGATTAATGCAATTACCCAGGAGGTACATGCGACCGCGCAGGGCCCGCTGTCGACGGGAGCGATTCTGGCGTCGACCTTCGGATCGAGCGTGCGAGTGAACCACTCCAACACTGCGCGGATACCGAACGGAGCATTCGTAACCCGTCCCCCCACGCAGCAGCTGACCGAAGTCGAGGATCTCGGACTTGTTTTGAAGCGGCCCGACTACACGAACGCGCAGCGCATCGTGGAAGTCATCAACGAGGAACTTCCGGAGGCGCTCGTGCAGCTCGATCACGCCGGTGCAATCAGCGTCAACGTTGCCGGAGTCGAAGGAGGTGCAAACGGCTTTCTAGCACAAATTGAAGAGATGGAAATCGACGTCGACGTGCCTGCTCGCGTCGTCGTCAACGAGCGGACCGGAACGATTGTGGCAGGTGGCTCGGTACGCGTGAACGAAGTTATGGTGACGTACGGAAGCATCGTCATTTCGACGCAGCAAGAGCCATTTGTTGCGCAGCCTCCCCCGCTTTCGGGAGGAGAAACAATCACAGGAAGTATCGGAACTGCGGGCATTGAGGAGGAAACTACACGTTCGGTCGTCCTCCCACCGAATACCGATATAAGCCAGCTTGCCACAGCGCTGAATGATCTCGGTCTCACGGCACGTGACGTCATCGCGATTTTCCAGGCGATCGATCGTGCCGGCTCATTGCAGGGTGAACTCATCATTTTATAGGCATTGTAAACCATGCGTATCGATCGACACGAATTCCCGAAGGCAGCAGCCGATCTTCCACAGGAACGGCGGAAGCCGAACTCCCCCGAAGAGGCCGCGAGGCAGTTCGAAGAGGTGCTCATCAAGCAGATGGTGCAGTCTATGACGAAGAACTTGTTCGACAGCAGCATCACAGGTGACGATGCTCCACAGTGGATGGCCGCCTACGGTGACATGCAGAGCGACGTCCTCTCGACAGAGCTCGCCAAGCAGCTCGGCGGTAGTGGTAAACTCGGAATCGCAGAACTCCTGCTGAAGCAGTGGCAGCGTGAGGAAAAGGTTGACGCAAATACGGACAGTGCCAAACCGCCCGATCATTCTTCCGATGTTATCGACCATTCAACGATACGTACCGGCCCCGTTCTTCCGTACACAGAGACTTAATGATTATGAACAACGAGATACAGAACGCCTCAGGATATGACGGTCTCGCATCCTCCCTTTTCGAAACGCTCGAGGAGGAATACGCGTCGCTCATGCGAGTACACGACCAGTTCGAACGACAGCTCGCCGGAATTCGCGATCAAGACCGCGAACTGATCGAATCAGCGGCCCTGCAGACGAACGAAGAGGTTAACGTCCTATCGCGGCTCAAACAACAACGCGACAGGCAAATACGGCTGCTCGGACGCGTACTTCGCTTCGAGGGCGAGACGATTTCAATTCAGGACGTGGCGGCCGCGATTCAGCAAACGTCCGATGCAGCCGCGACCGGTGACCGGATCATCGCAATGCGTGAAAAAATACGTGCACAGGCCCTCCGTACGCAGGAGCGCTGCCGCGACGTGGAGTTCGCGCTGGAGTACTCGGTGCATCTCGGCCGCGAACTACTTCAAACGATTCAGGGGATCCAGGAGCCGGCTGGTGCCCGTCACTACACATCGAAGGGTGGATCGGTCGAGGGCGTCTCCGGCACGCGTTCCTTCCTCAACCGGGTGGGTTAACTGGAACAAAGATTCTATAGCCTCACGGTCTTCGGCCAAAGCGGTTCGTACAAATGAGCATTCATCAACTTTACCACATCAGCAAGCGGTCGTTCGCTTCATTCGATGCGGCGATGAACACGATCGGCCAGAACGTTGCGAATGCCAATACCGAGGGCTATTCTCGGCGCCGTATTTCGCTGCAGGCGGACAGCACGGTAAACCAGGGATTTCAGACAAAAGCGCTCGAGAAAACGGCGAATGGGACAGGGGTCAGCGTGTCTGCCTACGAGCGCCTCCGCGACGCGCTCCTCTCCCGCTCCACGTGGCATGCCAATAGCTGGATGGGTGGATCCGAAGAGGAGCACCGCATCACCACTACGCTCCAAAGCATATTCACCTCGGAGACCGACGGATCCCTCTCGAGCCAACTCGATCACTTCTGGAATTCATGGAGCGATCTAGCCGATAATCCTACCGATAACGGAGTGCGCATGTCGGTTCGCGGGCAGGGCGCCTCGATCGCTGCGACGCTGAGTCGGACGGCGGCGGACATCGAGCATCTACAGTCCGAAACGGTGCGCGCTATCGAGGGCGGCATCCAGGACGTGAACCGCGTGCTCGAAGAAGTTGCAGAACTGAACGGGGTCATTCAGCGGAGCCATGCGCTCGGCTCGCCCGATCTCGATGCCGAAGATCGCCGCGATCTGCTCGTCAACGAACTGTCCGAACAGGCCGCGATAACGATTCAGGAGGAGTCGGATGGCGGATATACCGTTTTGATCGACGGAATCATGGTCGTGAGTGACTCGAGGGCAAAGTCCCTGGAACTAGACACCTCCGGCGGCATGCCTGAAGTGAAGATCGCCGATACACCGATCAGCCTCAAAGTACCTGCTGAGGGCGGAGGGCGGTTGGGGGGCTGGCTTCGCACGCTTCAATCTACACTGCCCGACGCGCTGGCATCACTCGATGCGATAGCCGAAGCCCTTGTGAAGGAGATCAACACCGTTCACACGACCGGGCACGATCTCGACGGCAACACGGGCGTCGCGTTCTTCCATTACGACGCCGGACCACCGGAATCAGGTGTGACGGCCTCCTCTATCCGTCTTTCTGACGCAGTGAACGACGACAGCCGAGCAATCGTCGCCTCCGCCGGTGATCCGTCCGACGGCGTCAACGACAGCGAGGTTGCAAACGATATCTTCCGGCTCAGTGAAGCCGGCCTGATGAACGGCGGAACTGAGACCATCGAATCATATGCGATCAATCTCGTGACCGGGATTGGCGCAACTGCCAGGCGGGCGAGCAGTCTCTACGAGAGCCATGCCGCTCTTGCGAACCAGGTCGATGCCATGGCCAAAGGGGTCTCTGGTGTCTCCTTAGAGGAAGAGATGACGGATCTCATCCGATATCAGCAGTCGTTCGCCGCAGCCGCTCGTGTGCTGAACTCCGCGGAGGCAATGATGGAATCATTACTAACGCTTTAGTTGATGTTCATTCCCTGATAATACTACAGTCCAGTGGCTTACAATCTGTTATATGATCTGGCTTCTTACGTCATGATGCAGCGCTGAGAGGCCCTCAACCAACTTGCTACAAACCCGATGCCGGTATGCCTTCGATAAATCTCACGCGCGAGCGCGCCCTTTATACTGCATTTACGGATCGTGCGGTGCAGGCGCGCCAGATGGAGCTCGCCCGGATTCAGGAGCAGCTGAGTTCGGGCCGCCGTATTCGCCGTGCTTCCGACGATCCGTCAGCCTTTACAGAGGCCAGACAGATGGAACTGTTGACGAACAGATATGAGCAATACATGAGGTCGATCTCGACCTCTGAATCGTGGGTAGACCACACGCAGGCGGGTCTCGATCACCTTTCCGAGCTCTTTACCGAGGCATACGAACATGGCATTCGCATTAATAATGCTACGTTTTCAGAAGGCGATCGGGAAGCCGAAGCGCAGAAGCTGGAAGCGATCCTCGAGAATGTTCTCGACGTCATGAACACGAGGGCTGACGACGAATACGTGTTCGCCGGGTCGCGCACGACGGTTAAGCCGTTCGAGCGGGACGAAGGCCCCCCTCCCACTGTGATCTATCACGGCAATGCGGGCTCGCGTCAACGCCACATAGGCCGTGATCTGTCGATGAGCATTAATATCGACGGTGAACGGGTTCAAAACACAGGTCGGGGATACACCGTCACGGAAGCCTTACAGAATCTCATCGACGGACTCCGCTCGGGCAATCAGGAGGACATCGACGCCGCGATCGGAGAAGTCACTGTTTCTCGAGACCACGTCATCGATCTGGGTGCGGCTGCCGGTGCAATGGCAAATCGCCTTCAAATCGCGCAATCGCAGCTGCGCGAAGCATCACTCAACGCCGAGGGACGCCGGTCAGAGATGGAGGATCTCGATCTCGCCGCCGCGATCACCGAGCTGCAGAACACGCAGATCGGTCTGCAGGCCGCCGTGCAGGTCGCCTCGTCGGTCCTAAATACTACGCTACTCGATTATCTCCGCTAATCCAACACGGGCGATTCATGTTCAAGCTGATTGACGATTCATTTCTTGCCGGCTACAAGCCGCCGCCTCTTTCATTCCGTGACCGCGGGCAGCACCCTGACGTAATCCGACCGATCTGGTCCGCCCTCCGCGGCAGAAAAATACGCGTTGCACTGCGCCGAGGGTATGCAACCCTTCGCAAAGAGTCGCTGACGGACGACATTCGCGCCGCTCTACTCGGCGCGCTCGCATCCGCAGAATGGGACAACGGCGTGACCATTGAAGCGCGGCAGATGGCCCAGGAATCACTCGCGTTACTTCCGCGGCAGTGGCTCGCCTGGCGCGTCCTGTTGACCGCCGCCATTTCCGGGAAGGAGTTCGCTCTCGCTTCGCGCCTGCTCGAAACCCACGATGCCCCGAAGACCCCCGCTGCATGGGACGAGGAACTCGACGAAACGGAGCGGCACCTCATTCGGGCGACGTGCGCCTGGATGACGAAAGACTGGGACGCTACGGCCTCGCAGCTGGAGCAAGCCTATCCGAAGGGCGTGAAGACCATGCCGACCTTTCTTCAGGAGGATTGGTTTCGGCTTGCATTCTACAGGGAACGCCCCGAGGACGCGGCCGCTGCCGCCGTTCAGCTGATCTCGGAGCACAACATCGAGACGGCGGACGTCCTCCTCCAGGCTCTCGTACGTCAGGGATGGCATAGGCAGGCTCTCGACCTTTATCGAACGATTTTCGATCAGGATCCCGGCAATGAGCTGCTTCGGCGCCGGGTAGTTGGTCTCTACATCCGCGAAGGCGAGGTTGATGAGGCGCGGCGGTTGATGGAGCAGGGTGCGCTTCGCATGGCGGTGTAGTTCGATGCTTCCCAGCGGACATCACATCGGGCTGCCAAACCGCTCCGTCGAGGACCTGGAGCTTCGCTGTCCTCCTCTTCCGCAGACGCTGCTGGAGGTGATGGATTTAATCAACCAGCCCGACGAGCTTCAAGCCGGACCGGTAAGTGACGTGGTTCGGCGTGATCCAAACGTCGTCGCCCGGCTCCTCCACATCGTCAATTCGGCATATTATGGGCTGCGCCATACGATCGCGAGCGCAGATCGCGCAGTCGTTATGCTGGGACCTGTCGCCGTTGCCGGCATCATCCTCGGCATGCACATGCTCAAGCTCCGCTCCACCATCGACGGCATGGCGGGGGCATGCTTTCAGAGACTCATCCGACACAGCATCGCGACGGCATTTCTCACCCGCCATCTACTGGAGGGACCGCCGCGTGAGTCCGTCCGCAAGCCTTCACCTGTAGGCGTCGGCACTCCGTTCACGGCTGGGCTGATGCATGATTTCGGAAAGATCATACTTGTCTACAATTATCAGGATGAGGCTGCGAGATTGTACGACGCCCGGGCAACCGGAATCCTGGAAGCCGGCGTCAACGGCCGAACGATTGAGCACCTCGTATTCGGCTGCGATCACACGGAAGCGGGAGAATTCGCTGCACGAAAATTGAAATTTTCGGACGTACTCATCAGCGTAATCCGCCATCATCACGATCCACGCCACACGACGGGAGATCTCGAAACCGACAGGATCATTCGAGCGGCGGCGGCGGCGAACCTTGCATCGAAGGCTATGGGTTACGCGTTTTCGCAACCTGTAGGGGCGGACGAGTTCGGTCTCAATCAGGTATGGGAGCTGCTGGTCGAATCCGACCTTCCCCGGTTCGGGTCCACCGACGAGGTGATCGATGATCTTCTGCTGCAGCAGAAGAATCTGGATGTCTATGTGCAGCACCTGACGACGAAATCGACCGACTCTATGAATTATGACGCTCTCCGTCGAAAGGACGATACCTGGGAGATGCGACAGTAGGCGCTATTAGGCAGTCGCCGTTCTCGTCTCGGCCTTGTTCAGAATCCTCTATACGCAGTAGCACTTTATAACGTGTGCCAGAATTCAGGGCCGCCGGCTGTTCAGTCGTCGGCCCGTCGTCGTTTTGGGCGCACTCGAGTGGGCACGAACTCTCGGCAGTCTCCTGTACCGTCAGCCGCGGTCGTCCGATCCACAATTCCCGGCCTCTACAAAAAAACCTCACGTCCAATTAAGTCACATATGCTCGTGACGATACCTAGCCCAGACAATCCACATCGCAACAGATCGGACACGTAACCACCAACCGATAGTATGACGTCATGTCTTTTGGAGATTTAACCCGCATCAACACGAATCTGCAGGCGATGAGCTCGCTCAACGCCTTGCAGAGCGTCAACTCCCAGCTGGGAATCAGGCAGCTTCGCCTCGCGACCGGCAGTCAGATCAATCGCGCCGAAGATGATTCCGCCGGCTACACCATCGCTAAGAAAATGCAGGCTCGAGTCCGCGGACAGGCCAAAGCGCTCGACAACATTGGCGATGCCAAGAGCATGTTGACTGTCGGCGAAGGCAGTCTCAACTCGGTGATGGACATCCTTCAGAACATGAAGGAGAAAGCCGTGCAGTCGGCCAATGACACACTGGGAACCGACGAGCGCGCAGCGATCAAAAACGAGCTCGATGCACTCTCTGAGGAGATCGGCGATATACTCAACACCACGACGTTCAACGGCACCAGTTTATTCTCGAGCGGTTCCGCTACGAGTTTCACGTTTCAGGTGAACGCGGAGGACGGCGACACGTTTGTCGCGTCACTCGGCACAGTCGGAGTCGGCGTCAGCGGCATGAGCGTCGGCAGCGGTGACCTGGTCGTCACGAACGCATCGACCGCCGGCGCCTCCCTGCGTAAGATCGGCGATGCCATCAATACCGTATCGAGTCGCCTTGCGTCCATCGGTGACAGCCAAAAACGATTGACGTTCAAGCACGAGAATCTGACGACCTCGATGAACAATTACGAGGCCGCGAGAAGTCGAATTGAGGATGCTGATTTTGCCAAGGAACAGATGGAGATCATCAAGCTCCAGATCCTTCAGCAAACAGGTACGGCCGCACTGGCCCAGGCCAACAGCGGTCCTCAGTCGATTCTGAGTCTATTCTAAATGACGGTCTATTCTCTCTCGCAGTACTACACCATTATAATTAACTAAGGAGACGAGTCATGTCATTTGGAGATTTAACACGGATCAACACGAATCTGCAGGCGATGAGTTCGCTCAACGCCCTGCAGAGCGTCAATTCGCAAATAGGCATTCGACAGCTGCGTCTCGCAACGGGAAGCCAGATCAATCGCGCCGAAGATGATTCGGCCGGCTATACGATTGCGAAGAAGATGCAGGCCCGGGTGCGCGGTCAGGAAAAGGCCCTGCAAAACATCGGTGACGCCAAAAGCATGCTTACGGTAGCCGAAGGCAGCTTGAATTCGATCATGGACATTCTTCAGAACATGAAGGAGAAATCCGTACAGGCGGCCAACGACACACTCGGATCTGACGAGCGTGACGCGATCGAAGGCGAGCTGCATGCCCTCTCGGCAGAGATAGGCGACATTCTAGAGACCTCGACCTTCAATGGTACGAGCCTCTTCAGCTCCGGCAGCCTCGACTTTACGTTCCAGGTGAATGCTGAGGACGGCGACACATTCGTGGCTACCATCGACGCCGCAAGTGTGGACGGAATGGGCGTGAGTGTCGGAGCCCTGAACGTCGGTTCAGCCGCTTCGGCAGGAGCTACGCTTACGGCCGTCGGCGCTGCGATCGACGACGTGGCCGCGCAGCTCGCGTCGATCGGTGACAGCCAGAAACGGCTGACGTTTAAGCATGAGAACCTCACCGTATCGATGAACAACTACGAGGCGGCGCGCAGCCGCATCGAGGATGCTGATTTTGCGAAGGAGCAAATGGAGATCATCAAGCTCCAGATCCTTCAGCAGACCGGTACGGCCTCGCTCGCCCAGGCGAATACGGGTCCGCAGTCCGTTCTTTCATTGTTCTAGATCAAGGGCGCTCACGGACGCTATGCGCTCGCGCGCACCACGTGCAACGGAATAATAAAAGAGAAGACTTGCGCAGCCGCTCCGTGACGGCGCCGCACGCGGCATCGTGGGCAACCAAGCGGTTCGCGAGCTGCGCAAGTCCTTGAGCTTCACATAAGAAGGCCGACCGGAACGGTTCTGGCGATCATGGTTCCAAGTGGCCTGGCGATTCTCGTCGAATCGTCACGTAGCGGCTCCCGCGTCAAGCAGGGGCCGCTACGTTCGTTATGCGGGCTCTATGAACTCGTCGACTCAGCGTCAAGATGGTCGTCGTGTCGGTCTCGCAACCAACGGTTCCAGTGCGGGAATGAATAAGAGTACGGATGCGGGCGCGGCTCAGCCACCTTATGCGTGGGCGACGTTCTGCTCCGATAGCGCGATGTCCGCTTTGAGCGAGCCGATCAGCGATTTCACGATCTCCTTGTCGAACGACCCCTTCTCGTACATCGTTGAGAAGAGGCGCTGGTGCGCTTCGAGGCCCACCTGGCCGCAGACCCTTGCAAGGGTGGCCAGCACTTGCGCCGGGTTGAGGATGAACCGAACAGACCCTCGTGCTTCATCATTGACATTGTACGCTTCCAGCAGCATCAACAATCCATCCCCTACCTGCCGGGCCAGCAGAAGCGCGAGGCCGGTGGCATGATAGGCGACCGGTTCGCTCTGATCAAGCGACAGCATCTCATTGCAATGAATGAGCGCCATGGGAGCGTTTCTCAACCTGAGCGCCGTCTGTGATGCCAGCAGATGGGTATAAAACGAATTCTGCGGCGTGAGCCGGCCGTAATCTATCTCACTGAAGATTTCGGCTGCGTCATCGTAGCGCTGAAGCACATAATATCCAAGCGCGAGCTGATAACCGTAATACGCGCGGTACACCTCCGAAACCGGATTTTCGTACTCGTATTCCAACAGTTCCAGCCGGGGTGCGTACTTATTTGCCATGTTCTCGGTCGAAAGCGCATATCCGGTGTGCATGACCTCTGCATCGACCCGGATGACCTCCTCGCCCGACTCCGCGGCCAGTTCCCGGATCGTATCCTGGATCTGGTTGTGGACGCGTCCGGTGTAGCGGATACGTGGATCGTTCCTCATAATGCGTTCCTGATACATCCGATCGGCGGCAACGAGCTGATCCTCGCGCATGAGGTTGATGATCGGAAGCTGTGCGCAGAGGAGATTCCGGCGCTGAATCGCCTTTCTAATACGATTCCAGCCCCTCTCGCTCTCGATGTACTCGTCGCCGTCGAGCACGAGTATGTAGTCGCCGCCGGCGAGCTCGAAACTATGATTTCGGGCGATCGAGAACGAGTCCGGCCATTCAATCTCGTCGAATATGTCGGCGTATGGGCGCGCAATGTCCTGAGTTCCGTCCGTCGACCCGGTGTCCACCACGACGATCTCGTCGACGTAGGGCCGCGCAAGGCGCAGGCATTTCTCGAGGCTCGCGGATTCGTTCTTTACGATCATGCATAATGAGAGGCATGTCGTATCGCTCCTCTTCCGCCCTATTCTGCGTGGACCTCTGCGCATGTACTAAATGTCGGTTGGTAACGTCGTTTCTACGGTTGGTCGGCCGGCTTCCGGAGGGCGACGGCGAGTACGTGATCGCCCTACCCAGCAACCTGCCGGTCTGATCGTGACTGGTTACTATGCGGGAAGTGTGCCAAAAGGGTGCTTCCGTCGAGCGGCATATCCTGCGTACGTGGCATGCAGGACTCGGTGCGGCGCCGTTGTTGAAAACTCGCGCTCCGACCGCTTATCTCGGGCGAATGACAGTCGATACATGCTAGCGACGCCCTCGACATGGAGGCTTTAACATCGCGGAAAGGCGTTCCGAAATGGAAAATCCTTCCCTGTTGGTATGCCTTTTCACGCGTGCTGCCGGAATAGGAGCATTGCCATTGAAGCGGGCACGCGACTTGCCGAAACCTTTCAAACGAAGAAGAGAAGAGCAAATTATGCATGCTGCAA
This sequence comes from uncultured Rhodothermales bacterium, assembly GCA_964554105.1. Lineage (GTDB taxonomy): Bacteria > Bacteroidota > Rhodothermia > Rhodothermales > VXPQ01 > CAZKNF01. The sequence continues at coordinate 65,949 of CAZKNF010000007.1, read as the reverse complement.
ATCGTATGCGTCAGTACCAGCAGCAGGCGATCGCATCGTCATCGCCGGCTCAGCTCGTACTCAAGCTATATGATCTCGGCATTCAGTGCTGTCGCAAGGAGGATAGATCCAAGCTGCGCGCCGTGCTGGCCGAGCTGCTCGGCAGCCTGAATTTTGAGGAGGGCGGCGAAATCGCGAGTCGGCTTTGCTCCCTCTACGAATATTGCTTGAACGAGAGCGTCGATGGCGACCTCGCGCTTATAGAGGACATGCTGAGCGGTCTGCGTGACGCCTGGAAACAGGGTGTCGTGACATCTCAGGCCGCATGAGTCGTTTGTCGCGCATCGCGGCGCGACGTCAAAGAATGATAGTTAACGGTTTTCGAGATGGACGCATTATCGATCTTTCGGGAGTCCGACCCTTACGAGCAGCTCATCGCGCAGATGATCGAGCTCGAACGCCGTCCGCAGCAGACGCTGCAGGACCAGAAGAAGGAGCAGGATCGGTTAAAGACGGTGATGACGGATGTCGACAGCAAGGTGTCGGCCCTTCATACGCTCGTCAAGTCGTTTACGGATGCGTTCTCTACCTCGTTTGGGGCACGAAAAGCCGAAGTGCCGGAAGCCGCTTACTTTGATGTATCGGCAAGTGACGATGGTGCGTTCGGCACCCATTCGCTCGACATTCAACGACTGGCGTCTTCGGACAAGCGGGTGTCGCACCAGTACGCTGCCGGTGGTACGGACCTCGCTGCCTGGTTTGGTGCCAATCCAAACCAGACTTTTGACATCGACGTTGCCCATCCTACGGACGATGATCCGGGAAATCGTGTCAGCGTCTCAGTCACTGTGAGCCCGACCGGCACAAACGACAACGAGATTCTGGGCGAGATTTCGGCTGCGATCAACGAGGCGATGGATCAGGCGGTCATAGACGGCAAGATTACATCGGAAGAAAAAGCATCCGCGGCCGTCGTCAAGGAATCGACGGGCACGGCTCGTCTGACTCTCGGCAGCGGTAAATCCGGCTTTGCGAATCGGTTGACGTTCAACGATTCAGGTCAGAATCTTTTGGCAAACCTCGGTATTAGCGACGATGTCGTCGCCGAGGGCACGAGCGGCGGCATGGTTACCGACGTCGGCACGAGCGAGACGGACTCTACGCTGAACAGCATGTTTGTGCTCAACGGGCTCACGATGTACAGATCCTCCAACTCGGTCACGGACGCCATAGACGGTTTGACGCTCAATTTGAAGCAGGCGGGCGGCGAACCACAGGATTTTACGGTGGTCGCGAACACGGACAGCATCAAAGAGGAGGTCGAGGAGTTCATTTCGAAGTACAACGAGGTCCTCGGCTATATTCACGGGAAGTCGACCATCGACGCTGATGCCGGCGTTCGCGGCGATCTCGCAGGCGACTCGACATTCCGCACGCTTCGCTTTTCGATGCGCAACGATATTGCGCTTGAAGTAACCGGCCAGCCGGCCGATGGCCCGAGGTGGATAACAGATCTCGGGATTACCATCGAAGACGACGGTACACTTAAGCTGAGCGATGCGGAAAAGCTGATCGGCGCCGTCGAGAAGAACGCGGATGCCGTGGAAAGTCTTTTCGCCGGAGACGACGGCATCGCATCACGCCTCGAAGCCCGCATTGAAGGATTCGTAGGCTCGAAGGGCATCATCAACGGCCGAATAGAATCAATTGAGTCAAACATCAAACGCTTCGACGATCGGATTTCGTCCTGGGACGAGCGACTCACTCGCCGCGAGGACCAGCTCCGCATGCAATTCGCGCGGCTGCAGGAAACGATGGCAAATTTGCAGGGACAGCAGCAGAACATGATGATGTTCTTCGGCTGATCCGGGGGCGAGATTTCACCTGCAGGGGTGCGTGCACGCCGCAACTAATTTATCACATTGAGACCCGAACACGAGCGCGGGATGATCCGCCGAGACTATATGGAGCGATCCTTACTTGACGACATCTACGATATCGGCGAAAACCTGGCCTCAGCACTCATAAACGCAGATCTGGACCGTTATTTTGAGTTGGTGGATAAACGTGGCACACTCCTTGAATGTCTAGGCGAGTACCAGCATCCATCGGAGATCGACGCCGATTGGCGTGAGATGTGGACCAGGCTGCAGGAGCAGCACGAGTTCATCATGGCTACGCTCGCGGCGCATGAGATGCAGATGCAGGAAGCGCTGGGAGAGTTCGAGCGGTTTAAAGGAGCCTCACGAACGTACCAGAGATCGGATCCGCGAAGACAGATCTTGGACAGCGAGCTTCGCGTTTGACTTATTTTCGCGATCGCTTAAGTTCGAACTTCTTCTGCCGATACTATCATAGAAAGGTGGCCGGATGCCGATGTGCTTCGCTGCCCATTCACAGAATTTTAGCCGCGTTTAGATCGATTCAACTATGACCATCTCGGAACTCAGCGCCGCCGGCACCCACCACACAGACCCTCTCCGGCACCACAGCGCCGGTGCCACTCCCCCGGTTGATCCGTCCCACAAAGGACGCTCGTCATCCGAACAGATAGACGACGCGGGCGACCGCGTCGAAATTTCGGAGCGGGCCCTCGCCGCACTGGCCGATGCTCGTAAGTCCGAAGACCTTACCTTTGCACGGACCGCGCTCGACAACGCGCCGTCGATGTCAGAGGAGCGTGCAGCGGAACTGCTGGAACGCATCAAGAGCGGCTACTACGAGAAGGCCGACGTACTTGGCCAGATCGCCGATCGCGTCGGCGATGAGCTGAAGAATGGTCTTTAGCTGATCCGGCGAAAGCTTTCGCCTACGAGATAAATCCTTCCTCGCGGTACTTCTTCAGCTTGTTTCGAATGGTACGCGCGCTGATACCCAGCTGCTCCGCGGCGCGCTGCTGATTGTTCTCGGATGTGTCAAGCGCCTTCATGATCATGTGGCGCTCCATTTCTTCTATCGTGTTCAACGCTGGCACTCCTGCATGGTCGACGAGACCATTGGATCCCGATTCATCCGCATCTCGGAAGAATTCGTTGAAGACGTCCTCCGCGTCCACGATCTCTCGCTCGGCTGAGAGCAAGACGCCGCGCTGCACCATGTTCTCGAGCTGTCGTACGTTTCCCGGCCAGGGATACGACTTAAAGTAATTCATGAGCTCGTCCGAAATCTCCTTCAGTGGAAGCCCGTACAGGCCGCAGTACTTCGTCACGAAATGATTGGCGAGCTGCGGGATGTCGGACGTGCGCTCTCGTAATGGTGGAACGGTAAGCGGAAAGACGGAGAGGCGATGGTAGAGATCCTCTCGAAATCGTCCCTCGCCTATCGCTTCGCTCAGCGTCTGGTTGCTGGTGGCGATAACCCTCACATCGACGTGCTTCGTTTCGGACGATCCCACTTTTTGAAACTCCTGTTCTTGTAGCACGCGGAGAAGCTTCGCCTGGATGGCGAGATCGATCTCGGTGATCTCGTCGAGCAGCAGCGTACCTGAATCGGCCCGTTCAAATGCGCCGGTCATATCGTCGACGGCGCCAGTGAATGCTCCTTTTCGATGTCCGAAAAGATGACTTTCGACAAGCTCCCGGGGGAGATTCGCACAATTCAGCGTAACGTACGGTTTCTCTCCGCGGTCGCTCATTCCATGAATAAGCTTCGCGAGGATTTCCTTTCCCGTCCCACTCTCGCCCTGTATGAACACAGGCGCCTTATTCCGACTGACTCTCGGTAGCATCTCTTTCAAGCGAAGAATGCTCGGATGCTTACCGACGTACTTGACTCCTGCCTTCCTTCGAGATAGAGTTCGCTTCGGTTTCGCCGGCACCACAGTCGTCTCCGTGTCACGGGCCAGCACCGTACGCACGCGTTCGACAAACTCAGTGGTCGAAAAAGGCTTGGGTATATAATCAATTGCCCCACTCTTCATCGTTCGTACGGCATGCTGCACATTCGCATGCGCAGTGATCATAATCACTTTGGTTTTCGGGTGCTCGCGCCGAATATGGGCGAGTAATTCGAGCCCATCTATGTCGGGCATCATGAAATCCGTCACCACCAGATCATACTTGCTCTGCGCAAGCTCGCCCATCGCCTGCTCTGCATTCACACAGCTTCTGACTTGCATTCCGCTTCGTGTAAACAAACGATCGAACAGCCCATGCAAAAGCTGCTCATCATCGACAAAAAGTATGTTCGGCTGCTGGTCCATTCTCTGAATTCGTACTGCGGGTGATAAGGAATTGATTGCGTGCTCCCTGTAAATACCCGGTGGGGGCGCAGATTAACTAAAAAGATACTGTCCGGAAAGCAATCGAAAATAACATTCTTCGATTAATCTATCCAGCTTCACTCTTCTCGGCAATTATTTCCCGAGATCGCGGATTTTTTCCAACGTGCCGTGCAGGCGTTAGCAGCGTTCGATCTGCGGTGTATCCCTATATATGAGCAAAAATGGAAGGGGGATCACTTGGCTGGTACACCTGCATGACGTGGCACGGAGGTTGATTGTCGATGCCGGTGAACAAAAATGCTTAATTAATCCAGAAACATCGAGCGAGATGGAAACGGATAAGCTAAAGCTTCTCTCGAACGCCATGCAGGCGTATTCATGGCGAGCTCAGGCGACCACGAGCAATCTCTCGAATCTGGAGTCGCCGGGGTACAGGCGAATGTCCGTGAAGTTTGAGGAATCGCTTCAGGACGCCCGCAATACGGTCGAAGGACCCGAAGCACTCGCAAATGTGCGCGCACGAATGGAGGTCGAAGACGCTCCGCCCATTCTCGAAGACGAATTGATGGAATTGGCCGATACGCAACTGCGTACCCAGCTCGTCTCCCGTGCCCTTCGTGAACACTTCGATGCCCTCCGGATCGGTATTACCGGCAGGTCCGGTTGACGTCCCACCTCCCCAGCCGAATGACATTTTACGATGCTTGAGAATCGCTATTTCAGTGTTTTCCGCACCGCAGCCCGCGGGCTCGAAGCCCAGCGTATTGCGATGGCTACCGCTTCGGAGAACATTGCCAATGCCTCCACGAGTCGGACACAGGACGACACGCCGTATGCCATTAAACGCGCGGTCCATTCGGGTATCAATGAGCCGTATCCGACGTTTGCCAACATCCTCCACGAGATGCGGAGTGAACTCCAGATGACGGATCCCCGGCACCTCAGCGGATCGACGTTGACGCGAGACATTCCGGACCTCGAGCTCGGGCCGACGACCGAGGTTGAAGCGGAAGTTCGCCTGCGCATGGAGTACGATCCATCGCATCCGCACGCCGACGAGAAGGGATACGTCGCCTATCCCGATGTAAATGTGGTCGAAGAGATGGCACGGATGATTTCCGCCAATCGCGTGTATGAAGCGAATTTGTCGGCGGTGCAGGGCTCGAAGGAGATGATCAAGCGGACGCTCGAGATATAACGTTAGGTCTCAATTCCAAACGAAAACAAATGAACGACGGTATTTCAGGATACAATGGGCGGCTGGGACTTCACCACCAGCTGGAGCACCTCTCCGGGGCGGCTCCACAGGAAGAGCGTCGAGCAAACCGGCCGAAGGCATCGGACAAACCGCCGGCGTCGCCGTCATTCGGCCCGGATCTGTCGAACGCCGAGTCGCGGATGATCGATCGATACTTCCCCGAGTCCGAAGAAATGACGCTTCGACTGTATGGTCCGGATCAAAAAGCTGAATCCGTCAACCCGAACGCCGTCGGCAGTCGACTTGACCTGCGCGGCTAGACCCATTTCGAACCCGATCAACGTTACCGCATCACGATGAACATTTCTCAACTGCAGCGCCTCCAGCAGGTCGGTACCGACGACTGGGGTACCCTGCCTACCCCCGGTCAACCCGCCGGCGACTCCGGATTCGGCGGCGCACTCAAAGACGCACTCGACAGTGTCGATGCCGCACAGAAAGCGGCCGACGGCGAGATCGAGGCCTTTGTCGCGGGCGAGCAGGAAAACCTTCACGAGGTCATGATCACGATGAACGAAGCCAAGCTTTCGTTTCAGCTCATGACCGAGGTGCGCAATCGGATGCTCGAAACGTACCAGGAGCTCATGCGGATGCAGGTCTAGTCGATTAATCTACGAAGTACAGCCAACGTTTAGTCGGATCCGCGCCAGGCGCGGATCTGGTCCACCCTGCACCCACCCCCGCCGGTACTGATGAGTCCTTTTTTTCAGAACGTCCAGGAGTTCTTGCGACGCATGTCAATCGGTCAGAAGCTCGCGCTGGCCATGGTCATTGTCGGAGGAATCGGCGCCCTCTCCGGGATTGCCTATTGGGCCGGATCTCCCGATTACTCCCTGCTATTTGGAAGCCTCGAGCCTGGCGATGCCAACAAGGTCGTAGAGGCACTTCAGGCCGACGGCATCAAGTACGAGATCCAGGACGGCGGTTCGGCGATTTACGTGCCTCGCGAAGACGTCTACGAGCTCCGGTTGCGATTTGCCGGAGAGGGGCTCGTCTCCGAGGGACCGGTCGGCTACGAGCTTTTCGATCGCGGAACGCTAGGAATGACGGACTTCATGCAGAAGCTAAATCTTAAGCGAGCACTGGAAGGTGAGCTCGCCCGAACGGTCGCCAACGTCCGCCAGGTAGAGGTCGCTCGGGTTCACCTGGTAATGCCGGAACGCAGCCCCTTTCGCGAGACGCAGTCCGAGCCGAGTGCGTCCGTGGTCCTGAAGCTTCGCGGCGGTGGTGGCCTTTCATCGGAGCAAATCGACGGCATCACGCAGCTTGTGGCAGGCGCCGTCGAAAATCTGGATCAAGGGGACGTGACCGTGCTCGACACGCGCGGCAATCTTCTCTCAAATCCGAACGTCGGCGACGAAAATTCGCGGGCGAATTCAACTCAACTCAGCTATCAACATGCGATCGAGGAGCACCTGACGGCGAAGGGCCAATCGATGCTCGATCAGATCGTCGGACCCGGGAATTCTGTCGTTCGCGTCACTGCCTCTGTTGATTTCACCCGCACGGTATCGGAGAGCAACATCATCGATCCGGAAAGCGCCACGGTCATCGCCGAAGAACGTATGGATCAGACCGGCGGTGCCGACAATGCCAATTCGTCCATTCGGAATTTCGAGCTCAGCCGAACGGTCCAAAGGTCGGAATCCGGTACGGGCCAGATCTCCTTCCTGACGGTCTCCGTCATTCTGAATGCCAGGCGCATAGAAGAGGGTGACGATGCTGAAGTTGAGACCGCAACCTTCGCCGGAAACGAAATCACCGAAGTCGAATCCCTGGTCAAGAATGCGGTTGGATTTCAACCGGACCGGGGAGATCGCTTCGCCATCCACCAGACCAATTTTGATACGAGCGTCGACGAGTACGTAGCTACGGAAATCCGCGATCAGCAGCGTACTCAGAAGACGGAGGTCTACTTGCGCTACGGTCTGATGCTGCTGGCTCTCCTTGCGGCCTTATGGCTTCTGCGGTCGGCGACACGGCGAATCAGCAGCATCGGCGATGATCCCGAGCTGCTTGGCGGCTCTCGGAAGTCGAACAGCCTCCCCGACGGTTCGCCGGAGCGCGGCGGCAACGTGAATCGGCTCGTCGGGCACGATGACGATTCGGAAGACGTCGCGATCGACGATTTCTACAATAGTAAGCTTTCGTCTGACGCTAAAGCGCGACTGAAAGCAAAGCACCTGATGTTCGAAGAAATAAAGACACAGGTGAGCGAACAGCCTGATACCACGGCGGACACGTTACGAAGTTGGATGGCGGAAGATCAGACCGCCTAAGCAGCAGCATCGGGGCCCAAGCCCGGCGCTCTGCACCGTATCTGAGGTTCATCATCATATGCGACAGGATAGTATTCTCATGATGGATGAGGCGGCATCAGCCAAAATCTCGCAGGCGAATCTGCCAAAGGACCTGACGCCTGAGAACATGACGGGTGCGCAGAAAGCTGCCGTCCTGCTCGTGGCGCTCGGGGCTGAGGTGGCGAGCGACGTTTTGAAAACGATGCGCGATGACGAGGTGGAACGAGTTACGATCGAGATCGCGCGCCTTCGTAATGTCTCCAGCGACGTTATCGAGGCAGCGCTGGTCGAATACCGCGAGCTGACGATGGCGCATGATTACGTCACGCAGGGCGGCGTATCGTTCGCCCGCGACGCACTTCGCGCCGCCCTTGGATCGCGACGCGCAGAAGAGGTCATGATGCGCGTCGAGGCGGCGATGGAGGTGTCGGCGTTCCACCTCCTTCAAACGGTAGAGACGAGCCAGATATCCAACTTCCTGCAGAACGAACATCCGCAGACGGCCGCCCTGATTCTCGCCCATCTGAATCCGCAAAAAGCTGCCGAGATCATTTCTACGTTGGAAGCAGATCATCAGCACGAGATCATGTTCAGACTCGGCACGATGGGAAAGACCTCGCCGGAACTGCTGCGTGACATCGAGGACGTCATACGCCAGCAGATCGGATCCGTTATCGGTGCAGAGCTGAGCGCGACGGGCGGCATCGAGGCGGTTGCGACCATACTGAACTCCACGACCCGTCAGGCAGAGACCTCCATTATGGATGCCATGCGCGACCGTGATCCGGAGCTCGCCGCGCAAATCAAGGCGCTCATGTTCGTCTTCGACGACCTGCTGAACGTCAGCGACCGCGACATGCAGCGAATCCTCATCGAGGTCGATCAAAAAGAGCTCGCCCTTGCACTTAAGGCGGCCTCACCTGAGCTCAAAGAGAAACTTTTGAATAATGTCTCCGAGCGTGCGGCAGAGATGATCAAGGAGGAGGTTGAGCTTCTGGGTCCTGCCCGCGTGAACGACGTCTACGACGCACAACGCCGGATTGTCGAGGTCGCTCAGGAACTCGAGGATAAGGAGGAGATCGTGCTGTCACGCACCGCCGATGACGTGTTCGTCTAGAAGCCATCCACTCTCCTCACCAATCATTTTCTACATAGTGCAGCGGCATGGGCGCGATTCCGACAAACATCATCAAGAAGAAGTACATCGACGGCGGCAGCAATGCCGCATCCGAGGGCGCGATGTCCGATTCCAGTCCTCGTATTCTTCGCTCGCAGATGCTCGGGGTGCCTGAGGACGGTGCGGGCTCGGTCCGTATTCGATCGAGGTCACGCGTCAGCACCGACAATGCCGTCCTCGCCGAGCAGCCGTTTGAGATCCCTGCCATGCGCCTGGTCAGTAATCAAATCGAGCAGGATGAGCCCGAACCCATCGGTGCGAGCGAACCGACGATGGAAGAGATCGAGGCCATGTGGACCGAGCGTGTCGAGAGAGCGCGTGAGCAGGCACGTTCCGAAGGGTTCGACGAGGGCCGCGCAGCGGCGGTCGCCGAATGCGAGGCCAAGCTCGATGAGGCCGCACAACGATTTAGCGAGAATTTAGATGCCGTCCAGCAATCGTGGGAGGCGTTCCTACGGCGCGCTGAGCCGCAAATGGTGCAGCTGGCATTCCGCATAGCTCGCGCGATTCTGGATGCGCCGCTGCCGGACGACGTACGTCGTATCAGCGAGTCGGCCGTCGTGGATGCTGTTGAGCGCATGGCGAACGGCGCGCCGGTAGAGATCGTGCTGCATCCAGTGGATTACCTGCGTATGCAGGAGAGCGGAATCGAAGAACATTTGGGAGCGATCCACAGCAAGCTCCGCTGGCGCACGGATGCAAATCTCAACCAGAACGAGTGGGTTGTTCAGTCGCAGCACGCAGCCACACGTCGACTCGAAGCCGAATTGATCGATCAACTGCAACGTGAGCTGAGCGTGCGAGATACCCAGCGAAATGATGGAGGGGAGTAAGGGAATGGATTTTCTTGCGCAGTGTGTAGATCGGATCGACGATTGGGACCAGGGACCGCTGCAATTCGGGAAGGTGCAGTCCGTGGTCGGACTGCTCGTTGAAGCATCCGAGCTGCACGCTGCTGTTGGTGAGCTTTGCTACATCCTCGAAGAAAATGCGCCCGACGCTCGGCGAATCAAGGCAGAGGTCGTGGGCGTCCGCGGCGGAACGTGCGTTCTGATGCCACTGGAAGAGACGCACGGTCTTAGATCGGGGTGTCTCGTGCTGCGATCCTCCCTCCCGCTCACGATCCGTGTTGGGGAGGCGCTGCTCGGCCGGGTTATAGATGCCAACGGAAGGCCGCTCGACGACAAAGGTCCTCTCGTTCTTGCGGATGAACAGCCCGTACATAGCGAGCCTCCCTCGCCTCTCCGCCGGCAGATGATCGAAACGCCGATGCCGACGGGAGTCAGGGCGATCGACGCATTCTTGACGCTCGGAGAGGGTCAGCGCATCGGCATCTTCTCCGGCTCCGGCGTCGGAAAAAGCACGCTTCTCGGCATGATCGCGCGTCGGGCGACCGCCGACGTAAACGTCATCGGCTTGATCGGTGAGCGAGGCAGGGAGGTGCAGGAATTCATTCACGACAATCTCGGCGAGGAAGGCCTGAAGCGATCGGTTGTGGTCGCGGTTACCGGCGATCAGGCGGCTATGAGCCGCGTAAAGGGTGCCGGTGTTACGATGGCGATCGCGGAGTACTTTCGCGATCTCGGAAAGAACGTCCTCCTGATGATGGACTCTGTAACCAGGGTCGCCATGGCCCAGCGGGAAATCGGACTCGCTGTCGGCGAGCCCCCGACGACGCGTGGCTACACGCCCAGTGTCTTCGCGCTGCTTCCTCGTCTTCTTGAGCGAGCCGGACCCGGGCCGAACGGCACGATTACCGGCATTTTTACAGTGCTTGTGGATGGCGACGACATGAACGAACCTGTCGGCGACGCCATCCGAGGCATTCTCGACGGACACGTAATTCTGTCGCGGAAGCTGGCTCACGCCAATCACTTTCCCGCGGTAGACGTCCTTGAATCAGTTAGCCGCGTCATGCCGCGCGTCACGTCGCCGGCAGTTCGAGACGCCGCGACAGAAGCGCGCGCACTCCTCGCATCATACCGCGAAGCGGAAGATCTCATCCGAGTCGGAGCCTACCAGTCGGGCTCGAACCCGGAAACGGACCGCGCCATAGCCGCCGTACAGCCACTCCGCAAGTTCCTGTGCCAGGCGGTCGGGGAGCCAACCGACCTTGATGCCTCGGTGCGCCTCGCGCGGATCCTTCAGAATCTCGATGCGAGCCGGGTACCGGGTACGCAGCATCCCGCGGCGACAGGTCCTGCGTCCGGCGATGCCCAGGACGGCAAGAGCGGCAACCCTCCGAAGTCCCCCAATCCAGAGCCTGCCGCACTACCCGCCGCCGTTCGTCCAGCCTCGTCCTGATTGCACGGTGCCGTCGAGTTTGGCCGAACATTTGCACAGCAATAAAACCTCAATACTTATCACTGCCAGGGGCTCTTGAACGATCGACATGAGCGGAAAGAAATTCCAATTTTCCCTCGAAAGCATTCTCAAGTTGCGGAGGCATGAGGCGGAAGGCGCTCGCCGGGATCTGTTGAAGATCGTACGGGAGGTAAAAAGCCAGTCGGACGTTGTGGACGACGCTCGCATTTACTTGTACCGCATCGTGAGTTCCCGGTCTAACGGTGTTACGGGCCAGCGCTCGCTTTCGCGATACGAATCATTTCGACAGGATGCGCAGCACCGGTTCGACACGGCGAAGCGAAAACTTCAACACTTAAGGGACATGGAGGTCGATGCCCGGATCCGATTCATCGAATGCAAGGGGGCGGAGGATGCCGTGGAGCGGCTCCGTGAGCAAGAGGAAGAGCAGTACTGGAAGAACCACAAGGCAGCCGAGAGGCAGCTGCTTGACGAGCAGGCCATCTCGAACTTCCAGCGACAGAAACGAGCTGTAAACTCATGAAGAAGGCGATCATGCTTTCCGCAGTAGGCATTCTCGCATTCGCCCTCGGCAGTGTGGGCATCTATCTGGCGATGCCTTCCATTGCACCGGGAATCGTCGACAGCACGCGAGTACGGCTCGACAGCCTCGGGCTGTTGCCGCCCGCGATGGAAAACCACCTGCTAGCAGACCTGGACAGCTCACTGTTCACCCAGGCTTCCTTCGACTCCATCGGCGGTGCGATCGACTCGGCGGCTGCGCCGATCGGCCTGAACCATCCTGATTCCCTTGGCACGGCATCATCGAATTTGCCAACACCGGATGTCAACGAGGTGTTGACCGACTCGCTTCGTCGTACGACGCAACAATTGCAAGGACTGCAAGGAGAGAACGCCGTGCTCACCGCCGAAATCGAGCGCCTTGAAAACCGCCTGAACGACGTAGTCTCGCAACAGGCCGATGCAGCCGAAATCGGTAAATCACTCGGCAAATTAGAAGACAAGCAGCTTGGCAGCATTCTGGCCGAGCTCGATCTCAACATCGTCGAGCTCCTGTATTTGCAGGTTTCGCAAAGGGAGCAGTCGCGCCTTCTTCAGAACATGCCGCCTAAGCGTGCAGCACGATTTGTAAAAATGCTCGTGAGTGGTCCGATTTCCGCCAGCGAAGTCGCCGCGAGACAGCAGGTACAAGCGGACGGCGATCCTGAGCCGTCGAACTAACGATCCCTATGCAACCGCACTCCCTTCTTAGCTTCCTCGGCGCGTCCCCTCCTTCTCAGGAAGGAGAGACCGCCGGTAGCCATAACCTTTCACAGGGGGCCTCTGGGTTCGGATCGATGCTTGTCGGTGCGTTCGAGCTGCTGACGTCCCACTCGGGCACGTCGGAAACGGGCACATTATCTTTTGGCGCGCTCGCGCAGCGCAGCAGCGTACAGGCCGGCTTGGCACCTCTCGCAGGAGTCGCCGAAGCTCAGACAACCAAGGGCGAAAATCTCCTTATCGGCACGTTCGGCCCGCTCACGGACGATAATTCGCTCGGGCACGACGTTACTCCCGTGCTCGACTCGGCTATTGCAGCGTCGGCCGCTGATTCCGAAGCACCAGTTGCCGCTACGAGTGGCTTCCGGGTCGGCGCAAACACGTTCGGAGGTGCGGCAAGCGCACTTGGAGCTGGTGCGAGCGTACTCGGAGCGGATGCAACCCTGCTCGAATCACGCGTGAACGCGCTCGGAGCGGATGTGAACACTCTCGAGCCGTCGTCACAAACTCTAGAAGCGGACGCTGCCGCGCCAGCAACAGAATCGGACGGACGCCCGGTGGGCAGTGATGAATCCTCGGCGCGCAAGACGTTCAGTGGTGTCGAAGTCGATTCTGCGGTTGAAGCGGACTCCGAACAGGGACTGCATACAAATAAGAACCTCGATTCTCCTACGGAACACGAACGTACGCCTCGCGAGGAGACCGAAGGCAAACACGATTCTGCACGTACTACATCACGTAACGCTGACTTTCTTGATGACCACCAAGCGGATGTAACTACGAAGCGTAGCCAGCATCGGAGCACGAAACAGGAGGCAATCACCGGTGACGAACGGCGCATTCAAGCTGCGGACCTCTCCCCCGCCGCTGATGCGCGTAGCGTCTCGTCGGTGCCGGACGGAACCCGCCGCGTCGACACCGATCTGACGTCATCCGGATTCACACATTCGAAATCTGCTGCCACGGGCGCATACCCTCAGGCGCCTTCGTCCACAATCAACGAACCGGCATCATCCGAGCACCAGAACGAGGGCTCGAATCCTGCCCCACGGCCAGAAGGATCGAACCGTCTCGCTTCAGCAGAAACGGTCAAGAGCGACCATGCGCACATTGCCAACCTCGAGCGCACATCACGCCATCTTACAGGCCAGCGTATTCGAATTTGGCGCGAGCATTCAGCCCCGTCTCAGGGGCGTGCCACGGTCGAGAGTGAGCATGCCACATATACATCAGCCGAGCAGGATGCTGGCGATCAGCGATCCACGAGTGCAGCCCATTCCGCCGTCCGCCGGGCCGCGGACGTGAACGGGACGAATGATCCGCGGTCGGTCGCCGGGCGCGGAATCGCTCCTGACGAGGTACCGAAGGTTGACGAACAAAGGAATACGGAACGCTCTGAAACTCGGGGGTCGACTACTCGATCATTCAAAGCCGAATCGGAGTCCCAGAGCGGCGCGGGCGGCGGCAGCGATTTCAAGGGCAGATCAGATTTTCCCTCAGACGTGGCGTTCGATCTCCCAGCAGCCGGCGAGGAAGTAGCCGATTTCGCCCTTCCTGATCCGGACGACACCGTTTCGCTCGACGTGGACGCACTCGTTGACAGCGCCGCGGAGCCAACCGCTGACGAACTCACGTATACCTCTGAGCGACCCTCCACGACTACATCGCTTTCGTCATTGGACTCTGCCCGGAGAAGTGGCCGACCCGATCAGACGCGCACCGCGGCGTGGCTGCAATCGATTCTCTCAAATGGCCTTACGTCGGAGTCTCTGGAAAAGGGGTGGAGAGTCATCGAAATGCAGCTCGAAGAAGGTCAGGGGACGATGACAGTCCGCGCGCGCCGTGACGAGGACAAGGTCTCTATCGCAGTGACGTTTAGTGATCCTCAGCTTCGCAACCTCGCTGCCGAAAACCTCGACCGCCTGCAACACGTGCTTCGAGATCAGTATGAAACGACCGTCGATTTCTCGCTGACCAGCGATGATGCCGGCGACAAGCCGCAGCGCAGGTATGATGCACCCACTGCCCGCGATACCTCTCTAGATCGGGCGCCCCGTGCAGACGCGGTTTCCACTCTGGGGTCGGGTCGTGCGGCGCGAGCGCTGCTCGCGGGAGCACGAAATGAATGGATCGGCTAACCAGTTAGCTATACCAAGACGCCTTCGCAGACTCTAGACCATCCAATCAACAGAACATCACGTAATGGACCCTTTCGCACCGTTTGAACCCGGGATTGTCGATCCAAGCGCCACCGACCGATCCGCTCCGAGCGCTGCAGGAGATGCGGTTCTGGGGAAGGACGAGTTCTTGATGATGCTCGTGTCCCAACTTAAAAACCAGGACCCGCTGAATCCCATGGACGGACAGGAATTCGCAGCCCAGCTCGCACAGTTTTCGTCTGTCGAGCAGCTGCTGAACATCAGCGACGTGCTTGCTCAGAACGGTGAAATGAATGCTATGCTCGCGCAGAGCGTGAACAGCGGCGTTGCTGCAGGTCTCATCGGAAAAACTGTCCAGGCTGCGGGAGATTCGGTCGAGTGGGACGGTGAGAACGCGGTGCCCATCAAGTTCGATCTCGAAGATGCGGCCGAGTCCGCCACGGTGTCGATTCTGAACGAGGCGGGTATTGCCGTCCGGACGTTCGACCTCGCGGGACTCACCTCCGGTGAACATGATCTCGAATGGGACGGTCTCGATGGATCCGGCGCGAATGTTGCTGCCGGTTCTTACTCGGTGGAAGTCAGCGCTACGGACACAAGCGGCAACCCTGTGGAGGCGGCTGCCCTGATATCCGGCATCGTAGATCGCATTACGTTCGGCGCTGACGGCATCATTCTCTGGATCGGCGAGACTCGAGTGCCAATGTCGAGCGTGGAAAGCGTTGAGTGATGTGTCGTCGCCGAGACCATCCGCACGATATCAAATAACCAGGTGACCAGCCATGACGGTACGCGAAATCGCCTCCCGAGTCGACCCTGGCCAGGGGACGCCGGACCTGCGCCCGTCGCGACCCGACACACCGGACGGAAACGGCCGCGCTACCTTCGTCGAAGAGCTGCGCCGTGCGCGAGAGCAGGCGTTGCAATCTTTTCCTGGCTTCAAGCTGTCGGCCCACGCGCAGGAGCGGATAGAACAGCGCGGAATCTCGCTCGATGCCGACCAGCAGCAGTCACTCACCGACGCTCTTCTCCAACTGGAATCGAAGGGCGCGCGAGACGCCCTGCTCATGCGATCGGATGCAGCCTTCATCGTGAACGTGCCGACGCGCACCGTCGTGACGGCTGTCGACACAAGTGAGCTCCACGAACGCGTTTTCACCCAAATAGACTCTGCAGTGATGCTATGACGAGATGCCTTGAATCGTGTCCGGGTACGATTTGAGGACGTTGTAGAACCCGGAAAAACAATCCTGAACTATGCACTACATCCGGCAGGACCCACGACCAGCACGCCTGGAACGGGACGCCGGGCCGCAGCCGACCGACCGACGCTGCGGACCACCCCAACACGAGGTATATCATGATTCGTTCTCTACGCACCGGCGTCTCCGGACTTCAATCCAATCAGGTCCGAATGGACGTGGTTGGCAACAACATCGCAAATGTAAATACACTGGCCTACAAGCGCGGACGCGCAACATTTAATGAGCTTCTCGGCCAGCAGCTCCTCGGCGTCGGCCGCATGTCCGGAGGCGCGGGGGTCAATCCGTCGTACGTCGGACTTGGAGTAAGCGTCGGTTCGATCGACCAGAGCTGGGCGCAGGGCGCGCTCGAAACTACCAGCCGAGCGAATGACCTTGCCATCAATGGAGACGGCTACTTTATCGCGAAAGGTACCAGTGGAAATCTTTTGACACGCGCGGGCAACTTTTCGTTTAACCGCGACGGCGAGTTCGTAACCTCGAACGGGCTGCCGGTCCAGGGCTGGAGCTTCGACGAGAGCGACGAAGTCGTGACCGGTGTTCTCAAGGACGTGCGCGTCGATCCCGGGATGACCACCCCTGCCAAGGCCACGGAAGTGCTGACCATCGGGGGAAATCTTTCTGCGGATTCGGAGATCGGCGACGTTAAACCGATCTCGAGTGTCGCCTACGATGCCAGCGGTAAACCGTACGACGTGTTCATCAATTTCGAGAAGACCGCTGACCTCGCGACCGGCGGAGGCGTGACGCAGTGGGATGCCGTCGTTTCCGACAAGGACGACCAGCAACTCGCCGGACCGCATACGCTCTATTTCAATGCGAGCGGTGAGTTGTGCGACGTCAACGGCGATCCCCTTGCAGGCGATGAGACATTGGATTTCAACTGGGATATCGACGGTGACGGTAATGTAGACCCCTTCACCATAGACTTCGGCGGAGAAAGCAGAAACGGCATCACGACTTCCAGCGGTTCGACCACCGTTTCGGTGACGGAGCAGGACGGCATCCAGGCCGGGGTGGTAACCGGTTATTCCATCAATAAAGAAGGGATATTGGAGTTTAATTTCAGCAATGGTCAACAGAGAAAGATGTTTCAGCTCGCTGTCGGCGAGGTCACGAATCCGCACGGCCTCGAGCAGATCGGCGAAAACTTCTTTGCACAGACGACGGCTTCCGGGGAACTGCAGGTCCGGCAGGCAGGCCGAGAATCCCGTGCCGCCGTGGTCTCCGGCGCGCTCGAAATGAGCAATGTCGACCTCGCAACCGAGTTCACGGATATGATCGTCGCCCAGCGTGGATTCCAAGCGTCGGCGCGGGTCATTACCACGTCGGATGAGCTGCTGCAGGAGATGGTCCAACTGAAGCGCTAAACCGAGGAAAATCTAGATTGGACGGAGGCCCCTCGTCGCTGCGGCGTGGGGCCTCTGGCGTTAATGGCGTTAAGATGCGCGGGCAGCGTGCCGATACCAGGAACACAAACTCCGTCGACCGAAAGCGAAGTCCTCCCAGGGTACCGCACTCCGGGATGGGAAGACCAGAGATCCAGGAAAAAGCTAAAGTAACCGCTAGAGAAGCCCGCATGGCGAAGTTCAATGTAAGTGACGTGCTCGGGAAGCTGAATGAGCTCAAGGCCGTTTTCGTCCTTAGCCAACGCGCCCTGCCGTTCGTCGAAGACATCTTCTATTTTCTGGAAGAAGTCGTTCCTCTCCTCGAGGAGATCAATGCCTCGATGATGGACAGCGCGCTGAAGATGCCTCATGCAACTCTTCAACTGCAGAGCATTTCGGATGCGACGAAGGTTGCTACGACCGAAATTCTCGTCCTTATAGACGAGGTATTGGTGAAATCCCAGACCTATGACGGCCACCTCGATCAGACGCTTCGAGACGTACGGTTCTTCGAAGAATCGGATGAGCGTCTCCTTACGCTGCTCCGAGCGCGCCTCGATGATCGCTCTGACGTGCTGATGGAAGTGGAGGCAGTTCTCGACGAACGCCGACAAGCACAGCACAACATCGAAGGCACTGTACATGCCCGCCGTACGGTTGTCGATGAGATTCGTAATCAGATGAACAGCGTTGCGGAGTCGCTGCAGATGCAGGACATCACCGCGCAGCAGATCACCTCCGTAACTCATCTTCTTGACTCGATGCGAGATCGCATGTCCGCACTTTTGGAGCGGCTCGATGCGCAGCAACACGATAGCGCGTACGGGACGGGTTCCTTTGACACGCCTGATCAACCGCCTGTCGTTCCCCGGACTCCAGATTCCCAGCAAGGTGAACGGCAGAAAGCTGTCGACGATGTCTTCAAGGCGGCCGCACAGGGCGATGGTGCACCGAGATGAGCAAGAATCGAAACACAGCCCTACAGCCACGGAATGGAATGCCTCAACACGTGAATTGAAGGCATCTGCAGGCGATCCGAAGTCACGTTTACAGATGTGACTCGATCGTGCTGTGCATGTAAGAACCGTTTTCTATGGAAAAATCGACGCTGATCGGCGTGGGATCCGGGCTGGTTCTCATCTACGGAGCCATATTTATGGGCGACGGATGGATGATGTTCTTTGACGTCGCGGCGCTCATCCTCGTCCTTGGCGGCACCGTCGCAGCCCTACTCGTAAACTTTTCGCTGGCAGACCTGAGCTTGATGCCGAAAGGTTTCAAAGACTTCCTCAAGTTTCAGGCGCCCAATCCGGAAAAGTTCTTAGAGACGTTCACCGAGTTCTCACGCGTTGCGCGCCGAGAAGGTCTCCTCGCACTCGACCGTCGACTCGATGAAAATGCAGATGAATACGTGCGCTTCGGCCTGGAGATGGCGGTCGACGGCATCGAAGAGGCAGAAATAGACGATTTAATGAAGATCCGAATGTCCGAAGAGGCAACTACGCGCGGACTGGCGGCAAAATTCTTCGGCAATTCCGCCCTTTATGCTCCCGCATTCGGAATGATCGGGACGCTCATCGGACTGATACAGATGATGCAGAGTCTAGATGATCCGTCGCAGATCGGGAAAGGTATGGCGGTCGCACTCATTACGACGTTCTACGGCGCCCTGCTCGCGAATCTGATATTTCTGCCGATCGCTGCGAAGATGAAGATGCAGAACGCGCAGTTGCTACGGTCTAGGCAGATGGTGCGTATAGGTGTACTCGCCATCGTTCGCGGTGAAAGTCCGAGCCTCGTAGAAAAGCGCCTGAAGTCCTTCGTTGGGGGCGATGTGGCAGCGGCAGCTGCTGAAGAACCGGCGGCGCTCTCGCGCGCAGCGTAACTAACGTGGCCTCCCATCCCGATGGATGAATTCGGCGACATACAGAATGAGGAGGACGAAGAGCCGACGGCCCCGTTCTGGATGACGACGTACAGCGATATGGTGACATTGCTGCTCACCTTCTTCGTACTGATCGTCGCCATGTCCGAAGTGGAGGTCAAGAAATTCGAGGAGGCGCTCAGTTATTTCAACGGACACCGCAGCGTACTCAGTTTTGAGGCCATGCGTCCTCCGACACGCGCGGACGAGGGTGTGGAAGAGTACTACAGGGGTCGCGAGTCGCAGCTCGACGCCCTCGCCGAATACCTCGAAATAGAGGATCTACAGGATAAAATTGAGGTGAGCGCTTCTGAACGGGGGATTCACGTCTCGATCGTCGATTCGATCGTATTCGAGTCGGGAAAGTCCGAGCTGCTTGAATCATCCAAGGAAGTGCTTAAAACCGTGAGCGCCATGCTCACACCGACGTCAAATGATGTGATGGTCGAGGGACATACGGATAATCAACCCATCAACACGCACCAGTTTCCTTCAAACTGGGAGCTGTCCGGCGCACGGGCTTCGTCCGTTGTACGGTTTTTTCTTCAGCAGACAGCAGCGCTCGAGCCGGGGCGGTACAAAACCGTTGGATACGGTGAATTTCGACCGGTAGCAAGCAATAGAACGTCCACCGGACGATCACGGAATAGACGAGTCGAAATAGTGTTCAGCCATGCCGGAACCGAATAAGGGGGCACCCGATGCCGACGCGGCAGCGGAAGACGCCGCAGCGCCTGAAATGGTCGATGTCGATATGTCCGAACAGAAAAGCGGCCGGCTGCGCATGCTGCTTACGGTCGCTGCCGTAGCTGTTTTGCCGGCAGCTTTAGGAGCGTATCTCACATACAGCCAGTACCCCCACCTCGCGGAGGCCGCAGCGGCGACAGCCGTCGAATTCGGGTTCGGCGAGGCTGCCGGGAAAGAGAAGCCGGTGGAGTACGGCACATTTACAACCATCAGCGAATTGCTGATTAATCCTGCAGATACGGGCGGAAAAGGATTCCTCGTCGTCAGCCTTGGTCTCGAAACCAAATCGTCGGATGTCATCGCTGAAATCGAGGACAAGGAGATCGTCGTGCGCGACGCCATTCTGCGTTTGCTCAGCGAGCATACCAGGGAGGAGCTCGCCTCTATCGAGCTCCGTTCGACTCTTAAAAATAAGATTTTGCTCGAGTTGAACCGTATTCTGACGCGCGGCGAAATCGACCGACTCTACTTCACTCAGTACCTGTTGCAGTGATGCGGGCGTTGATGAAGGTCAGGCATTATCGACACACGTCCGCTCAGTCCCACGTCCGGCGATCGCCTGCTATAGAAGGCGCGATTATTGCAAATGCCCGCTTCGCGTACCGGAGGGTAAACTGAATAATCGATATGGCGAAGCCGTTAAGCCAGGCCGAAATTGACGCGTTGCTGGAGGTTCGAACCCAGATCAACGACGAGAAGGATTACGAGCTCGAAGATCTGAGGTCGATGGTAGCCGATGACGACCGGCGGATCAATCGGTACAACTTCAAAAGGCCGCGGCTGTACGCGCACGACCAGATGCGCGTCCTCCACCACGTGCATGAAGCCTTCGCGCGAGATCTGTCGGTGTATCTTTCGGCGCAGCTTCGCACGATCGTCGACATCAATCTGGCCGCCATCGATCAGGTGCTGTACTCGGATTACGTGATGTCGAGCACGCCCCCTTCGGCGATCTACGTGGTTGAGGCGGAAGATCTGAATCAGAAGATCGTCTTCGAGCTCGATCCCCAGCTGGTCATATTCACGATCGAGAAGCTCTTTGGCGGGCCCGGGGTTTTCCTCCAGCGTCCGCGAGAGGTATCACAAATAGAGCGTCGCATCATGAGCAAGGTCATGAACCGGGCCTTTCGCGAGCTCGAGAAGGCCTGGCAGCAGGTCTTTACCATCGAACTTAGCGAGGTGGCGTTCGAGTCCAACGCTGAATTCGTTCAAATCATTCCTGGCGTCGAGCCTGCCCTCGTATCCACGTTCGAAGTGGTGATCTACGACCAACGATCATCCATCAACATCTGTTATCCCTACCGGCTTCTCGAGCGGGTGCTCGGCCGAACCGGTATGAAGCAGTGGATATCCAGCGCGACGACACAGGTGAGTCCGGGTGTCCGCAGCATTTTCGAGGATAAAGTCCGCACGGTGGATGTCGAGATGCGCGCCGAGCTTGGCCGAGCGCTGGTGCCGGTCTCCGAGTTGATAGACCTCGAGGTCGGTGACGTAATCCCGCTCCGCACCCGAGTGAAGGACACCGTCAGCCTTTTCGTCGGCGGACAAGAAAAGTATCGGGCATCCGTGGGCCAGTGCGGCCGACGTATGGCCCTTCAAATCACTAGCTCTGTTGAAAATCAATCGTTCACTGAAGAAGACGATGAGTAGCGATACGCTCACAAAGAACATTGCCGGCATTCAGGAGGCGCTTTGCTCCTTCCTGGCCACACTGCTGGATGCCGAAGCGCCGCTTCGCATCGATGCACCGGAGCCGCTAGACTTCGACGAAGCAAATTCACACTGCCGTGCGAACCTCGTATTCACTGCCGGCACCTCGCCTGAGAATCGGTGGGCGGTGCTGCTCGATCCGTCGTGGCTTCCGTTGCTCTCCCGCCCGAAGCTGGGCGAGTCGCTCGAATCGGGTGAGCCGGGGGCGGACGATCTCTCAAAGGACCTCGCGTCGCAGGCATATGACGCTGTTCGTACACAGCTGGCTGCCTTGGGCGTGTCGCTGCCGGATATTACGATCGACCTGCTGGCACAGGAAGGCGTGCTGGACGGCGAGACGTTCTCCACAGATCTGCTGAGGGCGCCGTTCGTTCTTACGATTGACGATCAAGAGCATTCAGGCTTTGCCCTCATTCCAGCACCACCTCCCTCCGACATCGCGGGCGAAGGCGACGATGCCGAAGCGACGGACAGTCCCCGTGCGGATACTCCAGAGGATACGTCCCGCCATCCGGCCGTTGAAGTGGCAGCGGCCGCATTCCCTGAGCTCGGCGGTGAAATAATCGGTGGAGACGGCGCCGAAGGCGGGTTTTCGCTCCTTGCTGAAGTGGAACTCGAGGTCGCTGTAGAGCTCGGGCGCCGGAAGATCCCCCTTGCCGACGTGCTCCGGCTCACGACGGGCAGTGTGATAGAACTCGATAAGCTCGTCGGGGAGCCCCTCGAGGTGTACGCCAATGGCCGCCTTATCGCGGAGGGCGAGGCCGTCGTAATGGATGAACAGTTCGGAATCCGGATCACGAGTCTCGCCTCACTTCGTCCCAGAGCGAAAACGCTCGTTTGATTTTTACTCCGGTGCCCGGAACTGGCAATCCGGCATCCTTTTCGCATCAGGTAAGCATGCTCTTAATTACGCCGGGTATCCTCCCGCAGCGAGAGCATTCACATGCATGCGACCTGATTGGCGAAGCAAAATGTTCCGTTTTTCTGAACGACTTTCCAAATCTGCGGGCCCCCATTCTCGGCAGTATCTCCGGCGCGCGGGTATGTTTGCCGGAGGGCTCGTTTTGCTCTGGCTCGCGCTCCAGCTGTTCCCCTCGACGACGAGCCTGCCTCCTGTTTACTCCGATGAGTCCGGCTCGGTGGCAGACGGCGAAAACATCCGCATGAGCAGCGAGGGGCCGGACTTCTTCTCGCTCGGCAACATCGCGGCAGTCATCATCCTAGCAGGCGGAGGCGTATTCGCGTACGTCGCCCAGAAGCGGGCGAAGAGCGGCCGCAGTTCGAGTTCACTGATTGAGGACATGGACCAGCTCGGCGTCGGGCAGGGGCAGCAGCTTCGTCTCATCCGTTGCGGCGGAGATGTGCTCCTCGTTGGTGTCACCGCCAGTCAAATCACGCTTCTTCGGGATTTCGACCTTCAGCAATTCATCGATCCGGCGGTGGAGCCATCCCATGAGACGCTTGAACATCCCACAGCCCAGCCAGCGGACGCAATGATACGGCGCGAAACGGTGCGCCGGGAGGGCCTCGGTTTTGCGGACGGATCAAATGCGTCGACGTCTGTGAACGGAGCCCGCGGCATGCCCGGGCGCTCCCACTTCGCCGACGTACTCCGGCAGTACGCCGGCCACCACGTGAAAGCGCATTCCAACGGCACGAAATGCTGAGACTGATACTGACCTCACGCTTAATCAGGTGGGGCCTCGCGGTTCTCGCGCTTCTGCTCGCAACGCTCTACCCCGAGACGGCTCAGGCGCAGTCGGCAGCGACCGATTCACTGTCCTCGCAGGGATTCAGCCTTCTTCCCCAGCTCGACTTCGGGGGTGAGGAAGAGTACGCGCTGCCGATCCAGCTCCTGCTGCTCGTCACGATTCTGTCGCTGGCGCCGGCGATCATCATTCTGATGACGAGCTTCACGCGGCTGGTCGTCGTCTTCAGCATCATGCGAACGGCGCTGGGCATCCAACAATCGCCCCCAGCACAGGTTATCATCGGCCTGTCGCTCTTCCTGACTTTTTTCATCATGCATCCGGTCCTCACGGCCGTGCACGATGACGCACTTGATCCCTACGTTGCCGGCGAAATCGGACAGAAGGAGGCGCTTGATATCGCCGCCGTCCCGATCAAGAAATTCATGTTGGCACAGACACGTGAGAAGGATCTCATGCTGTTCATGGACATGGCGCAGATCGAATCATTCTCCACTTCGGAAGACATTCCGCTGTACGTACTCGTCCCCGGCTACATAATCAGCGAGCTCAGAATAGCCTTTCAGATCGGCTTCATGATCTTTCTTCCGTTTCTGGTCGTGGATCTGATCGTCGCGAGCGTGCTGATGAGCATGGGCATGATGATGCTCCCGCCGGTAATGATTTCGCTTCCCGTAAAGCTGCTGTTGTTTGTCCTGACGGACGGATGGTATCTGATCGTCGAATCGGTGGTCCGGGGATACGCGGGAGGATAGCAGAAGCACGTGACTCCGGAGGCGCTCCCACTTGTAAATCTCACCTACGAGCAAATGAAGACATGAACACCGACGTCGCACTTTTCTGGATCCAGGAAGCACTAAAAACCGCCGCGTTGCTGACCGCGCCGCTGCTCGGCGTCGCGCTGATCGTCGGACTCATCGTCAGTCTCATTCAGGCGCTTACATCGATTCAAGAAATGACGCTCAGCTACGTGCCGAAGATGGCAGCCGTAGCGGCCATACTTCTCATCCTTGCGCCCTGGATGATGGAGATCCTATCCGACTTCACGACGAACGTCCTGAACTTCATTCCGAGTGTCTCGCAGTAGCCGGCACGCTAATCGCTCGGGTTCCGGTCTCCCTTTCAGTCGCCACGCATGAAAATCGACCCCGCCTACTTGTTTACCATCCTGCTGGTATTCGTGCGCATCGGCGGATTGATGGTTGCTGCTCCGGTCTTCAGTCACATGGCCGTCCCGGTGCGCGTTCGGATTCTCATCGCCGTTCTGATGGCGTACATCCTGGTCGGCTTCGTCCCCGGTCCACTTCCTCCCCACATCAGCCATCCGGCTTCATTCATCCTCTCGATCGGGATTGAGGCGCTGACCGGCGTCATGCTCGGTTTCGCCGCGCAGTTCATCTTCTGGTCGGTGCAATATGCGGGAGAAATCATCGGGTATCAGATGGCCCTCGGGCTCGCGACTGTATTCAACCCGATCGACGGCATGCATTCGAATCCCATCGGTCGCTTCCTCGTGACGAGCATTCTGCTGGTCTTCATCCTTCTGGAGGGGCATCATCAGATTCTCAAAGCGCTGGTCCTCTCGTTCGAAGTCGTGCCGCTTGCCGGCGCCAATCTGGCCGCCGGAGGACCCCTCATGCTCCAGTGGACGGGCGAGTTTTTCACTACGGCGATGAGGCTGGCCTCCCCTTTCATGATCACCATATTCCTCGTCGATGCATCCCTCGGCGTGTTCGCGCGCGTTGCCCCGCAGGCCGACCTGTTCTCGCTCTCACTCCCCCTCAAGCTGCTCGTCGGACTAACCATGATGGTCTTCTTCATTGGGAATTTCTTCCCACTCCTCCCCGGAATGATCGAAAAAATGTATGCCGATATGATCGCGCTGATCGAGGCGTTCGCCATGTAAACACGCAGTCAGGGCAGGCCAAGCGCGCTGTCGCACTCCGCCCCTGCCCTCCCCCTGATTCGTTCACCCTACCCAGTCGATCAAAATTCTAAGTGGCCGAAGGAGAGGACAAACAAAGTAAAACTTTTGACCCGACTCCCCACCGGATTCGCAAGGCGCGGGAGGAGGGCAATGTCTTTCGTTCGCAGGAAACCACGGCCGTCGGCATGCTCATCGTGGGCGTCAGCGTGCTTGCCCTCGGTACGCCCTCCGGATTCGCCGCGATGAAGGATCTGATGTCGATGCTTTTTATGGATGCCACGAGTTCGCAGCTGACGTCCTCCAGCATCCCGGCCATTATCCGCAGCGTGGGTGCCCGATCGGCGATCATCATCATGCCGTTCCTTTCGGCGCTCTTCGTCGCCGCCATCGGCATCAATCTCGCCCAGTCCGGCTTCAATCTCACTACCAAGCCCCTCATTCCCAAGGGTGAACGCATCAGCCTGTTAAAAGGACTGAAACGCATCTTCTCGGCGCAGGGAGCCTTCAATTTTGGCAAGTCCGTTCTCAAGATTATGATCGTCGGTCCCATCGCGTACTGGACCATCAAAAGCCACATGGACGAGATCATGGTGCTGCACCTGCAGACACTCTCAGACATCACCACGACAGGCACCAGTTGGATCGTGGGCCTCTTCTTCAAGCTGATCGGCATGCTCGCCCTGCTTTCGGCCGCCGACTTCGCATTCGAAAAATGGCGCTATAAGCGCGACCTCAAGATGAGTAAGCAGGAGGTGAAGGATGAGATGAAGGATCAGGATGGGGATCCGCATATGAAGGGCAAGCGGAAGGAACGGGCACGTCAGAACGCCCGTCGCGAGCGGCTGGATCACGCTGTAATGAAGTCGGACGTCGTCGTCACGAATCCGACGCACTACGCGGTCGCTCTCCGCTACGATCCTGAAGAATCCGATGCTCCACGCGTGACCGTCAAAGGCGTTCGCAAGCGTGCCCTTAGGATTAAGGAGCTGGCCGCCGAATTCGACGTCCCGTCAGTCGAAAACAGGCCTTTGGCAAGGGCTTTGTATGCCACTGTCGACGAGCGCATGCAGATACCGGAAGATCTTTATCCGGCCGTTGCCGCGTTGCTGGCCGAGATTTATCGCGAACGCGAAAACACGAACTAAACACGCACTTTTGTCCCTGTGAGCAGTAACGGCCTTTCAGACGCCGCCCCGCCATTCAAGCTGATCAACACCGAAATGTTGATCGCAACCGGCATCGTCCTGGTGTTGATGGTGATGGTGGTGCCGCTGCCGAGCTTCATGCTCGATATGCTCCTGGCGACGAATATTGCGATCTCGCTGGCGGTCCTGCTTACGGCATTTTATGCCGTCCGGCCGCTAGAATTTGCCGTCTTCCCGGGGCTTCTCCTGATGACGACGCTGTTCCGGCTTTCGCTGAACGTCGCCTCTACGCGGCTGATTCTAAGCGATGGGGACGCCGGCGTTCTGATCACCGCATTCGGCAACATCGTCGTGTCCGGCAATTACGTCGTGGGCGCGGTCATCTTTCTCGTCCTGGTCCTCATCAATTTCATTGTTATCACGAAAGGCTCCGGCCGGATTGCGGAGGTCGCTGCCCGCTTCACACTCGATGCGCTGCCGGGCAAGCAGATGGCGATCGACGCTGATCTGAACGCCGGCCTGGTCGACGAACGCGAGGCACTCCGCCGTAGAGAGGAGGTCACGAAGGAAGCGGATTTCTACGGAGCGATGGACGGCGCCAGCAAGTTCGTTCGAGGCGACGCGATTGCCGGACTTATCATCACCGTCATCAACGTACTCGGCGGGTTGCTGATCGGCGTCGTGCAGCGTGGAATGTCATTCGGCGATGCGGGCGCGACGTATACACTGCTGTCGATCGGCGACGGGCTCGTCTCGCAGATCCCTGCCCTCCTCATATCCACAGCTGCGGGCATCATCGTTTCACGTGCCAGCGGCGATTCCAATATCGCCCAGGATTTCACCGGCCAGCTCTTCAAGAAACCCCATCCTATCCTGATTACCGGCGGATTCATGGCCGTGCTCGGAATCGTGCCGGGTCTCCCTCTCGTCCCCTTCTGGCTTCTTGCCGCCGGCACAGTGATGCTCGGACGCAACAGAATCCATCTGCAGGAGCGAGAACGCGCAGAGCTCGTAGCCAGCGAGGCCGAGGCCAACGTCGAGGAGGTCAAGGACGCACCGGCGGATCTGTTGATGGTGGATCCGCTCGAACTGGACATCGGCTACGCGCTGATTTCGATCGTCGACCCCGGTCAACAGGGCGATCTCCTCGAACGCGTCAAGATGCTTCGTCAGCAACTGGCACTAGAACTCGGCATCGTGATTCCGCCCGTTCGCATCCGCGACAACGTCGGATTGGGATCGAACGAATACGTCATCAAGATGCGTGGCAATCCCGTCGCACAGGGAGAGGTTATGCCGGGCTACAATCTTGCCCTCCTTCCGGAAGACATGGACTCACCGCCGGCGGGCATCCACGTTCAGGATCCGACCTTCGGACTGCCGGCTGTATGGATCGCAGAGCGAAACCTCGACGAGGCTGAGCGTCTCGGACTCACTGTCGTCGAAGCGCCGGCCGTTATTACAACCCACCTCCTCGAAGTGCTCAGAAAAATCGCCTACAGGCTCCTCGACCGCCAGGAAGTCAAGAAGCTGGTCGATAAAGTCAAGGAGACGGCGCCGGCGCTGATCGAAGAACTCGTACCGAACCTCCTGCCCCTCGGCGGAATCCAGAAAGTCTTCAAGCGGCTGCTCAAAGAACGGATTCCGATTCGCGATCTCGTCACCATCCTCGAGACACTCGCCGATCACGCGCCTCATACCAAAAATGTAGACGTCCTGACCGAATACGTTCGTGCTTCGCTGGCGCAGACAATCACGCGCCAGTTCGCCGGACAAGACGAGGTCGTGCATGTTTTCGTGCTGGATCCCCAGCTGGAACAGCACTTGCTTGAACGTGCTGAAACTGGTGAGTTGAACCCCAACACGCTGGGGATGAGTCCCGACCGAGCGGAGTTGATCGTTCAGGAGGTCGGCCGGCTTTCGAAGCGGATCATCAGTACCGGCCGAGCGCCCGTGCTGCTGACGTCACCCGTGCTTCGCCCGTCCTTGTTCAGCTTTCTTTCTCCGATGATTTCGGAAATCGCCGTTCTCTCCTACAACGACCTGATTCCAGAGGCGGAGGTCGACGTGGTCGACCAGGTCGCCATCTGAGCCGGCCAATACGCGCATCAAGAATATACATGCTGCAGCCAGCGAAATGAACGTCAAGACAATCACCGCTCCGACCATTCATGCCGCCCTGCTCGAGGCTCGGAGAATCCTGGGGAACGACGTCGTGCTAATGGAATCGATCCCCCCGCAGGGCGATGAGCCTGCCCGCATAACGGTCATGTCCGACGCGCCGGATCGAACTTCCAGGGCGGTTACTTCTGCGGATGTGAGAAAGACGGCGACACAAACCACCGACCCCGGTATGGCACCGGCGCACCGCTCAGCTCGACGGACCCGGGAGACAGCCGTCGCATCGAAAGCGGCAGCCGGCGAAACGGGCCGCGGCGAGATCAATTCCGAAACGAACGTGGCCGTACTGCAGGAAGAAGCTGCCCGGCGTCCCGAACCTCTTTCCCACAAAGACGGCGCGGTACCGGCCGGCAGGTACGGGTTCGACGTCGGCAGGCGCACGCTGCGCGATCTGACCGGAGCGGCCCGCGAATCACTCCCGGAGCTAAAGACGCCGGCCGATCGCCGCGACACGTCCGGGCACGGAGGTCGCGGCCAGCTCAATCCAAATCGTCGTGAGCTGGTCCCGGTGCCGAACACGCCGGCACTGCAGGATCCGATTGGAGCAATCGAGAGCGTACTTTCCGCGCAGCTTCGGCTCGTGCACGACCGGCTCGATCAAATGGAGCGCCGGTTCGACCGCGCAATCATTGGCGCAGGGCAAGCCTGGACAATGAGCCCCCTGTTTACGGCCCTGATCAACCAGGGGATGCGTCCTGCCACAGCTACGAAGCTTTTTGACCGTCTCGCGAAGAACAACTATCAGCCGGAAACGAATCCTGAAACATTGAAATGGGCGCTCGCGCAGGAGATCCGGCGCTCGCTAGATCTGTCGGCGCCGAGAAAAACGAGCGGTGCACAGGTGTTCATCGGCCCGGCGGGAGCAGGCAAGACCTCCCTCCTGCTGAAATTGGCTGCACACCCGGAATTCTACGGCCGGCGCGGCACGGCAGTAGTCGTGATCGCGCCGCAGGAGGACGAGGGTACGTTTCATCACAGTCCGCTCGAGCTCTTCCGCAGTCACGGCCTTCCGGTTCAAGCTGTAAGAACCGTTGAAGAAATGCATCGGGCTGTGACCCGCGTGCAGCATTTCGATCACATCTTAATCGACAGTCCGCCGATGCCGCTCCACGAAGCCGGCGCCCGAAGGACGCTGCGACACGTCAAGCGAATGGTCGATCCAATCATGCCGCTGCGCGTGCATTTCGTGCTAAACGCGACGCGAACACTCGATGGCTTCGATAGCGAATTTCTTCGGGAGCTCGCACTGCGGCCGGAAATGGTTGCACTTACCCATCTCGACGAGACGTCCGGATGGGGACGCGTCGCCGACTGGCTGATGACCATCCAGATGCCCGTCCAGTACGTCTCGTCGTCTCCGGCCGTCCCGGACGGCGTCACGTCGTTCTCGCCCACGGCATTCATCGAGGAGATGATGAAGCTCTGATGGACGGCGACAGGTAGCAAGACCTTTTCATATTCACTTAAAGTTATACATGAACCGCCGCACCACAGTCATTGCAGTAGCCAGCGGGAAAGGTGGCGTCGGGAAAAGCGTCGTGGCGGTCAACCTGGCTGAGGCGTTCGCTGCCGACGGGCGTCGTGTCGCGATCATCGATGCGGATCTGGGACAGGGTGCCTGCGGCGTGCTGATGAACGAGACGCCCGGCGCGACCGTCAT
>CAZKNF010000007.1:0-35516 GCA_964554105.1 uncultured Rhodothermales bacterium | reverse complement strand
TGGGACAGGGTGCCTGCGGCGTGCTGATGAACGAGACGCCCGGCGCGACCGTCATGGACCATCTGCGCTTCACGGCCACGACGAATCAGTTGCGGCATGAGACCTCAAGTGGAATTACGCTGATACAGGCTGCCGGTCAAGCCGGCGAGGCCGAACCACGCGAGCAGGAGCTCTATTCGTCGCTCGATGAGCTGCTTGCGGACCTCCGTGGCGAGCACGAGTACGTTCTCATAGACGCTCCTGCGGGAACAGGCAGAGCCGTTCGGTGGGCGCTCGATCGCGCGGACCTCCGACTGCTGGTAGTTGTCGGTGAACCTACCGCTATCGCGGACGCTTATCGGCTCGCCCGCATGATCTGGAGTACGGATCCATTTCACCCCCTCGCGACCGTTGTAAACTTCGCGGAATCGAGTGTGGATGGAGAGAGCGTTGCAGATCGATTTGCTCGCATAACGGAGCATTTTACGGGCAGGTTACCGAATTACCTGGGCTGGGTACCTTTCTCCCATTCTATTCGGCAATCCGTGATGCAGCAGATTCCCGTCGTCCGGAAAAACGGGCCCGCGTCGGAAGCCTTTCGGATGCTCGCAGACGCCATAATTAAAGGACGCACTCCGCTGGTGGAATCGGTGGAGAGCCGCTGAATATGCTCGTTCATACGCCTAAACCGGAATAAAATGGCGGATCTCTGCCATATGTCCGAGCCGATCGTTCCATGCACAAGGTGACTGAAAGCATGTTCGTTTACGGTCGAACAGCCGAGTTACCTCCGATGGCATACATATTGTTAAGTAGTCCGGTAACTGCTAAATCGGTTTCGTTAGTGCTCGATTAAAGGATAGGCTCATGCGTGTTATTTACATCCAGTTCAGCGGATTGGCAGGCATTCTGGCCTTTCTCAATCAAGTCTGGAGCATGGCCCCGCTTGAGCGCACGATGTTGGTCGCTCTCGGCACGGGTCTGGGCGTGTACTTCTTGTTGACGGCGGGAGATATCGCCATCAATCGAATACTGGCTTACACGCCGTCGACGCTCACCAAAGAAACAGCGTCACCCGGCGAGTCGAATGCGGAGGCCCGTGAGAAGCCGACCGCGAAGGCCGCGTAACACCGTACGTAAGAGCATAACTCATTAGAGCTTCGTCAGACATGGCAAAAGACTTACAAAGTCTAGCGGAAGCACACGCTCACGATCCGTCCCCCGCCAATCGGGAGGCAGTCGTCCTGGCCGCGGTGCCGCTCGTTCGGTCGTTGATCGGCCGTTTGAGTATTCCGGACCACCCGCTTGCGACGCGCGAAGACCTCGAAGACGTCGGGCTCCTCGGGCTGCTCCAGGCGCTCGACAGCTATGATCCCGATCGAGGCACGCCTTTCGTATCATTCGCATACGGCCGGATTCGTGGTGCGCTGGTGGATTATCTACGCTCGATAGATGCCCTGCCTCGCGAACGCCGCCGGATGCTCGCCGAAGCGCAGTCCGCAATCGAAACGCTGCGCCAGATGCTTGGAGCCGAGCCGGAGGATCTGGACGTCGCCGATTACCTGGGCATTACCCTTTCTGAGTACCACACGCTGCTCCGCGATGCGCAGAGTCGCTACTCCCTCTCCCTCCATGAGCCCACTGGTGTCGAAGGTGACCAGGCGCTTTTAGAGTCGCTCCCGAACGAAGACGCAGACCGCAACTTCGACCAGATCGACAAGGATTCATTCTACGCATACGTTGCGACGCTGATCAAAGAGCTCCCCGAACGCGAACAGACGATCCTCGCCCTATATTATTTCGAAGATCTGACGTTGCGTGAAATCGCTTCCCTGCTGAATCTCACCGAGGCACGCATTTCACAGATACTCGGCAAAATCCTCCTGACGCTGCGTACTCGCCTCCACGAAACACGCTCTAAGGCAGCCTAAGGCGTCAGTTGCGATCACGTCCCAAACCAGCGCAAAGCGCCGTACTACGCCGCTCGCATCTCCCTCCACATTTTCTCCGGCCGTAGTCCGATGAACAGGTCGTGTTCACGTTCGTCGCCGGCCACAGTATACCCGATGTCGATTTTGAATTGGCCGGCATCGTGGTCGTGCTGCCGCGCCCAATCATACATCCGCCCGAACGTCCCTGCAATCTCGCTCGTCGGGCCGATATGTTTGTGAAAGACATATCGCTGTGCGGGGATCTCGACTGCCAGCATTTCTGCTGGAATGCAGTCCACCCGCGACACCTCTAGGCCCACGAGCTGCAGATACTCGTCACCGGTCTGGTCTAGCGAAACGTCAATAAAGGTCTCGCCGATGGCGTCGTCTACTTCGGCCCGCCTGCCGACAAACTCCTCCCATGTTCGCGGCACCTCAGTCCAGAGAGCTTGCCACGTCGCATGGACGGGCAAGCCGATCACCATCAACCTCTCTCGTTCGACGATCTCCATTAGCTTCTAGGTTGTCATTAAAACAGCGACTCCTGTCGATTTAGTCCGGTTCTGGACGACTAGAACATAAACGAACCGACGAATCCTGACCTGGAGCCGCTATGAAGTACGTGTGCCTGGTGTACAGTGATGAGAACGACCTCGGGAACGTCCCCGACGCTGAATGCATGGCATTCAGTAATGTGCTTCGTGAGCGAGGACACTGTCTCGCGGCTGAAGTTCTCGAACCCGTTCATACATCCACGACCGTACGGGTTCGAAACAGCAAGATATCAGTCACCGACGGCCCCATTGCAGAAACGAAGGAACACCTCGCCGGCTTTTATCTTATCGACGCCCGCGATCTGAACGAGGCCATCCGCGTGGCCTCGAAGATACCGCCGGCGAGAGTCGGAAGCATCGAGGTGCGACCCGTGAGAGAATTGAAGCCGTAGTCGCGGCTTACGAAAATGGACCCACTTATTCAGATGCTGGAGAATGCTATGATCGACAACAAAAAGCTATTTAGCTCCTTCTCGGTCGACGACACTGAAGTCGCGAAGGTCTTCTACGGTGATACGCTCGGTTTGGAGCTATCTGCATCACCCATGGGTCTCGAGATTCGAGTCAACGGCGAAAGTAGAATATTCGTCTATCCTAAAGCCGACCACGAACCGGCGACGTTTACGGTGCTTAACTTCCCCGTGGAAAGCATCGATCGGACGATCGACGAACTCACCCGCTCCGGTATTCAGTTCGAGAAATACGACGAGGGTCAGATTAAAACCGATGACAGAGGAATTCTGGCGTATGATGATACAAAGATTGCATGGTTCAAGGATCCTGCCGGCAATATCTTATCCATTATCGAAGGTGAATAGCAGGAATATGTATGCCCGACGCGCATGATAGGCTCGACCTAGTCGACCGGCACATTGCCGGCTTCATGAGGAGATGGGGCATACCTGCGCTCCGCGCCTCGCTTGGCATCATATTCATCTGGTTCGGGCTGCTCAAGCCCTTGGGGATATCGCCCGCCGAGTCGCTCGTGCTCGCGACCGTGCGCTGGATGCCGCTCTTCGACGCGCTGACCTGGCTGAGCATCATCGGATGGTGGGAAGTCATTATCGGGGTGACTTTCCTCTATCGGCCCGCCAACCGCATCGCGATCGCGCTTCTGTTTCTCCAAATGGTGGGCACGTTCATGCCTCTGGTACTACTTCCAGGGGTCACATTTCAATCCGGCCGCATCCCGTATGGGCTTACCGTGGAAGGGCAATACATCGTAAAAAACCTCGTCATCATCGCCGCGGCACTGGTTTTGGGCGGATTTGTGCGCACCTCTGCCACCTCAGCGTCGTCATGACGATGAACGGCTCCACATGACATATGCCAGCGGCCAGAGCGCCACGATACCGGCAATTCCGGTCAGCTGTATTTGAAACAGAAACAGTGGTATGAGCCGCGAAATAGCCAGTACGATGAGTGCCGCCGCTACGATGTACGATGGCATTTTATCCAGAATACGGCTGCGGAAAATTCCGACTGCAAACCCGATCGCACCGATAGCGAAAATGAGCGCACCCGTGAACAGGGTGGGAGCAAACCAGGGCAGCAGTGCGGCCTGTGCTGCCTGAATATCGGCTCCCGCATCAGCGGCAGCCAGCGGCACAAACTCCATCGCCGGCAACATCGCGTAGAGCGTGCTGCCCATAACGATGAACGGGAGTGCCGGGCGACTCCATCGATTTTCGCCGAGCTCCCCGAAGTGACTCCGTATGGCGATAAATGCCACAATCAGGAGCCCGGAGCCTACACCGATAGCTAGGTGAGCCAGCGCCCAGCGCGTTGGGTCGGCAGCGACTGCCTCGGCAAGGCTAGCGAGAAAATCGGCGTCTGTCGGATTTCCTATATGCGGATGGTAGAGGAGGCCGGCCAGGATCACGGCAGGCGCGATAAAGACAATGGCTGCACGCCGGCGAGCAGCGGCTGTCCGCGACCTGCGACCGCCTGCAGTCGGCTCTTCGCTGGACTTCGCACCTGCATGCTCTACATTCCGTCCGCTGGAATCCAGCTGTCGATCCTTATCCTCCACGACCATGTGATTGCTCATCTCAGCCTCCTATCAGCTATCGCATTGACACGACAGACAAGCGCTCGCCGCTGCCTGTTCGTAATCAATAACATTCCTGACAGAAACCGACGCATCGGTGAAATCACCCAAATCCCCGACTCTGCGCCGTGCGTACTTCCACCTAGGACGTCGGCTAAACACGTAGATGCGCAAATCTCGGCGCCGCTTCAGTCGGTCTGTTGTCGGATCGAGATGTTGCGATACCATGCTTCGGCCGGCGGTCCGCCATGGATCTGAAGACAGATCTTTCCGTACTGCGGGATCTCCTCGTCCGGTTCGGTATAATCGATGGTCTCGTATCCATTGATCGCGAGGCGGATACGCCGCCCTTCCGCTCGAATGACGTACTCGTTCCAATCCCCCCTATCCAGCACCTCCGCAATGCCGGCGGAGTCTGGTGCTGCCAGAATCCGGTTGCGCCGAGATTCGTCATAGAGCGCCCCCCACCATCCATCCCCCATGTCGGCCTGGTAACCAATCACTTCGTGGTGATCCGGAATTCGCTGCGAACGAAACTGAATGCCCGCGTTGGCCGCCTCCCCACCAAGAAGTCGAAACTCCGCGCGCAGCTCAAAATCGTCGAACTCGGATTCGGTGCATAGGAACTCGTTTTGCGGAATCCGCTCGTCGAGGGATCCGGCGGCAATCGCCTCGCCTTCGATCCGGAACATGTCAAGATCGCCCTCCCATCCATCGAGCGACTGCCCGTCGAAAAGCACGCTGCCTCCGTCCACGAATTCGGATCTCCCGGCTTCTATCCTGCTCTCACCGGCGTCGACGTCGTCGACCCGCTCTTCATCTCCGGCCGGCTCCTGCGTCGGCGTGCATCCCATCCAGCCGACAGACACCATCAAAACCGCCGCGAGCAGCCAGCTGGACAGGCCGCCACGTCGTCGCTGAAATCTTAAATGTAGCCGATGTCCGGGACGGTAAGTGAACGACGCGGACTCGACAGTCGGATGGTGCTCGGAAAGCTCTTTAGAAATCGGCACAGGCTCGGTACGACTTGGCTGATCGTGACTTGGCTGATCGTGAGGATAGAGTGACAAGATAACTATCTGCAACCTCAAGGTCCGTTCACGAACGGCGGAGGCTCTGCCAGAATCCGGCGATGTGCGCGAGTGCCCGGCACTCTTGACGGATCATTGCGTAGGATTCGACTCTTCTGAAGATCCGAGGATCTTCGCAGCGCATAGTACATCGCGAAAGACTCAAGCCTGAATATGATCTCACATATAGACGAGGACCTGGAGCCGATCTACCAGGAAGTCGTCCTTCGAAATCCCGGGGAAGCCGAATTCCATCAGAGCGTCCTGGAAGTGCTCGCGTCGTTGGGTCCGGTTCTGGTTAAGTATCCCGAGCTTGGCGCGCACAAGATTATAGAGCGAATCTGCGAGCCGGAGCGGCAGATCATCTTCCGCATCCCGTGGCAGGACGATACAGGCGAGGTGCACATCAACCGCGGGTTTCGAGTTGAATTCAATAGCGCGATCGGGCCGTTCAAAGGCGGGCTGCGCTTCCACAGCTCTGTGAATCTCGGCATCGTGAAATTCCTCGGATTCGAGCAGGTGTTTAAAAATGCGCTGACGGGTATGCCGATCGGCGGAGGAAAGGGCGGCTCGGATTTCGACCCTAAAGGACGTTCGGATGACGAAGTCATGCGCTTCTGCCAGAGCCTCATGACCGAGCTCTACCGGCACCTCGGCGAGTACACCGACGTCCCGGCAGGCGACATCGGAGTCGGCACCCGGGAGATCGGGTATCTATTCGGCCAGTACAAGCGAATTGCCAACCGCTACGAATCCGGGGTGATGACCGGGAAGGGCCTGGACTGGGGAGGTGCTCTCGTCCGCAAGGAGGCGACAGGCTTCGGATTGGCGTACTTCATGGATGAGATGCTGAAGGTCCGGGGCGAACCGCTCGAAGGAAAAACCTGCGTGGTGTCAGGGGCGGGCAACGTGGCTATCTACGCGATAGAAAAAGTTCAGCATCTTGGCGGCAAGGTCATCGCCTGTTCGGATTCGAGCGGCTTCGTGCACGACGAAGAGGGCATCGATCTCGAGCTGCTGAAAGAGGTAAAGGAGGTGAATCGCGAACGCATCGAAGAATACGGTAGGCGAAAAAAGGGCGTCCGCTTCGTGGCTGGGGGAAACATCTGGGAGATCCCTTGCGACGTGGCGCTGCCGTGTGCCACCCAGAACGAGCTAAACGGCAGAGATGCACAGATCCTCGTGAACAATGGATGCATCGCTGTTGGAGAAGGTGCAAACATGCCGACGGTGCCGCAGGGCATCGCAATCTTTCGCGAGGCGGGCGTGGCGTTCGGCCCCGGCAAAGCGGCGAACGCCGGCGGCGTCGCTACCTCAGCGCTCGAGATGCAGCAGAACGCGAGCCGCGACACGTGGACGTTCAAGTACACCGAAAAACGCCTCGCAGAAATCATGCGGCACATCCACGAAACCTGCTTCGAGACCGCCGAGGAATTCGGCACCCCCGGCAACTACGTCAACGGCGCCAATATCGCCGGTTTTCTGAAAGTTGCGCGGGCCATGGTGGCGCTCGGACTCGTATAGCACCTGCTGCGGCAAGGTAGCCGCATCAAGGCTCGTATGCGAAAGGGGCCCCTTAACTGCTGTTCCTGGATGTCGATATTCCACGCAGGACAGTTGCACCGGAAGAGGCTGTATTCATGAGGAGCATCATCGTAATCGCCCTGCTGTTGCCGCTTGCGATGTGCTCATTTGCACAGCCGCTTACGGTGGCGCGCATAGTAGACGGCGACACGTTCGAGCTCAGTGACGGCAGGATGGTTCGGCTCATTGGCATCGACACCCCGGAGGTTCGTACCTCGCGAAAACTCAATCTGGACGTCTCGCGTTCGGGGCACGATAGAGACGTCATCCAGGATCTCGGTAAACAGGCAAGCGGCCATGCCGGACGCCTCACTTCGGAGAAGGTCGTCGAGCTGGAGTTCGACCAGGCCAATGCCGCCATCGGTCACCAGGATCGATATCACCGAACGCTGGCCTACGTGTGGGTGCTCGACGATAGCGGGCGGCGTGCGTACTGCGTGAATGAACAGCTCGTCGCCGATGGATTTGCGTATGCTTATACGCGCTATCCGTTTGAGCATCAGGACGAGTACACACGGCTCCAGCGGTCCGCTCGGATGAAGGGAATTGGACTTTGGGATCCGGATACGGATCATGAGGATGCGTTCTCGGATCTCCGGAGGGGTGACATGAATTGTTCGGATTTCGGTGATCAGGCCGAAGCGCAGACATTCTACGAGGAAGCCGGCGGTCCCGATCGCGACCCCCACGGACTCGATGCAAACAGCGACGGCGTGGCATGCGAGAGCTTACCGATCGGTGACTAGCTCGGCGCCTCGCGTCCGTGGATGGAA
This sequence comes from uncultured Rhodothermales bacterium, assembly GCA_964554105.1. Classification (GTDB taxonomy): domain Bacteria; phylum Bacteroidota; class Rhodothermia; order Rhodothermales; family VXPQ01; genus CAZKNF01. The sequence goes on along the minus strand of CAZKNF010000007.1, from coordinate 27,575 downwards.
TTGATCGCGCTCGGCGGCGAACAACCTGGCTGACGCTGCGTGCCTCATAGTCGATCGCCTCATCGGTATCGCACTGAAATGCCATTTCCGCCGAACTTGTCGATATTACGCATCACAAGTCGACTATCTACCAACTCGTGACAGCGCCTTCCTATTGATCGCCGCACCTGAGACTGGATGACCGACGACACCACGACAGTTCCTGCCGCAGCAGGCGCCGAAGATCTCGTCCCGCCCGACTCCGAAAAGCGGCGGTACGATCGCTCGATTATAGATGGCCCGCTTCTGCCCGCGGTGTGGAAAATTGCATGGCCTACCATGCTTCAGAACGTGATCGGAGGTCTCCAGGGACTTGTCGACCATGCCATGGTCGGGCATTACGTCGGATTCACCGGCAACGCGGCCATTGGAGTGAGCTGGCAGATCTTTCTTGTCGTCGTCGTTTTCATCACGTCGCTGTTCACCGGAATGAGCGTCCTTGTGGCACGTTTTGCGGGCGCAGGCGATGCAGAAAAGGTGGACCGCACCGTTTATCAGGCGTTCCTGACTGCGATAGGACTCTCACTCGGAATCCTGGCACCGCTCGGATACGTGCTCTCGCCATGGCTTCTCGATCTCGTGAATGCCGCACCCGAGGTCCAGTCAGAGGCCCTGCCCTACCTGCGTATCATGTTTCTGTTCAGCAGCGGTACGCTCATCTTCTTTATGCTCGGCGGCGCACTTCGATCGGCCGGAGATGCGCAGACTCCGCTGCGCCTCGGAATCGCCCTGACGGGTCTCAATCTCGTGCTGAACATCGTCCTCATCGGTGGCTTCGGTCCCATTCCCGCCTTTGGTACGACGGGCGCTGCGATGGGTACGGTAATTTCGGGCGGTGCGGTCTCACTCTATTCGCTGAAGAAGCTCTGGCACGGCGGATGGGTGGTCGGATTTCCCCGCGGCGGTTCTCTTGGATTGGACTGGGGCATCATTCGAGCACTGTTCAAATTCGGACTGCCTACAGGCATTCAGGGTATCGCGATGAATGTAGGTGGCGTCTTCCTGCTCGCATTCGTAGGGTCGCTGGCTCAGAGTGCCGCCGCTCAGGCGGCGTATGCCGTCTCGTATACGCAGCTATTCTCACTTATTACATGGACGTCCGTCGGGCTGATGGGTGCAGCTGCTACCGTGGCGGGCCAGAATCTCGGCGCCGGTGACGCGGATCGATCCGCAAAGGCCGTACAGGTAGCCGCCCGCATCGGACTTGCCACTGCTGTGCTAGTCGGAGCGCTCTTCCTGTTTATCCCCCAACAGCTACTCGCCGCGTTCGGTATGACCGAGCCCGTCGTCGTCGAACTTGGCGTCGAACTCCTGCGCATCCTCAGCCTATCCGGTCTGTTCATCGCAGTCGCACTAACTTACACTGGCGGCCTCCAGGGAACTGGCGACACGAAGAGCCCGCTCTACATATCGATTGTCTCGCAACTTATCGTGCCCCTCGGCATGTGCTTCGTGATCCAGCAGATGTTCATACTCGATCCGATCGATATCTGGCTCGCAATTTTGTTCGGTCATGTGACACGATGCGTGTTGAGCGTCCTGCGGTTCAATCAGGGGAAATGGCGCACGATCGCAGTGGATATCGGAACCGATGCCTAAATCCGTCAGCACGAGTATGCTGAATGCACGATAGCAACACAATGCCGAGCCCGGCAGGTGATAACATGAATCATCGCAACGTATTTGCTTGCGCCCTACTACTTCCTGCTCTGCTTCTGGGAGAAGGTCTCCGTTCAGAAGTCGAGACCGGCCGAACGTCGCTCATCAGCCCGTGTTCGTCCGAAGAGTACCGGCAGTTCGACTTCTGGATTGGAAACTGGGTTGTGACGGATTCTTCAGGCGCAACAACGGGAACCAGTCAAATCACTGAAGCAGCAAACGGTTGTGCCATCCAGGAGCACTGGACAGGCGAATCCGGCAACACGGGAGTGAGCCTCAATTTTTTCGACGAGCGGGACGGCAGGTGGCATCAGCACTGGGTCGGTGGAGGTGGACTCATATTGCATCTGTCGGGAAGTATTCAAGATGGGGCGATGGTGCTTGAAGGAAGACGACAAACGCCACAGGGAGAACTCATCGACCGTATTACCTGGAGTCAACTGGAGTCGGGAGAAGTGCGGCAGGAGTGGATTAACTCATCCGATGGCGGACGCAATTGGACCAAAGCCTTCGTTGGATTTTATCAGAGGCGGTAAGGTCGGGCAGCGGGCGGAGAGCGATGCAGCATCGTGGTCTTCATTTGACTGCAGCGAATACCCAACCAGCTCATCAGCAATTCAAATCCGCCGAATGAAGAAGCATAGACATTCTCTGCTCCTGACAACTCTCGTCACGTCGCTCCTTGTCTTGGGCTGTTCGGGTGACGTGGAAGAATCACCGGGCTCTGACCCACTGGCCGTATGCCTGCAGGGGGAGCCGTTCATAGAGGATGGCATGTATCCGGTAGAATCCAGCCAAACCGGTGATGCTCATACGATCAGCGCTTTGCGCTGGGAAGAGCACGATGGGTGCGAACGCTTCGTTATCGATTTCATCACAGAAGACGGTAATCCGGCTTTCGGCGTCGGAGAAATCACCGCTGAGGTGCGCCGCGATCTCGGAGTAGTGCGCATCAACCTTCCGTCCGTAGAGAGGGTCGACACCGGCGCAACTGACGCCGATTTCGATGGACTTGTCGACGCGGCTTACGTTGTCCGGTCGGAAGAAGGGCGATGGCTCTACGTGGATCTCCATCTCGCCGAGGAAGCGGAGGTGCATATTGCCGTAATCGAGGAACCAGGACGCGTTTTTGTAGATCTTCGCCCCGGCGGACCACCGATTCCTCCGCCGGCGGCCGCTGAGAACCATATCGTCGTACTTGAACCTCGTACGGAAGAGGTAACGTATCCTTTCGACATTACAGGATATGCGCGAACCTTCGAAGCGAACGTGGTCGCGCGGATCGAACGCGAGGGCGAGGAGATCCTCGAAACGTTCACCACAGCGACGTCGTGGGTTGATGCGTGGGGATATTATTCAATTACGATCGACAATGGCCCATCCGGTCCAATCGTACTCCACGTCGGCGAATACTCTGCTCGGGACGGCACCTGGAGCGGCGTCAGACTTTCGCTCGAAGCGCAGTAGCACGGCATCTCAGTTTGACATCATTCGTTGTCTCTGCATATGAGTGAGTATCAGGAATCACCACGACCTGGCGAAACGGGCATAGTGGCTCGCATCCACAAAGGAACGGTGATTGTTCTTCAGGCAGTCCTCGCTGTGGAGCTCGTCTTCGTCATCCTCAACAACCAGTGGCTCAACGTCTTTCTGATCCTCACGATCATAACCGTCACCCTTCTCCCGATGCGTCTCCGTCGGCTGGGTACCGTCGACATCCCACCCGAGCTGCACATTCTCGCCATCGCGTTTGTCTTCGCATCGCTTTTTCTCGGCGAGATCCGAAGCTATTATCAGCGATTCTGGTGGTGGGACATCGCACTTCACGTTAGCTCCGGTCTGCTGCTGGGTCTTCTCGGTTTCCTTCTAGTCTACGTGCTCAACGAGAATGAGGAGGCGGACATCCACATGCGTCCCCGGTTCGTGGCGCTGTTCGCATTCGTTTTCGCCCTGGCCGTCGGCACCGTCTGGGAGATTTTTGAGTTTGGGATCGACCGTATGTTCGGAACGACGATGCAAAAGCCAACCATCGATGATCCGTCCGGGCTGTCGGACACGATGTGGGACCTGGTGGTGGACGCACTCGGCGCCCTATGCATCAGTGTACTCGGATGGTGGTATCTTGAGAGCGAACGGCGATCGTTCATCAGCGATTGGATTCGAAGATTCATAGAACGCAACCCGCAGATGTTCAGGTCTTGAGGCCTGCGCATGCACGGCATAGCGCCGCAGGATAAATTACACTACGTCATGACTTCTCTACTTACCCGTCTCCTGGTCGTATTTTGTCTGTTGCTCTCGGCATGCAGAGTCTCCGGAGACCAGGGCATATCCGACACATCCAACCCTACGTTCGACGTCATCATTCGAAACGGGACCGTTTACGACGGCAGCGGGTCACCGCCGATAGAGGCGGACGTAGCTGTAAACGCAGACACGATCGCAGCCATCGGCCGTCTCGAAAATGTCGGCGCGCGATCGGAAATCGATGCCCGCGGTATGGCCGTCGTCCCCGGATTCATAAACATGCTGAGTTGGGCAAATACTTCGCTCATCGAGGATGGAAGGTCTCAGAGCGATGTCCGTCAGGGCGTGACGCTCGAGATATTCGGAGAAGGTACATCGATGGGTCCTCTGAATAATTCGATGAAGAAGGACCTTCGAGAAAGCCAGAGTGACATCCGATATGACGTCACCTGGACGACGCTGGGCGAGTATCTCGACGACCTGGTTGGCCGCGGCGTGTCGACTAACGTCGCTTCATTCGTAGGGGCGACGACGGTTCGCATCCACGAGCTCGGATATGAAGACAGGGCCCCAACGTCGGCGGAGCTGGATCGAATGCGTGCTCTGGTGCGGCAAGCCATGGAGGAGGGAGCGCTCGGCCTCGGTACGTCGCTCATCTATGTCCCGGCCAGCTTTTCGACGACGGAAGAGCTGATCGAACTTGCCAAGGTCGCGGCCGAGTACGATGGTCTATACATATCCCACATGCGCAGCGAGGGCGGGCGGCTGCTCGAGGCGGTGGAGGAAGTACTGCAGATCGCACGTCGCGCCGGAATTCGTGCAGAGATTTATCATCTGAAAGCCAGTGGCCGAGACAACTGGCACAAGATGGACAGCGTGATCACGGTCGTCGAGCAGGCCCGTGCCAATGGAATTGAGATCACAGCGGATATGTATACGTATCCGGCCAGCTCGACGGGACTCACCGTAGCCATCCCGTCCTGGGCTCAGGAAGGAGGACACGAAGCACTCGTAGAGCGGCTCAACGATCCCGCAACGAGGTCCAAGATTCGAGCGGAACTGGACATGCGCCCCGCAGACAAGACGCTCCTGGTCAGTTTCAGGAGCGATCGATTGAAGCCGCTGATCGGAAAGACACTTGCTGAGGCGGCGGAGCTCAGGGGAATGGCGCCGGCCGATGTATTGCTGGATCTTATCGTGGAGGACGACAGCCGCGTTGGTGTCGTATATTTCATGATGTCAGAGGAGAACCTGCGAAAGCAGATCCGGCTGCCGTGGGTGAGCTTCGGTTCTGACGGCGGATCGATGTCGGCTGAAGGGGTCTTCCTCAAGAACAATACACATCCACGTGCTTATGGGAATTTTGCCCGGCTGCTTCGGAAGTATGTCCGGGAAGAGCAGCTCATCTCACTCGAAGAAGCGATTCGCCGGTTGACGTCACTGCCGGCTTCGAATCTGAAGATCGATCGGCGTGGCCGCCTCGCCCCAGGTTACTTCGCGGATGTCGTCGTATTCGATCCCGATCGAGTGCAGGATCATGCTACGTTTGAAGAACCTCATCAGTACGCCACCGGCGTCGTTCACGTGCTAGTGAACGGCACGCCGGTCATTAAGGATGGCGAACATACGGGAGCAACGCCCGGGACGGTCGTGCACGGGCCCGGATGGAAACGATGATCAGAACCGCCATTCTTTAAACAGGAAGCTGCTCAGCACTGCCGCACGATTTGCTTCAGGTTCGCGGAGGGTCGGGACGGTCGGCACGTATCGCGGCCGCCAGGATGCCGACCACTCGAAATCGCGCCGCGTCCGGAATTCGAATCGAACGCCAGGGTACGCCTGCGTCGCACGCGCCTGCGCCCCGACAAACAGCCGAGGTCCGAGATAACTTCCTACTTCGATCTCGGTGCCGCGAAGTACGTCTAGGTATCCGGCCGTGAATACCTCCGGCGGCAGCCGCGCCGGGGTGATCCGAATGACATCGAGTCCGAGTTCACGTCCGACGTCCGCCTCGATTCCGCTGACCAGCGATTCGAGCGCGATGGCGGTGAACTGCTGTGACGCCAGACCCGCGACGTTGCCGACCAGGCCCATACCACCTGAGGCCTGACCGGAAAGGGACGATCCGCCACCTTGAATCAACGTGGATGCCTCGCGTCCGAATGCGAGAAAACTCAACAGGTCGCTCTCCGATATCGGCGGCTGCGCGTCACTTTCAAGCGTCACCTCGGGGTCTCGCATTGAACCGCCCAGGACGATACGGATGGTCAGTGCTTCGCGTCCCGGCAGCTGAACTTCATGCTCAGCGGCGACCTGGAACAGCGGATCGATTTCTTCACCTCCCAAGAAATTGACAGCACCGCGCGTGAGAGTGAATCGGCGGCTGAGATATTCATACTCTCCCCGATCCGTGTTGATCGTGCCCTCGATTGTGGGCGTCTCCTGCAAACCGGTCAAGCCGATACGCAACGGCCCTGTTTCCGAAGGCGTATAGATCTCAACATTGGCCTCGGTCGAGCGAAGCCAGACATCCCTGTCGATTTCGACTTCTACATCAGCCTGAAGATTCTCAACCAGTGGTGAGCGCTCCGTCACGATCTCACGCTGCATGGCAAGAAGTGTATCCACCCGCTCGAACGTCGCAGGATCCTCGAGATCCACGACGTCCACCGGTCCGAAGCCGGACAACTCTGGAACGTAAATCACACCTTGCAGGGTACGTACTTGACCGGTCACCTCCAGTGCGTCGAACGGTCCGTCGATAGCTAAATCGGCATCGACCTGAAGGCGAGCATCTTCCGTATCGATCACCCAGGTATCGCGGGCCTCGACCTCGAGGTTAAAAATCGGTGCTGTGAGCGACTCGACATCCACCTCGCCCGTCATGCGCACGGGTCCGTCGCTCCATGCCACGAGAGAATCGATCTCAATCACGTCCCCCGCTGCGGTGGCATACCCTCTGATCGGCTCGAAACGAATTCCTAGTGCCGCAAATTCGAAGGCGTCCAGCGCGAGCGATGTGTTTCCCTCGATCGACGGGTCGCCGGGTGTACCTGTCACGGAGAGATCCAGGGCGATCGTCCCTTCGGCCGCTTGGACCTGATTCGTGAATGCCGGCAGGGCGTCGAGCGGTAGTCGATCGGCCTGGATGTCGATCCGGAGGGGACGATCCAGCACCCTCGGTGCCCCGTTTCCGAATGTGAGATCCATCGGAATACGTGCCTCCGCCGCAGCAATCTCGACACCGTCTTGCATGAGGTCGGCCGTGGCCTGCAGCTCCTCGTTCAGGTATTCAAAAACGGCGTGCACATCAGGAACAGGTTCGTTGTCAAATGCCGCATCGACCAGCATCGCGTCACCTCTCAACTCCGGAGCATCCGCCGTTCCCTGAACGACGGCATCCAGCGACACCCGCCCCGACACTTGCTGATCTTCCTGCAGAAGATTGTACACATGACGGATCTCGACATCGCCGACAACAATCTCGAGGTCGAGAGATCCCTCGATCGGTAGATCCCCATCCACGTATATGTGTTCATCAGCTTCACTTCGCAAGTCGAGATCTTCCACCTCCACGCCGTCGCCACCCCAATAAATGGTCGCGGGTTCCGTGGCATTCCAGGCCACTGTATCGAACTGCAAGGCCATATCCAGAAGGCGGAGCTCGTTGCGTTCCAGAGCCAGCGCAAACTCGACGTCCATACGCAGATCAGTCGCCTCGTCTTGGTCGATCGCAATCTCCGCTGCTCCGGAGCCGAAGCGTCCCCCGTGATACGTCGCCTTGACGGCTGCCGAATCGAACGCATATCCCTCTACAAGCATCGACCCAAACGAGCCATCTACAGAAACGTCGACGGTGTCGGAGCCTACATCGCTAAGCGCATAGTCGATCTCGCCGCTCTCGAGATAATGGCCCCGAAAAACGACATCGTCAGCCACAGCGTACCCATCGGCGTCGAAGCTTTCGACGTTGCCGCGAATAGTGCCCGATGCCTGCACGCTCCCCGACAAAGAGTCGCGCGAGATGAACGTGAAGGCAGGAGCCGTGCGATCCTCCTCCTGATCGGGAAGCCTGCCCGTGGCGAGATATTCTACCTGAGCGGCGCGCGCGATGCGTTCCGCTTCCCGGTTCTGCTCCTCAACCACGGCCGGGCGAAGCATTACCTCGCCCGTGTCCGCCGCCGGAATCCACGGCGACATTGTCTCCAGGGAGTCGGCCGCAACGGAGTATGAGAGCGCTCCCTCACGGCCGGCAACCAGCCCGAAGGTTCCCTGTATCTCCGCTTCCGCGGAGCGGAGTTGCAGGCGCGTCGTCTCCACAGTCGCGATGCCGTCAGCAACTGCCAGCTGTACCAATACCTCGTCGGCTTCATACTCTTCGATCTCGACACCCTCGAAATCCACATGCAGTTCGGCACGCATGGTGGCAGGATCGAAACCGCGGCCATCTGCCTGTGCCGTCCCCTGCAGTGAGGAGGAATAAGGTACCCGCTCCGATATGGCGGCCGGATTGAATTCGGCAAGATCCACTTTGAAGTCATAGGCCGTCTCAGAGCTCGCCAGATCGAACTGGCCGACGAACTCCAGCGAGCCTCCGTCCCCGAAGCCCAGATCTGCATCGATGCGAAGATCTTCGAGAGACCCCGAAGCATCCAGATTCCCCTCGGCCTGACCACGCAGGCCCAGCTGCGGTGCAAATTGCCCGGCGATCTGAAGGGAAAGCGGCTGCAGCTGAACCGATAGGTCGACCACGCCTTCCGGGCCCGTGGCAACTTGGCCACCTCCTGTGACGTGGGACCGTTCGCTCCCCTCGACGTGCACAATATCCCCGTCGATCTCGAGTCGAGACGACGGCGAACCGGTCAATGCTGCGCTACCTTCCAGGGTGCCGCCCAGGGGGAGATCCGGATAGACGGATCGGACCAGCTCTACACGCAGTGGATGGAATTGCAGCCTGAAATCCTGAAAACGAAGGCCGTCGCCCTGAAGGTCGATGGCACCCTGGGTGGCTATCTCGCTAACGCCGCTCTCTGGATCGGTAAACGTTACGTCGCCCTCTACATGGAGCAGACCATCGAACGACCCATCCAGAACTACTGGGCCGGATGCTGTTGCACCGGGCGGTACGCCGGCGACATACGGACGCACCAAATCCAGTTGCAGCGGGTCGAGATGCATGCGCCAATCGTCGAGGCTTACCGCGTCACCGAAGATCAGTCCGCCCTCGGCCGCAACACGGCTTATACCCGTCTGCGGATCCTGCATTACGAGGTTGCTTTCGATCTGCATGCGATCCGCAAGAGATCCATTCAGGCTTGCTCGTCCCTCAATCGTGCCGCGCACCGGGAGATCGGGTGCAAACGCTCTCACGAGGTCCGCCTGCAGCGGCTGCATCTGCACGTCCAGCCTTCGGAATTCCACATCTGCATCCATGGAGACGCGGCCGTCCGCGGTCACCCGACTCAAGCCGCCCGCCTCGTCAGCAAACGTGAGGTCTCCATTCAGCTGCATATCGGAAGGCGCCCCTTCGAGCGCGAGCCGACCGCCTAACCTTCCGTGCCGCGGAATCGTAACCGACGGCACCATGTCCTCGATCAAGCGGGTATCGAATTGCTCCAACTGCAGATCTGTATTCTGCAGCCGCACGGCGTCGCCGAAGCGCACGTCCGCATGCCCGCGCAGCTCGGATTGGCCAACCCGCAGGTCCATGTCTCGGACTCTAATTCGGCGCGCCACCGAGTCCATTTCGAACGAGCCCTCGAGAGTCCCCCCACCTTGGTCGGGGAGGTTCGGATACAACCACCGTAAATCGGCGAACGCCGCAGGCGCCCCCTGGAAGTCGAGTGCCAGCTCGCCGTGCTCCGTCGCATAGACCCCATCGAGCGCCAGGCGCGAATCGGGCAACACGCCATCGATATTTTGAAAATGAAGGCTATCCCCACGAATAATGACACGACCCGTCAGATCGCGCACGTCGGCAGGCGGGGGTCCAAAAATCTGCGCGACGCCGCTCAAATGTTCTATATCGACGGGAATGCCGGTGGTATCCGGGTGAGCGATCAGCGCTTTCGCGAGTTCGGCGTTGAGGTCGCGAAAATCCATTACCTCCTGGAATCCGCCCGGGACTTCGATGACGACACTGCGCGTATCTCCTGCAAGCGCTCGTCGAACGGCCTCGCGTTCCGCGCCGGAGGAGAGCCCGGGCGACGGTTCCCACGCCTGTCGTACGGTGATACGGCTGTTCTCCAGAGCAACGTCGCGAAGTTCGATCCACTCGCCCCAGCCCGTCGTGGTCGTATCCGCCGGCGCATCGGACGCGAAGATGCGATCGAAATTCCAGTCCTCACCCGGCGGCTGATCCAGCACGATGTTCGCACCGACAAGGTCCAGATCGCTTAATTGAATTTTCTTTGAGAGCAGTCCCAGCAGCGAATATTCGGTCTCGATCGTATCAGCATCGAAGAAGGGTCTATGTTCGGCATCGACAATCGTCACGTCAATCATTCGTACCTCGCTCAAGAGGTCCCCTTCCAGGCGAGCTATCTCGACCTCTCCATTAATCGCGGCCTCCAGCTGGCCAACGGCCACGCGGCGCACCTGCTCCCGCCCCCAGTCTGTAGCACTGATCACGAATACGACGACGACGACCAGAAAAAGCACCACCGCCAGAATGCTGAGCAACACAATCGATATGCGTCGTCCGACTTCCATTAATATGCCTCGCCAATCGACAGGTGGAGGGCAAGACGGGAGAAAACCTCATTTAGAAATCCGCCGCCGGCGGCCTCGACGGGGTTGTACTGCCGGCGCGTCTCCAGCTCTACGAGACGTCGCTGGTCGTTCTCGTCCGTGTACTCAGTCACCACTGGAAGACGATCCGAATTGGCAGGACGGACGCCGAGATCCAGCCGAATTGGACCCACGGGTGAATCAAGGCGAATGCCGAATCCCGGCGTCACGGCCATCGTGCCGTCTGTCACGGCACCTCGAATGCCCTCGCCAATGATCGCTCCGTCGACGAACAAGGCACCTGTCAATCCCCATACAAACGGAAGCCTGTACTCGACGCTTCCCTCCAGTACCGCCGATCCACCGATCGGACGGGGCACAAACTCCTCCATTGAAACAGCTCCGGGGTCGCAAGTCCGGTCCTCGATCTCTGCGATGGTACACCCGTCGTCGGCTTCTAACAGAAAAGCCGGATCGATCGTAAGGGTCTGGGGTCCGAGCTGATTTTCGCCGTATCCCCGCACCGATGAGGAGCCCCCGGCATAAAACCGCTTGCGGGGATGCAGAAGAGCTTCCTCGTCCTCCCCCAGGTTGATCCCGATCGCCTCGGCGACGCCGGAGAGATGTCTCACCCATCCAACACGTACACGCCCGGACAGAATCCGCGTCCTGTGCACGTCCAGCGGCAGATAATAGCTGGCTTCGCCAGACACACGATTATACCGGAAGTCGGATGCGGTGAACCTGGATGCATGCTCGAGATCCACGCGCGCCCGGTGCCCGGACGTCGGGGCGAGCGGGTTGTCTGCACGGTTCGTCCGCACGGTAAGGGTGATCGGAGACATTGCATTGGTCCCACGGAGTGCCTCGATCGTTCCGAGCTCGCATACCCCGTAGTTCACGCAAAAATACAGGTCACCAGCGTCGACGCCGGTTAATTCGAAAGCGTATGCAACACTAAGATGCGTGTCATAATCGATCCGTCTCGTCACAGAGACCTCTGCTCCATAGCCCTGATCGACTACAATCCCGGGAATCGTATTTCGATTCGCGAAGAGGTCGATTCCGAGCACATTCTCGGCCGATTGGAAGGCAGGCTGCATGAATCCGATGCTCGCCTGCCATGTCGGCCGCAAGTACGGGGCTTCGTCGCCGAAACCCTGCTCCGGCAGGACGTCGCGAAAAATGACGCGGTCGTTCAGCTGCGGCGCAAGAAGGTTTCCGAGTGTTCCACGGATCTCCATCCGCCGCCCTCCACCGAGCCAGTTGTAGTGAGTAAATCGTCCCTCCACCTGGACGAAGTCGACGGTATTGAAACCACCGCCGACCCGAACGGTGCGCGGCGGGGCCTCCCGGACCGTGACGTCCACACGCTTCGCACTATCCGCTTGCTCCGCCACCGAAACGTCCACCTCGTGAAAGAGGTTGGATTCGTATAGGCTGCGGCGTGCCGCCACGATGTCGGTGGTCCGGAGCACTCGCCCCTCGTTCAATCGGAGTGCTTCGGCAATGGTGCCGTCGGAGACATCTTCATTCTGGCGGATATCCAACGCGGCCAGCGTGGATCGTGGACCCGGATCTATCAATACCCGCACATCCGCACCCCGCGTCTCGCTGTCCACATCGATCGTATCCGACACCACTGCATCGAGATAACCCTCGGAACCAAGCCGTTCTTCGAAATCGGCTATGCCCATTTCGAGATTCTCCAGACTCAATGGATCGCCTTCATCCGGAAGTCTCGCTCGTCGAATATCTCGATCACTCAGGACGTCTGATGTCTGCTGAACTTCCAAATTTCGGACAAGGATCGGCTCTCGCTCCTGAATGTGGAAGATCACCTCGACGCCCTCGTCGAGCGAACGAATCTCCGCCGATACGGACGCTTCTCGATAGCCGCGCCGGAAATAGTAGACACGGAGGCGAACAACGTCACGTTCGAGCTCCTCGCGGTTGAGACGTTTGTAGTCGACTACGAGGGATGCGTCTGTGACCCAGCAGAACGGCTGCATGAGCATCGCGCGACAAGACGTTTCCTGCGTTACGATGCTCGAGCGTAGACCGTTCTCGCTCAATTCCTCCACACCGCGAAATGTGATCCGCTCGACCAGCGGCTCATCTTCGTCCGCAGGCGCGTCCTGTGCGCGAACGGGCTGAACCCATGCGGCCAGAATTACGAGAACGAGCGGCATGAAGACGATCAAAACGCCGTCAAATGCCGCGGCGACATCACCACCGGTGCGTGCGGCGGCAGTGGAGCAGTAATGTTCACTCGGCGAATTCAGCGGCATCGCATGCGTCGGAATCTACGTCCGGAGGACGGGCGTTGTGAACGCGCCCGGACACTCGTACTTCGGCGATGTTGATGCAGGATCGTTCCCTCAACCCTCGACCGCTTCAGGCCTCTGCTGTACGTGATCTCGACTGCCGCGTGACGGCCCACATTCAGGCCATGCACACCAAACCACTCCAGCGAAGTTCCAGCGTGAAAGAGCGCTGCAAATTACCCAGACATCCGCACAAATCGACGTATATGGCGGATTTTGGGCGGTTTTTAGCATGCGAGTTCCAATCAGTCACACCCCAGCATCTCCAAGTAGAACGAGATCGTAACGCACCGCCAGGTCATTGTGTATCTATGTCTGCGCATCTCTTGCTCCGACCTTATCTTCTCACATCTAGACCCAGGTTTCCTCGAATAACACTCGGCCACACCGAGTGACGCAACGTCGATCTCCAGCCGAAATGCACCATGAGCTTACAGACCACCCCCCTTGTATTCCTTCTCGTCGTGGGCATTGCCCTCCAGTGTGATCCCGCCCTGTCGCAGACGCCCGAACTCGGATTGTTCGAAGGCAGTACCGACGTTGGCGATGTCCAGCGTGCCGGATCCGTAGAATATGACGCGGAAGAGGACACCTATCTCGTCTCAGGAAGCGGCGAGAACATGTGGTTCGAGGAGGATGAATTCCACTTCGTTTGGAGGGAGACCTCGGGAGATGTCGCGATGACTGCGGACGTCGTCCTCACCGGAACTGGCAGCAATCCGCACCGGAAGGCCGGACTCATCATTCGACAGAGTCTCGAACCCGACGCTCCGTATGTCGATGTCGTAGTTCACGGAGACGGACTCACGTCTCTTCAGTACCGCGACGCTGAAGGAGGCCCGACCCGGGAAATTCAGTCGAACGTGCCAGCGCCCCAGCGCATCGGCATCGAAAAACAGGGCGACTATGTCTCCCTATTGCTGGCAACGGGGGACGAGCAGCCGCAAAGTGCAGGGGGATCCGCGCGAGTTGTATTCGAAGAACCGTTCCTAATTGGACTCGCCGTTTGCGCGCACGAGGCCGACGCGATCGAAAGAGCCATTTTCTCCGACGTACAAATTATCGACGATCCAGCGTATTCCGCAGCCGAGGCTGAACTCGAGAGCACGCTAGAGATTATAGACATCGCATCGAAAGATCGGCGCGTCGTGTATCACACGCGTGATCACATCGAGGCGCCCAACTGGTCGCGCGACGGCTCATATTTGCTCTACAACAGCGGCGGGTTGATCTACAAGATTCCCGTCGACGGCGGAGAGCCGGAGGTGGTCGATACGGGACCTCTGGTTCGCAACAATAATGATCACGGCATCTCCCCCGATGGAACGCTCCTGGTCGTAAGCGATCAATCGGAAGAGGATGGTCGCTCGCGCATTCACGTCCTGCCGATCGACGGCGGTACGCCTCGCCTCGTCACGGAGCGAGGCCCCTCCTACTGGCACGGCTGGTCTCCTGACGGAGAGACGCTGGCTTACGTCGGACTCCGGGACGGCGAGTACGACATCTACACAATTCCCGTCGAAGGCGGCGAGGAAACACGAATCACCACAGCGCCCGGGCTCGATGACGGCCCTGACTATTCTCCGGACGGCGAGACGATCTACTTCAACTCGGTCCGTACCGGGACCATGCAGATCTGGAAGATGGATCCCGACGGAAGCAACCAGGAGCAAGTCACCTTCGACGAGTACAACGACTGGTTTCCCCATCCGTCACCCGATGGAGAGTGGATCGTTTTCCTATCTTATGAAGAAGATGTGGAGGGCCACCCGCCCAACAGAGATGTGATGCTCCGTCTCATGCCGGCCGAAGGCGGTGACATCGAGGTCATTGCGAAGCTCTTCGGCGGACAGGGGACGATCAACGTACCGTCATGGGCCCCCGACAGCGAGCGGTTCGCGTTCGTGAGCTATCGGCTGGCTCGGGAATAGCACGTGCGGCAAAGGAAATCGACTGACTCAAAAGCGTCTCGGTCGAACAATTCGGCCAAGCTTCAGTATATTTCGAGACTATTGCAAATCGCCCTTGCTTCCGGGCTCCGCATGCTAACACATGCTAATGCGGCCCATCACTTTCGATGCAACCCAACCAGCCTAGTGATCGTTCGGTGCCGAAAGGAGCCGCGGAATTTTGGGCAGTATTGTAGTCGATCGTCAGGCATGATGCAGGCGAAATAATATCAAGATTAAATATTGTGAGATAGGAGTTTACCATGGGCACAATGAACAAAATGCGCGAGAACACGGGCGTCGTCCTGTGGATTCTCGTCTTTGCCTTTGGCGTCATCTGGGTGCTTCAGGATTCCGGCGGATTGGACGTGGTCGGCACGGCAACCGGTACAAATATTATCGTCGTGGACGGGGACGCAATTCCCTACGAAGAATACAGCCGACGCGTAGACGCCCAGGTGCAGCAGTACCAGCAGCAGACCGGTGAGGCCATGCCCCCGCAGATGGTCGACCAGCAGCGGGAGATGGTCTACCAGCAGATCGTCGAGGACAAACTGCGAGAACACGAGATGGATCGCCTCGGCATCAATGTTACGAATGAAGAGGTCTACGACATGGTGATGGGCTCAAACCCACACCCGATTATTCAGACGTATTTCGGAAATGAGCAGGGCCAGGTCGATCGGGCGCTGCTGCAGAATTTTATCCAGAACCCGGAAGCTCGGCAGGATTGGATCCAGATCGAGGAGTACCTGCGCGCCGAGCGCCGTCGTGAAAAGATGGATAATCTTATCGGCGCCACGGTACGCGTGAGTGATCAGGATGTACTCGACGCATACCGGCGCCAGAATTTGAGCGTCGACGCCGAATGGGTTGGACTGCGATACTCGGATATTCCGAATGACTCGGTGACCGTCACGGATCGAGATCTGCGGCGCTACTACGACGAAAACAGAGATGACTACGAACGACCGCGCACGTACACGTTCGATTACGTAACGCTCAGCAAGCTGCCGACCACCGAAGATTCGACCGCGATCCTCGCCGAACTGGAGCGCCTTAAGCCACGCTTCGAATCGGCCGAGGACGATTCACTTTTCCTCGCTCGCAATGCTGCGGAATCGTCGTATTCGAATGAGTGGCAAACACCCTCGGAACTCGATGAAGCCGTAGCCGCTGCCGTGTTTCCGGATCCGGAAACCGGGTCCGTCATTGGGCCCTTTCTCGCCGGAAATGAAGCGCATCTCGTCAAGGTGCGTGACGTGAGGCCGGCCGATACGGAAGCCGCCCGCGCTCGCCACATTCTGGTTAGATCGCAAGAGGAAAATGAAGAAATCGCCAATCAGCTCACAGACATCAAGAACCAGATAGAGGCCGGCGAGGTCACCTTCGGAGAAGCGGCGCGTGAGTATTCACAGGACGGCACCGCGTCACGCGGCGGCGATCTCGGCTGGTTCGGCAGGGGCCAGATGGTCGAGACGTTTGAAGATGCCGCCTTCGAGGCGCCCCTGAACCAAATCGTCGGTCCGGTCAAAACACGATTCGGATATCATCTCATCGAAGTCCTGGATCGTGCGTCCAGCGAGGTCAAAATTTCGGATTTCGCACTGCGTATTCGCACCGACGTGGCGACGCTCAACGAGATTCAAAATCAACTCGACGATCTTCGATACTTCACAGAAGAGACCGGTAACTTTGAAGAAGAGGCAGAGCGGTTAGGCATGAGCGTCCAGACCGTGCAAATCACGCCTGATCAGCAGTCGATCCCGGGCCTGGGCAGCAGCCGTACCGTTTTGAACTTCCTCGAAACAGCCGCCGAAAATGAGATGAGTCCGGTCATCGAGCTCGACGACGTGTTTGTCGTCGGCAGAGTTGCCGACATCGAGGAGGAGGGCTACCGGCCGTTCGAGGAGGTCCGTTCCGAGGTTTTGCCTCGCGTCTATATCGAACGCAAGCGAGCTCTCCTGACCGAGCGGCTCGAGAATGCGTTGGAAAACACGGATTTCGACGGACTTCCCAATGTGCTCGGCACGCAAATTCAATCCGCCGAGGATGTGACCTTCAATACGAATGTCGTACCTGGTCTCGGCCGAGAGCCTGAGTTCATCGGCACAGCGTTGGGCCTCGATGAGGGCAGCGTATCGGGAGTGATCGCAGGCGAAAACTCAGTTTTCGTCGTGAGAACGATCAGTGTGACCGAGCCGCCTCCAATCACGGAAGCGCAGCGAACGCAGCTTCGAAACCAACTTCTTGAGGAGCGCCGCAACGAAGTGCGAAGTCAGTGGCTCGCACAACTAAGTGCAGACGCAAAAATCGAAGATCACCGGCATAGATTTCTCCAGCAGTAATCAGGCGGTCGTTCGTCACATCTCGAATGTGCCCCTGAATACTGCCTCTGCAGGTCCTTCGAGATACACATTCCGGACGTCGTCGTCCGAAAGCTCGAATCCGACCGTCAGCGTGCCGCCCGGCATCTCGACGGCAATGCGGTTCTGATCCACATGACCCAGCAGCCGCGACACTAGGGCGATCGCGACCGCTCCTGTACCACAGGCCGGCGTCTCGCCTTCGACTCCCTTCTCGTACGTGCGCGCCCGAACACGGGCCTGTCCGTCCGAAGGCAGCTCTACGAAATCCACGTTAGCGCCGGTCGGAGCAAGTGTTGCGTCGCTCCGAATGGCGGGTCCCCACGACGATACAGGAGTCGCCGCAACATCCGCCACGAAGCAGACGACGTGCTCAGTGCCCGTCCATATGTAGTGGAGGGGCCCCGCCTGCCGGGCTTCCTCCGACGTCATTTCTAGATCGCCGGTAAAATCACGCGCTTCGCCCAAATAAACACGAACGGGCTCGCTATTGTCGACTGGCACGAGGGCACGTAACATGCCCGCGTCGGTCTCGAAATACATCTCGTCGGCGTCGATACCCGCCATGCGCGCGAACCGCGCGAGGCACCGCGCGCCGTTCCCACACATCGTACCGATGCTCCCATCCGCATTGATGTAACGCATCTTGAAGTGCGCGCCCTCGCCTCCAGGTACACTGAACGCGAGCAGACCATCGGCGCCGATGCCAAATCGACGACGACAGAGCCGCCGCGCCAGTCCGGACAATTCGTCGTCGGTAAAGTGGAAAAACCGGTTGTCGATGACGACGAAATCATTGCCGGCGCCGTTCATTTTCGTAAACTCAACGACGAGCGAAGGCGTCGGTCCGTTCATTTCGGAGTAACTTCGTTATTTACTTCTGAATCTTTACGGACAAAAAGGGCACCATGACGGTGCGCTGCCGTATCAGCGACAACATGCGTACTGTGATCACGTATGCCCCTGCGACAAACCCGCAAAGGCCATTGCGTTTGGAATCGCGTATGGGACGCAGTGTAACGTCGCTTCGCCGGAACGTGATTCTCTTTGCTTGAAGGGATCGAAGTTCTAATCACCATCCGAAACGAATTTAGGAAGCACTTGGCGAATAAGAAGCTGGTCATCGAGGGTGCCGAACCCCTCCTACTGTACGGGTTTAACGATGTCTATCTGCGCAAGATAGAGGCAGCATTTCCCAACACACAGATCACTGCGCGCGGCCACGAACTCATCTTACAGGGTGAAACGGAGCCTCTAGAAGGTATAGAGAAGATCGTCGACGAGCTGATCGTCATTCTTAATCGAAACGGTAATCTGACCGAAAAGGATGTCGATACCGTACTTGCCCTCTATACGGCCGGAGACGGCGCAGGAGATTTCGGGATCGACGCGCGAGACGTCGTCCTCTTCACGCCGAGCGGCGGAACGGTAAAAGCGCGAACTCCGAATCAGGCTCGACTGGTGGAGGCCGCGAGAACGAACGACCTTCTGTTCGCTATTGGCCCCGCCGGAACCGGGAAAACGTATACGGCGGTCGCGCTTGCCGTAGCGGCCCTGAAATCCCGCCACGTGAAGCGCATCGTGCTCTCCCGACCCGCAGTGGAAGCCGGTGAGCGCCTGGGATTTCTTCCCGGCGATTTCCGCGAGAAGGTGGATCCCTATCTTCGGCCGCTCTATGACGCACTCGAAGATATGCTGGAGGGTGAAAAGCTGCGTGCACTGATCGAAAAGAACAGAGTTGAGATCGTGCCGCTCGCCTATATGCGGGGACGGACACTCAACTCTGCCTTCGTCATTCTGGATGAGGCGCAGAATGCCACCTCGCTTCAAATGAAGATGTTCTTGACCAGATTGGGTGTCAACAGCCGGGCGATCATCACAGGCGACGTAACGCAGACGGATCTCCCGTCAAGAGAAGTCAGCGGTCTGATCGAAGCACAGGAAATTCTGGAGGGCGTCGAGGGCATCGAGTTTATCCACTTCGACAAAGGAGACGTGGTGCGTCACCGCCTCGTCAAGGACATCATCGATGCCTACGCTCGTCACAAGCCCGAAGGGGACGAATCGAGCTGACTTGCATGGGGCGTTATTTCACCGGAGCCCGAACGAAGACGTTGTCGATAAGTCGAGTGCTCCCGAAATACACGGCGACGGCCATAAGCACGCGCTGTCCCGGACAAATTCCGTCGAGAGGCTGAAGTGTCTCCGCATCTACTACTTCGGCATATTGAACACGTGCTCCGGAAGCCTCCGCGAGGATCCCCTGCATCAAATCAATGAGCATCTGCGGGCGCACCTCCCCTTGCCGAACGAGCTGTTCTGCCTGGAAAACAGCCCGCGAGAGGACGACGGCCTGCCGACGTTCATCGCTGTTCAAATACATGTTGCGCGAGGAGCGTGCAAGGCCGTCCTCGTGCCGCACGGTCGGTACGCCGACTAGCTGTACGTCGAAGTGCAGATCCTGTACCATCCGTTCAAGAATCACGAACTGCTGAGCGTCCTTCAAACCGAACATGGCAACGTCCGGACGGCACGCGTTGAACAGCTTCGCAACAACGGTCGCGACGCCGCGAAAATGGCCGGGCCGATGTCGTCCACAGAGGTGCTCATTCAACCCATCTACGGAGATCCACGTCACGTTCGCCTCCATCCCGCCGGGATACATTTCGTCTTCCTCCGGCGTGAACAACGTGACATCAGCGCCCGTCGATTCCAGAAGTGCGATATCCTTGTCCAAGGGCCGGGGGTACCTCCGGTAATCCTCTCCAGGTCCGAACTGTGTCGGGTTTACGAAAATCGACACGATGAGGTCGTCGCCATGCTCCAATCCCTCTCGAACCAGAGACAGATGCCCCGCATGCAGAGCGCCCATAGTCGGTACGAGCACGATCCGCCGCCCCGCCCGGCGGCGCTCATCAGACCGTGCCCGCATCTCCCGAACGGAACGTACGATCGGCACCCGTCGAATCGCCTCCATCAGTAGCGTACCATCTCGATGCGCATAATCAAACGATTAGAAGTTGGATGGAGTACACGCATAATTCCGACTGCGCTTGCGTATAATTTCGTAAAGTCCTGCCGCGTTCGACCTCTATAGTACATAACTGGTATACTACGAACGAGCTTGCGTATAGATTTCGCCGGTGATCACTCACCTTAAGGTCCTTGCCAAACATGTCTGATTTTCGCGTAGAGAACGATTCACTTGGGGATGTGGACGTACCCGCAAATGCGCTCTACGGAGCGCAAACGCGTCGTGCGGCCATTAATTTCCCGATTAGCGATCTACGTTTCCCAAGGAGGTTCATCGAGGCGCTGGGCATCGTCAAACAGGCTGCAGCACATGCCAATCTGGAGCTCGGACTCCTGGAAGACGATACGGCGAAGGCGATCATTGATGGTGCGCAGGATGTGATCGACGGCCGGGTGGACGATCAGTTTGTCCTCGACGTCTTTCAAACGGGCAGCGGCACGTCGACGAACATGAATGCCAACGAAGTCATCGCGAACCTGGCCACAGAGGCGCTCGGAGGCAAGCGCGGCGACCGAGGCGTTCACCCGAATGATGCTGTCAACATGTCGCAGTCGTCCAACGACGTCATTCCGACCGCAATGCATATTGCTGCGCGCGTCGGTATCGAACGGGAGCTCATCCCTGCGCTCTCTAACCTGCACGACGCGCTTGCTGCGAAAGCCGAGGAGTTCGACGATGTCTTGAAAAGCGGGCGTACGCACCTGATGGACGCGACGCCTGTCAGATTGGGGCAGGAATTTGGGGGGTATGCATCACAGATTCACCATGCGATCCGGCGGCTGCGCGGAGCATCGAACGAACTGGCGGAACTCGCCCTCGGCGGTACGGCGACCGGAACGGGTATCAACCGGCACATCGATTTTCCCGAGAAAGCGATCGCGAAGATCGGCGACATTGCAGGCCTTGCTTTTCGCGAGGCGGAGAATCACTTCGAATCGCAGTCTGCAAAGGACGCATACGTCAGCACGTCAGGCGCGCTCAATACACTCGCCGTAGCCCTAATGAAAATTGCGAATGACATTCGTCATCTCTCCAGCGGACCGACCAGCGGGCTCTCGGAAATCCGGCTTCCCGCCCTCCAGCCGGGCTCCTCCATCATGCCTGGCAAAGTTAATCCGGTGCTCTGCGAAGCCATGATGATGATCTGTGCCCGCGTCATGGGCGATTACACCACCGTCATGGTGTGCGGCCAGCACGGCAATTTCGAACTCAACGTGATGATGCCCATCATGGCACACGCCGTGCTCCAGGACATATCAATTCTCGCGAACGGATGCGATACTTTTCGCGAGAACTGCGTCGATCGGATTGAAGCCGACCATGAACGCTGCCGTGAGCTTCTAGAGCTCAATCCTTCGATCGCCACCGCACTGAATTCTGCAATCGGATACGACATGGCCTCTCGAGTCGCGAAGCAGGCAGCCTCCGAACGAAAGTCCGTGCGCCAGGTAGTCAAGGAAATGGATTTGGTGTCCGATGAGGAGCTCGATTCAATATTGGACGTGCGTCAGATGACCGAGCCGGGAATTCCCGGTTGAACGACCGTGTGCACGGCCGTCCACACAGCATCAGGCACACTCGGGTACCATTCACGTAATTTCCCGCGGCAGGCGGAAACGACTCATCCTATGCCTGCTTCATACTATCTCGGGAGGCTGGCACGTTTTTTTCAAGATCTAGGTCAGGTGCCGCACAAGGCCTTGCGTCTGCCGTTCTGACGTACGTTGTACGACCGAGCCGTTGCGGAGCGCCCGTAGTACTGTATGATTTCATAGACACTCGCCTGTACAAGAACGCATAGAAAAAATGAGAGCAAAAGGAAGAGTTTCCATCGCCGCTATCGTAGTCGTGGCATTCCTCTCGGGCATCATGTTCACGACGGTTGGCGCAAACCTTTTCGATCTTGGCGATGCTGTCGGTGTCGAATCTCGTGCCGCCGACGGAACGGCAATCGACAACAATGTGCCGGGAGTCGCCAATCTGGAGGATGCTTTCACGGAGGTAGCAGAGAGAGTCAACCCCACCGTCGTTCAGATCACGGCCGAGACGATAGTTTCTCGTGACGGGGAGCAACGCCGAAATCCATTCGAAGGCACTCCGTTCGAAGATTTCTTTGGCGGTCCGTTCCAGTTTGAAGGACCGCAGCAGCAGCCGATGCCGCGCACTGGGCTCGGATCGGGAGTCATCATACAGGAGAACGGATACATCCTCACCAACAATCACGTGGTAGACGGCGCTGACGAGCTTACGGTCGTCATGATGGATGGAACCCGCCATGGCGCCGAAGTCATCGGTGCCGACGCCGTCAGCGACGTCGCCGTAATCCGTATCGACCAGGACGGCCTCCCGTTCGTGTCGTTCGGAGATTCTGACGGCATCCGTGTCGGGCAGTGGGTCATGGCTTTCGGTTCGCCGCTCAGCGAAAGTCTGAGTAACACGGTGACTGCCGGAATCATCAGCGCTACCGGCCGACTTCAGGGCGGAATGAGCCCGAGTTTGGATGGAAACGGACCCAGCCAGATTCATAATTTTCTCCAGACGGACGCCGCCATTAACCCCGGCAACTCGGGGGGTCCACTGGTGGATCTGAATGGTCGTCTGATCGGCATCAATACGGCCATTATTTCACGAACCGGCGGCAACCAGGGAATCGGATTCGCGATACCGGTTAACACCGTACGATCAGTTGCGGACCAGCTGATGGAGACCGGGCGCGTCAATCGAGCACGGCTCGGCGTTCAGTTCGGTCCGGCAAGCCAGAGTCTCATCCAAGCGCTAGACCTGCCTCGTGGTGCAGCCGTGGTATCCAGCGTTTTACCGAACTCGTCCGCAGATCGAGCGGGTCTCGAGGCCGGTGATGTCATCATTTCGATTAACGGACAGGAACTGACCAACCATCTCCAGCTCTCGCAGATGATCGGTGCTATGAGCCCCGGCGACGAGGTCTCGCTTACCGTGACGAATGATGAAGGCAGCGAGCGGACGCTCGAGGTCGAGCTCGGCGGCTGGGAAGGTGGTGACGAAACGGCATCGGCCGCCGATCGCGAGCAAGATCTCTCCGACCGCGGCCAGATGATGGAGGATCTCGGACTCAGCCTCAGCGATCTTACGCCGGAGCTTGCCCGTCGAGCGGGTATCGAGCAAAATGTCGACGGCGTCATGATCACGCAGGTGAATCCTGCAAGTGACGCATACCGGGACGCAGCGCTTCGCCAGGGCCAGATTATCGTCGAAGTCGATAGACAACCCGTTAGCAGTCTGGACGAATTCGAGGACGTCTACCAGGACATCGAGCCCGGGGAATCCTTCCTCGTACGGGTGCTCGTCGGTGAAGGCCAGACGTCGATCACCGCCCTGACGAAACCGGAGTAGGCTCTGATACCTGAATCACCGATTCTTACTCTGCGTCTGCACTCCTCTGTACGGCCGTGGGTCGGGGCTCGAACTCGATCCAATCCAGCAAGAAGAGGGCCTCAGGGGTCGCACCTCGATCATTCCGAAAAACAAAATAGAGATCGTGTGCTCCGGTGGATGGCTCGACGTCAGCCGAGATCTCACGCGTACCGAACGAGTCGGAATCTTCCGGTGCAGCTACATTGGCGGTGCTCACCAGACGTCCATCCGGAGCATCCAGCCTTAGCTCGATGCGGCCGCCCGAAGAATGGAGAGGATTGGTCTCGGCACCGTAGCGGAGTCGATCGATGTCCGTGAGATCCACATTCTGAAAGGCGAGATACGACCCGTCGTAGATATTCTTGACCAGGGATCCGGAATCGGGCCCGCCACGGGCAACGCCGACCTGACGAGATGCGTCGAAGCTTTCTGCCTGAACCCGCGGATGGCGAAGTATCAGTAGACTCTGCCCTACTGCAGGCTCGGCACCGTCCGCGCCGGCATCAGTAAAGCGCGCGCGCAGGACGTAGGTGCCCGACGACGTGTCGGCAGTATGCTCGTCGGCGGAGAACCGGCCGGATGGCGGAAGACCCGGCTCCACCGACTCCTCATCCGTCAGGGTGAGGATGTACTCGACCATCGTCGACGCCTCCTCTTCGCTGAGCTGCGGATGTGCGGACATCGTTTGTTCGCCCCATATGCCGCCGCCACCCTGGATGATCTTCGCCGCCAGCATCGGCACCGCATCGGGCTCATCGCGATATCGCAGAGCCACGTCGACGTAGCTGGGCCCGATGGATCGCGCTGTCGTCGAATGGCACGCCTGACAGTCGCTCTCGTCGATTAACTGCCTTCCCTCCGGAATCGTACCCCCGTCCGGGTCCGACTGGTGGCCTTCCGCAAGCATGTTCGTTTCGACGCCTTCTTCGAGATAGTCGAAAGCGACATAAATGGCATCTGCATCAATGGACGAGATGTCGACCGTGCCCGTCTCCGGATCTCGGACGTTTATGGCGTAATCCACGGTTCGGCCGTCCCAGTAAAAACTCCGATTGCCGTCGATCTCGAAGTCTACGTTCGGCGGAGCATTCCCCACCCGCACATCGATCGCATCGGTTGCCGATGCGCCGTCAGCATCGCTCACCGTCAGAACTACGCCGTAAACACCCGCTTCATCAAAAGTGTATTCGTACTCCGGACTTTCTGTTCGGTCCGCGCCACGGCCGGCGATGCTCCACGAATAATCCAGATCGTCGCCGTCCGGGTCAGTCGAAGCGGCCGCCGAGAAGCGAACGGTGAACGGCTCGGCTCCCACCGTGCTGTCGGCCCTGATGCGCGCGACCGGCCGCCTGTTGCCCGTGTTGTACCGTACACGATTCAACCGCGCGTCGGCGTTCTGCTCGAACCATCCCGTACCGTACTCCACGACGTACAGGATGCCATGTTCGTCGAAGGCCATGTCAATGGCGTTGCTCCACCGCACAGACGGCATAAACGGCTCCAAACGTACCAGCTCATGGTCGGCATCCAGCGTGGCCACAAGCACCCATCCCCTGATCCAATCGTAGATAAACAGCTTCCCGTCGTAGTACGCCGGGAACGTGCCATCATCCTGACTGAACAAATCCGAATAAAAGACCGGACCGGCCATCGCATTCCGACCTCCCGTACCGACGATCGGAAATTCGGGTGATTCCGCGTAGGGATACCACACGAACGCCGGCTGCGCAGGTGGCAGCTCCCGGAGACCCGTGTTGTTGGGAGAATCGTTGATCGGGGATTCCGGATCGAATGGCTCGCCTGACGCTTCCGATGCAAAATCGTAGTCGACGTAAGCGTAATTGTCACCTACGAAGTGCGGCCAGCCAAAGAACCCCGCCTCGCGCGCCTGATTCACTTCGTCGTAGCCGCGCGGCCCACGCAGCGAGTCGTTTTCAGCCGCATCCGGACCAACCTCGCCCCAGTACAGATAGCCGGTCTTCTGATCGATAGAGATCCTGTACGGGTTTCGATTACCCATAACGTAGATTTCCGGATGTGTATCCGGCGTGCCGGGAGCAAAAAGATTGCCATCTGGAATGGTGTAGGACCCGTCGTCCTGCGGCGTGATGCGCAGAATCTTTCCGCGTAAATCGTTGGTGTTCGCCGACGACCCCTGTGCGTCGAAAGGAGAACGGCCGGGCCGCTCGTCGATTGGAGCAAAGCCGTCGGATTCGAACGGGTTGGCATCGTCACCCGTCGACAGGAACAGGTTGCCGCCCGGTCCAAACTCGACCGATCCTCCCGTATGACAGCATTCGTCACGCTGCGTCGCAACGACGAGCATCACGATCTCCGAATCCATAAGTAGGCTGTCATCCCTCAGCACGAACCGTGAAAGATGTTGTTGCGGCTCAGTCCCTGACGGTGAATAGTACAGGTACACCCAGTTGTTCTGCTCGAAATCAGGATCCAGAGCGAGACCCATCAACCCGTCCTCGAACTCGGTGTGGACGTCGAGCTGTGCGATGGTCTGCACGGAATCTCCAGCCGCATTATACAGCTTAACCGCCCCCTTCCGCTCGGCGAATAGGATGTTGCCGTTGCCTAAGAGCTCCAACTCGGTCGGCTCATTAAGACTATCCGCCAACATGTCTCGCTCGAAGCGATCTGCTTCGGGCATCCGCGTCGTGGCGGCCGCGGAATAGTCGAGCGGCTCGCGATCGCCGAGCACATACTCGAACCCTGCGGTGAGATGCTCGCGAAAGGCGGCACTTCCGAAGACTTCCGGATTGTGCCCCAGCGCTGTATAAAAGGCGCGACCCCCGTCGTACGAATGGCGCCACGCGATCGGCTCGCTCCCCCCTGGTTCATCCTGATTCTCGAGCTGAAGCACGACCTCCACGTCTGCACTCCTGATATCGAAGCGGTACCACTCATCCGTGTGATTCCATGCTGACGGTATCGAATCACTAGCGGGATGCTGCGCGGAAACCGTAAGCACGCCTGGCGTCATGCGCGGGAACTCAGAAATGGGCTGATCGAAATACGCCCCCACCAGCCGCCCGTACCATTCCCACTCCATCTCAGTCTCGGCCGCGCTGTGGATGCCCACATATCCCCCGCCTGCCTGAATGAATCGCTCGAAATCTGCCTGCTGATTGTAGTCGAGCACATCACCGGACGTGTTAAGAAACACCACGGCCCGATAGTTCATCAGATTCGATTCGGAGACAGCATCCGCAGAATCGGCCACGTCGATCTCAAAATCGCTCTCTACCGCGATTTGTCGAAGCGCTTCAATTCCGGCATCAGTGGAACCGTGGCGGAAGTCATCCGCGGCCGTGAGGACGAGAACGCGAGTCGAATCCTGTTCTTGGCAGGCGCCGAAAATAAAAGCAAACGCAACGACCAGCATACACGCTGCAGAGCTGCCGATGAAGCCGCGACGATGCGGGCCGGATGAACCTTGAGGAGGCATATGGTTGTGATTGAATGGCGGTTCGGCCGTCGCAGCGTCTGCATTCGCGACGATTTCGAAGTGCCTACGCGGAGCGGCAGAGGTGGGTCCCACCGCCTGCGCCTGTTCCAAGTTTACCGCCGCGGGGTCTGCTGCCGCACTTTGAGCACGATCTTTCCCTTATTCCGATTCTCGCCCATGTACCTGTGAGCGTCCGCTACGTCGGACCAGTCAACAACGCGGTCGATTACCGGTTTTAACCGGCCATCTATGAACAGAGGCATCTTCTGAGTGACGAAATCGTGCGTCAACTTGATCTTATAATCCAGATCTCGATTCCGAAGTGTTGTTGCAGCGAGTGTCGCGCGTTTTCGGAAGAACGATCGAAAATCG
>CAZKNF010000006.1:7772-84681 GCA_964554105.1 uncultured Rhodothermales bacterium | reverse complement strand
ACGAGCATTACGTCGTTATCCAGGCCGGCGGAGCCGCAAAGCTCGGCGTCGAGGACAATCAGCTCCTCTCCGAAGACGAATATTTCGACATTCTCTATCAGATTCGAGAGGATAACAACCGTCTCGATGACGAAGACGAGGAAAAGTTTATCGCGAAGATCGGTGGAGAGGCCGTCGAAATGATGCTCCGGCGACTCGATATGCCGGTCATCTCGCAGATGCTGCGCTATCAGATCAAGACGGAGACAAGTCAGCAGCGAAAGGCTGACGCATTGAAGCGACTGGCCGTCGTGGAGGCATTTCGCGATGCGAACAGACGTCTGGAAAACCGTCCTGAGTGGATGGTGATGCGCGTAATCCCGGTCATTCCCCCGGAGCTTCGCCCGCTCGTTCCACTGGAAGGAGGCCGCTTTGCCACATCGGATCTCAACGATCTCTATCGGCGGGTCATCATCCGGAATAACCGGCTGAAGCGTCTTATCGATATCAAAGCGCCCGAAGTCATCCTCCGAAATGAAAAGCGGATGCTTCAGGAAGCGGTCGATTCACTCTTCGACAACAGCCGAAAGGCTAACGCGGTCCGCAGCGACTCGAATCGTGCGCTCAAGTCCCTCAGCGACATGCTGAAGGGAAAGCAGGGACGCTTTCGGCAGAACCTGCTGGGCAAGCGAGTCGACTATTCCGGCCGTTCGGTTATCGTCGTGGGCCCGGAGCTTGACTTGCATCAGTGTGGGCTTCCGAAGGAGATGGCTGTCGAACTCTTTAAGCCGTTCGTGATCCGCAAGCTTATAGAGCGCGGCATCGTGAAGACCGTGAAGAGCGCCAAAAAAGTTGTAGATCGTCGCACTGCTGATGTGTGGGATATTCTGGAGAAGGTAATCGACGGTCGCCCCGTATTACTGAACCGTGCTCCGACCCTACACCGACTCGGAATTCAGGCGTTTCAGCCCGTTCTGATCGAGGGCAAAGCCATCCGGCTCCATCCGCTCGTCTGTACGGCATTCAATGCCGACTTCGACGGCGACCAGATGGCTGTCCACGTTCCGCTGAGCCACGATGCTTGTCTCGAAGCGTGGATTCTGATGCTCTCGAGCCACAATATCCTGAGTCCCGCACACGGAGGTCCCATCGCGGTTCCGACGCAGGACATGGTCCTCGGACTGTACTATCTGACCAAGATGAGATCAGGGCAGAGGGGTGAAGGCCGGCGGTTTTCCTCAATGAACGAGGTCCGACATGCCTATGACCAGGAGCAGATCGATCTGCACGCGAAGATTAGCGTCAAAATCCCGAGTGGGAAGGTCGTCGAAACGACCGTTGGACGTGTGCTCTTTAATGAGATCGTGCCTGAAGAAGTAGGCTTCATCAACGAAGTTCTGACAAAAAAGAATCTCCGACCCATCATCGCGCGCGTTCTCAAGGCGACGGGTTTTGCCAGGACAGCACGTTTCCTCGATGATATCAAGGAGACCGGTTTTGAACGTGCCACGACGGCAGGCCTGACGTTTTCGCTGGCCGACATCATCGTGCCCGACTCAAAGCAAACATTCATCGGTGACGCTCAGAAAGAGGTTGACCGCGCACGCGGTAACTACGAATTGGGCTTCATCACGGACAACGAACGCTATAACCAGGTCATTGACATCTGGACGAAGACCAACAACCGTGTCTCTGAAACGCTGTTCGAGACACTGAAGAACCACAAGGAAGGATTCAACGCCATTTATATGATGGCCGACTCCGGAGCGCGTGGTTCCAAAGAACAGATCCGTCAGCTTGGCGGGATGCGCGGTCTCATGGCTAAGCCGCAAAAGAGCCTCGTCGGATCCGCGGGTGAGATTATCGAGAATCCGATTATCTCGAACTTCAAGGAAGGTCTCTCTGTGCTCGAGTATTTCATCTCTACGCACGGTGCTCGAAAAGGTCTGGCAGATACAGCGCTTAAAACGGCCGACGCTGGATATCTTACTCGCCGCCTCGTAGACGTCTCTCAGGATGTTACCACCACGCAAGTCGATTGCGGTACGCTCCGCGGGATTCGGATTTCGGCGTTGAAAGATAATGAAGAGGTCGTCGAGCCTCTGGCGGACCGTATCCTCGGGCGAGTGTCGGTTCACGACGTGCGCGATCCGCTCTCGGATGAATTGATCGTGACGGCCAACGAAACGATAGACGAGGAGAGGGCACGGATGATTTCTGAGACCTCTATTGAGGAGGTCGAGATTCGGTCCGCGCTCACGTGCGAGTCTCGCCGCGGCATTTGCTCGTTCTGTTACGGACGCAACCTCGCCAACGGTCGTCTGGTCGAATCGGGCGAAGCTGTCGGCGTTATTGCAGCGCAGTCGATCGGTGAGCCGGGGACGCAGCTTACGCTTCGTACCTTCCATATCGGTGGCACCGCCAGTCGCATATCGGCTGAAAGTACGATTCAGACGAAGTTTGCCGGGAAGGCGGTCTTCGAGAATCTTCGTACGGTTGCGCTTGAGGACGAGGACGGCATCAAAGAGGTCGTATTGGCTCGTCAGGGCGAAATAAGGATCACCGATTCTGAGGAGGAGGGGCGTCAGCTCATCGCCTACGTCATTCCGTACGGAGCTGAAGTGCTCGTCCGCGAAGGAGATGAACTGGAGAAAGGTGAGATCCTCGCCAGCTGGGATCCCTACAACAGTGTTATCATCTCCGAAATCAGCGGAGAGGTCGGCTTTCAGGACATCATCGAAGGCACGACGTTCCGCGAGGAAACGGACGAGCAGACCGGCCATAAGGAGAAGGTCATCACCGAGACTCGCGAGCGTTCGCTTACGCCTGCCGTCCTGGTGAACAGCGACCAGGGCGCAGCTCGCGAATATCCGCTCCCGGTGCGTGCTCGCATCCAGGTAGATGCAGGCGACGTGATCCAGGCAGGGCAGGTCCTCGCCAAGATACCGCGCCAGTCTGCAAAAACCCGCGACATCACGGGCGGTCTGCCGCGTGTGACAGAGCTCTTCGAAGCGCGGACGCCTTCCGATCCGGCAGTCGTATCCGAGATCGACGGCGTCGTTAGCTTCGGCGGCCGAAAGCGTGGATCGCAAGAGGTCGTCGTGACTTCTCGAGATGGATCAGAAAGCCGCACATACCTGGTTTCGCTGTCGAAGCACTTGCTGGTGCATGAGAACGACTTCGTTCGCGCAGGCGAGCCGCTTTCGGACGGACAGGTTGCACCGCAGGACATTCTTGCAATCAAGGGTCCTCGTGCCGTGCAGGAGTACCTCGTGAACGAGATCCAGGAAGTGTACCGCCTGCAAGGTGTAACGATCAACGATAAGCATATCGAGGTCATCGTTCGCCAGATGATGCAGAAGGTGCGCGTAACGGATCCGGGCGACACCACCCTTCTCGAGGACGATACCGTTGACCGTTTCGTGCTGGAAGAGATGAACGACCAACTCTACGATCGATTCGTCGTCCTGGACCCGGGTGAGTCGGAGCTTGCGATCGGTGACATCGTGGATCGCCGCCGCCTGCGTGAAGTCAATTCGGAGCTGAAGCGCAATGACCGACAGCAGGTCGAAATCCGCGACACGGAGCCGGCCGTCGCCGAGCCCATACTTCTCGGCATAACCCAGGCGGCTCTGTCGACTGATTCGTTTATCTCCGCTGCCTCCTTCCAGGAGACGACGAAGGTACTGACGAATGCCTCGATCAAGGCCGAAGTCGATCCGCTCTATGGCCTGAAGGAAAACGTCATCGTTGGGCATCCGATTCCGGCCGGAACCGGACAACGTCACTTCCGCGACATGGTTGTCGGCTCACGGAAGGAGTTGGCCGAGCTCCAGGCCGCACTCGGGGGCGACGGAGAACAGGTGCCTTCAGGTGCCTCGGGCGACGGTACGACCGACGGCGAGGCGAAAGAGGTCGGAGCGGAAGGTTAAGTTATACCTTTCGCGTGCAAGTCGTTGAAGGGAGGAACTCATGTGAACCTCGACTGCACTAGGTGCAGTCGAGGTTTGCTGTTTCCTACCTGCACGTCGGTTTCCCAACCAGACATGAGCCGACTGCCATTGCGCCTGAATAGCGGTAGCAGCTGTAGGCTCGCTAGATCGATGTTCAACTGGTCTCGGCCTGATCTCATGCATGATGCAAACACGAGAAAACTGTAACACTGGGTCAGATTTCTCGTAGGCCATCATACCCCACTCATATCAAGTGAAGCCATGCAGTACCGAGATAGCTTGAGAAATCGACACATCTTTCGAGCCGCCGTGCTCTTCCTTGCGGCGTCGATGTTTAGTATTGTGAGCGCCCCGGCCGGTCATACGGCGGATATCAAGAATACGGTCGATATCAAGGATACGGTCAAGAAGTCGTTCAAGGTTAGCGCCGGCGGTACACTATTTTTGGATGTCGATCACGGAAACGTCGACATCATGCCTCATTCCGGCGCTGAGGTTTTCATCGAGGTCGAGAGGACCGTCCGATCCGACGATCGTGAGGAAGCGAAGCAGATCCTTCGTCGTCATGATCTGATTATGGACGAAAGCAGCAACAATGTGCATATCGAATCCCGTTTGTCCAGCGCAGGTGGGTTTTGGAGCCGTCTTGGCTCGGGAGCGGAAATTAAGGTACACTTCAAAGTTCACGTCCCGCAGCGATTCAATGTCGACTTTTCTACAGGTGCCGGCAATGTTGGCGTCGGTAACGTGACGGGTGACGTTCAGGGCCGGACAGGTGCCGGAAATATCGAGATTGGTGCCGTGGACGGACCGGTGACAGTTTCGTCCGGTTCGGGAAATATTGCGATAATGGGTGCGCTGGGGCGGGTCGAAGCGAACACCGGTGCCGGCAATGTTCGTGCGAGGGACGTTCGGGGCGACGTCGAAATTAATACCGGTGCCGGCAATATTGAAGCGTCCATTACTCGCCAGCCGCGTTCCGATTCTCGCTTGCACACGGGTGCTGGAAACGTGACCGTGTTTCTTGGTTCGAGTGTCGGCGTTCAGGTCGATGCTGAAGCAAGCGTCGGGTCGGCGAGCTGCGATTGCCCACTTCAGGTCGAAGGTAAATGGATGACGAAGAGATTTAGGGGAAACGTAAACGGGGGCGGGCCTGACCTTCATCTTCGCGCGGGCGTTGGGAACGTTTCACTGAAGAACATGTGATTTCAGGGTGGGCCTCCCACAAGGACTGTTGCGCGTGCCGACATTCGATTGGATCGGATGTCGGCTTTTCATTGATAGACCTCTCGAGGATCACTCTCGTCTCTTGCAGGTTTTTAGTTGAGCGCGCATTAGACGTCATTCGTTCTCAGAAATGGCCGAGCACATCCAAACCGCTCCACCCGGCACAGGCACGTCGTATCTCGGGCGGACCCTCCCTGAGATCCTCTACGAAGCCGACCTTCATTTCAAGAATCCGCGCCTCCTGAATCAGCCGGAGGAGGAGGAATGGCGAGCTGTCTCACTCGAAGAGTTCCGGAGCTACTCTGAGGATACTGCCGTCGGGTTCATCGATCTCGGAGCGGCTCGAGGCGGCCGGGTCGCTATGTACATGGAAAGCGACGTTTATTTCTGCATCGTCGATATGGCGTGCTTGATAGCAGGCCTCATCGATGTGCCGATCTACCTGACGCACGCGCCTGAACAGGTCAGGTATGTAATCGAGCATTCCGAAGCCGAAACGGTCACAGTATCCACATTGAGTCGGCTCGAGGAAATACGCGGCGTGCTTGCGGACTGCCCCACCGTGAAACATGTCATCGTTGCCGAAATGACTCCCGACGACAACCCGGACCCACTGCCAAATGACATATCGCTCAGGGCGCTATCCGATGTGCGAGAGATCGGCCGACGCCATTCCGAGAAGGACGGATCCATGCTCCGGATTCTATTGGATCAGGTCGACACGGACGAGCTCGCGACGATCATCTATACGAGTGGCACGACCGGTAGGCCAAAAGGCGTCATGCTGACACACGAGAACATCTCACATAACGCCCTGACGGCGTTCTCAGGACTTCCCGATTATGCACCGGGGCCCGACGGCGAGGTCGTCATCTCATTTCTTCCGCTCACACATATTTTCGCTCGATCGCTCTATTACGGATTCATTTACCACGGGACTACTCTGTACTTCTCGACACCCGACCGGCTGGCGGACGATTTGCGGAAGGTTCGACCCACCGTTTTCTCCACGGTACCACGCGTATTGGAGAAGGTTTACGGATCCATCCTAGAACGAATATCCGGGATGAGTCCCATGCGCCAACGAATAGCGAAATGGGCGCTCTCTGTCGGCGAACAGTATGAGATCGGAAGGACGTTGTCGCCCATTTTGAGGATGAAACTCCTACTCGCCGACAGGTTAATGTTCAGGAAGTGGAGAGAGGCGCTGGGTGGACGCGTAAAATACATCATCTCGGGTGGAGCGGCGCTAAGCCCGAAACTGTCCAATCTTTTCGCCGCTGCTGGCGTCACCGTGCTTCAAGGCTATGGGCTAACCGAAACAAGCCCCGTGATTGCGTTCAATCGCCCGGGACGGAATCGCGCCGGAACCGTCGGCGAACCGATCCCCGGTGTTGAAATCAAGATTGCGGAGGACGGCGAAATTCTGACCCGTGGTCCCCAGGTCATGAAGGGCTATTACAAAGATGAAGAGCGGACGGCCGAGGTCATCGACGCTGACGGCTGGTTTCATACCGGCGATATCGGAGACTTCACGGAGGAGGGTCATCTGCGGATCACCGACCGTAAAAAGGATCTCTTTAAGCTCTCGACGGGGAAATATGTGATGCCTCAGCCGATTGAAAATCGACTGACCGCTCACCCGCTCGTCGAGCAAGCGGTTGTTGTCGGCAGTGGATATAAATATCCGACGGCACTCGTCTTTCCTGATAAAGAGAAACTGGAGGCATACGCACGGTCGCGTGGCATCCGCACGAGGGACGCCGCGGATCTATTGAAGCATGAGGATGTGAGGCAGCGATTCAAGCAGTTCGTAGAGGAGGCAAACGATGGCATCGATCCGTGGTCTCGAGTGAAGCGATTTAAACTGGTGATGCATCCATTGACACCTGAGAATGGCCTGTTGACACCTACTCTGAAGGTGCGTCGTAGCAAGGTGCAGGATACGTTGGCGGACGAGATTGAGTCGATGTATGCGGATGGATCTGAAGACGAGTACGTCATCGTTGAGCGCCAGGAGGACCGCGCACCACACTGAGCAACATCAACTTGTGAGCCATATTTATGGAAGCCACTCGGCAGCTATCCGAAGCAGCGTTGATCGACGCGCCGCACACCCATCTTCCTTTTCGAACGGCAACCGTTCTCGGCGCCGGGACGATGGGTGCGCAGATCGCAGCTCATCTCGCTAACTCCGGCATGGACGTTCACCTGCTAGACATCGCGCCCCAAAAAGGCGGTGACAAGAACGCGATCGTTGCGAAAGGTTTGAACAGAGCACGAGAGAGTAAGCCAGACCCGTTCTTCACCGCTGATGCGGCGCGGCGCATCACGACGGGTAATTTCGACGATGACTTCGATCGAGTGGCCGAGGCGGAATGGGTGATCGAAGCCGTCGTGGAGCGGCTCGACGTTAAACGTGATCTAATCGAGCGCATAGAAGGGCATATCAGCCCGGATGCCATCGTCTCTACAAATACCAGCGGATTGTCGATTGCCGATATCGTCAAGGGTACATCGAATACGTTTCGCCGGCGTTTTCTCGGCACCCACTTTTTTAATCCACCCAGGTACCTGAAGCTGCTGGAACTCGTGCCTTCGCCCGATACGGATGAGTCGGTCGTACAACGAATTGCTCATTTTGGACGCGTTCACCTCGGCAAAGGTATCGTGATCGCAAAGGACACGCCATACTTTATTGGAAATCGAATCGGCGTATATGCGATGCTGCAGGCTATGCGCGCAGTTTTTCAAGGCGATTACACCATCAAGGAAATCGATTTACTTACTGGACCGCTGACCGGCCGCCCGAAGTCAGCAACGTTTCGGACGGCAGATATCGTCGGACTCGACGTGATGAAAGATGTCGCCGACAACCTCTATGATGCCGTTCCGGACGACGACGCTCGTCAAGCATTCCGAACACCGGAAATTCTTAATCGACTCGTCGAACGAGGCTCACTGGGCCAAAAATCCGGCGAAGGCTTCTATCGGAAGGAAGGAAAAACTATTAAGTCTCTAGACCCTGAAACGGTCGACTACACGGAGGATGGTGAGGTGCGGCTGTCGGGGATCGAAGAGATCTTCAGGGCGGGCGACCTGTCTGCTCGGCTGCGGGCACTGTACGAGGACGATGGACGCGGAGGCAGATTCTTCAAGGAGACAATTCTGGATCTGCTTGCATATAGTGCACGACGCGTTCCTGAGATTGCGGATAACCCCGCCGACGTCGACCGAGCCATCCGTTGGGGCTTTGGCTGGGAGATGGGTCCGTTCCAGATCTGGGATGTCCTCGGATTCCGGAAAGTGATCGAGGATATGGAGGCGAACGCCTTGAAACTGCCCGCCTGGATTAGGTCTATGTACGCGTCAGGGCATAATCACTTCTATGGTCGCGAGAATCATCATCATACGATCTACGCGCCTGCAAAAGAAGATTACGTCGGTGACCCAAGGCCGCTCGATCACATATCGCTTGAGGTCATTAAGACATCGCCGGAAGGTGAGCTATGGTCGTCGGATGCAGCCGCGCTTCTCGATCTCGGAGACGGCGTAGCTTTGTACGAGTTCAGGTCGAAGGCGAATACGCTCGGTCGCGAAGTGATGGAAGGTCTTCGCTACGCTGTCGACCGCGTCGAAGAGGATCCCGCCAGAAGGGGCCTCGTGGTGGCCAACGAAGGTAAGAACTTTTCTGTCGGTGCTAATCTCGTCGAAATGGCTGCTGGAATTCGTGACGGGGCTGGTGCGGAGGTCGGCGCCTATCTGGCAGAATTTCAGGACACCATACAGCGCGTACGTTATGCTCGCAAGCCTGTTGTCGTGGCGGTTCACCAGCGCGCACTGGGCGGTGCATGTGAGTTGGTGATGGCATGCTCGCATCCGGTAGCCGCTGCGGAGAGCTACATCGGACTGGTTGAGCTGGGCGTCGGACTCATCCCGGCGGGAACCGGGACCACACGGCTCGCTGCCCTCGCGTCAGAGCGCTCGCCGAACCGCCATCCTAGCGAGATACAGGCGTGGCTGCAGAGATTTTTCGAAACGGTGGCAATGGCCGGTGTTTCGACGAGTGCACCGGATGCGCAGCGGCTCGGATACCTCGCTTCGCATGCGCATATCGTAATGAATGATAGGCGGCTTATTCACGTCGCGCGAGAAGAGGTGCTTCGGCTTTCAAGCCAGGGATACATTCCGCCTCCACCGGCGAAGCACATTACTGTTCTCGGTCGACCTACCGCCGCCGCATTTGCGATTTCCGTCCAACAATATCAGGAGGGACAGTTCATTTCAGAATATGACGCGTACCTTGCGATGCGGCTCGCATACATCATGACTGGCGGTGCGCTCGACGGACCCAACGAGGTGCATGAAGACTATCTTCTTGAATTAGAGCGCGACGTTTTCCTCGATCTTCTTCAACAGGACAAGACGCGAGAACGTATCGATCATATGCTTAAGACGAAAAAGCCGCTGCGGAATTGATGCCTCGCTTGGGCGCGGGAGAGCCGTAGCGGGTCTACGTGACGAGGCTTCGCAGGAAGGGGACGCGCTGCCGTTTGGGGAGGGTCTGAACGATTGGATACAGAACACATGCAGAAAGCATTTATCGTCAGCAGCGTGAGAACGGCCGTCGGTAAGGCCAATCGGGGAGCGTTGCGCAATTTTCGACCCGAGGAAATGGGCGCCGCCGCCGTACGCGAGGCGATTCGACGCGTTCCGGGACTGAAGCCCGAAAGCGTGGACGACGTTCTCATCGGCTGCGCATTTCCGGAAGGACCGCAGGGCCAGAACGTCGGCCGCATCATAGCGCAAAAAGCCGGTCTTCCTCAGGAGGTGCCGGGTGCTACAATTAACCGCTTCTGTTCATCCGGTCTACAGACGATCGCAATGGCCACGCAAGCGATTGCGACGGGATTCGGCGATATCGTCGTGGCAGGAGGAACGGAATCGATGAGCCTGGTGCCCATGACCGGGTTTTTCTTTCAGCCCGACCCGATGACTGTGGAGGAGGACATAAATGTCTACGTGTCGATGGGCATCACGGCTGAGAACGTCGCCGTAAAGTACGGCGTATCGCGCGAGGATCAGGACCATTTCGCTCTACGGTCGCATCAACGAGCACTGGATGCGATCCAGGGCGGCCGATTTGAAAAAGAGATCGTCCCACTGAACATCGGCGAGAGCGTATATGCGAGTGCCGGAGATTCCGGGAACGGCCGTGTTGAACGGCGACAGGCGACCTTTTCGGTTGACGAGGGTCCGCGGCCGGATACGAGTTTTGAGGCGCTTTCAGGCCTTAAGCCAGTCTTTCGAAGAGGGGGCACAGTGACTCCAGGAAACGCCTCGCAGCGATCAGACGGTGCCGCAGCCACGGTGGTGATGAGCGAGCGGCGGATGCAGGATCTTGACGTGCAGCCGATGGCACGACTTATCGCATTCGCACTGGCAGGCGTACCACCGGAGCTGATGGGCGTCGGCCCCGTGGATGCCATCCGCAAAGCCATCCGACAGGCAGATATCTCCTTGGATGATATTGGATTGGTCGAGCTCAACGAGGCATTCGCCGCCCAGGCACTGGCGGTAATCCGTGAAGTGGGCATTGATGAGGAGATCGTAAACGTAAATGGTGGCGCTATTGCGCTCGGGCATCCGCTCGGATGTACGGGCGCCAAACTGACAGCCACGTTGATACATGAGATGCAGCGCCGCGAGGTACGCTACGGAATCTGTACGATGTGCGTGGGCGGCGGCATGGGTGCGGCAGGCATAATCGAGAATTTGATGCTGTAAACGAGCAATACTATGCCTGAATTTGAGTTTATGACGGCGATCCCGACCGGATGGTTGATTGCATCGATCATACTGCTTGTCCTCGCGCTGGGCTACTTCGGGGCTCCGTTCTGGCTCTGGATTCTCGCGACGGCGGTCGTTTTGCTCGGCACGTCCGCGCCGGTCTGGCTCTGGGTGGTCCTTGTGGTCCTCGCCGTCGTTTTCGGCATCGTTCCCGTTCGGCGTGCCACTGTTTCGGCGGCCGTTATGAAGTTTTTGAAGTCGGCAGGATTTCTCCCGCGGATATCCGAGACGGAGCGCGTCGCAATCGACGCCGGCACCGTTTGGGTGGACGGGGAACTCTTTTCGGGAC
Organism: uncultured Rhodothermales bacterium; assembly: GCA_964554105.1. Taxonomy (GTDB): domain Bacteria; phylum Bacteroidota; class Rhodothermia; order Rhodothermales; family VXPQ01; genus CAZKNF01. Next base: position 73,383 of record CAZKNF010000006.1, on the reverse strand, counting down.
GCCCCAACTTCAAGAAGCTTCTAAGCGAACCGTATCCTGATCTGACGGACGAGGAGCGTGCGTTTCTCGATGGTCCAGTTGAACAGGTCTGCCGCATGACGGATGACTGGGAAGTCTTTCAGCGTGGAGATCTTTCCTCCGAGACGTGGGAGTTTCTGAAGAATCAGCGTTTTTTCGGGATGATCATCCCGAAGGAGTATGGAGGGCTAGGCTTTTCTTCCCTTGCCAACAGCGCAGTCGTGAAGAAATGCGCGGCTCGGTCGCTTCCACTATCCATCACGGTGATGGTCCCCAACAGCCTCGGACCGGCGGAGCTCCTGATCCACTACGGTACGGAAGCGCAGCGGGCACATTATCTTCCGCGCCTGGCGAGTGGTGAGGAGATTCCGGCGTTCGCACTCACGGAGCCAAGCGCCGGTTCTGATGCCGGCGCAATTGAGGCGGAGGGCACAGTCTTCCAGGACGAAGATGGTGCGCTGAAGCTGCGGCTTCACTGGAACAAGCGCTACATCACCCTTGCCTCTATCGCCACGGTGCTCGGTCTTGCTTTCAAACTCCGCGATCCGGAGAATTTCCTCGGCAAAGGGGAGAATCCGGGGATCACATGCGCGTTGATTCCAACTGATACTCCCGGCGTTAGAACTAACTGGCGCCACGATCCTCTTGGCATTCCCTTCATCAATTCTAAGACAGAGGGAGAGAATGTCGTAGTTTCGATCGATGCGATTATCGGCGGCTCAAACGGCGCCGGGAATGGGTGGCGGATGCTGATGGAGTCGCTCGCCGCCGGCAGGGGTATTTCGCTGCCCGCCCAGAGCACGGGTGGAGCAAAGGTCGCGTTTCGCGTGGCGTCCGGTCACGCGGCCGTCCGTAAGCAGTTTGGTCTGCAGATCGGCCGGTTCGAGGGTGTTGAGGAGCCGTTGGCCCGCATTGGTGGCTTCACGTACCTCCTGGAGGCGATGCGCCGATACACATGCGGCGGCATCGATCAGGGCGCAAAGCCTGCCGTCATCACAGCGATGGCGAAGAGTAACTCGACTGAGTTGCAGCGATTGATCATCAACGATGCGATGGATATCCTCGGCGGGAACGGTATTTCGCGCGGGCCTCGTAACTTGCTCGCCCATGCCTACTTCGGGACTCCCATCGGTATTACAGTGGAGGGTGCGAACATCCTTACGCGCACGTTGATCATATTCGGCCAGGGTGCCATACGGGCTCATCCTTACGCGTTCGAAGAGATCGACGCACTTGGCAAGGGCGATCTGAAGCGATTCGATAAGGCGTTCTGGAGCCACGTAGGGCACGTCGTACGAAACACGACCCGCGCATGCGTGCTGACCGTCTCGCGAGGTTTCCTGTGGCGCTCGCCAACCGGCGGCGCGTCCGCCCCGTACGTTCGAAAGATGAACTGGGCTGCCGCCTCATTTGCATTCCTGGCTGACGTCGCAATGGGCGTACTCGGCGGAGAACTTAAGCGAAAGGAGAAAATTACCGGCCGCTTCGCGGATATCTATTCGTGGCTCTATCTCGCAACCGCCACCGTGCGCCGATTCGAGGCGGAGGGACGCCGTGATGAGGACCTTCCGTTCTTTCACTGGTCGATGCAGTATGCGCTGGCTCGCATCCAGGACGGTTTCGACGGTCTGTTTGCAAATCTGCGAGTTCCAGGCCTTAGCTGGCTCTTTCGTGGTCCTATTGCCATATGGTCGCGTATGAATCGTTTCGGTCACGAGCCAGACGATGCCCTCGGGCACCAGGTAGCACGGCTTATGCAGACACCTGGTGAGCAGCGCGATAGACTCACAGATGGCCTGTTTATTTCGGGCGACCCTAACGACGCTCTCACCCAACTTGAATACGCATTTGCCCTTTCCGTCCCGGCGGAGGACGTCCTGAGTCGTATACGATCCGCTGTGCGATCGGGGAAAATAGCGCGCGGCACGCCTGCCAAAACCTCAGCCCGGGCCATTGATGCGGACATCATTTCAGCAGAAGAAGCAGATCTCGTGCGCAGGGCGGAAGAGGCCCGAACACGGTACGTTGCGGTCGATGCCTTTACGCTCGAAGAGTATGGTGCGCGTCGATTGGGGGCAGACGGAGAGCCGGACGCATCACTTGTGACACGTGATACGCCGTCTGTTACTTCCGGCGGTGACGGCACGCGCTAAATACTGACGGGTCGGTGTGATTCGCAAATAGCTACCGAAGGGAGGCGGGGCTTATGAAGAATGCAAGAAACTATGGCGCGATATTTGCGGTCTAAGCTCATGTGCCGCAGTCGAATTATGCTGCTTTGGTAGTAACAAGGATAGCCGGCAATGCTCATGAGTACCTGGAATCTTGATCTGTTTACCGATGCCGTCCACGATTTTGAGCGTGCTCAATACCAGATTCTGAACAATCTGCAGACAGTTCGACGTGATTTCTCGAACAATCGAATATATCCCCACCTTGGTGAGCTCATCACCATATACGGGACGCTGCAGACCATCGTGCAGCATAGTGACGATTTGAAAGATGCCCTTCCAGGGAAAATAAAGGACGTCGATCTGGACGCGCAGGAGGTGATTTACGAGAAGGACCAATTCGAAATGGATCAGATGCAGACTGTCGAGGAACTGATTCAGTGGGCGCTTCCGCATGTCAAATCGGCTATCGAAGAAGGAAAGACGATATTTGAGTTCGTTGAAGACCACTTGCATATGGAAGAGGTCGGCATCGTGCCGTCGTACGTTCAGGAGGGTTATCTGCTCGTGCCAGACCGGGAGGACGACCAGCTGCACGTCCTCCAGTATAATCTGTCGATCTTCACGGGGACGGAGGAGCGTTATCGCAGCTTGCGTACATCGCACGTCAAGAGTTTTGCTCAGCGCAGCATCCGCCAATCACCGCAGACCATAAAACTTCTGCTAATGGATGAGCGCAAGGATTTACCGAATCCCGCCACGTACGCATTCGATAGTGATATAGAGTTTCCATATGAGTCGACGGTTCTTCCTGTGGCAAAGCGGAAGCTCATGCGGTATCTTTTCTCGCGGGACAGCGGAGTAGCGTAAGAAGAGCGTAATCTTGCTAGCAGCTGCTTCTAGAACGCGCCCTCTGCAGTCAGGACTGCAGGAAAGAATGACACCGAACCCCTGCATCATTACCGGACTGTGCTGAATCTCCGACCGAAACCCCATCCCGGAAATTTCCTGCCAGGAAGAGTCCGGACATCTCTGCCTCCAGTCGATCAATGGCGTTGATGACGTCGTCGTATCCGATTGTGTATTGCGGTATGGCTCGAGGCCAGAACACGTGCTTGAGGAAAGTCGGTTCTCCGCGCAAACCAAGGAGCGAAGTCAAGTCGGACCGGACGAGGCTATGTAATGCGTCCGAAGCCATAGCGGCCTGGTCGGGATGACGCATGCCGCCCACGAATGTCGTGAGTAGGATATCTCTATTCGGCGCGCGATTCGGGAAAATAGATGATGTGAACAGCGTGCCGAGAATGCTGAAACGGTGCTCGACCTCGGGAACGAGCGCACCGAATCCGTCGAGCGAATGCCGTACATCCTGCCGGCGAAAACCATGATATACTACGCTCAAGGGGGCATATGTTACGTTCCCAAGAATGCTGGTCAATTTGCGATCGGGCAGCTTCATATCGTGGATTTGGTGGAGCGGTGCGGCGTAGATGACGGCGCGCGCGTGAAAATCTCCTTGTGACGAAGTCACCTTCCAGCCTTCATCCGATAGTTCAGCACCTTGTACGGTGTGATCCGTTTTGACGCCCTTGAGGCGTCCGGCCAGGGCTTCGGTGAGCTGGCCGATTCCATTGCGGAAAGAAAACATGCGGCCCGTGTCCGTCAGCTCGCTAGCGTTGCGCCTCGTCTCGATCTGCCCTCTAATAATGGATCCGTGCGTCTGCTCCATATCGACGAGTGATGGAAAAGTATGTTTGACCGAAAGTTTTTCTGGGTTACCCGCATACACGCCGGCCACGAACGGATTTACTGCGTAATCGAGGACTTCATCACCTAGTCTCCGTCTCACGAAGCTCGCGACACTTTCGTCTTCCTCGGGATCGCCGGCAGGTACGAACGGTTCTCGCATCACTCTCAATTTCGCACGAGTTCCGAAAAGGTTGGACGTAAAAAGGGCCGTCGGCGATGTGGGCGCGTGGACGAGTTGCCCACGGCGGACGATATATCGCATTCGCGCAGCGTCGGATGCTTCGACCTGCGCATTCGACAAATCAAGCTCCTGTATAAGGCTGTGAAGCAGCGACGTTCTTGCTTGAATCGAATTCGGGCCGTGCTCAATTAAATATCCGCTCGTCCTTTCGGACCGAATGACACCGCCAACGCGGTTTCTCTGCTCCAACAGGCGTACTTTTCGCCCAGACTGCTGCAGCCGATACGCGGCGCAGAGCCCCGATATGCCCCCGCCGATGATGATAGCATCCACCATATCCTTCATGACTTCATCTCCGTGTATCAAAAAGCTAGAAGTTCGATTGGCGGGACAGTATTATCTACACGTCGCCCCATTTCATCAGAATTGCGAAAGTTATGCTTTTTAACATCCTGGTTGTCCTCCATGTGATCACCGCCGCCGGCTGGTTTGGTCTGGCGCTCGCCATTGGAGGAATGGCACGAAGAGCGGCCGCGGGTAGCGCCGCTCCACTGATAGAGGGAGGCGCGCAGACGGTCAAGCTCATGAACATTTTCATCGTCTTGACGCTCGTCTTCGGGTTGCTCGCTTTTTTTATCGGTGGGGGGTTCGGGGCGTATGGTCCTCAGTACCATACGAGTCTTCTTCTTATTGTCGTCCTGACGGCAGTGCAGTTCTTCGTCATCCAGCCCGCCTGGTCCAGCATTGCGGAGGGGGGAACTTCCGCACCGGCCGCGAAAAAACGGATCTCGATGGGGACGGGCGCAGGTCATCTCATCTGGCTAATCGTCCTCATTCTAATGTTCTGGAATCATTATCCTCTGGCTGCATAATTCATGGTGTCGATCCAATGCCGGAATGAATTGTAACGATTCCTGAAACCTGACAAGGCTCGATCCTGTACAATTAATAAGCGGATTTCAGGATTGACCTACGGAGGACCACTATGGCCACAACGCGCATGAACGAGAGCTGGCGGCGCATGAAAGATCAGATTGAGAGTATATGGGAAGGAACCGAGTTTGACGACAATGAAATGAAGAGGGCGCGTGGAAGCCTTCAAAAGATGATCAATCTTATTCACCAGAAGACCGGTGAATCGAGAAGTGAGATTATGAATAAAATGAGCGCAATCCTGTAGATCAAACCGACGCTCCGTTCTATCACGATCTTCAGAGAGCTTCATTAGCCCGGCCCTTTCGGCCGGGCTTTTTTGCATCCAGCATATGTCGGAAGCCGTAAAGGCAGAACAGCCGGGAACAGCCGCAGATCGCGAGTCGCCCGTGTATCAACGGCGGATGGCCGACTTTCGGGAGATCATCTCGAAGCGCAACGAATTGGCCGACACGATCAAAGAGGGTGGCGGAGAGGAGCGGAAGGACCGTGAGCACAGTCGCGGCAAGATGACTGCGCGCGAACGAATTGCGGCACTCGTAGATGATGAAGGCGTGTTTCATGAGCTCGGCATCTTCGCCGGGTACCAGATGTACGAGAAGGAGGGTGGCTGTCCGGCTGCTGGTACGATAGTCGGAATTGGACGCGTAAGCGGCCGCCTCGCCATGATTGTAGCCAACGACGCGACCGTGAAGGCGGGTGCGTGGTTTCCGATTACGGCGAAGAAAAATTTACGAGCTCAGGAAATTGCTCTCGAAAATCACCTTCCGATCATCTATCTCGTCGATTCTGCGGGAGTATTCCTGCCGATGCAGGATGATATCTTCCCTGACAAAGAGCACTTCGGCCGCATTTTCCGGAATAATGCCGTGCTCTCGAGCAAGGGCATTCCTCAGATTGCAGCAATAATGGGTAGCTGCGTCGCCGGCGGCGCTTATCTGCCGATTATGAGCGATGAGGCACTTATCGTTGAAGGCACCGGATCGGTCTTTCTAGCGGGCCCGTTTCTCGTCAAGGCGGCCATTGGCGAAGATGTGGACGTGCAGACACTTGGGGGCGCAAAGACCCATTCAGAGTTGTCCGGCGTGACGGATTACGTGCTCCCGAACGATGAAGCATGCATCCAAAAAATTCGCGAGCTCGTCTCACACTACGGTTCCCGACCGCGTGCCGACCTCGACCGAACGGAGCCGGCGGCTCCTGCATTTGATCTCGAAGAGATCTACGGGATCTATCCCGCGCGTGCCAGTGAACCTTACGACGCACGAGATGTAGTTGGTCGGCTCGTCGATGCAGATTCGTGGACCGAGTACAAGACGGATTACGGCAAGACGCTCGTGACCGGATACGCGCGGATTGATGGTTGGAGCGTCGGACTAATCGCTAACCAGCGTCTTGTCGTGCGCAATGGAAAAGGTGAGATGCAGGTCGGCGGCGTGATTTATTCGGATTCCGCCGACAAAGCGGCGCGATTCATCATGAACTGCAACCAAAAACGTATCCCTATCGTTTTTCTACAAGACGTTACCGGGTTCATGGTGGGAACGCGGGCTGAGCATGGAGGGATTATCAAGGATGGGGCGAAGATGGTGAATGCGGTTGCGAACTCGGTGGTACCGAAATTCACGATCATTATCGGCAACTCGTACGGCGCAGGCAATTACGCAATGTGCGGGCGTGCATACGATCCTCGGATGATCTTCGCCTGGCCGACGGCTAAGATCGCGGTAATGGGCGGTGCACAGGCGGCCAAGACGCTCCTGCAGATTCAGATGCGAGCCTTGGAAAATTCCGGGAAAGAGCTATCAGAAAGTGAGAAGGAGGCGCTCCTGACGTCTATCGAGGCGCGCTACGAGAAACAGACAACGCCCTACTACGCCGCGGCCCGCCTGTGGGTCGACGAGATCATCGATCCTGCCGCTACGCGTAAGTGGATAAGCCTCGGTATAGAAGTCGCAGATCTGAACCCAGAAAGACCTGTGTTTAACCCTGGTATCATCCAAACGTGAACCGATATGAAGAAATGCCTGATTGCTACTGTACTTGCTATTTCTGCCATCAGCGTCGACGTTGCTCTTGCCCAAGTCTCGGCGGAGGAGGACAGGTATTCGACGACTCCGGATTCGCCGCTTGATCTGCCTGCTCCGGGCGTTCTCTCAAACGATCAATCTGACGACTCGCTCGCTGTACGGCTCATTGCGGGGCCCCGCCACGGCGACGTGGCGTTATCGTCGGACGGATCGCTCATCTATACACCCGATCCCGGGTTTGAAGGTCTCGACAGCCTGATCTATGTTGCGCAGGTGCTGCGGCCGGTCGTCTTCGAACTCGACACCGTGATGTCGAACTTCACAGTCGAGGCGGATCTCGATTCAGATGTGGGTTCGGATGACGACGAGGATGATTCGAGGGCCGGCGGGACCATCTCGGCCTATCTAATCCCCCATGCCCCGCCGTATGATGAGGTTCACGTCACGGCGCTAGACGCTTCCATCCTGGATCCTCTGGGCCTCGATTTTTCTGTCGCATTCGGCACCATCAGACTGAGCGCGGATGTCGAGCCCGGTGAAATGACATTCACGATGCTTGAATCGGGCGGAGCTGTTCCGGCAGACGGCGAAACGTTCGAGCAACCCGGCAATACTTTCAGGATGAACACGACCGTGGAGATCGGAGGTGTTCAAAATTCTACCGAGGACATCGAACTGGATGATATTGCCGCTGTGAACGGAATCATCGAGATGAACGGCACAGGCGATTCTTTGCGAATGGAGTTGCCCTTTGAATTTGAAGGGGCGTTCGGGGTCTCCATCGCTGACGTAGATATCGGCGTATCGGGAATTTGGTACGCGACGGCAGCATACGAGCCGGCAGAAGAATCAGCTGAGACGGCCGTTCTGTTCGATGTCGGAACGATCACGTCGGCAGACGATCCCAACGAATTACCCACAGAGACGGTGCTTCATCAAGCATATCCGAATCCGTTCAATCCGCAGACGGTCGTGACATACGAACTTGCCTCGGAGAGCGACGTGCGGTTGGCCCTGTATGATGTGATGGGAAGGGAAGTTCGAATCCTGGTCGACCGCCGGCAGACCTCGGGGACTCACGACATCACGCTCGAAGCCGGTACGCTGCCCAGCGGAATCTACCTGCTTCGACTGAGCACGGAGTCGGTCACCCGAACGAGCCGCGTAGTGCTGGCAAAATAGGAATCCAATTCGGGATGATAAGATCTTCCCGCCGGACTTCCATTCCAGGCTGAGCGCTCATAGTCGTCTTAGTCGTCGTCATGCTGGCCGTCGGCCTCGGATTCGGAACCGGCGTCGATTCCCGTATCTGACTCGGCATCCGAGCCTGTGGACGCAGGTACGTCTTCTGAGGATTCGTCTTCCTCAGCGCCTGGAATGCCTCTATTCTCCTCGTCCTCGAGCTCCGCCTCCGTCCACGGGTCTCTTCGTTCTTCGGTGGCGGCTCTAACGCTGGCGACTTCGTCGGACGTGACCTCGGAAGCATCGTTTCCCCAGGATGAGCGGATGTATGTAAGGAGCGCCGCCATTTGCTCGTCGTCCAAGAAAGATTTCCACGGCGGCATCGCCCCGCTGTAGGTTTCATCGCCTACCGTTATTTCACCGGTAAGGCCGTGTAGTATGGTGCGAATCAGGCGTCCCTTGTCGCCGTTCACCCATTCAGTGCCGTTGAGCGGTGGGAAGACGCCAGGGACACCCCTGCCGTTCATCTGGTGACATGACATGCATCGCGTCATGTAGATCTCGGCGCCGTCTTCGTCTAGTGCGGCAATCGAGGGGTGCATCGTGGTCGAAGGGACGCTTCGCGCCTGGTTATCGCCAAGGGCAAAGTGCGTCCCGTACGCTGTAAACCCGACAATGAGGACAAGCGTCAGGCCTTTCGCGAGCAATTCCACACTACGTCTGCGGCGCATAATCTACTCTGAGGACGATGGCTGTGCCGGCTCTTTGGACCACCGATAACGCGTCACTCGGGCGTTCGAACCGGCATCCCAAAACCCATCAAATTCAGCGACATACACGCTGCCGTCAGGAGCGAGTTCCATCGAGATCGGCGCTGTGGCGGTAAGCACGTCGAACGTCTTGATGTCGAACAGACGCTTTGCGGGCATCCGGAGAGCGAGCGGTGAGTTCTTCACGCTGTTCACCGTATCGCTCTCGAATACCCCATCACCGATGCGTGCCCATTTTATCCAGCGCCGCGCCCAGTCAAAAACGAAAAGCCTGTCTTGAAATATTTTGGGAAACGCGCCGGTGCCCTCATGTCGGTAGATAGGTCCAACCGTCGCTGAACGGCCGCCGGTCTCGTACGTGTATTCCCACATCGGCGGCGTGTAACTGGGTATGTGCTCGGGCGTGATCTCGTTGTAAAAGAGACGTCCGAAAGTCCGCGGCCATCCGAAATTCTCACCGCCGCTCTCCGAAATGTTATACTCGTCGTAGTCGAAGGCTGCATCCGGACCCACCACAGCGATGTACAGCGTGCCCGTTTCCGGGTCCACTTTGAAACGGTACGGATTTCTGAGGCCGTACGCATAAATCTCCCACCGCACGCCTGGCTCACCGTAGAATGGATTGTCGCTTGGGATCGATCCGTCCCGGTTGATTCTCAGAATTTTTCCGCGCAAGTCCTGAAGATTTTGAGCGCTGCGTTCTGAGTCTACGAGGCGCGACCAGTGGTAGTCGTTAAGGTCGTTTTCGTCCAGAAAAGCCTGGATCTCTTCTTCCGTCATTTTCCAACTGGGACGCACTTCGGACATTCCGGTATCTCCAGTCGACAGGAACAGCGTTCCGTCTGGCCCCCATTCGATATCGCCTGCCTGGTGGCAGCAGTTCGGCTCAGTAGGCACCCGTAGGATGACCTCTTCAGAATTGACGTCAAGCTCCCCGTCCGTGTATCGGAATCGTGAGAGTGTATTGATGAATGTCTCAGGCTCCGCATAATAGAGATAGACGTAGGGCGCGCCCGAGTAGAAGTCGGGATCGACTTCGATGCCGTACAATCCGTGCTCGATTTTCGTCGGGTCCGTCGTTTCAATGTGTGCGATCTGACGCGTCTCGCCGCTGTGCGGATCGTAATGATGGACCTTGCCGCGAAGTTCAGCGATCCAGACATTCCCGCTGTCGTCTATGGCGATGTCGTCCGGCCAGACGTTTTCAGACGTTACTTCGTGCTCCCTATGGCCGCTAAAGTCGCCGGGAAGACGGCCGGCTGCCATACGCATCCCCTGCAGCAGGTGCTGCAGAAAGCCCGGCGTACGCCACACATCGTCGAAGTGCCCTAGTTTCGTGGCAAATACGCGTCCGCCGTCATGACTGCGCATCCACGAGATTGGATAGTCGTTGGATTCGACGGACGCGGGCCCTTGCTCGACTCCGACGCTGCTCATATCGAGAGATGCGAGCACGTGCGAATTCCAGCGCGGATTCTCATCCAGGACGTAAATTTCGTCGACGATCCAAAACCCGTCTCCGAAGTGCTCAGTAGCGGGCGTGCTGCCGTCTTCAACCTCGATGCGGACACTTTGCGTCCATGGATGTTCTTCGAAGAGCCCACCTCCAACCATCTCACGATACCATGGCCACTCGTAGAATGCGTCAAGTCCGGCATGGGCGATCGCAATTCCTTTTCCTGCCTGCATGAATCGCTCAACGGCTTCACGTTGGCTTTGGGTGACGCCGTCAGCCACTGCTGTGCTCGTTTCAGCGAGTCGAGAGCCCGTCAATGGGATGGAAAAATTGTCATTTCCCAGCGTTCCGTCAAACTCCTCGTCGGAAAGCTCCCCTTCTGCTGTAAGTAGGCCGAACTGCCCTGCGTCATACGTGAACGAGAGATTCGGATCTGAAAAGTCGACTTCGTCCAAGGTAGTCGGTTCGCTGCCGCCGACTTGAATGGATCCCGTTGGATCGGCGTCTAAACCCGAAAGCATGATGCGGCCGGACACAGGACCGTTCGGAGTCTGGAGTGTAAACTCATATACACGTTCGCTTTCAGACAGCTCTTCCTGCCCACTCAAATTCCCCTGCACGCGAAGAGTCGAATTGGCGAAAAGCAGCAGATCATAGCCCGAGAGATTCTCATCGTTCAAGTCTGAGACATCCTCAGTGATGTCGAAGTCGAACTCCGTCGTCGCAGCCAACTCAGGAAGCAGCGTGTGGATTGTCTCGATCGACTGATGGCGGAATCCGTGCGTCGTCGTCACGGCGAGCACACGAATCGGCTCTGCCTGTTCGGGCGCGGCAAACAGATCTGACAGGCTGTCGTGGGCATCGGCCGGCGACAATTGTCGGATACGGATGTTGCGGAAAGAGACGTTCGAATCGTCGTCGTGATTCTGGAGGCCGATGTAGCCTTCCCGGCTGCGATCACCGAAAAACTCGTTCACTTTGTCATCGTTCAGGAAGATCTCATAGCGCTGCCCGACTGCACGAATCCGCATCGTATTCCACTCGCCCGGTGGATTGCTATTCATGCGGTACGGGGCGGCAAAGTCGTAGACGGCTCCGGTCTGGTGTGCGGGATCCTGTGAATCGTCGATCTGGATCTCGTAGCCGGCCTCTACGGCGTCCCAAGGATCGGAGGGTTCCGGAAATCGAACGAATACACCCGAATTTGCTGAATCGGTCTGGGCTTTCCATTCCAGCTCGAGCTCAAAATCGCGGAATGCCTGGTCTTCATAATACAGGAGCCCCATCCCGTCATGACTGAGCATGCTGCCGTCGGGCTCGATTGAGAAGCTTCCCGGACCGACCATTGTCCAGCCCTCGAGCGACTCACCTCCGAAAAGCGTCGTCCATTGATTGGATGGCAATTCCGGCGCGGTTTCGCGCGGCCCCGCGCATCCCGTGGCGATCAGGAGGCCTGTGATGACAAGGCAAGGCGCGACGATCGAAGTACATCTCATGCTTAGGTTCCGGCTGGCGATCGATGTTGGGTACTCGAGAGAGGATAGAAGGACAATGATCTCATGCGATGAATTCCTCGCTTGAGACTTACCGAACTAATCTGTTGCATCGGCAAAACCACCGAGTTCGGCGTGTTCCACAGCCGCTCGAAGGCCTCCTTCCATCTTGACTGGTTCTACGGTTCCGTTTCCGTTTGCGTCGACGCCGTCGAGTGCTCGTTCGATAAGCGCCGTCATGGCTGCGGCGTGGCGGCGGGCTTCTTCGACGTCCCCGTCGTAGTTGGTCTTGAGAATGTTGGATGCCTGCGAATAGACTTCGAAGAGCCAACCGGTATCTGCAGTCGACATCCAGAACTCGATCGGCGAGTTCCATTCGCGCGTAAGATCGACGCGAGGCTGACGCTCGCCTTTCGTTACGCCGTCATCCATCTTCATCCAACCGATCACATTGTTGATCGAATGGACTACGTGGGGACCGTGTGTCTGCGTCGTGCCGTCGGCAGCATCCGCGGTCAATGCGTCCTCGATAGTACCGCGGACGTGCCGTCCGAGGCCGACGATTCCCAGCTCGGTTGGGTCTGTTATTTCAGGGGGAAGGCTGCCGTAGCGCTCCGCGAATAAAGAGTCGAAGTCTGAAAACGTCACCTGCCACCTGGTTTTCCATCCGTGTGCGTTTTCGGCACCACGTGCGTTTTCGTCCGACAATCCGGAGGTGTTGCCCCAGATGAATGCGAATACCTCGTCGGCGCGTTCTCGAACCTCCTGTACCGACGACGCATTCTCAGCCGCTCTGCTTGCCGCGAGTGCCTCTTCCGTGAGATCGCGCATCTCTATGAGATAGGAGCCCACGTCTATGTTCTGTGCTTCAGCAGAGGAATGGAACAGGGTTAAAAGAAGGAACAGCGCCGACGCTGTCAGCGCCGGAAAGCCGAAGGCGTTCGGTGATTTCATGTCTTGCATGGGGACGTATCGACATTCAAAATACTTACATCAATCTAAGGCATCGGACGCCGACGATCCGTGCCGGAAGATGGATTTTCCACGGAACTGATGATGCTGGAGGGGACGCGTGAGTGACTTTGTTTCAGAAGTTTGCACGAGTATCTTGGCCGAACGTTACGGTTTTCTCTGCATTGGGGCCCAATAATGTCCGAACTTGGTATAAGTGAAAGCATGTTGAAGCGTGTGATGAAGGATGCGGTCGTCGAAGTGCTCGAGGAGCGACGAGAGTACCTTCGCGACGTCATTGAGGAAGTACTGGAGGATTTCGAGTTGATCGAGGACATTCGGGAGGTAAAGAAAGCCGACCGAATGGCCCGTTCCGTATTCACCATGCACGAGGGGGAGGCGTAACTCGTCTTCTTTCACACCTTCACACCTCTTTGTTCACGCCCGCAGGGCCCGCCCGCGGTTGCCGTGCGCTACATATGCCGTGCGCTAGATGCGGTAGGCGCCAGACTCGCGTCCGAGCTCCGTTCTCTCAAAACGAGATCGCGCGTGCGTGAGATCACCGTCTGTCATGCCTGGCGGCAGGTGAACGAGGAGTAGCCTCTCTGCACCGGCACGTGCCGCAATTTCGGCCGCCTGTTCTGCCGAGGAATGTCCTTTACCGGCGCCGGTTGCTTCATGCACGAGTATGGTGGCTCCGCTCGCGAGGCGGACTATCGGCTCGTAAGGCTCCGTGTCACACGAGTACGCAACGATCCGACCCGTGGACCTGGCCACAATGCGAAGCCCGATGACCGGCACACCGTGGTTGCCGGGTGACGCCGTGATCGCCCAGGCATCGGTTTCCAGTACACTCGTCCGTTCTTCGTGCGCTATCTCCGTCCACACAATCTGTGGCATGCCGTCCCAGCTCGACGTGTCGAAAGCTGCAAAGCATTTACGGGCTTGATCGATTGCCCGGTGAATTCCGTAGACTGGAATCGGCCGGCGGCGGCCGGCGAGCCATATCTTTTCCATGAAGAGCGGAAATCCACTTACGTGGTCCGGGTGCTCGTGGGTAATGATGAGTGAGGAGATGGAGTCCAGTTCGAGATCGGACTCCAGAAGCCGCTGTACGACGTCGCCTCCGCAATCGACAACAACGGTGTCATCTTCATCCTCCACCGCAAGCATCGTAGTCGTACGATGAGGATCGCTTATTGCCGCACCGGTACCAAGGAGGTGAAGGGTCGCCATCGTCTATCGCGATCGACTAACCGTATAATCGACGAGATCGAGCATGGCGTCGCGCGCGCGGTTCGGAGGGAAGGTGCTGAGCAGATCTCTTGCTTCCATAGCACATTCGCGCATCTTCTCTCGCGAGTAAGCGATCCCGCCGTGCTCTTCGACGAATCGGGCGACTTCTCGAATATCCGCCCGGCTCTTCTTCTCCCTTCGGACGATCTTCAGGATGCGCCTTCTATCGCGCCCGGACGTCTCACGGAGAGCGTGAATGAGGGGCAGCGTCATTTTTTTCTCCTGCAAATCGATCCCGATCGGCTTTCCGACGTCTTCGACTCCGAAATCGAACAAATCATCCCGAATCTGGAATGCAAGCCCGAGCTTTTCTCCGATGACGCGCATCTGTTCGATCGTTTCCTGGTCGTCGGTCGTACTTACGGCTCCGCAGGTCGTGCACGCAGAAATCAGCGAAGCCGTTTTGTCGGAAATGATCCGGAAATAGGTCTCTTCATCAATATCGAGATGGCGTGACTTTTCGATCTGAAGCAGCTCGCCCTCACTCATGCGGCGAACGGCATCGGAGAGGACGTGCAAAAGCTGGTAATCGTGGTACTCGAGAGAGAGGAGCAGGCCGCGGCTCAGCAGGAAATCACCGAACAGCACGGCGATCTTGTTTTTCCAGAGTGCATTCACCGAGAATACGCCGCGCCTGCGCTCAGCCACGTCGACCACGTCGTCGTGAACGAGCGTAGCGGTGTGCATCAGTTCGACAAGGGCGGCCGCCCGGTAGGTCGAATCGTGCACACTGCCACAGACTTTCGCTGAGAGCAGAACCAGCATCGGGCGTACTTCCTTCCCCTTCTGGCGCAGCACGTACTGGGTGATTTTGTCGAGGATACCGACGGACGAGCGGACGGATTCCCGAAAGTACTTGCGGAACTCTTCGAGCTCTTCGTCAACGACCTGCCGGATATCCCGAAGTGTCGGCTGCTTGACCGGCCTCGTGAGTTGGTTCTGGCTCGTGGTGAGCGCTTGGATTTCTTGCATCAACTACACGTGGCGGAAGTTGTGAAAACGGCCTCTGCGTATACGCCGACGGTATTAAGATGTTTGGAACCGATACTGTTTCCGTCGAAGCAGGACGAGAAAGAACGGAACGCCGCAAATCGCCGTGACTGCTCCGACGGGCAGCTCTTGCGTCGGAATGAGCGTGCGGGCTGCAATGTCGGCCCAGATAAGGAAGGCGCCGCCCAGTAGGAAGCTAGCTGGAATCAGTCGTCGGTGTGTCACGCCCGTAAAAAACCGGACTGCGTGTGGAATGATCAGGCCGACGAATCCGATTGCGCCGCTCGCGGCGACGAGGCTGCCGGTGACGAATGCAGCAAGCACGATCAGCAGCCGCTTCACGCGCTCGGTCGGTACCCCGAGACTGAAGGCAGGTTCTTCACCGAGCAGCATTGCATCGAGAGGACGGCTCAGCGCCATGAGGAGAAGCATTCCGAGTCCGGAAGCGACCGCCGGGAGCAGAACGAGATTCCAGCGAGCGCCGCTAAGCGACCCCTGCAGCCAGAAGAGCACGGCACGTAGTTTATTCGGCTCGGGTGAGGCAAACGTGACGAAGGCGGTGATGGCACCCATCAGGGCGGACATCGCGACACCGGCGAGTAGCAGCCTCGCGACGGAAATGGAGGATCCTGAACGTGCGACGAGGTAAACGATAGAGATCGATATAAATCCCCCGGCAAATGCAGCAAGCGGCATGGAGAACGCCCTGGAGAGAAGCGGCGGAAGAAATCCGAGATAGAACAGCGATGCTCCCGCTGCAGCGCCACCCGAAATGCCCAATATGTATGGCTCTGCGAGAGGATTTCGAACGAGCGCCTGCATGGCAACGCCGATGATCGAGAGCCCGCCGCCGACGACGGCCGCCAAGACGACGCGCGGCAAACGGAGATCCCAGACGATGCGAGAGGTCGTTTGATCTGCGAATGCATCGCCTAACCCGAGTCGGGCGAAGATCGTCGAGATTACGTCGATGAATGCAATATCGTGGCTCCCGACGGCAACACCGGCAATCATGCTGGCTGCAAGGGTGAGAACCAGGGCCGCCGTCAAACCGACGGTTCTTGCTGGACCACCGGGAGCGCTACTCGTACTCAACGCCATTCTCGAACAGTTCGGGATGAATCTTTCGCGCCATGACCCACGCGCCCTCGATGAGCCGTGGCCCCGGTCGCTCGACGAGAGACGCGTCGACGCTGTAAACGCGCCCATTTTCGACGGCCGGCACGACGTCCCACGTCGGGTGATTTCTGAGAAGCCCCCAGGCGTCGTAATTGTCGCCCCACGGTCCGATGATAACGTCGGGTCTTATGGAGAGTACGAATTCCTCGCTCAATATCGGTGCATCGGCGTCGATGTCCGCAGTTGCGCTCCGTCCGCCGGCAAGTTCGATGAGATCGTGCATATAGCTCTCTCGTCCGAAGGAGAACAGCGTCTCGTCACTAATCAAGAACAATGTCAGCGGCCGCTCGGAAATGGTGCTCGTACGTTCCGCCAGTGCCTGCATGCGCTGGCGGAGAGAGTCCACGCTTGACTCGGCGGCTGGTTCGGTTCCAAGAAGGGCCCCCACACTCAGGATTCCTTCGAAAATTTCGTCTAAATCTGAGGAAGCGATGAAGTACGTCGGGATGTCGAGTGCCGCCAGCGTTTCGGCATCCCGGAGGCCGTTTACCTGATCGGACGCGAGCGCGAGATCAGGTTTGAGCGCAGCCACTGCTTCAAAGTCGACGGGATACACGCTGTAGCGGGGCAGCATGTCGACCGCAGGGGGGAAGTCGTCCGGACGGCCGACCCCGACAAGGCTGTGCCCTGCACCTGCCGCGAATACGATTTCCGTCAGATTCGGTGCGAGCGTCACGACACGCGAGATCGTGTCTTGCAGGTGCAGCGTCCGTCCTAGGTCATCCTCTATCACTCTAAGGCCGTGCTCGCCGGAAGGCCGGCATGCCGCGATGAGTAATCCCCCGACAAAAAGAATGGGAATGAGGATGCACGAAGCGTATGTTTGTTGCCCTACCATCGCACGCTACCGGTCCGGATGAAATTCGTTTTCGTCGTCAATCCAAGAGCCGGAGGTTTGTCGGCACGTCGGAGTCGCCGGCGCCTCGCAGACCTCCTTGCAGCATCCGATCTCGAGCATGAGATTCAAATTACCCAGCACGCCGGCCATGCGTTTAGCATCTCACGCATCGCGGCGGAAGCAGGGAGCGCCGTCGTAGCCGTCGGTGGAGACGGCACGGCCCACGATGTGGCGTCGGGTATCATCGAAAGCGGCGTAGACGTTCCAATGGCAATGCTGCCAATGGGCACGGGGAATGACTTTGCAAAGATGCTGGATGTACCCGCCAGTCTAGAATCTGCACTATACGAACTTTCTTATGGCCGTTGTGCCCGTGTCGACTATGGATCCATATCTTGGAGCGGTCCCGCCGGGACCGGCAGCGGCTACTTTATCAACATCGGCGGGGCGGGGTTCGACGCCAAAGTAGCCGCGGCGGCGTCATCCTTCAAGTTACTCACCGGTACACCTCGATACGTTGCCGCCGTGCTTCGCACGCTCCGGAGCTGGCGGGCTCCGCGTGTGCTCATCGACCTATTCGTCGAAGACGAGACGGTGTATTCGTATCACGGACCTCTGTTTCTCGCCCTGGTCGGAAATGGCGTCTGCAGTGGCGGCGGATTCTATCTTACGCCCGACGCCTCCATACTGGACGGCATGTTGGACGCCTGCATCATCCGCGGGGTGTCTGTTCCTCGCGTACTGACTCTGCTTCCCCGGGCCCTTTCTGGTACCCACGTACACGCCCCTGAAGTGCAGATGGAGAAGATAGATCGCATGTCCATAAATTCTTCTCAGGCACTTGCTATCCAGGCGGATGGTGAAATTCTTACTGAAGAAGCCTACCAGTTGGAGATCGGCGTGGTGCCGGCCGGTTTGCGCATTCTAGGGCCAGTAAGAATGTAACGGGAGCTTTATTTCTGCCTCCGTCCGCCGATACACCCGTTACGAAATTACCGCTCATCGCCTCTCACCACTGCGTTCCGCGACCAGAACGCGCTGTAATCAGGGGTTTTCCTCTTTTAGGAGATCGGTGATGCGATGTGGGTGTGTGACCGAATAGACTCTCCCATCAAACTTCTTCAGACCGGTGAAAAAACGCATCTTTATAGTCGACGACGAACCCAAGATCGGGGAGATGTTTGCAAAGGTTCTGAACCGAGAGGGATTCGAAGCCAGATCCTTCACGAATCCGATCAAGATGCTCGAAGCGTTCGATTCGAACGAGATCCCGGATGTCGTGCTCGCGGATTTGATGATGCCGGGGATGAGCGGCATCGAAATGATGGAGGCGCTTCGCGACCGACAGGCAGTCGTGCCGGTTATCATTATGACGGCGCATTCATCCGTGCAGACAGCCGTCGAGGCGATGCGACTGGGTGCCTTCCATTATTTGCAAAAGCCCGTGAATCTGGAAGAGATGCGCGTGCTCATCGCGAAGGCTCTGGATCTGTATGATGCCAAGCAGGAGCTGGATGAAATCAAGACTACACGCCGGGCTGCCTATCCGATCAGCGGAATTTTAGGGAAGAGCTCGTCCATCTCGAAGGTGCGCGACACCGTCAGAACGCTGAGGGACGTACCCAATACCATCGTGCTTATCACCGGAGAAACCGGTACCGGAAAAAACCTGGTCGCGAAGACCATCCACTATAATTCGACGTATAATGCCGGGCGGTTCATGGAAATCAACTGTGCCGCTCTTCCTGACAACCTGCTCGAGGCCGAGCTCTTCGGATATGAAAAGGGCGCGTTCACCGATGCGCGCGCATCAAAGCAGGGTCTTCTCGAGTTGGCCGACGGCGGAACGCTCTTCCTCGATGAGATCGATTCAATGAGCATGGTGCTGCAGGCGAAGCTGCTCTCATTTCTCGAGAGCCGCACGTTCCGGCGCCTCGGCGGTGTGGACGATCTGCGCGTCACCGCAAGAATTGTGTGCGCGACGAATGCCGATCTTGATGAACGGCTCAAGAATAAGGAGTTCAGGAAGGACCTGTATTTTCGGATCAACGTGGTGAATTTGCACCTTCCGCCGCTTCGCCAGATGGATGATGACATCGTCGAGATTGCCGGATCGGTTGTCGAGGAATTCAATGAGGAGATGAGTCGCGAAACGAAAGGGTTTACGGCCGATGCAGAAGAGAAGCTTCGAAGCCATACCTGGCCCGGCAACGTCCGTGAGCTGCGAAACGTATTGGAGCGTGCGATGATCTTTGCCCGCGGAGATCGGATCGATGACGAGGACCTCGCCCTGGTCGCGACCGACGCGCTCGACGAGAGTTATTTTGCGAATGGAGCATTTCGATTTCCGACGGGGGCGTCACTAGAAGAACTGGAGCGCGAATACATCCTCCACACGCTCAATAATTTCGATACGAGCTATTCCGAGATCGCGGATCTGCTCGGCATTTCAAAGAAGACGCTGTGGGAGAAGCGTCGCCGATACGACCTCGATTCCATGGTTGCGAAGTAGCGGATGAGCCAGCTTGTATAGCAGCGTCGCGAATATGTCGCGCGAGCTGGGTATTTTCGAGCCATGGACGAACGTGATAAGGGTCCGGATTCGCAGCTGGCGCGGTTAATCGATCACACCGCCCTGAAGCCTGAGACGAGCCTGGAAGAAATCCGCGCGCTGTGCGCCGAGGCGCTCGAATTTACTTTCGCCGCCGCGTGCGTAAATCCGTGCTTTGTGCCCTTTGTAGCAGAACGGCTCGCCGGTTCGGAGGTCGAAGTCTGCACGGTCGTCGGATTCCCCTTTGGGGCAAATCACACAGAGATTAAAGCACGCGAAGCTGAGAGGGCGATTGCTGACGGTGCCACGGAGATCGACATGGTGATGAACGTGGGGATGTTGGTGAGCGGCCGGAACGATTTCGTCGAAGCGGACATGCGTGCAGTGGTTTCGGCAGTCCGTCAGGCGCGAAAAGGTACCATTGTCAAAGTCATTCTGGAGACGGCGCTCCTTTCGGACGAGCAGAAGACTACCGCGTGCAAGCTCGCGCAGAATGCCGGCGCTGATTTCGTGAAGACGTCCACCGGATTTTCGAAGGGAGGTGCGACGGCGTCGGACATCGCCCTTATGCGCCGAACGGTGGGAGAAGAGATGGGTGTCAAGGCATCCGGGGGAATCCGGTCCGCCGAAGATGCGAGATTGATGATTGCACATGGCGCCACACGCATCGGTGCAAGCGCATCAGTCAGGATCGTGACCGGCTTTCACTAGGCCCGGATCTTCCGTTATGCGTCTACGTGCAACTCACGCTATCGCAATACAAGAAGCGGGACCATGATCTTGCGAACGATCCGAATACATGCCGTATTTCTGAGCCTCGCGCTCGTATTTCTTGCGGCCTGTGCGGGCCCGAGAGAAGCAACCGATCCCGTGGAAGATGCTGACGAACTTCCTACGCCGGAGGTGCAGATGTCTGACTACGAGGATTTCGATTCATCCACGTATACCGAGCCGCCGCCGGGCGCTGATCCGGGCATCGAGCACGACGTGCCGGCCAGCCTTATGGAGGGCCGAGCGGATTCCGGCGTTGAGTCGAACGTCCGCGGGTTTCGCGTCCAGGTGTTCCAGACTCTAGATAAGAACTCGGCCGTGGACCTGGAGGAGGACGCCAAGGCCTGGTGGTCAGAAGTCCAAGAGGAGGCGCCGCCAGGGCTCCTCGGAGACGACATGGCAATTTCGGTGGTATATATGCAGCCGTACTATCGCGTGCGCATTGGCAATTTTACCTCCCGTGATGCAGCTGAGCGTGCGCGAAGCTACCTGACGCGGCGGTTCCCCGATGCTTTCATCGTTCCCGACACCATAACTGTCACGAGGTAGGGCATCCTAACCGATCGCGTCGCGACCATTAATCTCGGAGGCATATCCCTCGTAGTGGTCACGTGACCCGATTCGCGAAGATCGTAACTATCATCGTAACGCATCTTCCAATGTCGTGGAAGCTGCCGTTTTGCGATCGCGGTATTTGACGATAACCGGCGCGTAGAGGGAGATGCCGTTGCTTTCGGCAAATGCCCCGGCTCCTCTACGCGAACCCGGTACCAGTACTGCGTCTTCCGGCACCTCGAGCACGCCGTTCTTTTCTCGGGAAAGCACGCGCTCCTGTATCAGATCATAGATGCGGGTTGCACCCGTTAAAATGACTCCCGGGGCGAGTACTGCACCGTTACGGATCACACATCCCTCGTACACTCCGCACCCGCCTCCGAGGAAGACGTCGTCTTCTACGATAACCGGCATGGCTCCGACCGGCTCGAGTACGCCGCCGATCTGTGTAGCGGCCGATAGATGGACACGCTTTCCGATCTGTGCGCAGCTGCCGACGAGCGCGTGTGAATCGACCATCGTGCCTTCATCAACGAATGCCCCAGCATTGATATACATCGGCGGCATGCAGACGACGCTCGGTGCCACATAAGCGCCGGTGCGGATAGACGATCCACCCGGCACGATTCGAACGCGGTCGTGCAGGGACGCGGGTCGCAAGGGATAGGTATCCTTGTCAAAGAAAGGAAATCCGCCCGTCGAGTAGTCTCGTAGCGTTCCGAGCTTGAACCCGAGGAGAATTCCCTGCTTCACCCATCCGTGTACGTTCCACGCACCGTCCACTCGTCTCGAGGCCGCACGCACCTGTCCCTCATTCAAAGCGCTGATGAGATCCTCAAAGACCTGTCTCGCAGCCTCCGGATCGCCGTCGTTTTCGGCGAGGTCAGCGACAGCTTCGACGCGCTGACGCAGTGTCTCAATATCACGTTGCGACATACTGGGGACCTGGATTGTTAAAACCTGGCGAACGCTGCGATGACGGGGTCCGTACGCAAGACGTCTTGCTCATCAGGTGTCGGTCGCGTCGGCCGGTCTCGGTCACACGCAACCAGGCAGAGAAAGCCGAGTGGTTCGTCATCCGCACGAAACTGATGCCAGGTGCGTGATGGCACGTCGATAAGATCGAAGGCCTCAACGGCACGGACACTTGCACCGACAAGGACACGTCCACGCCCACGGAGGACCAGCACAGAGTGCGTGTGAACATGGCGTTCGAAAGTAGAGTGCCCACCCGCACCTATCTCGAAGTACCGCATCTCCGATCCCGAATCTGCGCGTCCGGAGAAGAGCGTCTGGCGTGTAATCTTCCTGAAGTGACTTCCATCCTCTTTATATCGTTTTAGCGGGACATCACTCCAGCGGTACCCGTCATTCTCAGGACGGAATTTCCTGATATTGCCGGGCGCCTCACCGATCCGGTTTTCGGATTCTAGATGTTTGGGATTGTTCGGCATCTCACATCCTGAATAATAGACTTTATCGCGTCGACGCGTGCCGTGTCGGCTTCGAGGCTTCGGCTCGTCGCTGGACGTATGGGACCGGTATGGTGAAGTTCCCCGACGGCGTGTCACTTATTGAAGGGCGCCGCGGATTAAGCTGAGCCGGACAACGCATCCGCCGCCGATCGGACGCTGGTCGTGAACGCCTTCGTCCTGTCTGCGAGTTCATCGTGGGCCTCCAGCAAGCTGCCTCCGACCAATAAAATGGTGTCCAGTCCGAAGAATTCTACCAGCTCGGAGGCGCGATCGGCGCTCATCCCTCCGGCGGGTGTCGGAAGGGATCCATTCATCTGCAGCCAATTGCCGCGTAGATTTTCAGCGATCTCACGACACACAGACGGTGAGTAGCTGAAGCGTCCGCCGTAGTTTGCGAAAATGACGGCATCGGCGCCGAAAAGTCGAAACAGCTTCCCGAAGAGTGCAGGCGGGTCGATGCGAAGCGCGCCACCGAAGCTCGGATGCGCCAGCAAAGGAACGTCGAGCCATCGCGTGCAGAGTTCATGGATCAGCGGCATTCCGACGAGCATCGGTGCGAGCATTACGGCTCTGGCACCGGCCGCTTGAGCGAATTCGGCCTGACGTCGGATCGTCTCGGGCGTGCCCGAAAGATTGGGGATGTAGATGCATTTGTTGCCGCTTTTTGCGGACGATTCCTCCACGGTCACTAAACAAGTGCGAACCCTCTCCTCGAAAGGTGCGAAGGATTGGTCGGCTAGATAGTGGTCGTCCTTTATCATGTCGATGCCTCCCGAGACGAAGCCGCGGCACAACTTGGCCAGCTCTTCAACTCGAAGCCCGACCGGCTTAAGGGCGCTGCAGGTAAGTGGTCGCCCCGTCACGCCGGTGATTTTCCGGATGCCCTCGACGCCGTGCGCTGGACCGCGAAACAGCGACCCGAGCGACGGAGGGATTTGAAAATCTGCGAGCTGCACGTCCGGATGCAGCGAGGAATTGCCGAACAGCACGTTGAGAAACTGTGCCGGATCTGATGAAGCCGTTGTGAGGGGAAGCTCCAGCGTAGCGACGTAGCCCCCCGATTCGTCCGGTTCAAACTCCCGTATCCGGCCCATCATGTTCTCGCGGACGAACGGGTATCGATCCGCCACGCTTTGTGGCGTCTCGATCGTTTGCTCTTGAAGAATTGACTTAAGGCGCTCCTCCGGTTGAGCTGTCGATTTCTCAAGCCTGTATGTCGCTTCGATAAACTCCATGGTGTCACGATTACGTGATTCTGTCGCCGGGTGCGGCATTCGCCCGCTGTTGCGCAGTATGATCCGAACAACTATGCTTGGAAGGATATGCGCCTGAACGGAAAAAAGCTCTTGATCATAGGCGGTGCCTCGGGTATCGGAAAAGCGACGGCATCCGCGGCGAGTTCAGCAGGTGCACACGTCATCATTGCTGATCGGGCGCAAGAGCATCTCGCCAGCGCGCAGGAGGAGCTCGGCGATGATATCGAGACGTGCGAATTAGACGTACGTGATCCTCGCGAACTCGATTTCTGCTTCGAACAGATGAAAGGCTTCGACGATCTGGTGGTCACCGCTGCCGAGAGCTTCCGGTCTGATTTCATTGACTGTGATATTGACGAGGCCAAAAAAGTCTTCGAAACGAAGTACTGGGGCCAGTTTCTCGCGGCCCAGCGATGCATCCCGTTCATCAATAAATCGGGTTCAATCACCCTCTTCTCAGGGAGTTCAGGTCGACGCGTTGTCCGTGGCGAGTCCGTCCTTGGCGCCGCGAATTGCGCGGTCGAAGGATTGATTAGAAGCCTAGCGACGGAATTGAGCCCAATTCGCATCAATGCGGTAGCACCCGGTGACAACGTTATTGACGAACAGGAAGAGCATGGTCGTGGTCAGGACGCCACTTCACCGGTTCGTTACGACGGGAATAATCGAGATGTCGCGCACGCCGTCCTGTTCCTTATCGAGAATCAATCTACGACCGGGACTGTACTCCGAGTGGACAGGGGCGCGACGGCTGCCTGATTCCGCATACACTACGAGTCGTCGCCGGTCAGCGTGTCCCGGATACTAATATGACGCGCAAGTTGAATTAATTCGCGAATTACGGATGGGTGATCAGCGTAAGGAGGACTACCCCGAGTGGACGGTTGCGCACGACCTCGCTTTGATATACCTCGCTTTGACACACGGCGCAGATGATGATCTCGATGCGTCCGAGGTCGATGCGATGTCGCGGAAGCTGAGTGCGTGGAATGCGTATTTTAAGTCGGACGGTGTCAAGCAAGTCATGAACGACGTTATGCTTGTCTACGTTGGTGCCAACGGTGATCAGATGCTCGAGGCGTCGATCGCCTCCGTGGCGGATGAGATGTCGAAGCCGTCACGGATCGCCATCCTGAACGACCTCGCCGACATTGCCACAGCTGACGGCGCGGTCGCGATGGGAGAGATCGACTTCATCCAGCAACTCGCACGGGACTGGGGCGTCGAGCAGGACATACGATAAGGCGATGGATGAGACGAGATGTGGGTGCTCCGCGCGGCTGTTCACCTGGATTGATTTGCCACTACTCTGGCGCTATATGCGGCGCCGATGATCCCCGCGTCATTTTCAAGTTGAGCAGTTGCGAGTTCGGCATCCGTCCGGATCAGATCGAGATATCGATTCTTTTTCTTTTCCTTGCTGATTCCGCCGCCGAGTATGATGAGGTCGATGTCGAGGAGGCGTTCGAGGTGAGATAGGTACTCCTGGAAACGCCCGGCCCATTCGTTCCAGCTAAGCCCCTCGTCTTTCCGCGCTCTGTCCGACGCATAATGCTCGGCCACCATGCCCTGCAAATGGAAATGCCCGAATTCCGTATTGGGAAGAAGGGTCTGGTTGATGAAGAGAGCAGACCCGATGCCGGTCCCGACGGTCAGAAGGAGGACGATGTCCTGCCTGCCTCGGCCTGCCCCGTACTTCATTTCCGCAATCGCGGCCGCATCGGCGTCGTTGAGCACTACGAACAGACGTTGGGTGCACGACTGAAATAGATCGACGACGTTCGTTCCGATCCAGCTCTGGTCAATGTTGGCTGCCGTCCGAGCCACTCCTTTCTTGATGCGCGCAGGGAAGGCGCACCCGACGGGACCGTCCCAATCGAAATGGGATACGATGTCGGCGATCGCACGCGTGACGTCATCAGGTTTGGCGCGTTCCGGGGTCTTCACGCGGCGGCGCGGTTCCGTGAGCTTTCCCGTCCGAATGTCCACGGGAGCGCCTTTAATACCTGAACCACCGACATCAATACCGAGTAATTCCACTACGACCGCTTGAACGTGATGATTTCGTTGGCTGAAGTTTAACCGACTAAGGAGGAGTTCGCAACACGTCCCTGGGGATCCGAAGGTTCTCTATATTACCGGACGCATGCGTTGATCAGCGCGTGCGGCCAGAACGATGAAGCAATACGCAGCATGTACATTCCCGATGAAACGGTTGAAGAGGTTCGGGCTGCGTCGGATGTCATAGATGTCGTTGGCGGCTACGTACGTCTGAAGCGGAGGGGCTCGAATTATTTTGGGCTTTGTCCTTTCCACAGTGAGAATACGCCTTCATTCAGCGTCAACCCGGCCCTCGGCATATATAAGTGCTTCGGCTGCGGAGCCGGCGGCGATGCTTTCAATTTTGTAATGCTGATCGAAGGGATCGCCTTCCCTGAGGCCGTTCGCTTGCTCGCCGAAAAGGCGGGGATTGAAATTCCGGAAAAGGAGAATGACCGTGAGCGATCGAGCGAAAAAGAGGCAGCGTACAACGCTCTTCGCTTCGCCGCCCGCTATTATTACGGCGTTTTGACGCAGTCGGCGGAAGGCAAGGAAGCCCTCGAATACTTGCGTTCGCGAGGCTACACGAACAAGATCATCAGATCGTTTGGGCTCGGCTATTCGCCGGATAGGTGGGACGGACTTCTAACCGTCGCGGGGGAAAACCATATCTCAGACCAGGTTCTCGAGCAAGCAGGGTTGATCATCCCAAGAAAGCAGCGCAGCGGCTATTATGATCGCTTCCGTGGCCGCATCATGTTTCCGATTCTTTCGCACGTTGGAAAGGTTCTCGGGTTCGGCGGTAGGATCCTTCACCCTGACGCCGAACAGCCAAAATACATCAACTCGCCCGATACGCGCATTTACAACAAGAGCCGAGTTCTTTACGGTCTTTCCCATGCGAAGCACGCTATCCGAAAGAAGGAGGAGGCGCTGCTGGTTGAAGGCTACACGGATGTTGTCGCGCTTCATCAGGCCGGGATTAACCATGCTGTGGCCTCTAGCGGCACCTCACTTACGCCTGAACAGGTAAAGCTCCTGGGAAGGTATGCACGTCGAATCGTACTTCTCTTCGACGCAGACGAGGCCGGCGCCGGTGCAGCGATCCGCGGCATCGAGGTGGTTCTTGCGGAAGGACTCTCAGTGTACGCAGTGGAGTTGCCGCCAGGAGAAGATCCGGACTCATTCTCCCGCGCGGACAAGGGATCTATAGAGGGCTACATTCGAGAGCATCGGAGAGATTTTGCCACCTACATCTACGAACGAGCGGAGGTGGATGGCCGTCTTCAGACCCCGGAAGGTCAAGCAGATGTTATGCACGAAATTATCCGTGCCATCGCAAGGCTAGCTGACCCGCTTATGCGTGAGACCTATCTTCGGCGTGCCGGTGACGTTCTGGATATTTCGGACCTCCGCCTTCGCGAGGTACTCGATAAGCACGTTGCTTCCGAACACAGAAAGGAGAGGTCGCCGCGCAGACCATCTGAACCGGAAGCTCCACGTCCAGCTCAGGCGCCGCGAAAAGCCAAACGTCGTTCACCGAGGAGCGAGCGGGACGTCCAGCCGCTTCCGGAAGAAAAGTCGCTCATCCGGTTGATGCTGGAGCACGGTTCACCAATGGTAGAATTCGTTCTCGGCAATATGAGCCTTGACGAATTTACGCCGGGGCCTGCCCGCACGTCTGCGGAAAGGCTGCTGGCGCAGTACGAAGAGGGAAAGGTTGAGCGGCAGGCTTTTCTGGACGGATCGTTCGGGCAGGAGGTTCAGCGTTTGGCGACGGAAGTTTCGATGGTATTGCACGAGCCCTCCGAGAATTGGGAGCGAAAGCGGAAGATTACCGTACCAAAGTTGGACGGCGATCCATACGATGCAGCGGTCGGCGTCATGATGCAGCTCAAACTGGATCGTGTGAATGCGGCAATTGAGAAGCAGCGCGAGGAGATGTACCGTGCGTCGAGGGCGGGCGACGAACTGCAGCCGCTCCAGACGCAAATGATGGCACTGCATGAGCTGCGTCGGCGCATCGAGCGGAAGGAGTTTCTAGAGGGATAAGGGCGGGAGCCGCAGCCACTCTGAGTTTTCAGCTTGCGGGAGGATTGATGGGAGAGCGTGTTCGAATTCAGTCTGAAGTACCGGGCGGTGACGGATCTACCGCCGTCATGCCCGACTTTGCCGTTCCGAAGGCAACGTCGCCTCGGCCGGTTCCGGAAGACGCCCCGCTGGACCACCCGCACCTGTTCTTTAATCGTGAGTTGAGCTGGCTCGACTTCAACTGGAGGGTCATCCATCAGGCCGTCGACGAACGTACGCCACTTCTCGAGCGGGTTAAGTTCCTTTCGATCGCTTCGTCGAATCTCGACGAGTTCTTCCGTAAACGCGTCGGGGGCCTGAAGCGACAGGCGGCAGCCGGCGTTCGTGCACTATCGCCGGATGGCCGAACGCCGCAAGAACAACTCTCGCTCATTCGGTCCGCCGTGCTGCCGATGTACCAGACAATGAATAAGCTGTGGGAACAGACATTGAAGCCCGCGCTTGCCGAAAAGGCCGGAATTCGGATCGTCCACTATGCCAAACTTTCTCCCGATCAGCGTGAGCAGCTTCACAGGTACTTCCAGGCAAACATCTTTCCGATCCTCACACCGCTGGCCGTAGACCCAGGGCACCCCTTTCCGTTTATCTCAAATCTGAGTCTCTCGCTGGCCGTTCTGCTCCGACATCCCACGCGCGGTACGGAGCACTTTGCACGATTGAAGGTGCCGACGAGTCGGGGCAGATGGGTCCCGCTGGACGAGCCGTATCACTATGTGCCTCTCGAACAAGTCATCGCAAATAATCTGTTCGAGCTTTTTCGCGGGATGGAAATCGAGTACGTGCATGCATTTCAGATCACGCGAAACGCGGACATCCGACGAGACGAGGAGGAAGCAGAAGATCTAACGGAGATGATCTCCGACGAACTTCGAGAGCGTCGATTCGCACCGGTGGTACGACTCGAAGTAGAGCGCTCGATGCCGGACAAGATCCGACGTTTGCTGATTCGTGAGTTGTCTCTCGGACCGGACGACGTCTATAGTGCTGACGGATTGATCGATCACTCGAGCACTCAATATTTCGCAGCGCTCGATTTTCCCGAACTCAGATATAAGCCGTGGGAGCCGGTCGTGCCTTCCCGATTGATGTTCGAGGGAGAGACCAAGGATGAGCCAGATATATTCAGCATTATTCGAAACGGTGATCTCCTCGTTCATCATCCGTACGAATCGTTTCGCGCGAGCGTTCAGCGGTTCGTGGAGGAGGCCGCCGTCGATCCGAATGTATTGGCAATCAAGCAGACGCTCTATCGGACCTCCGAAGAGTCACCGATAATCGAGGCCCTCGTCCGTGCGGCAGAACGTGGCAAACAGGTCGCCGTGCTCATCGAGGTGAAGGCGCGATTCGACGAAGAGAGCAATATCGAATGGGGCCAAATGCTCGAGAAATCCGGCGTGCACGTCACGTACGGCCTGGTTGGCCTGAAGACGCATACAAAAGTGACGCTCGTAATCAGAGAGGAGAGTGTCGGGCCCAGGGCATATTGCCACATCGGTACCGGCAATTACAATCCGACCACCGCGCGACTATATACGGATATCGGGCTCTTTACGTGCTCGCCGGACATGGGCTACGACGCCATCAATCTGTTCCATTATCTCACGGGATACGCGCCGGAGCAGCACTATCGAAAGCTCATAATCGCACCGCGCGACATGCGTAAGACGTTTATTCGTCTGATCGAGCGTGAGATTGCGTTTCAGAAGGCCGGAGGAAACGGACGCATCATCGCCAAGATGAATGCGATAGATGATGTCGAGATGATCGGTGAGCTATACAAGGCCTCTCGAGCGGGCGTTAAGATCGATTTGATCGTGCGCGGCCACTGCAGGCTGCGCCCGGGCTTGAGAAAATTCAGCGAGAATATCCGTGTGATGAGCGTCATCGGGCGTTTTCTCGAGCACAGCCGCATCTACTATTTCCACAATGATGGCCGGCCGCTCGTCTACATTGGAAGCGCGGATTGGCAGCGGCGAAATCTCGACGATCGAATCGAGGCGATCGTACCGGTCGAACATCCCGATTTGAAGCAGCAGCTAATAGGCACGCTGCATCTGTGTCTTAATGACGCACGATCAGGCTGGGATTTGCATCCTGACGGCAGCTTCGTACTGCGAACTCCAGCAACACCAAACGAGGAGATTGGCTTCCACGAGCTCCTGATGCAGCGAGCGACGCATCGGCTCACGGAGAAGGATGCACCCTGGGATATACCTTGAGTTGCCAACGCAAAACGTGCCCTATTCAAGCAACATACCCACAAAGAATGACGAGGCATACGACCCCCAGATCGTAGCTCAGCTTCTTCGGATGTTCAGGAGGATCGAGTGGGGACAGGAGGGCCGGGTCGCAATGCTGGTCGAGACGCCTGAGCCCCACCGCCACGTGGTACGTGAAAGCGTCGAGGTAATTGAAGGCAGAGGCTTCTCTGGAGATCACAGCCGCAAGTCATTCTATCGAGGTCAATACGTACCCGGTCGGGAGGTCTCCGCCATCACCCTAGAGGTTCTCGATATTATGGACGTCGAGCCTGTTGTTGTGGGGGATAATCTCATAACAGAGGGTATTGATCTTGGCCGGCTGGAAGAAGGCGCCGTAGTCCGGGTCGGTGAGGTCGAACTGGTACGCACTCCAAAGGCACATCGACCATGTGCGACGTTCCGCTCGCGGACGAGTCCGGCCGCTTTCGCGGCCGTGGCGCAGGAATGCTACCGGGGTGCATTGTTCAATGTCCACCGGGGCGGTTCAATCCGCCAGGGTGATGCTATAGTCGTTTTGTCCCCTTCTTCAAAGGCGTCGAGCGGAGCCTGACGCACGACGTTGGTCGTACACCGTGATATCGATCGAGACGGGCACGAACGGCGAAGTGATGGAACTACCGTCCTGGTGCTCTCTGGCTCGTCGATCGAGGCAGAGCTGTCGGCGGGAGAGGTTCGGAACGCGTTCGACCTTCAGCAGCACTCACCGCGGTGGCGAGCTTGTTAAAGACTGACGACCCCCAGATTCGCTGGTGGGTTCGGATAATCTCGAGCTGAAGCTGCCTGTAATGCGACGGGTTCGCTTCGGCCAGCTGCCGGAATCGGTTCACGAGCGTCCCGAGCCGCTGCCGGTTCTCGTTGGTAAAGCCGAAATTGGAAACGTCGCGGACCAGTTCGTCATACTGACGATCCCAGACGGTCATTTCTGTGGCCGGCGGCCGGCGATACGTGTCGTGGGTAAAACGAAAGATCGTCGATTTGTCGATGACTTCAAGTCCAGCTTCATTTAGTGCGCTCGAGGCTCCAAGTGGAAGAAACATGCGCACAGGCACACCGTCGGCTTCAGAAACCAGGCGAATGTCCGCGCGGGGATCTACACCGCTGTCACCTGCGGAGGCAGGAAGTGCAAAGTGAGGATTCATCTTCCGGAATTTATCGTACGATCCGAGATCGTCCGAGTCGGTGCCCCAATCTAAAGACCGTTCGCTCGACTCCAGCGCCCGCAGCAGCTCACTCAGGAAAATGTGCTTCCCGTCCTCTATCTGGACGCGTTCGGCCTGGAGCGTCTGGGATGAGTCGATGGGGAGGTCCTCTGTCGCTCGAAGCGAGCCGTAAATTGACGCGACATATCCTCGGGAATACGTCTTGAAGCTCGAGCTGCTGGATACCTTATCGTATCCCGTGGTGACGGCCCACATGTATGCGTCCATCACGGTCGAGGAGGGCGAAAATAGGCCCGTATCTGCCGTAAGGAACATCCGATATACCATGTAAATATTCCCGGGACCGGTGTGGTATGCGGAAATCCCCGGAATCTCGTGACCTACCGCATTCTTGTAGCCTGCGAGGGTAGCGAAGGCGGGCTCCAGTGTGAGCAGCGGATGCCATTCTTCGTAGACATCTACTGCGTTCCCTGAAGCAGTCGAAATTTGATAATGATGCACATCATTTTGACGGAGTGTGTACGGCATCATCTGGTACCGGCTGCGAGCGCCGACTGGAGAAACCGCCCGGTCGTTATTAAACGTCTCGACGGTGCCGATCTCTGTCGCGAGTAGACTCAAATTGAGATATCGCGCGAGTCGAGTCTCATATTCGATAAAGGCACGCTCACGCTCACGCGCCTCGTACACCTGGTTCTTCCGGCCCCATTTGACCGTCACGGCCCCTCGCGGGATGCCGCGCGCCCTGTATTTTTTAACGAGATCGTTGGTAGCCGTGCGACGGAGATTGTCGACGCGTCCCCAGTTCCATCCATCGGTTGATCCGCGGCTCTCGTACGCTTCTCGCTCCTCCTCGAGTTCATAAATCTCAAGAAGCTCATTAGAGCGGTTATCGATTACGCGGACGGTAAAATTGTCGTCGATACCCTGGCGCTCTTCATACATCGAGAGCAACCCGCGAAAGTTCTGGATCATTTCGTGGGTGGCTGACGAAACCTCAGATGCTACCAGCTGGCCGGACGTATATGGCCTGAAAACGACATCTGGATGAATATCAAGCTCCTCGAAAGAGTACATCCCGCTTGTTGACGCCGTGGACGGCTGGCGGATGTCAGAGAGTGTCACGGGCGAAGGTTCTGACTCGAAGAAGCGCATCAGATCGCGGGCAATCGAGTCAAATCGGCCCGTGAGCATTACGAGGAGCATAACCGCGAGCGCGGCTGCCACGGACGCCCAGGCCGCATTGATCGACCGCCCGTTGCCGTTGATCGTGTCTTCAGAATCTGATTCCTGCTCACCGATATTCACATCTTGCGGACCGATTGCATGGGCCTCGCTGCCTTCGCCCGCTTCAGAGGATCGATGCGTGATCTCGGGTTCGTTATCGGTGGAGGAATCTCCTGCCGGTGGTTTTTCGTCCGGGTATTGCTCCTTCATTCTACACTTCGTTTTTGGTACTGCCGAACAATAGCCTACTCGACTGGTCGATCGATTTTCTCCTTCTTTAACCGTTTCCGTATGCGGAAAGCTCCCTGCGCAGGAGGCAAAACACTACGCACTCCTATTCTAAACACAACTCACGTGCCGAGATTTGTAGTTTCTGCGATTTTTCGTGCGTTTCTGACAAGATGTCGAAATATACCCCCCATATTCGCGCCCATCCGTTCCGGGTGGAACTGCACGCCGATGATATTTCCGTCGACGTTCTCGATGGCCTCCACGACGCCGTCCGGTGCCCGTGCCGCGACGCGATACGGTGATCCGACGGCAGCAATCGCCTGCACATGTCTGGTGTTTACATCGATGGTATCCTCATGCAGAATCTGGTACAGATGGGATGATTCCTCGACATGAACCTGGTGCATGTCCGCTCCGCGTTTATCACTATGGGTGAGCGATCCTTCAATATGTCGTTCGACGTCGCCATAAATCGTACCCCCCGAGGCCGCGTTCAGGAGCTGCATCCCGTAACAGATGCCTAAAATGGGTTTCTTTGCATTTAGAAAGGCTGACAGCACGGCCTTGTCTGACCGTACGCGCATATCGTCGGTGGACTGCAAGTCTGAGGGAAGAGCACCGACCAGTCCGTCCATGATGGCCGGCCCGCCCGTAATAACCAGTCCATGCAAGAGATCCACAAAAGCGAGCAGTGTGTCATTGTTTTCCAGCATGGGGACGATAAGAGGTATCCCCCCGGCGTCCTCAATCGACCGAACATAGGCGTGATTAATTCGCTGCTCGCCTTCGTTATAAGATGTTGTGATCCCGATCCGGACGTCTATGGATTCCTCTTCAGGCATCGCCTTGCAACATCACGTTTTCTCGTCCGAATAGGTGTGTCATTCCGTTCATGAGCTCAGGAGTAGGGTCTACGACAAAGGTGCGACTTCG
The DNA here is from genome assembly GCA_964554105.1 of uncultured Rhodothermales bacterium. Lineage (GTDB taxonomy): Bacteria > Bacteroidota > Rhodothermia > Rhodothermales > VXPQ01 > CAZKNF01. The sequence goes on along the minus strand of CAZKNF010000006.1, from coordinate 39,595 downwards.
GATGCGCTGGCTGCCAGTCGGCGTTTCGGGCAGCTCGAGATCAAAATACAGCTTGCATTCACCGCGATTGCCTTCGCACAACGATCGAAGTTCGCTGATGTCGCTTTCACCCACACGTGCGACGTCGACCCGCAGCACGATCGCTTTCACGAGCTGTTGCCGGACTTTCCACATCGGGAGTATGTCGCGACCGATAATCTTAACATTTCCGCCGCGCATTTCTACCTCGCCCTGAACCATTACTACATCGTCCACTTTCAGGTAGTGGTGTATTTTATCGTAGACATTTGAAAAGCACACGATCTCCGCTTGGCCGGTAAAGTCCTCGATTGCCGCAAAGGCGATCGGCTTGCCGGATTTCGTCGTCCGACGCTGAACATCGGTGATGATTCCACAGATCCGGTGGGTAGGACCGCGTCGGCGCCCATTTTCACGGCCGTTCGTTTCTACGCCGGACGTTTCGAACTCGCCGTCGACGGCCTGTCCGAGTTCGGCCGTGGAGAAGGTGCGCGCTTCGGCCGCGTATTCTTCCAATGGATGCCCGGACATATAGAGACCCATTAGATTGCGTTCTTCCTTGAGTATCCGAGACCGCGGCCAATTCTCGCAGGGCGGCAACGTAGGCGCCATAATCGTTCCCGCACTCCCTCCGCCGAAAAGTGAATTCTGTCCGGCGGCTCGATCGGCCTGCACTTTCTGAGCGTACTGGACCGCCAGATCGACTGAATCGACGAGCTGGGCGCGGTGGCCTTCCAGTTCATCCAATGCACCCGCCCGGGCGAGGCTCTCGAGTGTTTTCTTGTTCACGGCGCGGAGGTCCAATTCGCGCGTAAGATCGAAAATGGTTTCGAACGACTCGACCTTCTTTCTGACGGCGACGATTGCATCGATCGCATTTACGCCAACGCCTTTGACCGCCCCGAGTCCGAATCGGATTTTCTCGCCTTCTACCGTGAAGTGGGCTTCGCTTCTGTTGATCGAAGGGGGAAGGACATCCAGACCCATCTGTCGCGCTTCTTCGAGCACGATGGCCAGTCTGCTCGTGTCGCCCATCTCATTCGTCATGGCTGCTGCCATGAAGGCGGCCGGATAACGGGCCTTCAAATACGCAGTCTGGTATGCGACCACGGAGTAGGCGGCACTATGGCTTTTATTGAAGCCATAGCCCGCAAACTCGGCCATCAGATCGAAAACCTCGTTCGCCGTCGCTTCTTGAACGCCTCGCCGGCTCGCGCCCTCGACAAAGACGGTCCGCTGCTTGTCCATTTCGGACTGCTTCTTCTTGCCCATGGCCCGTCGCAGGATGTCGGCCTCGCCGAGCGAATATCCGCCCATCACGCGTGCGATCTGCATGACCTGCTCCTGATAGACGGGAATCCCATACGTCGGCGAGAGCACCGGTTTCAGCATCTCATGCGGGTACTCGACATCTTCAATGCCGTGCTTGCGATCGATATAGTTCGGGATGAGCTTCATCGGCCCTGGTCTATAGAGGGCATTCATTGCGATGAGGTCATCGAGACTCGTCGGCTTGAGTTTTCGCAGCCACTCGCGCATCCCGGGGGACTCGAACTGGAAGATCGCTACCGTTTCGCCGCGCTGGAATAGCGTGAACGTCTTCTCGTCATCGAACGGAATGTCGTCGATGTCGATCGTATCGCCATAGTGATTTTTGATCAGCGCCAGAGCGTCATTCAGAACGGTCAACGTCTTAAGCCCGAGGAAATCCATTTTCAGGAGTCCGAAGGACTCGACCCAGTTTCCGTCGTACTGCGTCGTTACAACTTCATCGCCCTTGCTTCGCGCCACGGCAACCGGCACGTAGTCGCTCACATCGCCGGGCGCAATGATCACACCGGCGGCATGAACGCCGGTATGGCGGGCGGATCCTTCCAGAACCTGAGCGTAGTGCATGAGATTCCTGATTTGTGGATCCTCGTGCTCGCGGAGTGTGCGAAACTCCTCGACCTCTTTCATCGCCGAGGCGAGGTCTACCTTCACGCCGTCCGGGATAAGCTTTGCAATGCGATCGGCCTCGCTCAGAGGGATCCCAAGTACGCGAGAAACGTCCCTGATAACCGACCGAGCGCCCATCGTGCCGAAGGTCACGATCTGGCAGACATTCTGTCTTCCGTACTTTTCTACCACGTAGTCAATAACTTTGGAGCGACCGCGATCATCGAAATCGATGTCGATATCCGGCATTGAAATGCGTTCGGGATTCAAAAATCGCTCGAATAGAAGATCGTACTCGAGCGGATCGATGTTCGTGATCCCGAGGCAGTATGCAACTGCACTTCCGGCAGCGGAACCCCGTCCCGGTCCGACGCGCACATCCAGCCGGCGGGCTGCCGACGTGAAATCCTGCACGATCAAGAAGTAACCGGCGTAACCCATTTCTTTTATGATGCGCAGCTCGAGGTTGAGTCGATCGACCACCTCCTGGCTGAGGTCGGCATACCGCTCGTTTGCCTTCTCAAAGACGAGATGCTTGAGGTAAGCATCCATGTCGTTACCGAACTGATCCGGAATCGGATAGTGGGGCATCAGCAGTGAGCCCATCGAAAGTTCGAGGTCGCATTTATCGACGATTTCGCGCGTTGTATCCAGTGCGCGATCTGTGAGAATCGGTCCGAGATCTGCGAGCGACGACCGCATCTCGTCAGCGGACTTCAGATAGAACTGGTCGTTGTCGAAACGCATACGGTTCGGATCCTTCAAATCCTTGCCGGTCTGAAGGCACAGCAGCACGTCCTGAGCGGCGGCATCTTCCTGCCGAACGTAATGCACGTCGTTCGTTGCGATAATCTGAACGTCATACTCCTTCGCCCACCGCAGCAGTACTGCGTTGCACCTGCGCTGCTCATCGATGCCGTGATCCTGAATCTCGATGTAATAGTCGTCCTGAAAAATGTCGAGATACGTTTTGAAGACGCTGCGTGCTGCGTCTTCGCCTTTTTCAAGGATAGCCTGGAGGACCTCGCCCTGGAGACAGCAGGTCGTTGCGATCAGGCCGCCGCTATAGTTCCGAAGCGTGTCCTTGTCGATCCGCGGCTTGTAATAATGCCCTTCGGTAAAGGAGAGGGAGGAGAGTTTGATGAGATTACGATACCCCTCCTGATTCTTGGCATAGAGAACCTGGTGATAGCGGGTTCGGTCGGACCGGTCCTGCATACCCGAGGCCGTGACGTAGAACTCGCATCCGACGATCGGTTGAATGCCGGCTTTCTTGGCGGTCGTGTAGAACTCCGGGACACCATACAGATTCCCGTGGTCCGTTATGGCGAGGGCAGGCATTTCATACTCGACGGCCTTGTCGACCATCGCATCGATCCGCGCGGCACCGTCGAGTAGGGAGAATTGCGTATGACAGTGGAGATGGCTAAAGTCGCACATGCGCAGAGTAACTGATAGAAATTCGTTTCGAATGAAAGCATCAGGCCGGTGTCGTTCAACGGATGTGGATATTTTGTCCGTTGGATTGACTCGATGAACGCGGCCCTGAACCTGCGTGCGTCTGAGCCAAGATCGTTGGCTGGTATGACAGGTGCATGTCGTAGGCGACTACACGCCAGTCCGGTGGATGATAGTACCGTGGTATCGCCTCTAAACATCACAACGCTTTTTGGTTGTTAGCGGGTTTGACGATGGCAAACGATCGGATATACCTACTGTATTTGGATGACTATCATGCCGGCGACGCGATTTTCGTGCGGAGTCTGTCACAGTCGCTCGCGAGGACGGAGCGCCCGAAGTTTCTGATCGTACACGGCTCGGGTGTGTTTGGGGTCCAGGCATTGGAAGGCCACGGTTTCTTCCGAGAGAGGAAGGATGGTGTTTTGCCGGTGGCAACGGCGGAGGAACACGCGCTCGTAGAACGCGCCATTCGGCACGTGAATCGCAAAATTACTGGTGTTCTCACGGATGCCGTCGTTTCGTCGGTCGGCGTTATTGGAAGTGAGCGGGGGTTGCTTGTGGCCAGCGGGGCAAGTTTGCCGGACGTGCGCGCAGACTGGCTGGAGGCGCTGGTTGACAGCGGCGTGGTCCCTGTCGTGGCCTCCTATGCATCGGAAGCAGGCACCGGACGGACGGGTGAGGTGGCACTCTGTCAATCGGTGGCCGCGCTCGTGAAGGGGATGTCTAGCTCGGCGACGGTGGTGGCTTTTTCAAAGACGAAATTGCCCGGTGTGATGCGAGGAGGAACGCCGGCACACGACATTCGAATCGATGAGCTGGACGAGGGCCTGGTAGACGATCGTCCGGGTCTGCTGTATCTCGCTTCACTGAAAATACCCGTGCTGCTTACCAACGTAACGCGCGTCGCCGACGAGGGTGGGCCAACCGGTACGCTATTGCATTCTTCAACTTGACACCTGCCCGCGAGAGTTTTATGTTCTTTTTCTCTAATGCACACAGCCGTTTTCCTACATCTCTCATCTGCCAAGGTAAGGAGGTATTCTCATGAGCCGATACACTGAACTCAAAGACTTTGTGGAGTCGACGGAAGAAGACTTTGAGAAGTTTTATGAGAAAAGTAACAAGGCTGCCGGTACACGGGTTCGAAAAGCGATGCAGGAACTGAAGCGAATGGCACAGGATATCCGCGTTGAAGTTCAGGATAAGAAGAACGGCTAAAGCGTTTCGCCGAACATTGTTATTCTACGGAAGGCTATGCCGGTTGCGGCATAGCCTTCCTTATGTGGATGCTTTACGTATGATTCTAGAAAGAGCGTTGATAATGCCTGGTACGGTGTCTGGTCGGGGCTTTCCGTGCTCCCAATGGTACCGAGTCATCGTCGCGCTTATAGCATTGATGGTCGTTTCCAATCCATCGACTGCCCAGGTACCGGATAGTCTGGAGCATCCTGTCTGGGTGCCTTTGGAAGTGAGCCCGGAATGGGAGACGGATTTGGGCGCAACGCTTACGGCATCCCAGGCGAGCTATCACAATTGGACGGAGGGCGGCGTCAGTACGCTAGCCTCGTCTGCGCGTATCACGGGCACGACAGTGCGTATGTCGAGCAACTGGAAGCAAACCTTCGAAGGGCGCCTGGCTGTTGGAGTCGTCAGGCAGGATACCATTCGCCTCCGCAAAGCTGAAGACGTGATTCGGTTGCTGGCGACCATCGAGCACCGGGACGAAGGATTCTTCCGAAAATTTAGTCCTACCCTCACAAGCGGCATCCGTACGCAGTTCGCACCCGGATTCAACTACGCGTCCAATCCCTTTGGTGACGATCAGCGCCTGCCGGTAAAGGTTTCGGACCTGTTCTCGCCGGCAACGTTTACGCAGTCGCTGGGGTTAACCTACGGAGTGGATTGGGGCTTCAGTCAGCGGATCGGAGTTGCAGTAAAGGAAACGGTCGTGCTGATCGAGCGGCTTCGCATGCTCTATGGGGTCGACCCGGCTGGACCCGTCCGATTTCAGGTCGGCGTTGAGTCGTTCACTGAGGTTGATAAAGACGTATTCGAGAATGTGCTGCTGAAATCGTCGCTCGGCCTCTTTGCAGCATTCAATCAGGAGGAATTGCCCGATATGCTCTGGGAGAACGTCGTCGTTATGAATGTAAACAAATGGCTGAGTGCGGATTTCAAGTTTGTGGCGTTGTTCGATCGGGATCTCAGCGATAGGGTTCAGCTTCAGGAAGCGCTTTCGATCGGATTCTCTTTCGCGATTATCTAGAACGTCGTTCTGAAAACGCGGCTTCTCTCGACCTTGCCGGCCGGATTTCGGCCCGTGCCTGTCGTCTACGCAGTGCTGACTGTGCTGCTTTGGCCGATTCCGCTTCTCGGCCTGCTGCACGTCGAATCGTCGGCAGTTCTCGCCTTCGCGGCGTATTTCATAGCCGGACTTTCCAGTCTTACTTTATTCGGTCGCAATGGAAGGCTTCGCTCCGTACTGCTGATGCAGGAGCTGGCGCTGCTCGTACCAGGTCTTCTTTTAACGATCACGCTGCTCTGGCGGCCGAATTGCGGGTACGCTCAGGGGCTCCTGTTCTTCCTCCTTTTTCCAATGGTGACCGTCACCTTCGCCGTAGGCCTAGCCTACCTGCTCGACGCGTTGAACCTGAAACGAAAAAGGGGCATTCTGATTGGCGTTGGGGTGCTGGTGTGCATAGTCGGGCCAATTTACGATATAGGTTTTCACCCTCAATTCTTCACGTATAACCATGTATTTGGTGGTGTGCTGGGTCCGGTATATGATGAGGAGCTGGCGATTCGGGGCGGATTGTTCGCATTTCGCGGACTCACCCTGATCTGGTCGACGCTCTTCGTGCTCGTCGGGGGTCTCATCCACAGAAGTCATCGCGCCAATATCGGCCGCAGCCCTCGCAGGTGGAACCTCGCTGGAATCGGCGTCGCGGCGATATTGATATTCCTGAGCTATGTGTTCGCTGGGCCGCTCGGCATCAATACGACGATAGATGAGATACGAGCCGAACTCAGCGGCCGTGTGGCTACCGAACATTTCGAGATCTTTTTTTCCCCCGAGCAGCTGTCGTTAGACCGGGCGCAGCTGATAGCAGAGGATCACGAATATCGGTATCACGTCTTGTCCGAAGAACTGGATGTAGAGATCGAGGGTCGTATTCAGAGCTTTGTCTATCCCGATCCGGATGTGAAGGCCGAACTTACGGGAGCACGCCTCGCGAACGTGGCGCCTGTGTGGCTCGCCCATCCTCAGATGCACATTCTGGCTTCGCGGATTGATCACGTACTTACGCATGAGCTCGCCCACGTCTTCTCACGTGAATTCGGACTCCCGGTCGTTCGTGCTTCGGTATCCGTGGGACTGCTCGAGGGTCTCGCCGTGTCGCTCGAGCCGCCGGACGGACTTCCACATCCACACGAGCAGGTCTCCGCCGCCCTGCTGGGAACGCCTTCCGAAGATCTTGTGCTGGGAGTTGCCGCGCACGTTTCCCCTTGGGGATTCTGGACCGGTCGAGGCGCCGTTTCATACACCACCATGGGGTCGTTCGTGGCATATCTCCTGGAGGCGTACGGTCCGGGTCCGCTTAAGGACGCGTACGCGTGGGCAGATTTTGAGAGAGGGTACGGCAAATCCGTCAACCAGTTGGCCGAAGAATGGACGGCGATGTTGATGTCTCTTCGGGTAACGGATGCCTCGTCCGGTCGGCTCGTATCCGCCCGATTCGCAGTGCCATCACTCTTCGAAAAGGTATGTCCCCATTACGTGCCGCCGTACCGAAAGGAGTACGGAGAGGCGGTGACGGCGATGGTAAAGGAAGATTCGGCGAAGGCCTTCCGTCACGCGAGACGGGCAGTAGAGCTGGAGCCGCGGCATAGTGGATCCCTCGATCTCTGGGCACGCCTTGCGCTCTCTCAGAACCTGGAAGCCGAGGTTCTCGGGCGCATCGGGCGGCTTGCACCGGATTCCATGACAGCTTCGCTCTTTGAACGTGCCGGCGATGCGCTTGCGCTTAGCGGTGATTCTGTGGCGGCTCTAAAGGCATACGAGAGCGCGCTTCATCGATTGCCCTCCTTTGCGCACGAAGCTAGGAGCCGCCTTGCTCTCCGGATGCTCACCGCCGCGAGACCGGGTGTGGTTCGCATGCTCGTCTACGCCTCGCCGGATGCGGACGTGGGAGACGGCCCTGCCGTTTCGTTGGCGCGCGCACTCGCCTACGCGCGACAACATCGATACGAACAGGCTGCCCGCGTGCTGCGTACTACTGCGGTGACGCTAGAACCGGGGATGTACGGTTCAGAAGCGTTCGGCCACGCGTGGCTTCAGGTGCGTGCACTTCGTACTCGCAGGCTTGTGTGGCTTGCCAGGTTCACGTATCGTTCCGGGGAGCCTGGAGCGGCTGCAGAATTTGCGGCCGAAGCGGCGGATCTGTATCGCCGAAAAGGCGCTTTCAATGAGGCATCCGCCATCGATGACTTTCGGGAAAAAATGTTGTGGATTGTGTCGCGCGATTCTTCCACAAGTAGGCGTTCCGCAAACGTGTAAGTTAGCAGGAGCATGTGGTGCCATGATGAGACGAGGACTCCGCCGAGCAGCTTACCTTATTGCCACCTGCATTCTTCTCGCGGGCGCCGCAGGCTGTGCCGCCACCGATCAGTCCGATGAGGAGACGCGCGGACCGACACGCGTCGAACAGCCGGATTATGTAGAGCTGGATCTGGCTGCAGCCGCAGAGGGCGTTCGCACCGTGCAGCTGTATCCTACCGGACAGGAGGGAGAGCTGCCGTTCGTCGAGCTCGACGGTGCCAGAGGATTGACCCTGGAATTCGATCTTGTGGCCGGTGAGGGTAGGCCACTTTCCGCCTATTTCTACCACGCCGATCGGATCTGGCGGCGTGATTTGTCCCCCGGGGAGTATCTCGGTTCGTTCCAGCACGACAATGTGTCGGACTACAGCATATCGTCTGGCACGCAGGTGCCGTACGTTCATTATGAATACGAATTCCCGAATGAAAACATTGAGTTTCTCATCAGCGGGAACTACGTCGTGAGGGTGACGGAGCAAGGTGATGAAGAGGCCGTTTTGTTTGAACGGGCATTCTTTGTCACCGAGCAGTCGGCCGGGCTCGAATTTATGACCGATAACGTCATCGTGGGCACCGGCGGGTATCCATCCACCCAACCCATAGCCTTCCTGAGGCCGCCCTCCGATATTCAGGGCAACGTCTTCGATTACAACGTGTGCTTTGTCCGGAATGGCCGCTTCGACATGGCGCGTTGTTCCGGACGTCCTTCGGTGATGAATCAGCCCGAATTGCAGTTTCATCTGGAGCCCGAGTATTCCTTCGAACCCGAAGGCGCACCTTATTTTCTCGATCTTGCGAACTTGCGATCGTCGCCAAGCATTGCGTCAGGTGATTTCATCGAGAGCCCGTACCGCATCTTTCTGGAACCCGATTATGCTCGATTCGGTGGCGTGGGATTTAGCCGGCTGCTCACGGGACAAACCGTCGTATCTGGTGCGCTGCAGATGGCAGAAGCCGATACGCGTGGCGAGTACGTCATAGCTCGTTTTTCTTACGTACCACCGGATGAAGAGCCTCTGGGTGGCGATGTCATTTTGACGGGAAGCTTCAATGATTGGCGCTACGACCCTGCAAACCGTCTTACGTGGGTTCCGGAGGAAGGACAGTATCAGGTTGACATGCTCATCAAGCAGGGGCACTACGAGTACCGATATATCACCCGCGATCGACGATTGGTGCGATCGCTCCGCGGAAACATGCCTCGTTCCGAAAATCAGTACGTGGCTCTGGTGTACTACGATGACGTACGTCTCAGCACGGATCGGCTCATAGCAGTGAGACAAACCATTGCGAATTAAAGGCCGTGCTTCTGACCCTCTTGGTCTTCGAACCGCTTCCAGAAATTTCACGCTTCTTTATATTCCGTGTGAGAAGGCAGTTCGTATACTTTGACCTTCGCGCGTCATCGTGAAATGGACGACGTTCCAGATTAGCGAGAATAGTGATTGCAACTCATTCTGAAGTAAGGAGGTGATTGGTGTGATTGAGAAAAAGGTGAGTCCCAAAGGCCGGTCCGTTCGCGTGATCTTCGAGCTTCCGGCAGACGTCGCGAGTGATAGCGTCACCGTCGTCGGCGATTTCAATGATTGGGATGCAGACAAGGACGCGATGAAATTCGACGCCAAAGCGGGTGTTTGGAAGAAGGCGATATCGCTGAAGCCCGGCAACACGTACGAATTTCGCTATTTTGTCGACGGGCAGGACTGGCGCAACGAGGAGCAGGCGGACGGGCACGTAGCAAACCCCTTCTACAGTCAGAACAGCGTACTTGCTGTTTAAAGCATCAAATCGGAACGCGGCCGAAGATCAGCTGCACGAGGTATACGGCAAAAAGCATAGCGGCGATGTCGGCAGTTAGCCCGGCTGGCACGGCGTGTCGTGTCTTCTTGATGTTGACTGCGCCGAAATATACGGCGATCACGTAGAACGTCGTTTCAGTGGACCCGAACATCACGCCGACGATTTTGACGAGGATCGAATCCTCGCCGTGTGTCTCGATCATCTCGGCGACTATTGCTGCCGAGCCGGAGCCGGTCAGCGGTCGGATAATGGCCATTGGAAGGACTTCCGGGGGGAAACCGATGGCGCCAAGCAATGGGCGGAGACCATCCACCAGAAAGTCCAGCGCGCCGGACGCCCGAAACATTCCGATTGCGAACAGGATCGCCACCAGATAGGGGATGATCAGCACGGCAACGCGAAATCCCTCCTTGGCGCCTTCGACGAACTCCTCGTACACTTTGACGCCTTTGATTAGTCCGTACAGCGGTAGGCCGACGATCAACGCAGGCAGGACAAAGATGGCAAAGTAGTCGATGAATGTGCGAAATACGTCCATTTTGCTTATTGCCTAGCAGCAATTGGGTGATTGGATCGGTTGGGTCCTAGTCGTCGGTCGTGCTCGGCGTTGATGGATCAGCATCATCAGACCGGTCGGGTGTAGGCGGTGCGGGCGCCTCGTCGGCTGCATGGTCGGTACTTCCATTCTGCGGGTCCGATTTTCGATACACCGACAGTCGCTGCAGCAGTCTCGTCATCGTCACGGCGACGATAAGGGATCCCGTCGTCACCAGGATGATTGGAAAGATGAGCTCGTTGACCTGAAGACCCATCACGGCTACGAGAAGGGTCGGCGGCACGAGCTGCACGCTGGCCGTGTTCATCGCGAGGAGCATCACCATGGAATTGGTGGCGGTTTCTTTCTGGGGATTGAGCTTCTGGAGCTCCTCCATTGCCTTGATACCGAGGGGTGTCGCGGCATTGCCGAGACCCAGCACGTTTGCCGTGAGATTGAGCACGATCATGCCGAGAGCGGGATGGCCGTCGGGTATCTCGGGAAAGAAATACCGAAACACAGGCTGCGTCACCTTGACCAGGGAGTGAATCAGTCCCGCGGCTTCGGCAATCTGGAGCAATCCAAGAAACAGCGCCAGCACGCCGATCAGGCCGAGGGCGATCGTAGCGGCGGTTTCCGCGAACTCGAATGCGGCTGCCGTGATGGCATCGAGTTTTGGGAATTTGACTTCGTTGAATTGGAGGGCGGCAACAGCCGTCGTCGAGTCGTCGCCAACCTGTTCGTCTTGAAGGGCGCCCTGCAGCTCGTCGTCTGCAGAGGCGGAATAGTCCAGTATCGTCGGGAGGGGGTCGGGAAGCGACGCATCGGCGTCGAAACGAACCAGTGTGCCTTCTTGCGTTCGGATTACCGATCCCTGGTAAACGGAATCGGGCGAAGAGTCGGTATCGTAGAATGACTGAAATACGGTGGTGTCGATTCGGATTGTCACCGGCACACGCCGGGTCCCCTCCTGATACCCTTCTGGATACGCGAGGCTGATCGGAAGCGGTTCGTCGTTCCGGTATCGATCCGTCGCGATATCCGTGAAATCGCTGACGAGTGCAAATACGAGGGCCGATATGATGAGCCCGGCCCAGATGTAGTTCAGCATATCCTTCCACGAATGATGTGGTAGATCGGAGGGCTGAACATAGCGACGCGGCGGGGCATTTTCATCTCGGCGACAAAAACGACGTCCTAGACTCGTTCACTGAAGAAGTCGCTGATCCTGCCCGCTGCCGCCGGTCCGACCACGTCGGCGACCGCCGGCTCATCGGCCTCTCTCACGCGCTTGACGGATCCGAACTCCTTGATTAGCTTCTGCGCTCTCTTCTTTCCGATGCCGGGAATCTGGAGTAGTTCAGTGTGCAGGGTGTCTTTCTTGCGCTGTTTTCGCTGAAAGGTGATCGCGAAGCGATGTGCCTCGTTGCGCACGCGCTGCAGCAGCTGCAATGACGTCGACGCTTTCGCGATAAAAAGCGGTTCGGAATCTCCTGGAAAGTAGACCTCCTCCAGACGCTTCGCTAACCCGATGACGGGAAATTTGCCGTACGTGCCGGTTTCCTGCAGGGCCTTCGCCGCACTCGACAGTTGGCCTTTTCCGCCGTCGATGACGACCAGATCAGGCCAGGGTCCACCGTCCTTCGCGATCTTGCCGTAGCGGCGTACGATCACCTCCCGCATGGCGAGGAAATCGTCGGGCCTGCCGTGCTCGGTGCTGCGTATTTTATAGTGCCGGTAGTCGCTTTTCCGGGTTCTGCCGTCCCGGAAAACGACACAGGACGCCACGGTGCCGGTGCCGCTGAGATGCGAGATGTCGAAGCATTCGATGTGCCGCGGGAGCGCGTCGAGGCGGAGGTCTTTTTGCAGCTGCTTTACAGCGTGAGGTATGCGGTCCTCTCCGCGCTTCATCTTTTGGAGCTTCCACTCCTCAAGCAGCATCCACGCGTTCGTATCGACCATTTTCATGAGTCCGGCTTTAGGGCCGCGCTGCGGAACCTTTATCGGCACCTTCTTGCCGCGCTCCTGTGCCAGGATGTCCTCTAGCGGTTCCGGCTCCGCCGTATCGGAGCCCAGCAGTACCTCCTCGGGAAAAAAGGAGGTTTCCGTATAGTAGCTCTCGAGAAAGCGCTGCATTAGAGCCTCGTCTAAGGAGCCCTCAATTCTGCGCATGTATCGGTGCAGGCGTCCGATGACTTTTCCTTCGCGGACCTTGAACAAGACTCCGCACGCCACGTCCTCCTCGCGATCGACCGCCAGTGCGAAGAGATCGCGGTCGACTTCCTCCGTGCTGACAACCTTCTGTCGACGTGAATATTTTTCTAGTGCACGGATGCGGTCGCGCATCTGCGCGGCCTCTTCGTATTTCGTTTCGTCAGCGAGACGCTGCATCTCGTCACACAGTAGATCAATGAGTTCCCTGGTGTGGCCGTTCAGCAGCTTTTCTACCTGTACAATCGTCTGGTTATACGATGCTTCCGACTGATTCCCAACACACGGCGCCGCGCACTTTTGAATATGGAATTCCAGGCATGGCTCGTACTTGCCGGATGCGATTGCATCCTGCGATAGGTTGAGATTGCACGTACGAAGCTTGAAGATCGACCTAATGGTCCGAAGCATCAACTTCATGTTCTTCACGTCGGTGTACGGACCGAAGTACTTCGATCCGTCCTTGCGCACGTTCCGCGTCGGGAAAACACGCGGAAAGCGTTCATTCTTGATGCAGATGTACGGGAAGGTTTTATCATCCCGTAGATTGATGTTGTAGCGAGGTTTGAGTTTTTTGATGAGGTTGTTTTCGAGGATGAGCGCCTCGGCCTCCGTGTCGGTTACAATCACCTCGACATCTTCAATTTTCCTGATCATCACAGCGAGGCGGCCGTCTCGCGGCCTTCCTTCCTGGAAGTACGAGCGCACGCGGCTGCGAAGGTTCTTCGCCTTTCCGACGTAGATAACGTTTCCGTCCGCGTCCTTGTGCTGGTATACACCAGGCTGCCGGGGAATGCTGGAAAGTTTATCGTTGAGATCGGATTCCATGGAATGTATAGAGCTGTGGCAGCTTCGAGCCTCGCTCATGAAGCCGCTCTGCGGAACATCGAAGTCGGCACCTGCTGAACGAAAAGCCGGACTGAATTGTTCAACCAACCGCTGCGTGGAGACCCGCGGTGATCCAATATTCAGGCCCGCCGAATCGGGGGGTATAGCAATCTTATTACGCAGCCGTGATGCGGCCCATCCATGACATGTCTTTATTGGTCATCGGTCGGTTCTTCAATTAAAATGGCACGGTGCATGCGATCTGCTCAGACGTTCTCTGTCCTCACCGCGCTGCTGCTGGCCGGATGTGCAACATCGAGTCCGACTGTTGAAGATCGCGTTTTGCCAGCGACCGATGCAGGTCAGTTTCTCATCGCCGGTTATCATCCGTTCTGGATCCAGGGTGAGAATCCGACCTACGACCCTGCCATCTTCGATGAGATCTATTTCTTTTCTATCGACCTTGACTCGACGGGTGCCATTGCGGAGCGTCATGGCTGGCCGGACAGGTGGTTCACCCTGCAGCAGAGGCTCATCGAGAACGGCATTCGCGTCACACCGGTAGCCACCTTGTTTCGGCAGGAGTCGTTCGAACACATATTCTCGAGCGCAACGTCATCCGAAAAGTTGCTTGAGACACTGCTTGGACTGCTCCGTGACAGTCCCGCAGTCGGCGGCATTCAGCTCGATTTCGAAATCTATCAGCCGGTTCCCGATGGAGTGCGGGATCGATTCACGAGTTTTGTCGAACGACTTCGTGAGGAGATGCGAGCGATTAGATCCGAGGCCACATTGTCACTCTACCTGCTCGCCTACGACGAGAGCGATGTGGTGGATGAGGCCTCCCTTGCACGAAACGTCGATTACTTCGTCGTTCAGGGCTACGACTTGCACGGGCGGAACGAGGATCGGACCGGCCCGATTGCCGGCCTCGAGGGATGGGGCAATCGGAATTGGAGATATATCGTGCAGCGCCTGGAGGACCTGGGCGTGCCGAGCGACAAGATCGTTATGAGCGTTCCGTATTTCGGATACGAATGGCCCGCAGAATCGGATCAGCCCGGCGCTCGCACGACCGGGAGCGGGGTCACGCTCAGCTATGCCCCGGGCGACACGGTGCTGGCGCCTGACTCGCGGCGTTCCGCGATGGAGGAGGCGATGACGCATGGCCTTCGGCGCGATTCCACGAGTGGATCCCCATACTATGCTTTTCAAGACTCCACCGGATGGCGCCAGGGGTGGTTCGAGGATGCCGAAAGTCTGCGCAGAAAGTACGAATTCGTACGGGAAGCGGGCCTTCGGGGTGTGGCGATCTTTCCGGCTGCTGCCGGGTCGGATGAGCTGGATGCCGTGCTGCGTGAATCGTTCGAAGAAATCTCTCCATAACGGACGGGTCGTCGAATCGCTGGCAGATTGCGAAAGTAATAAGCCGAAGGAATTTACACCGTTACGAGACGCCGAGTCCTTCTATTCTCTCGATGTGCGCCTGTATGGCGCGCGCCAGAAGGTTTTCTTCGGCAACGACGATGCCGGCGTCCGTCGCGTTCGACCAGAGCCGCGCCGCTGCTGGGGCGTGGGTCGGAGATGCGGCGATCAGCATATTTTCCAATCGGTTTTTGTGACCGGGCAGCCCATCCTCCTCATCGTTCACAACTAGTATCGTCGACCGCAGTCGTTCGGGCGGAAGGTTGAGGTGCCTGAAATGTCGTGTCGAAGCCACGAGGTGGACGCGGTCGATACCTGCGGCGTCGAGAAGTGCGGAGCCGTCGAGGGGTGTCTCTTCGGAGGTCGCGAGCACATACGCACTCTGTTCGAGCCGGGCGGCCAGCATTTCGATGTTCTCGAAAGCATCGTTCACGACCAGAGTGGGCGGATGAAGTGCCCGCCCGGCGTGCCGCAGGCGGAACCGCCGGTCCGTGTCGCCGATCTCGATATCTATGAGAATGCTTCGGTTAGCCTGGCAGAACTCGAATAGTACCCCACCCGTGTCTTCTGGATGAACGAAGAAGATAAGCTTACCGTCGGCACCCGGACGAGGTGCGTCGTCGATGACTCTGACGCCTGCCTCGACAAGTCGATCGTAGGTCCGGTGGATGTCGTCGACCTCGAACGCGAGGTGGTGGAGTCCGGGACCCCTCTTCCTCAGGAATTTCGCGATTGGCGAGTCGGCGCTTAGCGGCTCGAGCAGCTCGAGCTTCGCCGGGCCGGCCGGGAGAAAGTACGTTCGGACGGCGTCGGTCTTTAGCGTTTCCGACTTGTAGTGGCTTTTTTGCAGAACGTCGGCGATCATCGCAAGTGACGACGAAGCATCATCTACAGCAATCCCGACGTGCTCGAGGTTTATCATGGGTTCTGACTGCATCTGGATATTCCAGGTAAGATACGCTGTGCGAGAGATGCACATGGAGCATCGTCTGCAGTAACACGTTCGACTTTTTCCACGCGAGAGGGTGCATTGCGCATGGATGTCGAACACAGCAACAGAGAGAATATAATGGATCCGCGTCGTCGAGCGATGCTGCTCAGTCTTGCGGTTTCGTTCGTCATGCTGGCGGGCAAGCTGACGGCATACTTCCTCACGGGGAGCGCCGCCATCTTTTCGGATGCGGCCGAGTCGGTCGTTCATCTACTGGCGACCGCGTTCGTTGGATTCTCCCTGTGGTACGCATTTCAACCGGCGGACCCGGGGCATCCGTACGGTCACGGTAAGATTGCGTACTTTTCGTCCGGCCTCGAGGGCCTGTTAATTATCTTAGCAGCGGTCGCGATCGTCTATACGGCGGTGGGCGATCTGGTTCTGGGGCCGTCGCTCGCTCGTCTGGATGTGGGTCTGCTCATCCTGGCGGGTCTCACTGTCATCAACCTGGCGCTGGGACTTTACCTCGTCCGCATCGGGCGACGCTACAACAATCTCGTGCTCGTCTCGAACGGGCAGCACGTGCTGACTGACATGTGGACCAGCGTCGGCGTGCTGATCGGAATCGGGCTTGTCTGGTTGACGGATATCATCTGGCTTGACCCGCTAGTGGCCATTCTCGTCGCGGTCAATATTATGTGGACCGGCTTGAGGCTCATGCGGCGTTCGTTCTCCGGTTTGATGGAGCGGGCGGACGATGAGTACACGTCAGTCATTCTTCAGACGCTTGAACAAGCGCGCGAGGACGGGGTCGTTTCGAACTTTCACCAGCTTCGACATCGGCAGATTCACGATCAGATCTGGATTGAATACCATCTCCTCTTTCCGGAGAATCTGAGCATCACCGAAGCGCACGATCGATCGCATGCTGTAGAGGAGCGCATCGTGAGTGCATTCCCGAAGGACGAAGTATTCGTCACCGCCCATCTGGAGCCCGATCATCACGAAATTGCCCATCCTGAAGGGCATGCCGAGCCTGCCGATCCGCTGGGCGATCCATCTGTCATTAACGAAGCCCGTCCTTGATGGCGCGCCAGAGAATTGCCGTGATCGGTGGTGTAGCGTCTGGTCCTGCGGCAGCGGCCCAGGCCGTGCGCAGCGATCCGGAAGCCGACGTCGTACTCTTCGAGCAGGATGCCCATATATCCTACGGCGCATGCGAGATGCCCTACTATATAGCCGGATGGATCGAGGACTATCACCGGCTTGTCGTACTGACACCTGCGGAATTCGAGCGTACGCGTGGAGCGAAGGTCCATGTTCGGCACCGGGTTACGTCCATCGAACCGGAAAAGAATCGTCTTCGCGTTCGCGATTTGTCCGCCGGAACGGAACGAGAGGAGCAGTTTGACACCTTCATTCTCGCGATGGGCGCTCGTGCACGGATGCCGGAAATCGACGGGCTCGACGCAGAGAACGTGTTTCCAATGCGCCGGCTGGATGATGCGATAAAGCTGCGTGGCTATCTGGATACGCATGAAGTGCCACACGCCGTCGTCCTCGGTGCGGGGTATGTGGGCATCGAGGTCGCCGAAGCGCTGGCCGCGCGCGACATCCGGGTATCGATTCTCGAGCCGGCCGGCCGGCCGCTGCCGGCGTATCTCGACGCCGAGTTCAGTGGGTTGATCGTCGACGAATTGAAGAGCAATGGCGTTCTCATTCGGCCGGAACGAGGCGCGGTGCTCGGACGCGACAGCGACGGGAGGGTAGATGCCGTAGTGACGGATGTCGGAGAGCGGATCGGCTGCCAGCTGGTGGTCGTTGCCATTGGCACCACCCCAAACACCGAGCTCGCCGAAGAAGCGGGCGCGAAGGTTGGCGGCACGGGGGCGCTGGCCACGAACGATGAGATGCGTACAAACTTAGAGAATGTATGGGCATGCGGCGATCTGGCTGAGGTGCGGCGGATTGTGGACGGCGCGCGCGTCCACGTGCCGCTTTCGCCTGCCGCGTTTCGTACCGCACGAGTAGCGGCGCAGAACGCAGCTCGCCGCGGAGACGGAACGCAGGCAACGTTTCCGGGCGTCAGCCCGGCATCGGCGGTAAAGGTGTTCGAACTGGAGGTAGCTGCGGCAGGGCTGCGTCTCGAGGAAGCGAAGTCCGCCGGATTCGATGCGGTCTCGTCATCCGTCAAGCACTGGTCACGAGTAAAAATCTACCCCGGCAGCAAGCCGATTCACGTGCGGACGGTTGTGGAGCGCGGGTCCGGTCGCCTGTTGGGAGCAGAAGTGATCGGAAAGGAGGGCGCAGCGCAACGGTTAAATGTACTCGTGCCTCTAATTCGCGATGGATGGACGGTGAAGGCCATTCGCGATCTCGATGTAATCTACACGCCGCCGTTCGCTCCGTCGCTCGATCCACTTGTTGTGGCTGCGAATGAAGCATGGAAGAAGGCATCTGCTGCGGGACGACGATGAATGTACGGGACAATTAACGAGTGGTGGGCAGCGGTCAACGACACGACTCAATGAATAACGAGGACACCTCCAGTTCGGCATCGGCGGTGCGACGTGAGGTTCTTCAACGCCTTCTTCGCATCGAGGAGCAAGGTGCGTACGTCGGCATAGGTGCCGCGGGAACTGGAGAGGACTGGGGCGCTCGTGACGAGCGACAGTCCATGGAGTACGTCGCTGGAGTCACGCGATGGCGTCGCCGCCTCGATTTTATCCTTGACCATTTCTATCGCGGAGACCTGGAAAAGATGGAATTTGCACTCAGGCAAATTCTGAGGATCGGGCTCTATGACATTATTTTCCTTGAGACACCCTCGTATGCAGCAGTCAGTGAGGCAGTAAATCTCGCAAAAGCGGAGGTTCGCAGGGGCGCCGGGGGTCTCGTGAACGGTATTCTGCGCAGCGTCCTGCGGCACCGCGACGCACTGCCGGAGCCGGATACTGGGGATCAGGCCGACGACCTCGGTATCCGGCACTCGCATCCGACGTGGATGGTGAGGCGTTGGCTCGAGAGGTATGGTTCTGAAGCATGCGAGCGTCTGCTCGAATGGAACAATGTTCGGCCTGTGTACGCCGTGCGGGCCAACACGCTTCGGATTACGCCGGACGAGCTGCGTGAGCGATTTGAAACACTTGCGATTCCGTCGGAGCCGGGCGTCTTTCTGCACGATATAATTCGAACCAGAACAATACAGCCCCTGCTTCGCAACCATCTACTGGAGGATGGACTCTGCTTCGTTCAGGACGAGGCGGCGGCCATGATCGTTCGGCTGGCCGATCCCCAACCCCATGAACGCGTACTGGACGTTTGTGCGGCGCCCGGCGGAAAGGCCTTTCTCGCTTCACAACTCATGCAGGACAGCGGCCAGATTTTAGCCGTGGACGTACACGAGGGACGACTTCGGATGGTCGAGCGCGGAGCGCGCAAGCTGGGCGCGCGGAGTATCGCCACCGTCGCGGCCGACATGCGCTCGTTTCGGCCTCGCGAGCCGTTCGACCGAGTGATTCTCGACGCGCCCTGTTCAGGATTCGGTGTGTTGAGTAAGCGAGCCGACCTCCGATGGAATCGCCGTCCCGAGGACCTTGTCGAGCTCGTTGCGCTCCAGGACGACCTGCTGGACGCGTCCGCGCAATGTGTTCGGGCTGGAGGGATACTCGTCTACGGAACGTGTACGATCGAGCCGGAGGAAAATGAGGAGCGCATCCGCGCATTCCTCGAGCGTCATGATGACTTCGTCGTAGAAGACGCGGGCAGGTATGTCCCGAGAGAGCTCGTCACGGAAGAAGGATTTTACGCATCGCTGCCGTTCCGAGATGGCGTCGACGGAGCATTCGGGGTCCGCATGCAGCGGAAGACGTAGGTTCGGACTATGCCTCGTGCGGAATCTCGTCTGCCATTTTCTCGAGAACGAAAAATTTCAGATAGTGCGTTTCCGGCATTGATGGGAGGACTGGATGGTCGGGCGATTGGAATCCACGATGCAGCGTTCGTACGACAGATCCACTTCTGCGCACACTGTAATCCAGGATCTTCACGAAATCATCCTCCGATACAGCCTGCGAGCACGATGATGTCGCGAGGATGCCTCCCGGACGCAGAAGCTGAAGCGCCGTGATATTGATGCGCTGATACGCTTTCGTGGCCTGGTCTACCTGGCGGCGACTTTTGGCGAAGGCGGGTGGATCGAGGATGATGAGGTCGTACGCGGCACCTTCATCCACCAGCGCGCCCAGCCGGTCTAGTGCATCAGCCTCTTCAAACGAGCATTTCTCTAGAAGGCCGTTCTCGCCGGCGTTTTTTCTCGCACGATCGAGCGCCGTCGATGACGAATCGAGCATGTGAACCGATTCTGCTCCGGCTGCCGCAGCATGAAGCCCGAACCCGCCGTCTGCGCAAAAGACGTCGAGCACCCGGCGCCCTCGTGCAAAGCGGCGAAGAAACTGGCGATTCATTCTTTGATCGATGAAGAACCCGGTCTTCGGACCGTGCAGAACGTCGACGAGGAATGTCACATCCTCCTCTTGTATTTTGATCGGGCTGTCATACGTCCCTCGAATCACGCCCGATCCAATCTCCAGGTTGTCCTTCTCTCGGAGGGGGAGATCGTTCCGCTCGACGACCGCTCGAGGAGCCATTAGCTCGTCAACAGAATCCAGAATAATGTCCCGCCTCTGGGCCATTCCGAACGAGAGGGTCGACCACGTTACCACGTCACCGTACCGATCCAGAACGGTGCCGGGAAAACCGTCGCTTTCGCTGTGAACAAGACGATAATGCGTGCTTCCAGCGAATGCCTGCGCGCGTACTGACAGCGCCCGCTCCAGACGTTGGCGGAAAAATGGAGCGTCGACTGTGCGCGATGCGTCGGATGTCAGAAAGCGAACGGCAATGAGCGAGTCGGGATGATAGAGCCCGAGCCCGTAAAGCGTACCATTCGAGGAGGCGATCTCGACGACATCACCTGGTCCCGCGTCGCCGGATACGTCCTCGATCTGGTTTGCGAAGATCCAGGGATAGCCGCGGCGAAGGTCCTTTTCTTTATTTCGACGAAGCGTTACGCGCATGTGAACCACAAGGAAAAGTGCTAGATATGTTGCAAATGAGTAAAATTAACATCCCGATAACACACTGCTCGTTGCCGTTGGGTAGACTCAGGCCGAGTATCTCGCGTTGCAAGAGCCACCTACGAAACGGATTTATGACCGATGCGCCTGTTCGCACGCGCCGGAGCATCGTACTAGGGCTGCTTCTGAGTGTTGCAACGCCGGGGTTGTTGATCGGGCAGTCGATCGACGTCGGCGGGCTAGCGTTCGTGGATTATTTCTACGTGGGTTCTTCGCCGGTCGATGCTGAAGAAGGGATTCATGGCTTCACGTACAGGAGGTTGTATCTGACGACGGATTTCCAGCTTGCAGATGACTGGAATGGCCGTGCGCGGCTGGAGGCGAACGACGAAACGTCAGGGCCCCGGGGCCCCGCGCCGTTCGTCAAGGATCTCTACCTGACCTGGACGTACTCGGGTGATCATAGCGCGACGCTCGGAGTGGCACCTCCTCCTGCTTTCCAGATCGCGGAGCGCGTATGGGGATATCGAAGCCTGGAGAAAACCATTCTCGATTTTCAGGGCATCGTCAGCTCGAGGGATTTCGGCATCCGGCTTGACGGGCCGATCGCATCCGGCGATCTGTTCCACTATGCGGCCATGTATGCGAACAACAGCGGGGCGAGGCCGGAGTCGGACGTGTATAAACGTGCGTACGTGCAGATCGACGCGCAGGCCACGGAGGCGATGCAGTTCTCGGTGGGCGCAGATCATGCGGGATATGGAGACTCGAGAGAGAGCAGCACCCGCTTGTCAGGGTTTGGAGGATACTCGAGCGATGCTTTTCGCCTCGGCGTGGAGATCTTTTATTCGTCGACCACTATGCGCAGCGATGATCGTTTCGACCACACTGGATTAAGTCTATTCGGAGCAGTGCAATTATCACCGCGGTTTGAGGCCGTGGGCAGAGTCGATCGAGCAAAACAGGGACTGCCGGGAGCAGATATGTTCGAGACGTTCGTCATCGGTGGCGTGTCGTTTCAGCCAAACGAGTTTATCGAATTGACACCCAACGTCTGGGTCCTTTCATCCGACGACGCGCACGAACCGGAAGTGCTCGGACGCTTTACGGTTTCGATTTCTTTTTAATGATCAACATCATTCTGTACCGGACGCTCAGACGCCCGGAGGCCTGCCCGTCGCTACGGCACTCCCCTATTCACCGTCTCACTGTCAGCATAGTCACAATCATCTGAAAACCGAATCCCATGAAGCAGAAATTCACCGGAAGAGGTATCTCCGTTTCTTGTGCGATCACAGCGCTGGCGGTTTTCTCCGCTTGTGGTGGCGGCGACTCTGCCGATGGAGGTCTGAGCGGCACCGTTCAGGTTGATGGATCGAGCACTGTATTCCCCATTACTGAGGCGGTAGCTGAAGAATTCATGATTTCAAATGCTGGAGTACGCGTGACGGTTGGCGTGAGCGGCACCGGTGGAGGCTTTTCGAAATTCCTCCGTGGAGAAACGGACGTCAACAATGCCTCACGGACGATCGACCGCACCGAAATCGAGCTTGCCGAACAGAATGGCGTCGGTTTCATCGAGCTGCCGATCGCGTATGACGGGCTCGCGGTGATGGTTCATCCATCCAACGACTGGCTCGATTGCCTGACCGCGGGCGAGCTCGAAAGCATCTGGGAGCCGGGGAGCTCCATCGATCGCTGGAACCAGGTGCGGCCAGACTTTCCCGATGAAGAGCTGGTGCTCTACGGTCCAGGTACGGACAGCGGCACGTACGATTACTTTACCGAGGCGGTCGTCGGCGAATCGGGCGCGAGCCGATCCGATTTTACGGCGAGCGAAGACGACAACGTGCTGGTGCAGGGCATTGCCGGTGACCCTAATGCTCTTGGGTTTTTCGGACTGGCGTATTACGAAAACAACGCGGATCGGCTTAAGCTGATTGGGATCGACGATGAGGATGCATCCAACGGCGACGGCTGCATCATACCAACCGCCGAAACGGTGGAAAACGGGACGTATTCGCCGCTCTCACGGCCGCTGTTCATCTACGCCAAGGAATCGATGTCCGACAATCCGGCCGTTCACGAGTTCATTCAATTCTATCTCGAGAATGCGGCGTTGCTCGCGCCTGAGGTCGGCTACGTACGCCTGTCCGATGAGGCGTATGAGCTGGCGATGGAGCGCTACGATCGGGGCCTAACCGGATCGATGTTTACCGATGAGTCGCGGATAGGCATGTCGATGAGTGAACTGTTGCAGCGTGAAATGGGACCGGAAGCCGACACGACCACCGGCGGCCAGGTTCTGCCGGATACGAATGCGACGGGCGCAACAGAATCCAACGGGTTGCCTTCTGCACCGGATGCCGCCGGAAATGACACGTCCGGGATTTCGGCGGAATAATGGACGAAGTCGAACGACAACAAGGGGAGGGCGGTGCTGCGGCCGGGGTGCCCGGACGGAGGATCCCTGAGACCGATCTGTCGAAGAATGTTTTCCGCAGTCCGAGCGAGCGGGCCATCGAATACGCGCTGGCTCTTTGCGCGATCATCAGCATCGTGACGACCATCGGTATTGCGGCGGTGCTGATCTTTGAATCGGCGAACTTTTTCGCGGCCGTCTCGATCGTCGACTTTTTGACCGACACTGAATGGACGCCCCAATTCAGCGTAAAAAATTTCGGTATCTGGCCGCTCCTGTCGGGAACGCTGCTCGTCACGTTCATTGCAGCACTCGTAGCGCTGCCGATTGGTCTTGCCAGCGCGATTTTCATCGCAGAGTACGCTCCCGTGGACGTGCGGCGTGTGCTGAAACCCGGCCTCGAGCTGCTGGCCGGCATTCCGACCGTCGTCTACGGATACTTTGCGCTTACATTCGTGACACCGCTGTTGCAGCCAATCATACCCGGACTCAACGTCTACAATGCGCTGAGCGCAGGAATCGTAGTAGGGATAATGATCATTCCGGTGATCGCCTCGCTCAGCGAGGACGCCATCCGCGCAGTACCGCGATCCCTTGCAGAGGGCGCCTATGCTCTGGGTGCTACGAAAATAGAGGTCGTCGTGCGCGTGATGGTGCCTGGCGCCGTCAGCGGCATCATCGCGAGTTTTATCCTCGGTCTCAGCCGTGCCATTGGCGAGACGATGATCGTAACCCTGGCGGCCGGCGCGACGGCTAAGCTTACGGCGAATCCCACCGAATCGGTCATGACTATGACTGCATACATCGTGAATGTCAGTCTCGGTGATACACCGCAAGGTACGCTGGTCTACTACAGTATCTTTGCCGTCGGGCTCGTCCTATTCCTGATAACCCTGGCGATGAACTTCGTCGCGAATATGGTCATTCAGAGATTCCGCGAGCGATACTAGGCCCTTCGATGGCACCACAGAGCACGTACGACGAACGCGTAGATCACCGGCGCAGGAAAGGCCTGGTTCTGGGGGCGGTTTTCTTTGTGGCGACGATGTTTGGACTCGTCGTGCTGGTGACTCTGCTCGTCGATGTTATCGTGAAGGGCCACGCCTGGCTGGATCTAGACTTCCTCACGAACTATCCGTCGCGTTTTCCTGCGCGTGCCGGCATCAAATCGGCGATCTTCGGATCGCTCTGGATGATCGCCCTGACGGCAGTCATCTCAGTCCCCGTAGGGATTGCTTCTGCGGTGTACCTCGAGGAGTACGCCAAGAAAGGGTGGTTTTTCCGCTTGATTCAGATCAATATCGCGAATCTGGCAGGCGTCCCGTCGGTCCTCTACGGTATTCTCGGATTGGCTTTATTCGTACGTTTATTTGCGCTGGATCGGAGCCTGATGGCGGGAGCGCTGACGATGGCCCTGCTGATACTGCCGATCATCATCATCGCCGCGCAGGAGGCACTCCGCGCCGTGCCGCAGGGGATCCGGGAGAGCGCCTACGCGCTCGGTGCCACGCGTTGGCAGGTCATCTGGAGCCATCTGCTGCCGATTGCCGCGCCGGGAATCATGACGGGCGTCATTCTCGCGCTGAGCCGTGCGATTGGTGAGACCGCTCCTTTGATTATGATCGGTGCGCTCACATTCATCGCATTTCTACCGAGCGGAGTAATGGATCCGTTCACCGTCCTGCCGATTCAGATCTTCAACTGGACATCCCGCCCGCAAGTCGAATTTCAGGGATTGGCAGCGGCTGGGATCATCGTGCTGCTGGTCGTCCTCTTTGCCATGAATCTGAGTGCAATACTCCTTCGTAACTACTTCGAGAGGTACCGTGCGCAGTGAGATGGAAGCGCGGTACGTGTGAGCGACACACTCAGGTACGGGCGTGCGTGACGCAGTCAGGCGCAGATTACACGGTAAAATGACTATGGATGAGATAGCGCCGAAGGACCGAACGTCGAGTTCTGAAATCATAGAAGAAGATGCCGACATGGATGGCCGTACGGACAGGGATTCCGCCGTTTCGGAGCCTTCGCCTCAGCCGAGACGCAAGCGCGAGAACAAGATCGAGATCCGGAATCTTGACTTCTGGTATGGATTGAACCACGTTCTCAAGGATATATCCCTGGATATCCGCGCACGTGAGGTCACCGCGTTTATTGGGCCGTCGGGCTGCGGAAAAAGCACGCTCATCCGCTGCTTGAATCGAATGAATGAACTCATCCCGGGGACGCGTCTCGAAGGGCAAGTAAAGATCGACGGTCGCGACATCTATACGAATGCAGACCCTGTGATGGTGCGCCGCCGCATCGGGATGGTCTTTCAGAAGCCCAATCCTTTTCCTAAGACCATCTACCAGAATGTAATCTGGGGCGCGGTCGTGAACGGCTTCAAAGGCGACAGGGACGAGCTGGTGGAACGCTGCCTGCGTCAGGCGGCACTTTGGGATGAAGTGAAGGACCGGCTCGATTCGCAGGCGTATTCGCTCAGCGGAGGACAGCAGCAGCGCCTCTGCATCGCGCGTACGCTGGCAGTGGAGCCGGACGTCGTGTTGATGGACGAGCCGGCGAGTGCGCTTGATCCGATCGCGACGGCTCGGCTTGAGGAAACGATTCTAAAACTTAAGGATCGCTACACGATCGTGGTCGTCACACACAACATGCAACAGGCAGGACGAATCAGCGATCGCACTGCGTTCTTTTACGTCGGCGAGCTTGTTGAGATCGACGAGACGGATCAACTTTTCACGCGTCCGAAGGAATCACGGACGGAGGACTATATTACGGGCAGATTCGGGTGAGGGGTTTCGGCGAAGAGTCGGGTAGTCCGCCCCGCGATCCGTTCCCCCAGTCTGTGGGTTCCCGGCAGGAACGAACCGATGGTCATTTAGTCATGACAGATACGAAGACGCATAGATATCTCGACGATGAGCTGGCGCGCCTCCGATCCCTGCTGATCGAAATGTCGGAAGTGGTCGACGAGCAGGTCGCAGGCGCGATCGACGCCGTTGCGAGATGCGACGTCGATCTCGCGCTGAAGGTAAGGATGCGCGATGACGAGGTGGATGCCTTCGAACTGGAGGTCGACCGTCAGTGCGAGCGCATTCTAGCCCTCCACACACCGGTTGCCGTCGACCTCCGCCTCATCATCTCGGCCGTAAAGGTCAACACGGACCTTGAACGTATTGGAGATCACGCCAAGAATCTGGCGAAGAACACGCAGCATCTCAGGGGCGCATCGCATCTCATCGAAAGGACGCAGATCCGAGAGATGGCCGATGAGGCGCGAAAGGTTCTGCACGAGGCGCAGGATTCTTTTATCAAGCGAGACCGCGTTTTGGCTCGCCAAGTACTCGCTCACGATCGGCGGATCGATCGGATGCACAATGAGACCTCTGAAATTCTGGCCCGCCTGATCACCGAGCAGCCGGAGAGCGCCACGGAGATCGTTCACCTCGTCAACATGAGTAAATCCGTCGAGCGAATCGCCGACCACGCAAAGAACATCGCGGAAATCGTCGTCTTTCTCGTCGAAGGAATTGATATCCGGCACCGAGACCTCCAGGAGGCAATGGCTGGGAAGGATGTGGATGAGGGGGAAGTCGGCCCGATCGCTTAGGTGTCGGAACGCGCAGCGGGGTATTGAGTACGGTCATCTGAGACATGCTTTTCCGCAGTGCCGAATCATCACATCCTGAGCCTATCGAACGGTCGGTACAACGAATTATCCGGATTTCGCGAGGACTCCGCTAGATATTCGCCCACATCGTTATCGTATCGACATCAAATAGGCCGGCGTAGAACATGTCGCTTCGCTCGTTTCCATTCGAGGCTCGGATCGTCCTCTGTCTTGTGGCGTCCCTATTTATCGTCCCTTCCGCGTCTGCTCAGAAGGTGGTCAGCTACGGCGCGGATTTTCTATCGGGCGGCGTTGGGGGACGAGCGCTCGGAATGGGAGGAACGCATGTCGCCCTTGCACAGGACGTCAGCGCGGGCTACTGGAATGCAGCGGGATTGAGCCGGCTCTATTATCCTGAGGCCTCCTACATGCATGCTGAGCGATTTGCGGGCGTCGTATCGTTCGACTACGGCAGTATTGCGATGCCGATCAACGCTCGGTCGACGTTTGGATTGTCCTTCTTCCGCAGCGGTGTAAACGACATTAAGAACACGCTCGATGCCTGGGATCCTGAGCGTGACCAGCCGCAGCCGAATCCGGAAGATCATATCACGAGCTTCTCCGCTGCAGATCTGGCGTTTTTCTTGAGTTACGCGCGGGCGCTGCGTGAGAACCTTGCGGTGGGCGTATCTGGGAAAATAATTCGACGTAATATCGGTGACTTCGCGGACGCGTGGGGATATAGCTTTGATGTGGGCATGCAGTATCGTATCGGCCGCTTTTTGCTGGGTGCGAATATTCAGGATGCGGCCGGGATGCGCCAGTCGTGGAGTGTAAATCAAGGTGAGCTCCAGAATATTCAGGATGTGTTCGGCGAGGAGCTGCCGCAGGGCGGCGTGGAGGTTGTCCTTCCCGTGGCTCGACTTGGATCGGGCCTTATTCTGGGAGCGGGAGATCATGCCCTCGTAATCGGCGCGGATGTCGATCTGGCCTTCGATGGGCAGCGAGCATATTCGCTGAATGCCGGGGATATCGCATTTCATCCTCGTCTGGGAACCGAATACAGCTACAAGGGCGTGATTGCGCTTCGTGCAGGTCTCTCCGACGTCATTGTCTCGGATAGATACGGATGGGACGCGACGCCGACGGTGGGCGCCGGGCTGCATCTAAAGCAACTCTCGGTCGATTACGGCTTCGGCGATTTTGCAGGATTGGCCTCGGACCTGGGCTATTCGCATCGGATATCCGCCCGTCTTACGTTCGCCCGTGATGGATGGAGCCGGACTGAGAAATAGGGGCGAGCTGCGTTGCAGTGCTCGCATTTATATCATGGCGGAACTGGAACTGGGGGATCAGGAGTTTCGAAGAACCGAAAACGACATCCCTCTTCGCTGGACAGGCGCCAGGAAATGACCGAGCGATCTCGCAAAACCGTAGCGATCGTCGTACCCCTCTATAATGAGGAGGCGGTAGTCCCGCTACTCGTTGAGGAGATCGAATTATATCGGCGAACACATCCTGAGGTCGTTGAGGTCGTGTTGGTGGATGACGGAAGTCGTGATGCCACCGCCGCGCGCATCCGCGATCTTACGGAAGATGCGACCGGGTACAAACTCCTTCGCTTTTCGAGAAACTTCGGACATCAGATCGCCATCACGGCCGGTCTTGAGTTCGTCGAGGCTGACGCCGCTGTCATCATGGATGCCGATCTGCAAGATCCATTCTCCGTCATTTCGCAGATGATCGAGAGGTGGCGCAGTGGGTACGACGTCGTGTACGGCATACGTGAGGAGCGGGAAGGGGAGACGCTCTTCAAGCGGGCCGCGACCTATCTGTTCTACCGATTCTTCAAGCAGATGAGCGAAGTTGAGGCGCCGCTCGATACGGGCGATTTCCGACTCATCAGCCGCGAAGTGCTCGACGCGTTCAACGCGCTTCCTGAACGACAGCCGTTTGTCCGAGGTCTAATCGCGTGGCTCGGCTACAATCAAATCGGAATCCGCTACTCGAGACCTGCCCGCGCTGCCGGAAGAACGAAATATCCCTTCAGGAAATTGTGGCGGCTCGCCACAGACGGTATTACCTCGTTTTCGGACAAGCCCCTCAGATATGCGGTTGCAATCGGAATGATGATCGCGCTTCTCTCCGGCGTCGGGCTCGTGTGGGTGCTAATCGATAAGTTCGTGTTCGGTGTACCGGTGGGCTGGGCTTCACTGATCTTCGCCGCCTTCTTCTTCGGCGGCGTCCAGCTGTTCTTCCTGGGCATCGTCGGTGCCTATCTGGCCCGCGTATATGAAGAGGTAAAGCAGCGGCCCCGGTATGTACTGAAAGACGTATGGGTATCCGAAGGCGCTGAGACACGCCTCGTCGCTACCGGCGCGCACGAAGATGACATAAGATGACGTCGTGGACGGCGCATGCGTGGAGCTCCTCGCTGCGCACGAGATCGGTCTGTTTTGAGATGAGCAGTGGACCCTCCTCGGATAAGCCGGGCAGCCTGCCATGCGAGCCGCCGACCAGCGACGGATCGAGAGGAATCAGATCCATGAGATATCGAAAGCCGAGCTTCTTCTGCAATAGGCGCAAGCCAATCTTTGCCATCGGTGCTTTAATGGAGGGATCCACAAACAGCTCGACGGGATCATACCCAGGTTTTCGATGGATGTCTACGGTCCGCGCGAAGTCAGGAGCGCGATCGTCCTCCATCCAGTAGTAATACGTGAACCACGAATCCGCGTCCGCCACGGCGACGAGATCGCCGGCGCGCTCGTGGTCCAGTCCCGCCGCTGACCGTCCACGTCCATCCAGAACGAGATCGACGCCGGTGTGGTCTTCAAGCAAATCGCGAACGGCGGGAATGTCGGCCTTATCCTTTACATAAACGTGGGCGATCTGATGGTCGGCGACGGCGAAGGCGCGGCTGAGACCCGGGTCAAGAAGTTCATGACCGACCTCTTCCCGTACGGAGATGAAGCCGTTTTTGCGAAGCGTGCGATTCAGCGAAATGCCATGTGATACGGGTGTTATCCCGTATTCCGAGAGGACGACGACCTGCGTTCCGCGCCGCTCGAAAAACGTGATGAGCTCCTCGCAGACGCCGTCGATCTCGCGCACGTGCTGCGGAACGGAGGAACCTTCAGGACCGACTCGCTGAAGCTCATAGTCGAGGTGTGGCAGGTAGATCAGCGTGAGGGTCGGATCAAATCGATCGACGACCCGCATCGATGCGCGGGCGATCCATTCGCTCGCGACCAGCGCGGCATTCGGTCCCCAGAAACTGAATAGCGGAAACTGGCCGAGCTCATCCTGCAGCGTACGCCGGAGATCGGTGGGATTCGTCCAAACGTCCGGAAGTTTGCGACCGTCGGCCGGATACATGGGCCGCGGAGTCACCGCAATATCGGCCGACGAGTACATGTTGTACCACCAGAACATGTTGGCACACGTGAACTCTGGATCTTCTTCGCGCGCAGTCTCCCAGATTTTTGGTGCCTGCACGAGCCGGTTTGATTGACGCCAGAACTTGATCTCACACTCTTCCTGGAAGTACCATCCATTCCCGACGATGCCATGTACAGACGGCGTCACGCCAGTGAGATAGGTAGACTGCACCGAGCACGTGACAGCGGGAAGCGTCGGCGTGACGGCTGTCGTACGCCCGTCTTCCGCCCAACCCGATAGGAATTCGGCGTGCTGAAGCAGTCCCGGCGTCAAGCCGACGACGTTGATTACAACCGTATTTTGCATGAGTTAGCCTAATCAGTGATCTCTGATCTCGCCCAGCAACCAGTCGTACTCTCGCTCGATCGACGTAACGACATCGCTCTTTAACTCGGCAGGAAGTACATCCCAGGTGTACGTTTCGATCTCTAGATGAGCGCAGCTGCGGTCGCGAAGGATCACCTCGAGTGTGTCGATGATATCGGCTTGCGTCGACGTCAGTCGGCTATACGCATCCACAAAGATCGGTACGTGATAATGTATCCTCCACTCTGAGGACGCGTGAGCTTTAAGATGGGGGAGCGCCATCGGCAAATCCGAGTAATGATGACTCCTGCCCTCTGCATCACGGCCGATGACCTGATGAAGGTACGTCGATTCGGAGAACGGCTGCAGGGCGGCCGCAACCGCCTGGTGATCGTGATTGAGGAGAATTCTAAGTGCTGAGCTGATCTGCACCTTGCTCAGGAGGATGCCTGCTGAATCAAACCGGGCGAGAGCGTCTGCAGGATTCTCGAATTCGACGGCGAAGTGGCAGGTATCGTAACAGACGCGGATATGTTGCCGGACGAGGTCCGAAGGTAGGGGCGTTGACTTCGCCAGAAGATACGTCTCAAAAAAATCCACCGTCTCGTCTGTGTTCTCGATCAGGCAGTCTGGTTCAGGTTCGATACCGATATGGATGAGCTTATTCGTCCGCTCATGCAGATCGTGGAGCTCGGATGCAACGGACGACAGATTCTTCGCGCCGGTCCGCAGGGCCTCCTTGGTCTCATCTCCGGTGAGCCACGGCTTGTATGAGATCGGAGACGTCGAAATGCTGCCTTCGATGTCCGGTGGCAGGAGTGCGGCAAGAATTTCGACAAGACATAGCGTGTAATCGACACGCTCCTGTGTGCGCCAGTCCGGCTCGTAGACGTGCTGCTTCACAATCTGCCGATGAAAGCCGCCGTAGGGAAAGCCGTTCAGCGTATACACATACAGACCGTTCTCGTCCAGCCAGGTCTTCAGGCTGGCGAGCCGATCTCCGACGAGCAGTTCACGGGCGGCCTCGTTTGAGAGGCGGAGACCAACGCCGAAAGGCGCATCCGGCGACAGGCGCTGCTTCAGCCTGAGTGTGTATTGTCGAAGATTGGCCTCTACCTCGGGCAAACTCTCGCCCGGATGAATGTTCGTGCAATAGGTGAGATGAATGAAATCGTCGGGTCCTACTCGCATGAATTCAGTGGTCTGCCGATCTCAAA